>CAVVSA010000003.1:0-397552 GCA_963750855.1 uncultured Actinomycetota bacterium
GGCGCGATCCTTGGATTTACGATCTATCCAATGACGTCCTATGCACTTGGCAAAGAGGTACACATAACAGACTACGGTTTCTTCCTCCGACAGTATGGTGGCGGTTACGGATCGGAGCCGATTCATACCCCGGGTCCAGTTCTACTGATTTTGCCGCTAATAATCGCGGTGCTGGTTAGCAGTTTCTGGGTTCTAAAGTTGTCGAGTCGGTTCCCTGAGAGCGAACGACGACGGCTTACACTTTTCCGGATCGATCGGTCTCTTCTTCTCGATATGGTCGATTGCATCATTTCCCTATTACGTAAATCGCTCCTTCGCCGCTTCTATGCTGCAAACCTTCTTACTGCCTGTGGCGATTGCCTTCGGAGCGCTGATTGGAGCCATCCTGACTTTCGAGAAAATTGATAGGAATGCCAGCGGTGAATCCCAAGTCTTCGCGGCTCCATATTTCTTTCGAAAGCGAGGCTTATTGCTCTGGCCCATTTCATTGGTCACATCGGTATTCTTCGCTTCCATTTTGCTGACACCCAATCCGCAGATTGAGCTGAAAAGGTTCGCTGGCAAGGTGCCACAGACAAGATATTCCTTATCTAACATGCAGCCATCCATTGATGACTCCCGGGCCGCGCTCGCCTATGCATTCTCGGCGAGCACCTCCGTGGGTTTCGTAGGACTACTTGGCAACTACGTTCAGCTTGAGAGTGGAATTGAGTCGGCCTCCATTTTCAATGCTCCAGAGGACATCGTTTCTACAGCCAAAACGAAGGCCGTCTTCTGTCAACATCTGATGTCCTTAGGTCTGCAATACCTGGTGCTCGGGGAGACGGGTCCGGAACTGCTCAATTATTTCCCAAACAGTGTTCTCTGTGGCAAGTACGCGCTTTCGGAAATCCCCGGTGTTAGGCCCGGACATGCTGTGAAGTTAATTAGTTAACGTAAGTGATGTCATTTAACGCAGGCAAGCCAGAATTGGGAAAGTGAAAGCGTTAATTGACCAACGACTATTACAAAGAAAGAGACGCTTAATGAAATCGTCGCGTACCGCTTCCACGGGAAACCATCTCTGAAGTGTTGTGGAAGAAGAGCCAGCGATAGTCCAGCAAGTAGCCAGCCGGCAACGTTATATCGAATCTCACCATGCGTGATTCCCATGGCAATCTGGGAGACAAGGAATATGGAAAGCAGACCGATCTGCGCCAGTCGCATGTTGCTTCCATGTGGGCTGGTGCCTCTCTTGCAAAGCACCAGGAAGAAGGGCGCGACTATAAGGAGGCCAGAGAGCGCTGATAGCAGGATCCAAGGAAAGATAGAGAGATGGTCGACGTATGTTAGAGGCGAAGGCACTGCGTCCCATCCACTGCACAAACGGGCAACGAATCCAATCAATCTGTAGGTCGGTGAGCTGTAGTAGTGGGCAGGTGAAAGGGCTTCGGATGTCTGTCCGTAGGGAGAGAAGATCAGTTGTAGTGGGCCGCACCCCGACATATTCGTGACATAACGAAAGACTGAGGATTCAAAGACTCGATTTGTGGCCCAATCATCGAGGTGGAGTACGCCGTTCACGATGGATCTTGAACTCAGGGTAATCAAGTATTGGGGCAATGCCACGATCACCACGGCGCTCAACGTCACCAGGGCGCTTCCTATCGCATGCTTTATGCGGGCGGGAATTGCAGTGCGAGTCTTCAGTTCCCATGCAAAAATGCAGATGATATGGGCCAGCGGAACCCACATAAGCGAGGGTCGAGTCATCCAGATAATTCCAGAGACAAGGGACGTGATGAAGATCAACACATAGTGCTGAAAATTGGAGTGCTTCTTCAACGCCAGCTCGAGCCAGAGTCCAAACCAGAGGATTAGAAGGGCAGATGCGAGAGCCTCAGTTAGCAGGTAACCGCTAAATGCCAGGATTGGGAAGAAGGCCGCCAAGAGGGTGATGCTCGTTAATTGAATAGCAGATAGACCTAGAGCCTTGTACAGGCGGATGCTAATAAAGATGCATGCCGCGAAAATCAAAGCAAACTGCAGCATGGAGATACTTGTCCGTGAAGTTAGCCCGATGGATCTAGCCAAGAAAATGAATGATGGATACATGTAGTTGTGAAAGGAAGACAACCATGGTGTGCCACTCTGGGGAAGATATCCGGAAGTCTTGATGTTCGTGGCCTCAGAGAGGTACAAGTCAGCGTCGCAGCACTGCGGTTTCTGGTTAACTAACGAATATGCAAGTGAATCGATTAGGACTATCACAACTAAGATGTGAAGTTGATACTTTACCCAAAGCGATTGAAGGCTCTGCGCTGTTTTCATCATGGAGCTTTAAAGATTCTCTTGGTTTTTGGAAACCAACACCTGAAATTCGTCATACGTTCTGATGTAGTCGTCGGGATCGTAAGCTTCTGAAGCAAAGACAGCCAGAATTGCATCACCCGAAAACTTAAATTGCGTTCCCCAAACCATCGCAGGAATGTAGAGCGCCACACTTGGATCCGAAAGAGATACTTGTTCTCGGGTAACGCCATCGTCGATCAGGACCGTAACTGTTCCGTTCAAAATGGTCAGAACTTGCTCGCATGTTTGATGGGCATGTTCACCCCGGACATCTTCACTTGGAACTTCATGCACCATAAAGAATCGCTTTGGTATAAATGGAAGATCTGTTTCAAATTCAACGGCTAGGAGATTTCCTCGCAAGTCAGAAACTTTTGTCAGTTTGATTAACTTGGCGCCACCCGGCAGCGTCTTCTTCGTATCCACGTCAATGGATTTTTTTGAATCTATACGCGCAGGTCTGTCTTTGTCGGCGCCTACGTACCCGCGAATCTGGCCCGGATTACCGTAAACGATGGCGTTGGCCGGTACATCCTTTGTCACCACGGCGCCGGCGCCAATCATCGCGCCAGTTCCAACCGTGATGCCGGGCAAGATCGTGGCATTAGCCCCGATTGAGGCACCAGCTTGGATTCTTGTCGTCGGGTGCACGTCTTTCCAGTTGCGACTTCTCGGGAAGAGGTCGTTTGTGAACGTCGCATTGGGGCCGATAAAGACGTCATCAGCGACTCTTATGCCATCCCAGAGTTGAACTCCCGACTTGATTGTTACACGGTCTCCAATGACAACGTCGTTTTCGATGAAGACCCCGTCGCAGATATTGCAGTCCTCACCGATCTCCGCCTCTTTCAAGACGTGTGAAAAAGCCCAAATCCTGGTGCGAGCTCCGATCTTTACCGACTCACAAATACCCTGCGGGTGGAGGAAAAAGTGGCTCATATTAATCGATATCGCTTTTCATAATAATCGCATTGGGTCTGTGTTTGCCATTTTCGTAGGCCCTCCATGCGTAAGAACCTACTACTCCAAGACCCAAAAGAATCGCAGACGTTGATGCCAAAATAACGATCATCAAAGTGGGATATCCAGGCGTTTCAATGGAGCCGCTGATTGAACCAACGAGAACGACCAGACCCAATATTGTCGAAATTCCAATTCCCAACATGCCGATGATTTGGAGGAAGATGATCGGCAGATCCGTGAAAGCGAAAACGCTATCTGCCAAGTACTGGAGTTTTTTCTTAAAGGTCCAGCCACTCTTGCCGCTCGGGCGAGCAAGCCTTGCGTAATCCACGAAGTCACGTCGGAAGCCCACCCAGAAGAGCAGTCCGATCAGGCTGGTATTGCTCTCTGATAGTTGGGTCAACTGGCTTGCCACTGTCTTGCTGCAGGCGAAGACATCTACACCGCCACGAGGGATGTCTCGATTGATCATTCGAGCGTAGAAACGCCAGAAGATATTTGCCGCGAAGGAGGGGATGACTCCATCCTTGCGCGAGGTGCGGCGCCCGATTACGACGTCACACGAATCACTTTCCAATTTCGCGAAGAAATTACTCAACAATTCAGGCGGTTCTTGTAAATCCGCCGCAATGACGGCGATATACCGACCTCGGGCAGCTTCCAAACCGACGCGGATGGCGGCGAAAGAGCCGAAATTTCGCGAAAGTTGAAGTATTTGGGAAGGGAGTTGTTCGTGCGGGAACCTGGCAAGAAGTTTGGCGGCCGAATCATCTGGTGAACCATCGACCACGAATACGGCTTCAAGGGTGCCATCGATCGAATTCGCCAGACTTATAAGAGAATCAATAAGTGGGTCGATGGATCCCGAATTCCGATACACAGGGATCACGACCGAGTGGGTTATGGCTTTGGTCATGAGATCACCCCAATATTTCTTTTACGGCAGTTATAACATCACTGATTTCAGTGGAGGTCATTTCTGCAAAGCACGGGAGTGAGAGGATTTCCGCAGTTGCTGCCCGAGATTCAGGTATGTCGTGATTTAAATCCCTGCTTGGCAACCCCGGCTGATCACAATCAAGTACAGGGTAGTGGATCGCCGTTTGAATTCCTCTCTTCGCTAACTCATCTTGAAATTTGTCCCGACCGATTCCCACTGGCACCCGAACGACAGCCAAATGCGATGCTGAACTACTTGAAGCGTCCGTGACCATTCGAATTCGGGTTCCAAGCAGAGCATGTCCGTATTCGGCGGCTATCTGACGCCGTTTGGCATTTAACAAATCAACCTGTCTTAGCCCAATTCTCAATATTGCCGCTTGTATTTCGTCCAGGCGGCTATTGATCCCCCCGGGCACTTCGATGGAATACTTTCCGTCCCACCCGTACTGTCTCAATTTCTGAACCTTCGTTGCTAGAGCAGGGCTCTTCGTGGTGACGGCACCACCGTCTCCGGCCGCGCCCAGATTCTTAGTTGGATAGAAACTAAATGCGCCGATGTCTCCCAATGTGCCCACACGCTTTGAACCGATCCGGCCACCGATGGCCTGCGCGCAATCTTCGATCACCTTTATTCCTAGAGGCTCGCAGAGTGCGACAATCCGATCGACTGGGGCGACATTGCCGTACAGGTGTGTGACGACGACTGCCTGAACGTCCTTTGTGAGCAAGGGTTTCAAAGTGACATCTGTGATGACCAGACTCTGTCCGTCGACATCGCAATAAATGACCTCACAGCCGATATTTGCCGCGACGACACTCGTATAACCTCCGGAATTGGCTGCCGTAATGATCTTGCTGCCTCGTTCGCATCCGACCGCCCTGAGCGCCAGGTACAAGGCATCGGTTCCGGACGCTACGCCGATTGCGTTTTCTACTCCGAGAAATTCCGCGAGTTCAGTCTCAAATTCGCGGTGCTCTGGTCCATGAATGTAGCGCCCGCTATATATAACCCGACCGATCACTTCCCGAACTTCTTCCGAATTCGCCAACCATCCTCGGGAGAGGTCATTGAACAGTACGGTCACTTTCGAAATCTATCTCAAGTCTAGGCAGAAAGCCTCAAGATTTCAGGGGTAATCGAAGAGCAAGATCGGTGTGGCTTGGATAGCGCTTTCATCAGTACGCTTTCAGGACTG
Source organism: uncultured Actinomycetota bacterium (assembly GCA_963750855.1). Taxonomy (GTDB): domain Bacteria; phylum Actinomycetota; class Actinomycetes; order Nanopelagicales; family Nanopelagicaceae; genus QYPT01. The sequence goes on from CAVVSA010000003.1 coordinate 5,433, forward strand.
AGGAACTCGCAATGTATCGACTGGAGTATGCGTTCATGGTGCTAGGGAAATGATTCTTATCACTGGAGGATCGGGTTTCCTTGGAAGTTGGATCATCAGGGAATTGAATAACGAGGGCATTCCAGCAGTTGCACTCGTTCGCCCAAAATCCGATTGCTGGCGCCTTGATGGTTTGACCAATGTAGAGATTGTTCGAGAGGCACCACAGGAGTGGCCAGAAACTATTGCGCGAATGAAGCCAAGGGTAGTTATCGCCTCTGATTGGGAGGGCGTGGAGGATGCAAATCGTGCTGACAAACAGATGCAATTTGGCAACCTGTCACGGATATATGGCCTGGCGGAGGCCGCGAAGAAATTTGGGGCAGAAGTTTTTATTGCCTTTGGCTCCCAAGCAGAAATTGGGCCTCACTCCCATCCCGTGGATGAAATGGAAGAGGACAACCCGGCCTCCGTGTACGGTGAAGCAAAAGTGCAACTGCGCAAGGAACTTCTAGCACTTTTTGCCCGCTCGAACACTCGCTTTGTCTGGGGGCGCGTTTTTTCGATTTATGGTCCGATGGATATCGGTTCGGGAATGTTGCCGACTCTTATTCGGACACTCATTGAAAACAAAGTATTCAAGGCCACTAAGGGCGACCAAACTTGGTCCTACCTCTACGCCAGCGACTTTGCATCAGCCGTTCTCCGGATGATTGAGAGTTCGCAGTACGAGTCCATCGTCAATATCGGCAATCCAGTAGGCGTGCATATACGTGAGGCTATTAATTCCGTTGCTCTCTACCTGAATCGATCGGAACTTGTGCATTTGGGAGCGGTGGAAAGTGATCCGAATCAGAGTCAGTATTTGCTGCCGATCACAACGCATCTCACGGAGGGCAAGTGGCAACCCCAAGTGACGTTAGCTGATGGGATTAGAAGTACGGTTGATTGGTTCTTAGGCATCGAAACCACTATGAATTCCCAAAAGTTGCCTTCCAAATGGGAACACTAAGTTCACGGCATCATTGCTTATGAGGTAGATTTCCGTCGAGCAGGAAGGGAGCCGTCAATTTGAACACAGCGTCTAGTTCGTCGAATTTCACGGTGGCTGACTATATTGCCCAGTACCTGCAAAAGAAGAAAGTTCCTGCGGTATTTGAATTATCCGGAGGAATGATCGCCTTCATTACCGATGCGATTTTTCGTCTCCAATCCACTTCAATAATCAACATGCGGCACGAGCAAGCCGCTGGCTTTGCCGCGGAAGGTGCAAGTAGGGTTTCCGGAATTCCCTCGGTAGCACTCGCCACAAGTGGGCCGGGCGCAACAAATCTCATCACGGCCATTGGATCTGCTTATTTCGATTCGACTCCAGTGGTCTTCCTCACGGGACAAGTCAACCAAGCCGAATTGCGAGCGAACCCCAATCAGAGGCAGAACGGCTTTCAGGAACTTGACATAGTTAAAGTAGTGGAGAGTATTACCAAGTACGCCGTTCAAGTTCGCACGGGGGAAGAATTGATTCGAGAACTGGATCACGCCTGGGGGATTGCATTGGAGGGGCGGCCGGGGCCAGTACTGCTAGACATTCCAATTGATGTTCAGCGGATGAGGGTCCATTCTGAGATCATCAGCTCGAACACTGAAGATTCCAATCATGCGAAACTTCCTGATTTGAGCGAAGTTTCGAAAATTATGGAAGTAATTTCAAAAAGCGAATTTCCTTTAATCTTGGTAGGTGGCGGAGTGCGAAGCGCCGGAGCGGTAGAGAGTTTCCGACGGTTCGCCGAAGGGGCCGGGATTCCCGTTGTTTTTTCTCTGATGGGGACTGACGCCCTCTCCTCGGAATCGAAATTGCGAGTTGGTCTAATCGGCAGTTACGGCAACCGTTGGGCTAACCGCGCCCTTGCAAAATCTGATGCACTTTTGGTCTTGGGAAGTCGATTGGATGTTCGCCAGACAGGAAGTTCGGTTGAGGATTTTGCCAAGGGCAAAACCATTATCCGAGTAGACATCGATGAACATGAAAGGACAGGCAGAGTAAAAGCTGATCTCAATTTCGACTGTTCACTATCAGATTTCTTGGAGAACAAAGTCGTACAGGAATTAAAATATGACTCGACGGCATTTTTGTCGCTTATAGCAAACTGGAAAAACGAATTTCCAGCCGGTGACGAACAGAAAGTACCTCTGAAACTCAATCCGAATTTCGTTATGGAGTGGCTCGGCGAGGCTTTCGCAGGAGTCCAAGGTTTTGCGGTGGACGTCGGACAGCATCAGATGTGGGCGGCGCAATCACTGAAGTTGACATCCAATCAACGGTTTCTTACATCGGGCGGTATGGGGGCCATGGGTTTCTCCATTCCTGCATCAATTGGAGCGGCCGCTGCCATGGGAGGCAAGTGGACCGTAATTGCCGGAGACGGATGTGCCCAGTTAGCTGTGGCCGAGCTGCAGACACTGAAGCATTACCAACTTTCGGTTGCAGTATGCGTAATCAATAACCATCAGCTAGGAATGGTCGCGCAGTTCCAAGAGGAGAACATGGATTCAAGATTTATCTCAACCCGCGATGGTTATAGCGTTCCCGATTTCTTGAAAGTTGCGGAGGCATTCGGGATTCCATCCATAAGGATTGATTCGCTGGATAATTTGGACGCAGCCAAGAAATTTGTTGCCCAATGGGATTCTGGGCCTATTTTGCTGGAATTCGTTCTCTCACATGATGCCAAGGCATTGCCCAAATTGGATCGAAACTCTCGACTAGCCGATCTCTGATTTCAGAAATTGATTAGTTCGACATCAAATGCTGGGGGCTGGGGCCTCACTTGAGCATGGATACTTAATACATATTCCCCGATCAGGCCTAGGAAGAAAAGCTGAATACCCCCAAAAATGAACAGAGCAACAATCAAAGTGGGAATGCCGTGGCTTACACCTGGTGCAAAGATCAAGTTGGCGACGAGGGACCAGATACCCGCAAGGATTCCGATTCCCGAAAAAGCAAAGCCGCCTAGCAGAGCGAGACGTGCCGGAACCCGAGAGGTGCTTATAAGGCCATTTATGGCTTGATCAATCAAAGCCAAAAAATTCGACTTCGATTTTCCTTGCTCACGCTTGACCCATGTGTATTTTATGGACTTTGAATTTGTTGTTGATTGAGCGACTAGTCCACGAATATATGGGTAGTGATCCTTAAGAGTAAGTATGTTCTCGGCAATTCTTCTATCAATCAACATAAATTCGCCTGAGTTTATGGGGATTTCTCCGTCCGCAAAGCGTCGGATCACTCGGTAATAGATTCCGCGAAGTGTTCGCATGAAGAAGCTCTCTTGCCTGTTTGTTCGCTCCCCGAAAACGACGAGTGTTCCCGCTGTCCACTCTCTATAAAACTCAGGAATTACTTCTGCTGGATCTTGCAAGTCGGCAGGCAGCATGGGCACAATTGCCTTGCCAGTTGATTTGGACATGGCGCGGTACATATTTCTGAATGGCCCGATATTGCGACTGTTGACTACTACCTTTACGCGCTTGTCCTCTTTGGCGATTTTCCTTAGCTGCAAGACAGTCTGATCTGTTGATGCGTTGTCCGAAAAAATATGCTCGTACGAGACGCCAGGTAGATCCCGGGCCATGACATCTCTGACCCTATCCGCACAAACCAGCACAGAGTCTTCTTCGTTGTAACAAGGGGTAATTATCGTTAAGTCGGTGCTCACTGACGGGTACCCTCTAACCCGCGCAACCATGGTGGAGGCAGTTGCAGTGCATATTTCGCGAGTTCTTGCTTTTCACGGAGGGTATCCATCGGCTGCCAAAATCCGTTGTGCTCGTATGCCATCAGTTCTCCCATCTCCGCAAGTTCGGGGAGTGCTGTGAGCTCAAAGGCCTCGTCGTCCCCGTGGATGAAGTCGGCAACCCGTGGCTCAAGAACAAAGAAACCGCCATTTATCCATCCGGCATCTGCTTGGTTTTTTTCGCCGAAGTGAGTCACTTGCCCATTTTCCGTGTGAAGATGACCAAATCTTGCTGGAGGGCGTACGGCAGTAACCGTTGCAAGCTTGCCATGCGATTCATGAAATGCGATGAGGTCCTTGATGGAGACGTTTGCAAGACCATCGCCGTACGTTGCGATAACGCGTTCGCCAGGGAATGCCTTCATGCATTGAGCAATGCGTCCCCCGGTCTGAGTGGTTAGCCCAGTCTCAAGGGCCGTCACCTTCCATGAAAAGTGATCTCCTTTTCCAAGGCGGTGGACTTCTTTGTTTAGGGTATCGATCGTGATATCTCCATCGAGATCATTTAGATCAAGTAACCACCGCTTAATGACATCACTTCGGTAACCAAGGGCAAGCACGAATTCATTCATGCCTTGCTGGGAGAAGATATTCATTAGATGCCAGAGAATTGGCTTGTCATCAATCAAAACCATTGGTTTTGGCTTGCTCTCGGTTTCCTCGGAGAGCCGCGTCCCCAAACCGCCGGCAAGGATTATGACTTTCATTTGGATCCCCCAAGAATTTGATGGATAGAGTCAATCACGTAATCCAGCATCGGCACAGTGAGCCCCGGCCACACACCTAACCAGAAGCTGTCATTCATAACTCTGTCGGTATTGGTCAGTTCCCCGTGAACTCGGCGGGGGGTGCCGGAGAAGGCAGGTTGCCGAAGGAGATTTCCGCCGAAGAGAAGTCTGGTTCCTATTTTTATCTGGTCCAGCGCTTGAACTATCTCATTCCGAGTCCTTGGACTCGATTTCTGAACTGTCACGGCAAATCCGAACCAAGATGGATCGCTATTCTCGGTGGCACGTGGAAGCAGGAGGTGTTCTGAAAGGTCGGCCAGACCTTCTCTCAAGTAATTCCAATTTCTCCTTCGGAGTTCCACGAAACTTTCCAAGCGATCTAGTTGGGCAAGTCCAATCGATGCCTGGATGTCACCAGACTTGAGGTTGTAGCCAAGATGGGAGTAGATGTACTTGTGATCGTATCCCTTCGGCAATTCGCCCAACTCCCACTCGTACCGTTTCAAACATGTGTTCTCACAACCTGGAGCACACCAACAATCTCGGCCCCAATCGCGGAATGACTCGACGATCCGTTTGAGGGCAATCTTTTTAATTAATACCGCACCGCCTTCGCCAGTGGTGATGTGGTGGGCAGGATAGAAACTGAAGGTGGAGAGATCGCCGAAACTGCCGAGATTCTTACCTCGGTAAGTTCCACCAAGTGCATCGCAACTGTCTTCGACCAGCCATAGGTGATGTTTCTTGGCCAATTTTTCTACTAGATCGAGGTTAAAGGGATTTCCAAGCGTGTGCGCCATCATGATCGCTTTGGTTTTTGGGCCGATTGCATCCTCGAGTGCTTGGTCGTTCGCCACATATGTCTGTAGGTCTACATCGACATAAACGGGCACGAGGCCATTTTGAAAAATCGGGGTCACGGTAGTTGGGAAGCCCGCTGCAACAGTCAGAACTTCATCGCCTGGCTTGAGAGCTCGATCGCCATGTTTGGCACTTGTTAGCGTGGTGAGAGCCAGAAGATTTGCTGAAGAACCAGAGTTCACCATGAATGAATCGCGCATGCCCACGACTTTCGCGAGTTTGCTTTCAAATTGCTCCGTATATGGACCCGAGGTCAACCAGAAATCCAAACTAGCCTGGACCGCAGCGGTCAGTTCTGGCCCTCCAAAAACCTTTCCGGATACGGGAACGACCGATTCACCAGGTACAAATTCCTTGACTGGGTGCCGTTCTTCTAGGGCCGAGGCGACCAATCCTGCAATCAAGTCATCTAATCCCGAAGTCAATTGATCCCCATCCCTCGTCACAGTCCTGTTCTTTGCGCTTTGTCCAACGAGAGAAGACTACTGTTCGACTATGGATTTAGCGCTTGGCAAACGCCTTAAGGAGCTCCCCGGGCCGATTTTGGTTACCGGACATACGGGATTTAAAGGAACCTGGCTCACCCTTCTCCTTCAGCGACTGAATGTACCCGTCGTAGGACTTTCGCTGGCGCCAGAACCTGGATCGCTCTTTGAACGAGCCCATCGAACCGGCGCTATCCCGGAAGCATTTATAGATATTCGGGATTTCGAAGAGGTTCGCAAATTTTTAGTTGCTCATCAACCTTCTGCTGTTATTCACATGGCAGCTCAACCAATTGTTCTGGAGTCCTACCAAAAGCCACGCGAAACTTTTGAAACCAACGTCATGGGAACGGTGAATCTTCTGGATGCAGCCTTTAAGACGGACTCCCTAGAGGCAATGGTCGTTGTAACAACCGACAAGGTATATAGAAACGATAATTCAGGGATTGCATTCATAGAGTCAGATGCTTTAGCCGGGAAGGACCCCTACAGCGCCAGCAAGGTCGGGACTGAGTCCGCTGTTGCCGCTTGGCAGCAAATTTCCAAAGTCAACGGAGGGCCAGAAGTAGTTGCAGTTCGAGCCGGAAATGTAATTGGTGGAGGCGACTGGGCTGAAAACCGCTTGATGCCCGATCTCATTCGTGGCTTCACTCGTGGAGAGAAAATAGTAGTTCGAAATCCGGAGAGCACTCGTCCATGGCAGCATGTTTTGGATCCACTAAAGGGTTATCTACTTTCGCTCGAGGCAACCCTGAGTGGTGGTGCCGCTCCAGCTTTCAATTTCGGGCCGGATTCCAAGAGCTTGAGCGTGAGGGAAGTCGTCGAGATCAGCCGACAGGCATGGCCATCTTCGACTTCGATTGAATTCTTCGACGGACTTCTTCATGAAGGTGCTGAAGCGGCCGAACTGCATTTGGATTCAAATAAATCGAGACAGACTTTGGGTTGGCGCCCCAGTTGGAGTCAAGAAGAATCCGTAATTGCAACAGTCAAATGGTGGGAACGCGTAGTCAATGACTCGGTTGAGCCAGTTGATGCCTGCGCCTCCGATATAGATTTCATCTTGGAGAATTAGCTTAGTTTGGGTAATCCGCGCCCAAGCGGTACTTTTTGCACTCATGATTGGCCGCCTTAGCTCAGGGGTAGAGCAACGCACTCGTAATGCGTAGGTCCGGGGTTCGAATCCCCGAGGCGGCTCCAGTGTGATGTTTTACTCCGGTTGATGCTTGACATATCAGTTCCGGTTGATGCTTGACAGGTATTCGGCTGATGCTTGACATCGACTCCGGCCTTGGTTTCAAGCGGTCATTGCAACAACCCCAGCAAACTTCTCTAAGGGTGTCACCCAACCAAGTGTTTGTCGAGGACGATTGTTGAGTTCTTCGGCAATGGCATCAAGTTCTTCCTCGCTGTGAATCGAAAGGTCGGTCCCTTTCGGTAAATATTGACGCAGCAAGCCGTTGGTATTTTCATTACTCCCGCGTTGCCATGGACTTCTGGGATCGCAAAAATATATTTGAATTCCGCTATCTATGGTGAAGCGCTGGTGTTGGGCCATCTCTGAGCCTTGGTCCCATGTAATGGACTTTCGTAGTTGCTCCGGCAAAGTCATGATCTTCGCAGTCATCTCAATGCGAACATTTTCTGCAGTGAGCCTTTCTAGTGGAAAGAGCATCACATAGCGCGTGCTTCGCTCCACCAAGGTGCCGATTGCAGTTTTGCCTCGCCCTAGGATCAAATCCCCTTCCCAATGCCCTGGGACCGCGCGATCTTCGATTTCGGCAGGCCGCTGGCTAATGTTGACCATATTGGGAATGTGGCCTTGTCCCACAAAGGGCTGTGAACCCTGTCGCCTGCGAAGTGCTCGATGGGTGCGCAGATTACGATGAAGCTCGCGGCGCAGTGCTCCACGGCCTTGAACGAACAAGGACATATAGATCGTCTCGTGTGACACGTGCATCTCCTTGGCATCAGGGTAATGGATGCGCAACCACGCTGATATTTGTTGCGGCGACCAACACATTTCCAGTTTTGCCTCAACAACTGCGCGCAATGCAGGAGTAATAGCGAGTTTGGCCGGCTTAGGTCTGCGTGCTCGCAGCGCGGCACTCTTCTCTGCGTGCAAGGGATGATATTGCCCAGCGATGCCATGGCGCCCTATCTCACGAGAGATCGTTGAGGGAGATCTCCCCAATTGACCTGCGATTGATCGAATACTGGCTCCCATCAAGAGAGCACGGGAAATCTCTTCTCGCTCAAAGATGCTTAAAAAACGAGGTCCCCGTGATTTCACCACCAGAGGCGGAACTCCACCTGATCGCTTAATTAATTGTCGAACGGCGCTGGGATAACGGCCGAGCCCTATGGCTACGGAGCGAACCGATTGACCAGCCCTTAGTCGCTCCCAAACTTCTGCAATCTCCTCTGGAGCAAAACGTCTCATCACAACCTCCTGACGATTCATGAAAAAGTACTGAATTCATCTAGGTGTTGCAACGACTGATTGAGCCCAAGGCTGATCCTTGACACTTCATTCATGTTAATGGAGCTAAGTGTTATGGAGCAGAGATATCAAGCAGTACTCGCTGTTATCCGCGATGGAGTTTCTGTCGTGGAAGTTGCGCGCCGATTCGGCGTCTCGCGTCAATCAGTTCATTCATGGTTGCTGCGCTATGAAAAATCCGGAATGCCAGGGCTGATGAATCATTCCCATCGACCCCAGGGGTGTGAGCACCAGATGAGCCCTGAGATCGATGTGAAGATCGTGGAGCTTCGTCGGCGAAACATCTTCTGGGGACCCAAACGCCTCCAGTATGAGTTGGCCCGTTTAGGCGTTGACCCGGTGCCCTCATTGTCGGGTATCTATCGTTGCCTCAAGCGAGCCAATCTCATCGAACCCCATGCAAGGCGAGAGCGCGATAGGAAGTTCAAAAGGTGGGAGCGGGGCGGTCCCATGGAGCTCTGGCAGATGGATGTGGTCGGTGGCATTTTGCTCTCCGATGGCAAGGAGCTCAAATGTTTAACAGGCGTTGATGACCACTCACGGCTCTGCGTGATGGCAGGCCTCATGGTCCGTGCAACGTCGCGTTCAGTCTGTGATCACTTTGCCAACGCGATGCGCATTCATGGAGTTCCCCAGGAGATCCTGACCGACAACGGCAAGGTCTTCACCGGACGCTTTGGATATAAAGATACCGAGGTGCTCTTTGATCGCATCTGCCGGGAGAACGGCATTGATCACTTACTGACTGCTCCACGCTCTCCCACCACAACAGGAAAGATCGAGCGATTCCATCGAAGCCTTCGCACTGAGTTCTTGCAGGCACGCACCTTTGATTCTCAAGCAATTGCGCAGGCAGAACTTGATGCATGGGTCATTGAATACAACACCGTGCGGCCCCATCAAGGCATCGGCATGGTGACCCCGATGACCAGGTTCACTCATCCTGGCATCAGCCTTGTCGGGCCAGAAGTGGATACCAAAGCCTTAAGTGAAGTGCGAAGCGGCCCTGACTGGGTCAGCCGTCGTGTGGGGGCCAACGGCGTTGTTGGAGTTGCCTGGCAGCAAATTTCCGTTGGAAGGCATCGAGCCGGACGCAACGTCGATGTTCAAATCTCCAAAGAGATCTTGCAGATTTGGGATGGAACAGAGCTTCTCAAAACCGCCCTGCGAGACAGACCCGGGGAGGTGATACGCAAGAAGAACGCCTCAGTATTGAAGGCGCAATGAAGTATAAATATCCCTAGAAGTGTCAAGGATCAGGCGGATATCAAACGTCAAGGATCAGGCGGAGTCTTACAGCGGCTCCAGATCGTTTGCGACCTACCAGAGACTTGAATTCGTTGAGTAGTATTCACTATTCGAGGAGCGAGGGACATGGGCGCCATGAAATCAAGATTTGTCTCGCAGCTCAAAAATCTCTTGAGAGACCGATTTCCATTCCTTGTCACGGCAAAGAGACGCGCAAATCGAAAATTCAACATCACCCCGATGCATAAAGTGTTCTCTGATAAGAACTATTTTGATGGCATCTTTTCAAAGATCGCTCCCTACAATTTGGCTTCCCTTAACCTGAGCGAGGGAATCGCTGTCGGTACTTTTAGGGATTATCGCTACCTAATGCGGATGGAACCTGGCGATCACATTGAATCTCAGATTTATTTAGATGGCATTTGGGATGGAGGACTGACCAAACTAATTCATTCATTTTTGAATGGCCCCAATTCAGTATTGGTGGATGTGGGGGCAAATATTGGGGCAGTCACTATCCCGTTAGCACGCGTCTACCCTGACGTGAAATTCTATTGTTTTGAGCCTCATCCCAGTATTTTTAGAAGACTTACCGAGAACGTATCCATTAACAAACTCCAGAATGTTACTTTAGTGAATGCGGCTGTCTCAAACCTGCCCGGAGAAACAATTAAATTTTATGCCCAAACGGACGTTCTCAATAAGGGATTGTCAAGCACCAAACTTAACCACGACATTACGAAGTTCGATGAGATTGACGTGCCGCAAGTTGGCTTGGATCAGTATTTTGGCGATTTAAAGGTGGGTAATCTTGTAATCAAGATCGATACTCAAGGAAATGAAGTGGCCGTACTCGAGTCAGCATCGAAAATTATTGAGAGATTCAGGCCAGTTGTCTTCTTTGAGTTTGAAGATGAGTATTACCGATCTGATTTGGAAAAGATCGAATCGAAGCGGTTCATCGGGGAGTTTTTTGCCGAAATGCGCTATGGGCTGTTTAGCGTCACTCCAGGCCTCGACTATTTCCCTCGTTTGGGTCCCATTGTGAATTACCACGGAGATATTCTTGCGGTGCCGCTATAGGCTTTTCGAGTTGAACTATGCCAAACTTCTTCCAGTTTAAGCGTCAGGTCCAATGCGAGGAGTTAATGGTGGTTGTTGATTGGTTCAGCAAGGCGCGCCTCCGGGTTGATCCGATTCTCTTCCCCGCCTTAGTCATCGTTTGGGCTAATAGATTTTTCACTGAGTTGGCCTTTCCGAATCTAGTCACCTCACCAGACTCTCCCGACTACCTTGCAAAGCATTTCCTCGACATTGGGAATGTTTCCGTGCTTGGAAATGCGATTAGGCCCTGGCCTACAACCCTGTTATATGCCTTCGTGCCAGACCGATTAATAGTGCTAGTTCAATTAGTGCTCTCTGGTATAGCGACAACGTTGTTCATCTTGACAGTGATTAAGTTGGCGAATTCTCGTGCAGCGCAACTAGTGATTTCGCTTGGAAGCGCGATATGTCTTTCCTATACTTCGCGCCTCGGTTGGGACACACTTGCTAATGCCGAGAGCCTGAGTAACACGCTCGCGGTAATCACGGTGGTATACCTAATAAAGGTCTTGCAATCTCCAAACAACCGAACTTCGTTAGCACTCTTTCTAGTCTTTGGGTTCCTATACTCGAACCAAAGACTGCTGAACCTTGTGATTTTTCTTTGCTATGCGCTGATAATTCTTGTACGCATCCAGGGGAGACGTCGCACCAGTGTAATAGTGATTAGTCTGGCCCTGGTCGCGCTCACGGCCTATACCGCGAATAATCAAAATAGGGCTTGGCCAAGTACATATGTCGGTTTCGCCCTGACAGGGCACCTCAACACTGTGTCCCCGATTTCTTCAGCCTTTGCCGCTTCTCTATCCTCTGCCAACGCACCAAAATGTATTTTGGACTTGAAATTGCGATCACTTGATCGAAAAGATCCGCTCTATTGTCCGCAAGGTGAGACTTGGGTTCGTGATCACATGAAGGGTGCCTTTGCTCACTTTTTGATCAACCACCCGACTTCAATCGTTCCATTGTTAAAATATGGAATTTTCGGTGCATTTAGCGATAGTTCCACCAAGATCGGCAATGGGTTTTCCGTTTTGCCACAAACGATCGATTCGGTCTTCGTAGGTGAACGAAATCCAAAGGAGGGCGTCTTCTTCCAAAAGGCACCGGATACTCGGTACTACATGTTTGTTCCAAGCTTCTTTCTCTTACTCTTGACTCTGGTCTTCATGATTTCGGCCCGATCTAGACGAGGAAAACTTGGTAATTCGGAGAATTCCTTCTGGACACGAGTGATGACCGCAACCATTTTGGTGAATTTCTTAGTGCTCTTCTTGACATCGCTGCTGACTTCTGCGGAGTGGACTCGAATATTGGAGCCGTACAGTCTAATAATCGACCTTGTTGCTTTCGTCTTATTGGTTGTCTCGTGTGAGATCACATATGAAAGATTTGAACACGCGCTAAATTAGCGGCTATTTGAAATCCAACCCGTGAGCTTATATTCACGGGCGAGGAACTTGGAAGTCTCAAGGACTATTCTTCCCTTGCCGGTTAGCTCGAGTCTGTCGTTTTCCTTTTTCAAGATACCGCGAGAAATTTGCTCGTCAACCCTTTGCACCATCCCGTTGTGATTGAGTACTTCTGGCGAATAGACTTTGGCAAACGAATAGCCATCGTTTGTTATTGCGACTTTTCCTTGATCGACCCAAGCGATGAGAAAAAAAGATCGTGAGCGGTCGATATTTAGTAGCGTGAACTGAGCGAAACTCCAAAAAAGTAGGATTGAGAGCAGCGTCATCCAAGAAAAGTTTGTCATGGCTCCCTTTGATGCCCTGGTTCGATTCTTCAAAAAACGAACTAGTACCCAAAGAAATGTTGGCCCAAGAACAGACGTGAAAGTCAATTGTTCAAAAAGTAGGTCTCCAGATATGAAGTACCGGCGAAGAACCCAGAGGAGAGCGAAACAGAAGACTATTTCTAGGACGATGATCACCAAGAAAAGAGCGATCTTTCTTGTCAATTTAAGAAGCACGTCAATATTCTCGCTTTACTCTAAGGTGCAAGAATCATACCTTCCGGATTTGCCGGTGATCTCATTTGGGATCGCCTGTTCGCTGAAGTGCGAAAACTCGTCGCGAGAAGTCAAAATCACCCAAAGGAATAATCTCGCCGGGCAAATTCCCGCTGATTTCTTCAACGGAGTGGCTATATCGATATCCAGGGCTGTCTAAAACGTCAAAAACGATCACGCCATTTGTTCGCAAATTCTTGGTGAAAAGCTTGTCTACTGCTCCCTTGAGCGCTGCCGGATCAATCTCGTGAATCCAATTGACCAAGACGATGGCGTCAAATTGTCCTGTTAGGTCATCTGCCAGAAAATCGAATGTCTGAAAAGTTGTGTGCCTTCGTTGGCGCGGGGATATCAATGCCAGAATCCTTGCTGCGCGAAGGACTTCTTGACTGCGATCAAGTCCCAATCTGTCTTTGTAGTCCAAATGGCGAAGAATATCGCCCAGCCCGCAGCCGACTTCGACGACGCTCGTTCTCTGCGGCCTCGAATTGAGAAAGTCCACTACCGAGTGAGCGTATGGCCTGTCTAAAAATGAACTCACGTGCCAGGGCTCAAAGTGGAAGACCCTCTTCAGAAGAACCTTGACGATCACCCCGAACTTCCCAATTGTCTTCTTGGCGGTAACTTCCATTCCATTTTCCCGTGCATAGGCGAAGACGCGGCGGATCTTTGTCAGCATTCGCTCACCATAAGTTTCTGTACGTTGGATACGTCATTTCTTGGAGTCCATCACAATGTACTTTGAGGATATATCCATGTGGTGGCTCGAGAGTTGGGCAGGCAGGCCGTCAAAGTGTCGGCATTTTGCTCTTTCCTCACGATAGTCGACTTCAGTCAATTGGGTTATTTCATAAGGATGAAGCCCACTTCCATATTCGAAGACACCAAACTCTTGGCCAAATCGGAAGAGTCGATCGTCACAGACGTGAAAACCACCGTTTCGCCCTCGACCCGAGTCGATGACGACAGGGTTCTGTGCGTGTTCCTTCCACGGGCCGTCTACGGGGTCATTCGCAAAATAAACGAACAATTCTGAGTAGAAATCTCCACCGCTGGCACTCTCTTCAGTAGTGATAAGCCACCAAAGCCCATTTAATTCGAAGATTATCGTGTCACTGCAATCGCGTCCTGCTAAGTGCTTAGCAGCCAGACTCCAGCGAAGGGGGAATTCCTCGCTCTTGTATATTCGAATCTCATGAGCATTGTGAGTCTCTGGGCACATATAGAAATTGTCTGAATAACGAAAAATGAACGGAAAAGAAAGGTGAAAGTCTTCAGAGAGACAAACTGATGTTTTTAGAGGAGATCCTTCATGGATTTCCGCAACGGAGATCTCCCCGCGGCCTTTGGCTAAATCGAATTCCTCCACAAACAAGAAAGTCTTATCCCCATTCTCGACTAGGAATGGATCAGCCAACCAACTGGTCTCAAGACTGGGTACTTGAACGAAATCAAACGAAGAATCGCCATTTGTGGGTATGCCAGCCAACGCAACTGACCACACCTTTTTGGAAGGCAGATACACACGGAATCTGGGGATTGCGTAGAGCCTGGCTTGAACGGTCAGCGCCACGAATTTTTGGATCAAACGCCAGACGGAAAGTACATTCGAACTTCGTGGGATTCTTTGAGAAGAAGTTTCCTCTGTATCTCCGCTCGGAATCCGACTTTGAAGGAAACGATATCTCTTTAGAAGTAGCGAGGCAGTATCCACGGAATAGCTAATGGACGTCGCCTCTCCGGTTCTTCGTGTTGGATAGCTGTAGTTCTGACAAAAGACGGCAGCATTGCCCGAATAGAAAGTCATTTGGCAGGTTATTTTGGGCACCTCGCCGACCAGGTGGTGAATAAAATTGAACGGCTCGGTCTCAAGAGGAGTATCTGATTCCAAATGAACCAAATGCTGATTTGGGAAATTGGACGCGAGCGAAGAAAGCAAGTCTTTGTCGAAAGTGAGAATCAGGAGAGGGCGATCTTCTTGCGCCGCCGTGCCCATCTTTTCGAGCTTTTTGATTTCCACGATGGCTTGGTCCGTGCTATCGACTCGAACGTTATGCAAGGGGAGAGAGTTTCCACTTTCGAAAAGTTTCGAATTGACGTTAAGTAGGCCAGTGCGATTTCTCGTTAATCGAAAAAATAGGCGGTCAAAAAGACTCAAAAGTCCGTCGATAAACAGAAACTTGTATGAACGAAAATCGAACACGCGTTTCCAGCGGCGCTTTCCGACTGTGATTGTTCGCACTTCCGTCTGCGAAATTCGTCCCAAGGTCTCGTCGAAGACTCGAAATGACTTCAACCTACTGGATCCGCTTCCGACCCTTATGACCACTGGTTCGGGCATCAGTTTCGATCCAGTACTTCAGCGAAGAATCGGATTCGCGCGTCAATACTTCGCTGGAGTCCCCAACTTTCGTGGATAATTCTGTGATTCTCTTCGCCACAAGCTTCCAGCAGCGACCTATCTAAATTCAGCTTCTTTACCGCTTCGACAAAACTGTCGACACTTCGGTCGACGATGAATTCACTTTGAATGGCCCCGGCCATCTCGGGCACGATTCCCGTATGAGTTGAAATCC
Source organism: uncultured Actinomycetota bacterium (assembly GCA_963750855.1). Lineage (GTDB taxonomy): Bacteria > Actinomycetota > Actinomycetes > Nanopelagicales > Nanopelagicaceae > QYPT01. Next base: position 20,728 of record CAVVSA010000003.1, read on the forward strand.
AAGCCCTTTTCATCGCGCCAGACTCAAGGATTGGCATTGGTGTTCCTTCGCTACGGGAAGTACAGAGAAGGACATCGATTCCATCATAGAAATGGGGCATGAGCGCGTAAGGAATGTTAGACGTCGTCGGGTCTGCGACTCTCACCTCAGTGGCTATTCCCTGACTTCTTAATGCGTCCACTACTGGCAAGAATATTGAGTTGAATCCCTTATGGTCATTATTCCCCCATCCGGAATTGCCAACCCACCCAAGCCGAAGCGCCTTGGCTTGGGTGGCCTTTGATCGGGGATAGAAGGTGGATGTTTCGACTCCGTCATAACAAACCGGAATTGGTTTACTTGGGAACTTTGAGGCGTACAGATCATGGAGTTCGCGAGAAATGACGAAGAACTCTCGCTCTTGAAGGCTCTCATTGACAAATTTACGTTCTCCGGGGTTTGGATGACTGTGGACCGAAGTAGTACTCACGACTCCGTTTCGAAATACGGGAGTGTATTTGGAAAAGTAGTGAACCAGTTGATTCTCTTTCGAGAGATATTCGTGAAATGCTTTCATCATGCCCTTCTCGGGCGTGGCGTAAGTCGAGAAGTTCCAGTCGCTCGAAGCGTTTCTCGCTAACTGCAGACTCATTCTGTGAAAGGCCCATCCGGGTACGTCATAGACTAACGCCACGTTTGTCTTCATTACTGCGGCGAGGATGAGTTTATACGTCTGTTTCGGATCCATTTCTTTAGCTTCGACACCACCGAAGATGAGATTTGCTTCAGAGTGAAATTCCCGATCGTTTGTGATTGCTTGTTACTAATCTCGGCGGCAAACGCGTTTTCCAAATGTTCGACTCGTGCTCTCAAAGTATCCATATCCCGCAGAAGGTCCGAGGTATCTACTTGAAAAGTATCACCGTGATTCTTCTCGGAACCATCGGCTCCGTCGGATCCTGGCGATATCGAATTCTCATTCATTCTTCAATATTACAATAATTGTTATGCAAAGCACCTTATTTGATGTCTTCCAGCAAAGTGAGCGCGCGCCAAATTCACTTGCGGACAGGGCTCAGTGCACCCACTTGCGTACCGGGGCGGTCTTTCAACTGCCAACAAGGCACTGGAAAGTGCAAAAATGTGAATAAATCGTCTACATTAACCGAATACGATGTCTCCAACTGAAAGGAGGACGCTTCAGAACGTTCTGAATCGCATTTCTAAAGTCAGAAGTCAAGTCCACTCCTCCTTCAATAGAAAACGAGTCTAAAATCAAATCTCAATCGAACTTGATGCAAATATGGAAGTTGTCGATATCCTCGCTCACTCGTCGTGAGAAATGGAATCTGATCTCCTCCATAATTCTTCAGTTTGCTCTTTCAATTTTTGACCTGGTTGGAATCGTTCTTTCGGGCTTACTGGCATACCTTGCGGTCAACTCTATGCAAGGGCATAGTTCCACGAGCAGCAAACAAGGAATTTTCGGCAGCTTTCTTGGGAAATTGGGACCGATCACCTCAAACTTGCTTTTGTTGACCTCGATCATCATCACGCTGATCGTCACCAAGAACTTACTCAGTATTTTGATCACTCGGAGGATGTACAAAGATCTGGCCCACCGAAGCGAATCTCTCTCCAGATACTGCATTGATCTCGTCTTTAGAAAACCTTGGCTCTGGTTGCGAGGAGTCGCTCCTGAGGAATTCACCTACTCACTCACTGAAGGAATTAACGCCTTAACAATCGGCTTCGTCGGCAATTTAGTTATGGCTACGTCAGAAGTATTCATGTTGAGTGTTCTAGTTGTTATTCTGTCGACGGTAGACAAGGTAATGGTGCTTTTTGCCATGATATTTTTTGGCACGGTCGCATTCTCCCTGAACCGAATCTTGGGTAAGCGGATGCGCAATCTGGGTTCTCAACTTACCCAAGAGACAATCGTGGGGCGCGCCGTCCTGGGTGACATCAAGACCGTTTTTCGCGAGATTCGCCTACAAAGGAAAGAGGCGTTCTTCAGAAATCGGTATATGGAGTCGCGAGTCCTTTCAGCGCAAGCGTATTCATCAGCTGAATTCAGCCAGCAATTGCCGAAGTATTTGTTGGAGATCGCCTCAATTCTGGGGATGGTCCTTCTGTACTTCACGAGCCGGCTTACGTCTGACCCGACTCTGGCAATTCAAAAAAGTTTCGTTTTCTTTGTGGCTTCGAGTCGAATCGTCCCTTCGTTGCTTCGCCTTCAGAGTTATTGGCTTGGATTGCATAGAAGCGTTGGATATGTGACGGACTCAATTGACGTGTTGGAAGAGATTGTCAGACTCGATCAAGAGACTCCGAAAGACGAATTGAAAGGGACTTCCGTTTCTTCGGAAACTAGCCCGTCAGCTATTTCCATCAAAAACGTAACGTTTCACTACCCTAATTCGGACGAAATCGTCCTCCGCGATGTGAATCTTGAGATCCTTCCCTTGCAAACCGTTGCCTTGGTCGGTCTGTCAGGTTCAGGGAAATCCACGCTCTGCGACCTCATTTCTGGGACGATCTTCCCAACGTCAGGAACCGTAGAACTGTTCGGTCAAAGTCCCATTGAGTATATGAAGAATCCAGAGAATGAAATCGTTTATCTTCCCCAAGGGTCAGAGTTGGTCCGAGGGACAGTGCTCGAGAACGTCTGCCTAACAATTAATCCCTCGGCCCAGGAAGTAGAGAAAGCGATCCAAGCGCTCAAGAACTCGGCAATTTATGATTTTATCGTGACCCTGCCCCTTGGCATTGACACTCCCATTGGAGAAAATGGAATCAAACTTAGTGGGGGCCAGAAGCAAAGAGTTGTTCTTGCACGGACAATCTTTGCCGAGCCTGATCTAGTCCTTCTGGATGAGCCCACTAGTTCGCTAGACGCAGATACGTCTAAACTTTTCGAGGCTTACCTATCTACTCTGAGGGACATAAGCACCGTAATTGTGGTGACGCATAAGAAGCCAAACCTTGATTTGTTCGACAAGGTTTACCGCGTGCAATCCGGCACCTTGACTTCGTAGACATTGAAATTGAGGTTCGCGAATATCCTCGAAAGAAAACTACATCGCCTCATATAATTTTAAATACTTATCTGCGCCCTTATCCATGTCAAAATATTTCTCCGCCAGAGCACGACATCTACTTGGAGTCTCTGGATCATCCAGCAGTTCGATAAGGTGCTGTGCTTTTACCGCCAAATCCGCTTGCGTCCCATCGAGAATGACACCGGCATTGAATTCCGCAAGATATTCATCCAAATCGCCCAATCCTGCATTCACGACGATTGGCTTTCCTGAGGCCAAGAATTCTCCGATTTTCGTTGGAACCGCACCTTTAAGTGATGGCCCTGCATCCAATCTGCAGATCGCGAATCCAAAACTGTAGCCGGACACGATCTCGGCCATATTTCTTTGATCGACAACAAATATCGAAGTCTCACCAGCATCCAATCTCTCACGGGGAGATTCCTTTGGCCGGGCCCAATGCACTTCAATGTCAGATAGCTCCCTTAACGCGCTCACGAATCGGCTACTGAGCGAAAGGTCGTAATAGTTGTTGTAAGTTCCCGAATACAGACCACGAAATGGGCTGGCGATTTTGGGTATGAATTTAAATCTATCAAGATCCACGGCCGTTGGAACAACAATTCTGAGCGTGGGCAAGCGGTGATGTCTTCTTTCTAACTCGGCAACGACGCTATGTGTAAGAGTGGACATTGCGCTGGCTTTGTAACTCGCGATCCCTTCTAGGATTCGAGCGCTCTGGATGAGCCGTCTCTTTAATGGATCAGACTCAAGAAATGCCTTCTGGTCAGCCCATAGACCGCGGACATCCCAGAGGATGGGCGCCTTATTGAAAAGACTTGCGGATACCGCGGGTATATCGCTTCGGGCATGAATGATTCGAGTATTTGGAGAAATTCGTCTGCCGATTTCGAGAAGTCGAGCAATACCTGCTACTGGTCCGCGACGATTGAAGGTACGCATATCCCAATGAATGCCGAGCGATTGAAGATTCGAAACCAAATCCGAAGAAGGCTGAGACTTTTCGAAACTGATCAAGCTTACGGAAAGTCCTGCTCGAGCCAACCTTTGTACAAGAGGGACTATTTGGCTCGAACCAACGCCCTCAGAAACTGAGTCGGTGGTGGCATAAGTTACGTCGAATGTATCCTTAGGAGTCAAGACCTTATCCTTAAGCTAAGGGAGCGAGGATTACGACCATGTGCCGTTCGGAGTTACCAACCGGAGGCAATGACATCACATATTCGATTGACCGACTCCACATCAACCCTCATATGCAGAGGGAGAACGAGATATTTGGGTTCAATCAAGTCCATCTGGGGCAAGTCGCTTCTTCTGCCTCCGAAAACCGTATACATGTCATTACGATAATGAACGGGTCCAGATTCGATCCTGGCAGATCTTAGTTTATCTTGTAAGCCATCTCGATCATCAACAAGAATCGTGTGTACCCAAGCCGCATGCTCGCGATCTTTGAGTGACTCCGACCCTACGGAGTACACGTCCGGGACCGTTGAAAGTCTTTCAATGTAGGTATTTAACAGCGTGCGTCGGTGTGATAGAACTTCATCAATGTGTGAGAGCCCTGCAATCCCCATGGCTGCGCCTATGTCGGTCATTTGGTACTTGTAGCCGATCTCGGTTATGTCGTTTGCCCAAATTCCTCCCTGTTTTGCCCGCCGATCAATGCCAAACCAACGCAATCTCCTTCCCTTATCTGCTAATTCGGGATCTTTTACAAGTAACAAGCCTCCGTCGCCTGTGGTTATGTGCTTAATCGCTTGGAACGAATAAGTTGTGAAGTCGGCAATCGAACCGATCATTCTCCCTTTGTATTTTGCACCGACCGCGTGTGAAGCGTCATCAATTACCATGAGATCGAACTCCTTGGCGATTTTCATGATCTCTTCATAATCACAGGGCAATCCGCCGTAATCAACGGTAACAATTGCCTTCGTCTTTTCGGTGACTAGACTCCTGATGACGCTCGGACTCATATTCATTGTTTTGGGGTCGATATCTGCAAATACGGGAGTCGCTCCGATATAGAGGAGTGGCAGGTTAGTCGCGGTGCAGGTGAAGACAGGGCAAATTACTTCATCCCCAGGTTGTACGTCGGCGAGAATGTACGCAAGGTGAAGCGCATCAGTTCCCGATCCAACCGCGAGGGCGTGTCCGTCGTCGATAAAATCTTCAAATTCCTTCTCGAATTGATCAACCAGAGGCCCTTGGCCTATCCAGCGGGTTGAAAGCACTTGGCTAACCTTTGCGCCTGCCTCAGGGGGAACGTACGGATAGAAGAGGACGACGTTGCCATCTGTCTCATCGAGCCAGACTTTCTTTGAAGGTTGAGATGAGTTATTTGCCATTGTTTTCCTCTTCTTCTGAATTACTAGCTACCAAAGCTCTTAATTTCTGCAATCGCTGGATATCTTGATCTATGTCATCTTTGCCGCCGTGACCTAAGTGTATACAGAAGGGTTTTGAGTCCCAGAAATATTCATACCCCGATCCCATTTTCCCAATGTCCATTCCGATACTAAAAGACCGGAAAATGGATGTTCCGGCGTAAATACTTGTGGCGGGAAACACTTCAGGCTTTGGAATCTTCGGTCTTAGGAGTATTGCCAATCTTGACCAGAATAGAGGTTGGTTCCCGATCTTCCGTCCCTCGGGAATTCCATGCATCACCGCATGCCAACGTGGATCGACGGCCGATTTCGCCACATCCGGGTTTGACTTGAGGTACTCAACGACATCGATTGAATTCCTTAATTTAACGCTATCAACTCGATGCGGGAGGACTTCAAATCCAACTCCCTTGTAAAGTTCGCGATTACTCCACCCCGTATCTCGAAAGAGCGGAAGCTTCCTATAAGGAAGGTTGAATAGAACACTGTAGGCAAGGACAAAAAAAGTCTTATCTTGATTTCTCCAAGAAATGAGAATCCGTTGGATCGGAAAATTTGAAATTCGGGATAATTTCAAGAGGCGGGAAAGAATCTTAGGTGTCGGCAAACCAGCCCCGCCCGGCTGTACTTCGTCTTCAACGAATGATGCCCTATCGGGAAGAAAATCCAAATCCCTGGGATGAATTCGATCGGCCATCATTAATTGGAAATAGGCCGTCGGGAAATCCCAATAATATACTTTGGGTAGCGTGGTGGGATAGCTGACGCCGATAATCTGCAATTTCATTTCCGACATATGGGAAAGAAGTTTGTCGAAAGCATTCGGCATAAGAATGTAGCAGTCTGGATCTAGTACTGCATAACTTTCTGTTGTTAATCGATGTCCCCGTAAAATTTGATTTAATATTGCTCCGTGTTGAAGATTGGGGAGTGGATTAGTTCCTATGGCAAGATCCAATTCATCGAACACATAGAGATGTACAGTTACGCGGTCAATTGTGGGCAATTCCGGAACCGGACCAAAAGAATTTAGGTGACCAAATACGATCTCGAATTCCGTCTCGGGATTGAGGTCAGAGAGGTAACGAAGGTTCTCAATCGAATACTGCCACCCACCGGGAATATTCTCAGCCAGGATAGCTTCTGACTTGGTTGGGCCGGGAACGGAGTAGATTGTGACCCTATTACCCATATTGCCCTCATTCATCTATTGGAAACGACAGAAAAATGACCAACTATCCAAGAATAGAACAAACCATCAACTTCGCTCCAATGATAGCCGAGGAGCTGCCGTTTCTGTTGGCCGTTCGAAATCAGGTCCGGGAAAACCTTCACGATCAAAATGAATTCACTCTTGAGGATGCGACAAAATGGTGGCCGGTCACTGACAGCAGATATTGGATCATTTATTCGGATCAGAAAAAAGTCGGATATTTTCGTGTCAAACACATAGAAGATGGGTGCTGGCAAATTGGGGCAGATGTGGATCCTGCCTATCAAAGGAGGGGAATTGCTAGCGTCGCCTATCCAAAATTCGTGAAGGAAGTCTTAGCGCCCCTCGGCGCGAATGATCTTGAATTGAGGGTACTCAAGAGCAATCAAGTGGCCCTTGCGCTCTACCAGAAATTGGGTTTTTCGATTCAAGATGAGACTGAAACCGATTATCGAATGACAAGTACAGTGCAGTCTCTGATTGGAATGTGAGTTCGGTTAATTTGTCAAGTGTTTATTAGAGATTTTAGATATACCTCAAGCGGACTATTTTTGTAGTTCTCAGAAAGTCTCGCCAAATCTGAGTCGGAGATCCAGTTATTCCGCCAGGCAATTTCCTCGAGACATCCAATTTTCGTTCCTTGTCGTTCTTCAATAACGCGCACAAAAGTGGAGGCATCGTGCAAAGATTCGAAGGTTCCAGTGTCAAGCCAAGCAGTGCCGCGTGGTAGAACTTCCAAATTCAAGCGCCCTGCATTCAAGTAGTGTCGGTTGACGTCGGTAATCTCCAACTCACCTCGCGCGCTCGGTTTGAGCGATTTACAAATTTCGACTACATCTGAATCATAAAAATATAGACCCGTTATGGCGATGTTCGATTGAGGATCTATCGGCTTCTCTTCGATGGCAGTGGGCTTGCCGTCGGCACCGAGTGTCGCAATGCCATACCTTTCAGGATCCGAAACTTGGTACCCGAAGACTTGGGCACCGGCGATGTTCTTGAATTGCTGTAATTGTCGACCCAGACCGTATCCAAAGAATATATTGTCGCCAAGAATTAGAGCGCTTTTTTCTCCATTGATAAAATCTTCGCCGATGAGGAATGCTTGGGGTATCCCCTTTGGATCAGGTTGGGTAGCAAATTTAATGGACATGCCTAATTCGGATCCGTCTCCAAGCAATCGCTCAAACAGATCCCGATCGCGAGGTGTGGTGATGACCAAGATTTCACGTATTTGAGCGGCCATCAATGTTGAAATGGGATAGTGAACGAGTGGCTTATCGTAGACAGGAAGAAGTTGTTTGCTCAGCACCTTAGTAAGAGGGAACAGCCTTGTGCCAGAGCCGCCAGCCAGTACGATGCCTTTCATCGGAGTAAGACTACTTCACGTGTAGATTTGGTCAAAGCGGTATAAGAATGAGGAGTCGCGAGTGAAAGTTCTTGTTACTGGTGGAGCTGGTTTCATCGGCTCCAACTTCGTTCGACGTGTTGTGGACGGCACCTTGGGTGGAATCTCAGATATTACCGTCCTTGACAAATTGACCTACGCGGGAACCCTGACTAATTTCTCAAAAGTTCCCAAAGACAGTTTCAGATTCATTGAGGGCGACATTTGCGACGCCGAATTGACTGAGACCTTGGTGGCCGAACACGATGCGGTCATAAATTTTGCCGCCGAATCTCATGTCGATCGGTCCATATTGGGCCCCAAGGAATTTGTGTTGACCAACGTGCTCGGGACTCAGACGTTGCTGGACGCAGCTCGGAAAACCTCACTTGAAGTATTCCTTCAGGTTTCAACTGACGAGGTATACGGATCAATTCCCCAAGGCTCATGGTCAGAATCAGAGCCGCTTCAACCGAATTCTCCTTATGCGGCGACAAAGGCTTCTGCAGATCTAATGGTTCGTGCATATCATCGAACATATGCACTTGATGCCCGAATAACTAGGTGCAGTAATAACTATGGCCCACATCAATTTCCGGAAAAGATCATTCCGCTCTTTGTGACAAACTTGATGGATGAATTAAAAGTTCCTGTATACGGAAATGGAACAAATTCACGAGATTGGTTGCATGTAGACGACCACTGCTTTGGGATTCACGCCGTGTTAATGAAAGGCAAGGCTGGTGAGATTTACAACATCGGCGGTGGAACCGAACTCTCCAACATTGAACTCACCCATAAAATTCTTGCTTTGATGGGTAGGGACGAATCTAGTATCGAGTATGTGGAAGATCGTTTAGGTCATGACCAGCGATATTCCGTCGACATTTCAAAAATAGTGAATGAGCTGGGATATGCCCCGACCATCAACCTTGAAGACGGCCTGCAGGAGACTATTGCTTGGTATAAAGAAAATGAACAGTGGTGGCGGTCACTGAAGTAAAGTCTATTTTCTTTAATCGATGCTTGAGGGGAGATAGGTGGAACTGGAAGAGTTAGAGATAGAGGGTGCTTGGATAGGTCGCTCCGCTGTTCATAAAGACGGGCGCGGCTTTTTCCGAGAGTGGTTCAAGGCGGACGAAATCGAAAGAGTAGTCGGTCGAAAGTTTTCCGTGGCTCAAGCTAATGTTTCACAATCAAACCGTGGTGTTGTGCGCGGAATTCATTACAGCCTGGCATCGACTGGTCAGGGCAAATGGGTCTCTTGCATGTCGGGTTCGATTTGGGATGTGGTCGTTGATATTCGTCCCTCTTCCCCAACATTTAAGAAATGGATAGGCGTCACCCTAGGAGGAGATGCTGGCGAGGCCTTGTTCATTTCGGAAGGACTTGGGCACGGCTTCATTTCATTGGAGGAGAACACAGTCGTAACGTATTTACTAACGTCCCCTTACTCGCCGGAAGAGGAATTTGAGATCAATCCGAGGGATCCGGATCTAGCAATTGAGTGGCCCGGAATGGAGCACTTGGTTTCACCAAAGGATGCTTCGGCTCCAACACTGGCTGAGAGACTAGCCGCAGGAAAACTGCCGTAGTTGCACGTGTCCAACTTCGCACGGTTCTCGATTGGACTCATCTAAATAATTCACTAATGTAGTCGACATGAGAACCTCAGTAATTGTTGCAGGTGCACGTACTCCAATCGGGACGATTCAACGGAAGCCTAAGCGGCCTTAGCGGAACAGACTTAGGCGGCTTCGCAATCAAGGCGGCCATCGAACGTTCGGGTATTGCTCCAGACCAAGTTCAGTACTTGATCATGGGGCAGGTTCTTCAGGCAGGTGCCGGGCAGGGTCCAGCAAGGCAGGCCGGCATCAAAGGCGGATTGCCGATGGATGTTCCCTCCATCACCGTCAACAAAGTTTGCCTCTCTGGCTTAAACGCAATTGCATTGGCTGATCAACTGATTCGTGCTGGCGAATTTGAGGTGATTGTTGCGGGTGGCATGGAATCGATGACAAATGCACCGCACCTGTTGATGAATTCTCGCACTGGCTTCAAATTGGGTGACGCTACACTGAAAGATTCGATGATGTTTGATGGGCTCTTCTGCGCTATTGACCAGATTGGCATGGGGGATGCCACTGATAAGAACAACGCTAAGTACTCGATGACTCGAGAAGCGCAGGATGAATTTGCCTTGCAATCACATCAGCGCGCGGCAAGGGCACAATCAGAAGGCGTTTTCGATTCAGAAATCGTTCCTGTCGAACTTAAGGATCGAAAGGGAAATGTCACGCTCTTTTCGAGTGACGAGGGTGTCCGTCCAGATACCACAATTGAGGGGCTTGCGAAACTCAAGCCGGCCTTTTCATCGGGCGGAACAATCACCGCAGGTTCGGCCTCGCAAATATCCGATGGTGGCGCGGCCGTCGTCGTGATGTTGAAGGAGAAAGCAATAGAACTTGGTCTTGATTGGCTCTGCGAAATCGGCGCGCAGGGAATGGTTGCGGGCCCTGATGCATCCCTTCATGAACAGCCAGCCAATGCGATCAAGTTGGCAGCCAAGAAAGAGGGAATCAGCGTCGACAAGTTCGATTTCGTCGAGATCAACGAAGCATTTGCGGCCGTGGGGATTGCATCATCTAATGCTCTGGGATTGGACCTTGCATCTGTGAACATTCATGGTGGGGCTATCGCAGTCGGTCACCCACTTGGAATGTCAGGAGCTCGTCTTGCTCTGCACATCGCTTACCAACTCAAGAAAAAGGGAAGCGGTTACGGTGTGGCGGCGCTGTGCGGAGGCGGCGGCCAAGGAGATGCGCTGATTTTCAGGCGGTAAAGCTGGAGATTTAGAGTTCTGCCACCGAGAAGTTGGGTTCTGTTTTCTCGCGCAGTTCCTCAACGGTGACACCCGGCGCCCGTACGACGAAGCACTAGGCCCTTGTCAGTGATGTCGAAGACGGCCAGGTCGGAAATAATCCGGTCGACAACCTTCACGCCGGTGAGCGGTAGCGAGCATGTATTGACGATCTTTGGCTTGCCGTCCTTGGCAACGTGCTCGGTCAGAACCACAACGCGAGGTGTGCCTGCTACCAAATCCATTGCGCCGCCCATGCCCTTGACCATCTTGCCTGGAATGGTCCAGTTCGCGAGGTCGCCACTTCCAGAAACTTCCATAGCTCCAAGGATTGCGACCTTCACGTGTCCGCCGCGGATCATGCTAAATGACATCGATGAATCAAAGATTGCAGCACCTGGCAGAAGTGTGACTGTCTGCTTTCCGGCATTGATGAGGTCGGCATCTTCTTCGCCTTCAAAGGGAAACGGACCCATGCCCAAGATTCCGTTCTCACTCTGCAGGGTCACCGAAACACCGGCTGGCAAATTGTTTGCTACCAGAGTTGGAATACCGATACCCAAATTCACATAATCGCCGTCTTTCAATTCGGTAGCAGCGATTGCAGCCATCTCATCTCGTGTCCAGGCCATGGTCTCTGTCCTTACTTCACTGCTACTGGGCGCACTGTGCGCTGTTCAATGTCTTTTACTCGGTCGGTGGTGTGAATGAGTCGCTGCACAAATACACCGGGTGTAATGATGTGATTGGGGTCGATTTCTCCGGGCTGCACGATGTGTTCGGCTTCGGCGATAGTCACGATTCCGGCGGTGGCTACTAGCGGATTGAAGTTGCGCGCTGTGTATCTGTAAACGAGATTGCCTTCAGTGTCTGCTTGATAGGCATGAACAAGTGCGACATCGGCGACGATCGCGCGCTCTTGGACGTAAGTCTCGCCGTCGAATTCTGCATGCGGCTTGCCTTCGGCAACGAGTGTGCCGACACCAGTCTTTGTATAGAAGGCAGGAATGCCAGCGCCGCCGCAGCGCAATCGCTCTGCCAAAGTTCCCTGCGGGCTGAATTCAACTTCCAATTTGCCATCGAGGAACTGCTCGGCGAAGAGTTTGTTTTCGCCAACGTATGAGGCGATGACCTTTCGAACCTGGCCATTTTCAAGAAGAAGTCCGAGTCCCTTGCCGTCGACGCCCATGTTGTTGGAGACCACGACTAGATCTTTCACTCCTGATGCTTTGACGACGTCGATCAAATCTGAAGGTATTCCGCAGAGACCAAAGCCGCCGACAGCCAAAATCATGCCGTCTTTCATCACTCCATCGAGTGACTCGGCGATATTTTCATACACCTTTGACAAGAGAGCCTCCTTACCGAGTTGACCAATCCGTCCATGACAAGGATAGGAGTCAGATCGAATGTTAGGGCTCGCTACTAAGACTGTCCATCTAGGAACTCGAAGACTTCGGTCGCATCAACTCCGGGAAATGTTCCGGGAGGAAGTGCGGCAAGAAGATGAGAGTGCGCATGTGCACTCGGCCATGCATATCCAGCCCATTTTTCTTGAAGTTCGGCAGTAGGTTCTTTGCAGCACTTCGGATCTGGGCACGTGGAACTTCTTCTATGAGTTGTCTCACGTCCACGGAACCACTTGGAATCTGCGAACTTGACGCCTATCGAGACGGAGAAATGGCCACTCGAGGTGTGTTCAGTCTGCGCCGATGACCAGTACGTGTGATTGGGAGTATCGGTGTACTGGTAGAAACTGACACCAGGAGTTTTCTCTTGAAAGACCGAACGAGACGTCCAATGACGACATGCGAGTTGGCCCTCAATGCTTCCCAATGAATCAGACGGAAGTGGGAGATTGTCGTTTTCATAGGCCTTATAGATCGTGCCATTTTCGTGGACTCGCAAGAAGTGAACTTGAAGTCCGAGGTGCTCGGTAGCCAAATTCGTAAAGCGGTGCGCCGCTGTTTCATATGAGACAGAGAACGCGTCACGTAGATCCTCAATAGCGATGTAGCGTCCTTCCTTAGCGCGTTGCAACAATGGAACGGCGTGCTCTTCCGAAATCAAAAGAGCTGCCGCGAAGTAATTCACTTCAACGCGTTGCCGAAGGAAGTCCGCAAAATTTGTAGGTGGCTGATGTTTGAGGACTTGGTGGCCCAGAGCTTGCAGAATGATCGTGCGCGGATCGCGCCCTCCCGTGCCAGATTCTTGGATGAAGACGCGGCGATTTTTAAGATCGGTAAGTGACCTTGTTGAGTTTGGAAGATTCTGTACGTAGGACAATTCAAAACCGAGATGGTTGGCTAACTGTTCGATCCGACGCTCACCCAGTGGGCCGCCCTGGTGTTTCACCGCCGTGAGGAGCTGCCTGGCCTCATCTTCGATCTCGCGGTAGTAGTTATTTCGCTGCTTCATCGAGATACGAAGTTGCGCATTTGCTTTGCGTGCCTCTTCCGGAGTGGCCGCGGCAATCGAGGATCGGCGCACTAATTCCTGGTGAAGACCAACAAGTGCCTCTAAGGCATCGGTGGGAAGGTTTGGACCGACGCGCACCTTTCGCAGAGCAAGGGATGAATACAGATCGCTTCGTTGAGCGTGCTCCAGTGAGATTGTGAGCTCGGTCCGGCGGTCGGCTTTGGGTGGGCTCATCAACGAACTGACCGGCACCTCCAAGGTGGCTGCGATTTTGGAGAGCATGGTGACCCGCGCTTCGCGCTGGCCGGTCTCGATCAGAGAGAGATGCGATGGCGAGGCGTCCACCGCCTTGGCCAGTTGATCCAGGGTCATCCCCTTGGCCTTGCGATAGTGGCGGATCCATCGACCCAGAGCTACCGAATCAAATTCTGTAGAAATTTTGGCCTCATCCCTTTTTCTGTCAAGTTTGGCGAATCTTTCCACAAATTTGCCTGTATGTGTCAACTATTTGTAAAGAAGATACGTCTACTTGGAATTACCACGGTAGAACGAGAGGAACGCGACCATGAAGAATCTAAAGAGCGCCGAAGAGATCCAGTACGAGTGGGAGATGGATCCCAGGTGGGCCGGTATCAAGCGCACCTACACCGCCGAAGATGTGGTCCGTCTACGTGGAACCGTGGTTGAGGAATCGACCTTGGCCCGCCGCGGAGCCGAGCGTCTCTGGAAGAGCCTGCGGGAGGAGCCCTTCGTCCGAGCCCTCGGAGCCCTGACCGGAAATCAGGCCGTCCAGATGGTCAAGGCCGGGTTGAAGGCGATCTACCTTTCGGGGTGGCAGGTAGCAGCCGATGCCAACCTGTCCGGGCAGACCTACCCGGATCAGAGTCTGTATCCAGCCAACTCCGTCCCCGCCGTTGTCCGTCGGATCAACAATGCGCTGACTCGCGCAGATCAGATCGCATGTTCCACCGGCGATGTCGGCACCGATTGGTTCGTGCCAATCGTTGCCGATGCCGAAGCTGGCTTTGGTGGCGCACTCAACGCCTTTGAGTTGATGAAGAACATGATTACCTCGGGCGCCGCCGCTGTTCACTGGGAAGATCAACTTGCATCGGAGAAGAAGTGCGGACACCTCGGTGGCAAGGTATTGATTCCAACTGCGCAACATATTCGTACTCTCAATGCGGCCCGTTTGGCAGCGGACGTCATGGATATTCCAACATTGATTGTTGCGCGAACTGATGCGCTCGCGGCGGATCTGATCACCACCGATGCTGATCCACGTGATGCGCAATTCTGTACGGGCGAGAGAACTTCGGAGGGCTTCTACCGCGTCAGCAACGGCCTAGCTCCTGTAATCGAGCGAGGTCTGGCGTACGCGCCGTACTGCGATCTCATCTGGGTTGAGACTGGAAAGCCAGATCTTGAACTCGCACGCGATTTCGCAAAAGCCATTCACGCGCAATATCCGGGCAAGATGCTTGCCTACAACTGCTCGCCATCGTTTAACTGGAAAGCAGCACTCTCCGGATGAAGAGATCGCAACCTTCCAGGATGAGTTGGGCAAAGCTCGGATACAAATTCCAGTTCATCACCCTGGCAGGTTTTCATTCACTCAACTACGGAATGTTCGATCTTGCGCAAGGGTATGCAAAGCGCGGCATGAGTGCATACGTTGAACTGCAAGAGGAAGAGTTTGCAGCAGCTGGTCGTGGATACACCGCGGTCAAACACCAGGCCGAAGTTGGCACTGGTTACTTCGATCTAGTTTCAACTGCCATCAATCCAGAGAGCGGCACTTTGGCACTTGCCGGTTCGACAGAGTCCGAGCAGTTCCACTAAACCCCAAACGATTTAGAAAAGGTGATTTATATGAGCTATCTAGGTGATATTCGAATTGTCGGCCCGATGCGTGAACGTTACGAAGAGGTGTTGACACCGGAGGCCGTGGCTCTTATTGGCGCTTTGCACCGTGAGTTCGATGGTCGCCGCCTGGAACTGCTTGCTCTGCGTGCAGAACGAGCAGTTGCACGGGCGGGTGGAGCGCGGCTGGACTTTCTTCGCTCCACTCGTTCAATTCGCGAGGACAGAAGTTGGCGCGTGGCACCACCTGCTCCAGGACTGGTGGATCGTCGGGTCGAAATCACCGGTCCAACCGATAAGAAGATGACGATCAATGCTCTGAACTCAGGCGCGAAAGTTTGGCTGGCAGATCACGAGGATGCAAACACTCCATTGTGGGAGAACATGATCCAAGGCCAACTCAACTTGCGTGATGCCATCGATCGAAAGATCGATTACACCAGCCCGGAAGGCAAGCGGTATGAACTTCGACCTGATTCAGAACTTGCAACAATCGTTCTGCGCCCTCGTGGATGGCACTTACCGGAAAAGCACATCCTCGTCGATCGGATGACGACATCAGGCTCGCTTGTTGACTTCGCACTTTATATGTCATTAAGTGCAAGGGCGCAGATGGGGCGTGGCCAAGGTCCCTATTTCTATCTGCCCAAGATGGAGAGTCATCTGGAAGCTCGTTTATGGAATGACGTCTTTATCTACGCGCAGGAATTTCTGGGAATCCCGCGCGGAACCATTCGTGCAACGGCATTAATCGAGACATATCCTGCAGCTTTCGAGATGGAGGAGATCCTCTACGAGTTACGAGAACACTCCTCGGGCCTCAACGCTGGGCGTTGGGATTACATGTTCAGCATCATCAAGAGTTTTCGAACTCGCGGAATTGAATTTCTACTTCCTGACCGCAATTCGGTGACGATGACCGCGCCTTTCATGCGTGCATATGCGCAATTGCTTGTGAAGACCTGTCACAAACGTGGCGCCCATGCAATTGGCGGTATGGCCGCATTCATACCTAGCAAAGATCCAGAGGCCAATGAGCGGGCCTTTGCAAAGGTGCTAGAGGACAAGACCCGCGAAGTCGGAGATGGCTTTGATGGGTCGTGGGTAGCTCATCCCGGTATGGTCGAAGTCTGTCGTGAAGCCTTTGATGCGGTTCTCAAAGAGGAGCCAAATCAACTCAAGAGACCTTTACCTGATGTGAAAATTGAGGCCGCTCAACTACTCGATGTTGCCTCCGCCAATGGCAAGGTGACCGAAACGGGGCTGCGAAATAACATCAGCGTGGGAATTCAGTATCTTGAATCGTGGCTTCGCGGTTTTGGCGCTGTCGGAATCAACAATCTCATGGAGGACGCCGCGACTGCGGAAATATCGCGCAGTCAGGTATGGCAGTGGTTGCACACCGGTATTACCCTCGCCGATGGCGAGAAGGTAACGAGCGAACTTGTCACTCGAATAATCGAGGAGGAGATGGCGGAAATCTCAAAGCGCTTGAGTGCTGACGCCATTATTTCGGGGCGATGGATGGATGCACGAGAGATGTTCGAGCAGATGGTGATCTCTAATGACTATCCGGAATTCCTTACACTGCCTGCTTATGCCAAGATGCCCTAAAGGAAAGTTTTTCTAGAGATGGAGAAAGGCACGTTCCGTGACCGCCAGCGTTCTGATTGCCCCGGACAAGTTCAAGGGGACTCTCTCTGCCAAGGAAGTAGCTGACGCAATTGGTGCTGGGCTCGGCGCCAAGGCAAACATAAGGATTATTCCCTTAGCCGACGGCGGCGATGGAAGCATTGATGCCATAGCAGCGGCTGGATTCGAAGTGATCGAGTTGGATCAATCGGTTGCATCGGCAACAGGCGCGCCCGCAAAGATCGCACGCAAGGGTGATGTCTTCTTTGTGGAATCAGCCGAATTTTGCGGACTGCGCCATGTGATGGGCAGTTTGGATCCGTTGGGTGCAAACACCCTCGGCATCGGCCAAGCCGTACGTGCTGCTCTGGACCTAGGTGCGGCGACAATAGTTCTGGGAGTAGGCGGAACAGCTAGCACCGATGGCGGTGTCGGTTTTCTGATGGGATTAGGTGCGAAGTTCTTAACCGAAACCGATGAATCCATCCCTCTCGGCGGCGGCGGTCTCGATATCCTGACCAAGGTGGATTTTTCCGGCCTTGATCCGCGCCTTTCTCATACCCAGATGATCCTGGCCTCGGATGTAGATAGTCCGCTGCTTGGACCAACAGGTGCGGCCAAACTTTTCGCACCTCAGAAAGGCGCTGATCCGCTGCAGGTTGATGTTCTAGAACTTGGCTTATGTCGCCTCGTTAAGGTCTTGAAAAGCGGGACAAAATTTTGGACCGAGCGAAGTCGCATGGCCTCGGTTGCACCTGGATCTGGCGCTGGTGGCGGGTTGGGTTTTGCAGCGCTGCTCATCGGAGCAATTCGCGTTCCGGGGGCCGATTACGTTTTCGAATCTACTCGAACTCGATGATGTATTACGGAGTGCGATTTAGTTATTACGGGAGAAGGCGCACTTGATGGACAATCACTTGCTGGAAAGTTGCCGGTTGCCTGGCTATGCGAGCGACGAGCGTTGAATATTCCCGTCTTTGCAGCAGTTGGTACCTGTCGGTTGAGCGATGAGGATTTAGCCAAGATCGGTATATTGCAAGTGTTTGCCCTCGACCAGATGGATCCGCGATGTGCAGCTGATCCAGATTTAAGTTTGTCTCTCTGACGCAGGTTGGTAGCGAGATAGGCTCTATGTTGGAGGATTTTCTCCATGATTACTGAACGAATCGCAGTAATTGGCGCAGGCATTATTGGCCTAGCTGTTGCACGCCAACTCGGAATTGTGCACCCGGGTGCGAGTGTCACGGTTATTGATAAAGAAAACACAGTCGGAGCACATCAGACATCGCATAACAGCGGTGTTGTGCACGCTGGCGTTTATTACGCACCAGACACATTAAAAGCCATTCTCTGTCGTCGCGGGTCTTTATTGCTTCGAGAGTATTGCCTCGATCGAAATATTGCCTACGACGAATGCGGCAAGCTTGTCATCGCTGCGAATGATTCTGAGGTCGATGCGCTAAATCGAATCCAAGTTCGCGCAGAACGCAATCAAGTCGCAGGACTCAGGCGAGTTAACCATGAAGAGATTCGAGAGATAGAACCGAATGCAATCGGAGTTGCTGGACTTTATTCACCTCATACCGCCATTACTGATTATCCGGCGATTGCAAAGGCCTTCGCGCAAGATATTGTGTCGAGTGGTGGCCGATTGTTGCTAGGCAAACCCGTGGAGGCCATCACTTCCCGACCCTATGGCGTGGTAGTACGTGTCCTTGAAGAAGAATCGATATTTGATCGAGTTGTAATCTGCGCCGGCCTGCAATCCGATGTCGTCGCTAGAAAAGTTGGTGATGATCCAGAGCCAGCAATTGTTCCGTTCCGCGGTGAGTACTACCGATTAATTCCTGCGAAGAATAACCTTGTCAGGGGATTGATATATCCGGTCCCGGATCCGAATTATCCATTCCTGGGTGTGCACTTCACTCGTCGCGTCGATGGGGGAATCGATGTTGGGCCAAATGCCGTCTTAGCATTAGCACGAGAGGGATATAAAAGAGGAGATTTTGCGCCGAGAGAACTTTGGGAGACGTTGCGCTGGCCTGGTTTTCGAAGGCTGGCGAAGAAGCACTGGAAGATGGGCGTTTCCGAGATGATGGGCTCGATCAGCAAACATCAGTTCTTGGATAGAGCTCGGGTGTATGTACCGGATCTTCAAGACAGCGACGTGGTTCGTGGTGGCTCAGGTGTTCGCGCGCAGGCGGTAGATCGCGATGGAACCTTGGTCGACGATTTTAGAATTCACCGACTAGACAACGTATTGGCCGTTCGAAATGCCCCGTCGCCGGGAGCGACTTCTAGTATGGCCATCGCTGAATATATTTGCGATGAGTTATTTAAAGCCGATCGCTAGATTTATTGAGGGCCGTGTTCTCTCATTTCAGTGGCGATGCGTTCCTGAGTCTTAGGATTGACCCCTGCTTCGTCTGCAAACTCGGCCCAGCGCTCAATTGAGGATAAGACTTCATTAACGATGGATTTGTAACCAGGAACACCGTGCGTATCTCCCACAATGTGGAAGTCTTTAATTGATATTTCTTCAAATTTGCCATTGATGCTCATTTGATGGCGTTGCGTCCATTGTCCTTGTGGATTGAACGCGTGAGTTATGTCGTAGGCAGGCGCAAGCTCCCATGTCCCATTTTTTGGCAGAAGAAAGGCAAAGTTCTTGGTGTGGTCATCCCGATTGAGCGCGACGACATTAAAGACCATCCTTCGAAATGCCTGAGCTATTTCATCTAGTCCCATACCTAGTTCGCGAATGACGTTGAAATACTGTGCGTAGGAATGGGTGTCGTGGATGCGAAAGTCCAAATGATCCAATGCGCAGAGAGACTGCAGGTGAATACGTTCACCAGAAGTTTCGCGGTCAAAACGACGAGTGAGGAAATGTGCGCGGGGACCTTCAGCAAGCAGTTGACACTCTGACATCGTGATGCCGGCATCGGTAGCCATGAGGAAATAGGCGTATTCAATGCGGGTGAATTGTTTCGGTGCGTCAAGTGAATTTCTCGATCCATCAGCTGAATTGCTCACTCCGTCCAGTTTGAGTAACCACGGCTCAAATCCAGATTCGCCCGCTACGTAGCCTGACCGAATCTGATACGTGCTCGGGTTGTATTGGATAACAGCTTTGGCACGGGCGCCACCAGCTGACGAACCCACTTGAATTAATTGAGATAGTGCATCATGGGTTAATCGGGTAGTTGCGACTTTGCCGGCGAGCAGCGCTCTGGCTTCAGTGACGATATCCGCTAATTGAATGGCGGTGGTGGGACCTTCGAGGCCTGGCTGCGCGGGATGGAAAGTTAAAGCACCTAGCGCTCTTTCTCCAGCATATGCGAGTCGATCCAAACTGGTTATCGACCTTTTATCAACACCTTGCTCGGCCAACCATGCATCAATTACTGCGTTACCAAAGTCATCGGGGAGAGCATCGGCGATCATCGCTGGTAGAGCGTAGAAAGTTTCTCTCGAGATTTGCGGAAAGGAGTATGTGCCGGCGCGATTGGGCATGTGCAAAGGAGAGAGTTCTACGCCAGTTGCCACCCATTCGGGGGAGTATTCAAATACATGTAATTGGACTTTTGGATCGTAGGCCAGGGCCCCAACTGAGCGGCCCCAACACCGGACTTCGATTACTTCGACAGGAATGTAAGCGCCCATTAACGATTGGATTTTCTGTTGGCCTTAAGGAGAGCTAGCGGCGAGATTGTGGAACCGGTCGTGAAGAGTTGCTCGAGGGCTTTATCTAGACCTAGTGCGCGAGAAACGTTGAGAAAAGTAGCAAGACTTGACCCATGACCTGCCTCTAGGTATTTGATAGCCGAGCGGGAGACATTGGATCTGATGGCCAACTCTTGCTGGGTGAGATTTTGTTGCTTGCGAGTGGCTTTAATCCGTTGGCCGAGTTCGGCCTCCCAATCCTGGGTGCTCCGCACTATCGCCCTCATATCGACCTCCTGGACGTATTGTAAGCCATATTCGGGCACGGGCTACGAGGATTTATACAGAAATGGATTAGATATAGTCCAAAATGTTCATAAATCGGTATTTTGGTCTATATCTAGACCGTTCTATTAACGATCAGCCTGGCAATGGATTAAGGTAGGCAAGATGTTGCCTACCTTTTTGAAAAAGAGTATCTTTCAACCATGGCGACAATAACCCCAAGTGCTCTAGTCACGAGTACCTCTCACAACCTGTCGACGATCTCGGCTAAAAGACTTCGCGATATTTCAGCAAAAGCACTCTCCGAACGGGCCTCGGATGAGGATGAGGGCATTGTCGCTCTTACGCGATACAACAACATATACGCCTACGTGGTTCCCGCCAAAGTTGCCGAGCGCGCGCTAAAAGCACGTCAAGAGATGGCCTCGCTTTTGAAAGACTGGCAGGCCGTGACTCCTTACGTTGAAGCCGCCCTGGATAGTGGCATTCCGATAGGGCAAGTACTGGATGAGATCCTCAAAGATGACATCGAGGGTTCCGTCGCTATTGATTTTGCCGGTTTGGCGCAACTCATGTCCCACACCCCCTTGCGCCTAGCCTCAAACGAGGACGGCACTCCGATAGCCAGAGCAGAGTTCACCGAATTTGCGATCGCGAGGGATGCAGAGGACGAGGACTACTCTCGATTTGATAATTTGTGACATCCCTAATTTTGGAAACCGATAACTGGTATCCCCAAAAGTACTGGGTAGA
Organism: uncultured Actinomycetota bacterium; assembly: GCA_963750855.1. Taxonomy (GTDB): domain Bacteria; phylum Actinomycetota; class Actinomycetes; order Nanopelagicales; family Nanopelagicaceae; genus QYPT01. Next base: position 42,239 of record CAVVSA010000003.1, read on the forward strand.
TAAAAACGAAGCGAAGAATCGTCCATCACGATACGGCGATTTATTCAACACTCCACCGCTAGACCGGTCGGGAATGCCTTTAAGTTTTGAGCGCACCAACACCAACACCAACACCGGACAGATTGAGCGATTGCCATGGTTTGGAGCATTGGTTCTTTCGCCTAGTTGCGAATTAGGAGCCAAGTCAAAGCCAGGCAGTCCGGTGTTGATAGCGCGCGTGAAGAATGCACATAGTGTGGATCCAGGAGACCTCGCCAAAATTGTTGCGGGATGGAAGCGCGGAAGCGAAGGTGCCGTTGTAGCTTTTGCGCACTTTGCCTACGTCGCTCCGGTTACATTCTCCAAAACACACAATGAGGTCATGTTTATCGACTATCACGACACAGCATGGGTCAAATCCGAGGATTTAATCAGTGCCAAGAGAATCGCTGCACTTGATCACGACGCCCGCGTTAGTTTGATTCGTAGAGAGATCTACTACAAGTACCGCTGGTTGCTTTCCACCAGTGAAGTACGCAGAGCTGAGGCAGCACGTATTTCAAACGACGCCAGTTTTATTGGAACAAGACCGACATGGGCACCACAAGTTGTTTAAAAAATATAAGGTTATTCGCTAACTACCTTATCTAGGTCGGCGGCGTCTCTGATCTGAGTTGGGACGTGGTCGGCGGCCGCCAAAGCTGGGCTTATCGACAACTGGTGCGATGTAGGGAATTCCACTTGGCTGCTTAGAGCCGGTGATGGAGACCAATTCATCATGATGTGGGCGAACATCCACAAACTTCGGGTACACGCCAGCGCGGGAAGTAAGTCCACGAACTGCACTTTGCTGCTTGGACGTTGCCAGAGTGACGACTGTTCCCGCCTCGCCAGCGCGAGCAGTACGACCAGCACGGTGAAGGTAATCCTTGTGATCTGTTGGTGCATCAACGTGGACTACTAGGGAAACATCGTCAACGTGAATTCCGCGAGCAGCAACATCTGTTGCAACAAGGGCCGAGTTGGGATTCTCCTTGAAGTGAGCAAGGGTTCGAGTTCGAACGGCTTGAGATTTTCCGCCGTGAAGGGCGCCAACTGGAACCCCGACGCTGGCAAGCTTGTCAGCTAGACGGTCTGCTCCACGTTGAGTCTTAACAAAGAGAATGGTGCGGCCTTCGCGTGATGCGATTTGCGCGGTGATCTCATCTTTGTCTCCAGGAAGCATCACAAGTACGTGGTGCTCCATTGTGCTAACAGAGGCACGATCATTTTGAAGTGAGTGAGTCTTTGGGTTGTTGAGGTATTTCTTCACGAGTGAATCAACACCGCGATCAAGAGTTGCGCTGAAGAGCAAACGTTGACCATTCGGTCTTGCTTGATCAAGAATTTCTTTCACAACCGGCAAGAAACCCATGTCTGCCATTTGGTCGGCCTCATCCAAGACGGTGATCTGAAGATCATCGAGTTGAACTTCGCCGCGATTGAGCAAATCGATAAGACGGCCAGGGGTTGCCACAAGAATCGGGCAGGCCTTGCGCATTGCAGTGATCTGCTTTGCGTAGGGCATTCCGCCTGCAATAACAACGGAATCAAGGCGAATTGCCTTAGCCAAAGGTGTTAGAACATCGTTGATTTGCTGGGCAAGTTCGCGTGTTGGAGTAAGAACTAGTCCAAGTGGCTTGTGAGGAGCCGCCTGCTTGCCGTGAAGATTGGTCAGCATGGCTAGACCGAAGGCAAGTGTCTTGCCTGAACCAGTCTGCCCGCGACCAAGGATGTCGTGACCCTTGAGTGCATCAGGAAGGGTTGCGACCTGAATTGGGAAAGGCGAGTTGATGCCCTGGCTTGTCAGAAGTGCTACCAATTCTGGGGCGATTCCCAACTCGGCAAAAGTCTTTGTACTTGCCTCATTTGGGGTGTGATGAAGCGCGTCGTTAGAACTCTGTTCTTCTGGATCTACCAGGAATGTATCGTCGGCACCGAAATCTTCGCTGTACTGGCTATTTGAGAAGTTACGTCCACGCTTGTTCGAGTCAGGGCGTGTTGCAAAGTTGTTGGTTGATCGCGATGAACTTGGGCGATTGAAGGTGCTCTTGTGAGTCGTGGCAGTGCCGCTGTGAGCGCTGCGGGTGGCAGGGGCTCCAGTGCGCTTTCCACCAGGGATGAACTTTACGCGCTCGCGAGGTACAAAATTGGGACGGCCATCTCCGCGGGCGGCATCTGCGATGCGGGCATCGCGACGCGTCGTTGGGCGGGTATCTGGACGAGCAGAGGTGCGATCGTCACGACGAGCCGGGGCGTACTTCACTGTTTCCGAGGGATTTGCCTTGGACTCTGCAAAGCGCTTGGCGCGTTCGATGGAGCGAGGCTTGTTCTTGGCTCGCTTGGCCGGGGTATTGGAAGTGGGCTTGGAATAGGAAGGTTTGCCTGATTTTGCGTAGGCGGGCTTGCTTGCGGGCTCGGAAGAGGCGCGATCTACAGCCTTGGCCGAGGTTCCCTTGCGGTGGACCTTGGGACCCTTAGAGGGCGCAGCAGTTTTAGAGCGTGGTTGTAATGACATGAGTTAGCTATACCAATCGAGACGACTAGCGCGTCTCGGTATAACAGGCCAATTTCTAACGGTATTTCGGTGGATCTGGGCCTGTCAGGTGGTGATAAGACTCGCAAGTAAGCGCAAATACTGCGCTTTAGGGAAAGAAGCGTTGTTTCGGATGAATCAACGAGGCAAATCTTACCGTGGATTCGGGATGTGGATTACCAGGGTCGGCTTGTCATTGGGATCCTCTAGAACTGTCATATGTGAAATCTCCACTTGAAGCCTCCAATTGCCAAGGTCTAAATTTGAGTCTAAATTTAGTACCAAAGGAAAGGAGGAGAAAATGGATCGAATAATGACCGAATTAACCACGACGATTTCTGAATTCAAGAAGAACCCAAATGCTGCAGTCAAGAAAGCTAAGAAGAAGCCCTTTGCCGTGCTTACGAATAACAAGCCGACTTTCTACGTAATGTCGCCCGAGCTTTTTGATGAAATCGAAGAGATACTTTGGGAAATTCGCATGGCACCGATCATAAAGAAGCGACTAGCCAGTAAGGAAAGATCGAGAACGTACACGCTCGAAGAACTTCGGGATCTGTGATCGAGATGTATACATTGAAATTTCAAGAAGAGGCTGAAAAGGAATGGTTCAGGCTTGATAAAGGCGTGAGAGACAGATTTCTCAAGGTTTTAGAGCGCCGATTGGTCGAACCTCGCGTGCCCAGCGCCCTGCTTAAGGCGAATCTCAAGGGCTTGTATAAGATCAAATTGCAAAAATCAGGACACCGTTTAGTCTACGAAGTTTCTGACGAGATCCTCACAGTCCTTGTGATAGCAGTCGGAAAACATGATATCTATCAATCCGCGGCCAATCGCATCGATTAATGGTCCATGGCGGCTAAAATCCAAGAGTGAAAACTCCAGCAGTTCCAGCCATCAATACCGTGGCCAAGCGAATTGTTGGAAGGCGAGATTCAGTTCTTGCCCGCAAGAACATACGCGAATCCCTCGTGTCGGTGGCTGGGCTTATCGGCTGCCCCGTCCGCGATGATCATGACGGACGCGATCTTGGAAAGCTCGTGGACGTCGTCGTTCGACATGGCGAAGAAACCTACCCGGCAGTGTCGGGGTTGATTGTAAAGATCGGCTGGGCCACATCTTTTATCGATGGCGCCAGAATTTCCAAACTAACAAAAGATGAAATTCGACTTTCATCAACGAAGATCAATTTGAAGGAATACACCAGACGGCCTGGCGAGTCATTGCTGAATGCCGATGTCATCGACCATCAAATTGTTGATGTGAATGGACTTCGCGTCGTGCGTTCGGCCGATCTCTATCTCGCACCATTGGATAAAGAAATTCGCCTCGTCGGCGTGGATGTTTCCTTCACCTCATTTCTCCGACGTATCTTTCCCAGCACGATTCGTCGTCGCGCAACCCCTGACCGCGTTGTTGACTGGGCAACGGTTGCATCTCTTACCGATAGCGGCGGACAGGTGCGCACGGCAGGTCCGCGTTCAGCACTCGCGCAGTTACGCCCGGCTGACTTAGCAGACTTGATTGAGGACTTAGTTGGTCGCGAACAAGGCGCGCTGATCGAGTTGCTGGATCCGAACTTGGCAGCGGATGTACTGGAGGAGATGGAAGACGAGGACCTGCAGGGCTTGCTACGCGGCTTGCCTGCAGAACGAGCAGCCGAATATCTAACTCTTATGGAACCAGATGAGAGCGCAGAAGTTCTACGTGACCTCGACGATGAACACAGAGAGAGCATTCTGGATGCGATGGCACCGGATGCGGCCAAGACTTTGCGTTTGTTGGTGACTTTTGATGAGGCCCTCGCCGGTGGTGTTATGACGACCCACTCGGTTATCTGCAAAGAGAATGACACAGTTGCTCACGCACTCTCGCTGTTGGTTAAACATAAAGAACGCGATATTTCTGACGGGGTCGTAGTGGTGGATTCCAAGGGAAAATTGCTCGACCACATTCAAATGATCGAACTTGTTTCGGCTAAGCCCGCCGCGGCTTTATCTGACTTGATTGGCCCGCCATTTCCAACTGCAGTTCATATTGATACCCCCTTGGATGAAGTTATTGAGGAGTTTTCCAATAACCGTGGTTCGTCGATTATTGTCATCGACAACGCAAACAAGCCTGTTGGCCGCATTATGGCCGACGATCTGGTTGACGCACTCGTTGCGCGTTCGGCCAAGCGTGGATTCGCACAGGGAAGTGGTGCGCTGACATGACTGTGAAAAAAGTGGCCGCGGTAAAAAAGACGGCCAAAGTTATCAAGGTGCCACCAATCTCGCATCGAAAGATTCGAATCGCGGCACTTCTTGCAGTGATGGGACCCGGGGTCATCGCCGGACTCTCCGATGACGATCCAGCCGGCATTACGACTTACTCACAACTCGGTGCAAAGTATGGATATCGCCTCCTCTGGGTATTAGTGCTCTCAACCTTTGCTCTGATACTTTTTCAAGACCTCGGTTCGCGCATCGGAGTTGTAACGCGGCAAGGTCTTATCGGACTGGTTCGCCAAAAGTATGGTGCGCGCTCGGGAGTTTTTAGTGCGTCATCTCTAATACTTGCAAACATTGGAACGATGACTGCCGAGTTCGCGGGTATCGCAGCAGCCGGACAATTATTCGGTCTCTCTAAATTTATCTCCGTGCCGGTTGCTGGCTTGCTCGTCACATTCTTGGTATTGCGCGGATCCTTTGGACGGGTAGAGAAGGTTTTCTTCCTCTTATCTGCCGTCTTTCTTTCGTATGTGCTGGCCGGAATCCTTGCCCATCCCGACTGGGGCAAAGCCCTTCACGGCATGGTGGTTCCGACGATGCCGTTCACCAAGGACGCGATCTTTATTGCTACGGCAACACTTGGAACAACGCTGGCGCCGTGGGGACTTGCCTTCATCCAGTCTTACGCGGTTGACAAACGTTTAACGCGCGATGATCTCAAACTCCTTCGTGTTGATGTTTGGACTGGATCTTTGCTGACGGGGATCATCGGTTTCTTCGTCGTTGTAACTTGCGCGGCGACTCTCAATCGCGAAGGCGTATTCAACATTACCGATGCCTCTCAAGCCGCGATTGCATTGAAGCCTCTTGCGGGAACCCTCGCTAAGGATCTTTTCGCAATTGGTCTGGTTGGCGCAGCATTGCTAGCGGCATCGATACTTCCATTATCAACGGCCTACTCCGTCAGTGACTTAACTGGCCGACCAGCTGCCCTTGATGACGGCTATGCCGAAGCGCCTTTGTTTTACGGAACGTTTGCCGCGATCACCGTGATCAGCGCGATTCTGGTTCTTTTGCCAGGTGCGCCGCTCATCACCATTTTGCTCTGGACGCAGGTTCTCAATGCAATCTTGTTGTTGCCGCTGCTTTGCTACATGTTTGGAATATCCCGCGATCGCCGGTTAATGGGTGAGTACCGAGCAGGCAAGCGGATGCAGAGCATCTACGTCTTAATTATCGGAATGATCGCCGTCTGCATTGGGTGCATGATCTGGTTTAGTTTTCACTGACTCATCGGCCTCCTTGGCTAAAGCCGCAAAATCTGGCCTAGGAATCTTTGGAACATCGCCCTTCATTAGCCGGCGCCACAAATAGATGGCAAGGCCTCCGAAAAAGGGCCATTCAAATGTGTAGACCCAGGCTCGCCAATTGCCGTGCTCGGCCCGACCAAATTCAAACCAACCCGCCCAGAGACAGAATGGAACGGCGACCAGCATAAATATGGTGAACCATTTCTTCTGCTTCTCCGTTACCTGCGTTGGGTTCTCTTCGTGAATCCACGCCGGCTCATCGGTCTCATAATCCTTCATTGCTGACTCGCTATCTCTTCATCAACTTTTTTTGAGGCGAGTTCCTCGCTCTTAATCCAGTGGTAGACCGCAAAGGACATCCACACGGTATCGACAATCATTCCCCCCGACCACATGATGGAACCGCCGCGTCGCTGATCTAGAACTTCAAACATCCCGCCATAGATTGATTTAGGAGCGACGTAGATGAAAAAACCGGTCAAAGTCTCCGGGATCATCATGAGAAATAAGGAGATCACCGACATTGCCGGTGAGATCACTCGATTTTCAAGATTTCGGTCCAACAGATTGAAATAGAAGAGGTAGGAGACAATCACGTAGACCGGGACTTCCACGTACGAGTGAACAAAGGCGTTGCCCATGATGAACTCGTGTGGACCGGGTAGATGGACCCCGATCATGACGGCGGCGTAGGCCACCCAGCTGATAATCGGGCTGGTTAGGGTCTGGAAGAGTTGGTTTCTTGGTCGGAATGTCGATGGGGTGCCAAGAACCAGGAGAGGGCCGGTGATCATCATGACGGTGATGTGTTGGACCATGTGACACCAGAAGAACGTGGCCGAATGGGCGCCAAACGGGGTGCAGACGGCAAAAGCGATGGTGGCAAGACCGGCGAGGAAGAAACGGCGCTGTTTTCTAGCCGAGTTACCCTCTACTTTGAGCATGGCACGTAAATAGAGGTATTCCGTGGCTAAAAGGGCAAGAGTGATCTGGGGAGCCAGCCCCCAGGTGGACCAGAAACTGGTCGTGCTTGCCATTGTCATATGGGGGGAGAGAGTAGACCCCGGAAGTCTCCAGGGGTAGGGGATGGTCCAACCTGCGAAATCAGTATGAAACCGCCTAGAAAGTACTTGGAAAAGTGAGAGTTACCCCCTACCCTCTTGCCACTGGACTTGTGACGGCCCTCACTCTCGTGGGTGAGTTAATGGGGAGGCATGAATGAACAAACGTTTGTTAGGCGCGCTGGGTACGGTGATTATCGGCGCAGGAGTTATTGCTGGCATCGGCACGTATGTCGCATCTGCCAAGAATGACTCCCGCGTATTGGCTGCCACACCGGCGGGAACCATCAATACACCACAGGGAAATCTGCCCCACTACACATTAGATATGTCTGCCTACCCTGACAGCATGGCCGGAAGTCATGGCACCAGCGGAGGCCCTCATCCGGACTGGGTTACATATGGTCCGGTGACAAATTTCCAAGTCCCTGCACACTCGGTCATCACCGTTACGATCAAGCAGTACGACAGCGGTGCACGGATCACCAATGACTTCTTTGCATCCGTTCACGGAACCATTGATGGAACGGCGATTATTAATGGCAACGCTGTAAAGAACGTGGATCCAGAGGCCGTCGGTCACACTTTTACATTGCACGGTCTTTCAGATGCGAAGTCTCAACTTTTCGTAAGCGTGCCTCTTCCCTCGGTTCCCGATTCGGTCATGCCCTCATCCGGCTACACCAAATCGCCGAACACCATCACGTTTTCATTTATTACCGGCGATGCAGGTAAATACGTGTGGAACTGCGAGTACCCATGTGGTGACGGAACCATCGCTCGTTTTGGCGGTCCCATGTCGACTCAGGGTTATATGTCCGGCAACTTCGACGTAGTGAATGCTTAAGGGGTAGCTAAATGTCTGATCTAGAAACGCAGAAGCGCCCGTCAGTATTTGAGCGCAAGGATGTAAAGCAGACCGTTTTCTTCTGGGTCGTCTTTACCGCAATTATTGGTTACGCCGCCGCCGAACTTCAGGCACGTTCTATGGGCGCACCTGCATCGGAGACGATGTCTACAACTATTCACATGATGCGCGTCTTCACCTGGGTTGCCGCGCCGATCGCCGGGCTCGTTGCCGCGATGGCGATGACGACGTTGATTTCCAAAATTCATTTCGGTGACACGCCTCCGGAGGAAGCCGACCATCAGATTCGAAACGCGACCAAACTATCTGCCACGTGGCTTGTCGTCTCGTCAGTGCTCTGCCTCTTCGCGGTCGTATGGGGAACTATTGTTCTTCAAAAAGACAACGCGGCCCTGCTCAATCCGCAGGCGATGAACGTCAATGTGACTGGGCAGCAGTGGGCCTGGAACTTTGACTACGTTGATAATGGAACCGTTCGCAGCCCGGACCTGTATCTGCCAGTGAATAAGCCAGTTGTATTCCACATTACAAGCAAGGATGTCATCCACGGATTCTGGATCGTGCAGATGGGCATCAAAGTAGATGCAAACCCGGGTTACACCACAGAAACTTCTGCGACTCCGAATAAGATCGGTATTTACGACCTGCGGTGCGCCGAACTTTGCGGGCTTTACCACGCGTTCATGCAGGCGAAAGTTCACGTTGTAAGCCAGGCAGATTATGACGCCTGGATTAAGAGCCAAGGAGGTCAAGCCTGATGACAACAATGATGGATCGTCCAGCTGCAACTCCGGGACACTCAGCACCAAAGAAGGCTCTCATTGAGAGACTCAACATATTTACGGCTTTCGCACTAGGCATTATCGGAGCGATTGTTTTCCATTATTTGGCAAAAGCAATTCTGCCTGCCAACACTGATGGGTCCTACATCAAGACCAATCACGATCAGTACGTGATTTTCGCGATGATTGGTTGGTTCATCGGCTTCATGACCGGAATCGGCGCACTCATTGGACCATTCCGTTGGCTTCTTGGAAAAGACCTAAGCCACGACGAGAACATGTTCTACGCTGGCAAAGATCAGGGAGTAAAGCGGTACTTCCGCTACACAACCGATCACAAGGTAGTTGGAATCCAGTACCTCGTTCTGACGATGATTATTTTCTTCGTCGGTGGAGTTCTTGCGATGTTGATCCGCACCAACTTGGGACATTCAGGTGGCGGTTGGCTCCAACCTCAGACTTACAACGCGATAGTTGGAACCCACGGCATCATCATGATTGTCGGAACGATCATCATGATTACCGGACCTTTTGGTAACTTCATCATGCCGATCATGATCGGCGCCCGCGATATGGCATTCCCGCGTCTTAACGCCTTGAGTCTCTGGCTGATTGTCGCTGCGGTCCCGTGCATTCTCTCCTCATTCTTCCTCGGTGGAATTTCGACCGGGTGGGTTGCTTACAACCCACTGGCATCACAGGCTCCGGCAGGTATGGACGGCTACATCATGTTCATCTGCATCTTTGCCCTATCGACGATGGTTGCTGGTGCGAATATCACCACCACAGTTATCAAGATGCGCGCCAAGGGAATGACATGGAATCGCACACCAATCTTTATCTACGGCGTGGTGGCTTCAGTCGCCTTGGCTCTACCTGCGTTCCCCGTCTTTTTCTTATCCCAAGTAATGTCTGCGATGGATCGAGCCACAGGTTCGACCTTCTATAACACTACGGGCGGCGGCAGCGGTTGGCTCTATGAGAACCTCTTCTGGATCATGGGCCACCCAGAGGTGTACGTAATTTTGATTCCTGGCGTAGCCGCGTTGATGGAGATGGCCCCGGTATTCACGCGCCGTCCACTCTTTAGTTTCAATCTGGCTATCATGGGAATCGCGGGCATATCAGGCTTGAGCATTCTCGTCTGGGCCCACCATATGTACACAACAGGATGGGCTCCGCTGCTTAACGGACCATTTATGTTGACCACCGAGTTGATCTCGATACCGACGGGTCTGTTGTTCCTTGTGCTCATCGGAACTCTCTGGCGAGGCAGGCTTTGGATGACGATGCCGACCGCATCGATCTACGCCCTTTTGTGGAACTTCATGATCGGCGGTATCACTGGTATCTACCTCTCGGACGTTCCAGTAGATGGTGCCCTCCACGGATCGATGTATGTAACCGCCCACTTCCACTACACCTTGATGGGCGCAGGCCTCACCGGCGCACTGGCATCCCTTGTGTACTGGTTCCCCAAGATGACTGGACGGATGTTCGATAAGACTCTGAGTTGGGTTGGCTTCTGGTTCGTCCAGATCGGCTTCAACATTGCATTCATTTCAATGTTCTTCGTCGGTCTTGCTGGGCAACCTCGACGTGTTGAGGCATATGCCGCAATGTTTAGCCGCGGCAACATGATCACCACGGGAGGGGCTTACATGATTATGGCCGGCATGTTGGTGCTTCTTTACGGTGTTATCTCATCGTGGACAGGTGGCGTTAAAGCGCCGATGAACCCATGGTTTGCCAAGACACTCGAATGGAGCGTTCCAAACCCAGTGCCGCTAGAGAATTTTGATGTATTACCCGTTGTGACATCAGATGCTTACGGTTATGGAAAGGCGCAGTCATGAGCGTAGAAACGCACGGACACTCAGCCCCGCACGCTGAAAATCCAAACTATCACCACGAGCATCCGGATGTAGTCGGTTCGCGTAACCGATTAGGACTCATCCTCCTGCTGGTAGCCGATATTTCCTTCGCTCTGGCAGTGCTGTTCGTTTACTTCTACCTCAAAGGTCAGAACGTCAACGACATGTGGTTGCCCAAGGCAAGTGATACTCAGGATGCAACGGTGCCCGTCTCAAGCATGGGCGCCTGGTATGTCACGATCATCGCGGCACTGGGATTGCTCTTTCACCGTTACGGTCTGGCTGGAGCCAAGGCGAAAAATCAGACCCAGTTGGTCTTGGGCTCCGGAGTTGCCTTCCTTGCAAGCCTGGTCGCCCTGATCTATCAGGGAATGCAGATGAACAACGCACCGTTCACGATCACCATGGGCGCTTACGCATCGTGCTACTACTTGATTGCGGGCTTGAATATGGTCCACTTGTTCTTGACGGTCTTTATCTCCCTTGGAAACTGGAACCGTTCACGGCTTGGAATCTACGCATCAGATCACTGGCATGTTGAAATCGTCAACGTCTGGTGGATGTGGATGACAATCTCATCTCTTCTAGGAGCCTTCGCACTTTCGTTCACATAAGCCACAGATAAACAGCCCGCGAGGCTTTTTTTATCTGACTATTGTTAAAGCGTGAAAGAAAGAACATGGTTAGCCCCATACATTGCCCTCGGCACCGTGTGGGGCTGTTCTTTTATCTTTATTAAATTGGGCCTTGAGTTTTTAACGCCTTTCGGTGTCGCATTTGGCCGCACTTTCCTTGGGGCACTCGCACTTCTGGTTATTTCGCGAGTGAAGGGGATTGCCTTACCTAAAGATCGCAAGATCTGGGCTCACCTATGGGTGGTGTCAATGTTGCTCAATGTGGTGCCTGGGGTCCTTTTTGCAGTTGCCGAGACGAAGGTGACCTCGATCTTGGCTGGCATCATCAACGCTGTTACCCCACTTATGACATTGCTAGTCATGATGACCCTTTTTCGCGAGGAGAGGCCAAAGCCTTACCAGGTGATTGGACTCCTCATTGGATTCGTGGGAGTACTGACAGTTCTGGGTGCCTGGAACGGTCTTGGTGCCAACCCCGTTATTGCCATCCTCGCCTTACTCGCAGCGGTCACCTGCTACGGGTTCTCATTTCCGTATTCGCGCAGGTACGTACTTCCACACAAACTTGCGCCCGAGGCGTTGGCGACAACGCAAGTCTCCCTCGCGGCAATCACTCTCCTGCCACTATTTATTTTCGACGGTTTTGCAAAGTACCAGTTTCGCATTGGTCCGGTCTCGGCAATGCTCGCCTTGGGAATACTCGGCACTGGCTACGCCTACATCTGGAATTTTCAGATCCTCGCCGCGGCGGGTAGTGCGATTGCAAGTTCGGTGACATATGTGACGCCAGTTATTGCAGTCATCGTAGGCGTGCTGTTCTTAAGCGAACCATTGACGTGGAATGAGCCAATTGGTGGAGTTATCGTCCTTATTGGCGCGGCGATAAGCCAAGGTCGAATCAGATTTAGTCGAGCTTAAACGCCTCGCGGATCGGGCCCAATTCGATGCCCGCTTTGGCGTGGTCGGAATCTTCACCTCGCATCAACTGTGCTTCGTGTGCCTTGTCATGCCAGCGCTGTTCTATTTTTCCGTAGCGCCATAGTGCCAGTGCCACGATCCAGACAACGGCAAAGAGTCCAACGATGATGTAGCCGGCTGAATTCAAATTGAATGAGGCAGCGTAATTCCAGAAACCGCCGGTGAGATTGAGTTGCTTAGCGATCACTTGTGTGATTTCTAGCCCGCCCACAAATAATGCTACAGAAACCGAAAGTCCGGTAATTACGATGTTGTAGTACACCTTTCGAACAGGTTTGGAGAAGGCCCAGCCGTAGGCGAAGTTCATGAAGGAACCATCAATAGTATCGAGCAGGCTCATTCCACCTGCAAAGAAAAGCGGTAATGAAAGTATGGCCCACCAAGGAAGTCCGGCGACAACGGAAGATCCCGCCAGAACGAGCAGTCCAATTTCAGTAGCGGTGTCAAAGCCCAGGCCGAAGAGAATTCCGAGCGGATACATCTTCCAGCTTGCATCGATACGCCTTGCGATCGGACCGAAGAATCGCATCAAGAATCCGCGCGAATTGAGATGCTTCTCGAGTTCTGCCTCGTCGTACATTCCCTTTCGCATATCGATGAAGACGCGAACGATCGAAATGAGGATTATGAGGTTGAGGATTGCAATCAGCATCAAGAAGGTGCCGCTGATTGAGGTTCCAATCAAGCCTGTGTAGTGATGCAACGATGAGTTGGTGTCTTTCAGTTGTGCACCTAGAGCTTTGATTCCAAAGTTGAGCAAGATGGCTAAGGAGGCAACAACGGAGGAGTGGCCCAAGGAGAAGAAAAATCCAACTGCCAGTGGCCGTTTGCCCTCGCTCATCAATTTTCGGGTCGTGTTATCGATGGCAGAAATGTGGTCGGCATCAAAGGCGTGGCGCATCCCCAGGGTGTAGGCCAGAGCTGCAGTACCCCAACCAAAAAGTGAGCCGTCGGAGAGTTTGTAATGCCCGTGCGTTGCCGCGAACATCAAGATCGCGCCCGAAACGTGAAGCAAGGCGATAAATCCGAACATCGCATAGAGCCGGCGCCACTCATCAGGGGAGAGGCGAGGACGGATGCCCGGTTTCTGGCTGACCAGAAGGTTCATCGTCCCTCCCCGGCTAGATGCGAATGGTTTGCAAGAAGAGGGTAAGGGGTAGCTCTGCGCCCTGTCCAGCCGGTGCGCGCTTAAGTGTGGATTCAGTTACGCCCCTCTATCCTTCGGTTCCCTGTAGAAGTTCTTGCACCCGACATTTTTGGAGTTTGATGCGCCCCCCTGCCCGCATGAGAGCCCTATCCATTTTCTTGACTCTCTCATTCTTGCTGACCCTGCCTGTCTGGACAGTCTCTGCCAACGCTGCCTCCTCGTGCGGGTGGGACAGTTCCCAAGGATGGGTTAAACGCGAGAACTCCAAAATCGGGTATAGGGCCTGGAGCTTGGGCATTCCAGTCGAGTTTTCCGGAGATTTCGCCGCCGCGGAAAGCTTTAGCAGAACTATCAGCCCCCAATCTGGGCGGTTTGGAAGCCTTTCGCCGAAGATTGGACCTGAAGGTTGGTTTGCATCCCCAAGTGCAACCTGTGGTCAGAGTGTGGGCTTGCATATTTCAGGAAATGGCGCGCCAGTGACAATCCGAGTTTTTCGGATGGGATATTACAAAGGAGCCGGCGCACGGTTGATCCAGACTGTTACTACTCGAAATGTTCGTCACTATCTTCCGGAGAAGATATCTAAACCACCACTCAATACCGTTGTAGCGAAGTGGCCAGAGGTCTGGAAGTTTTCTATCAGCAAAAGTACTCCGCCGGGCCAATACTTGATCCGTTTAGATGACGGCACCGGAGATTCCAACCTGGTCCCGATAATGGTGACGAATCCCGATGCACGTAATGATGTAACTTTTGTCTCCTCCATTTTGACCTGGCAGGCCTATAACGCGTGGGGAGGTTACTCGCTGTACAAGGGCCCTAATCTCTCGCGACAGACACGAGCCATGGTTGTTTCCTTTAACCGGCCTTACGATGGGGATGGTGCCGGGCAATTTAGATACATGGAATTGCCCATCATTCGACTTGCCGAAAAACTTGGAATTGATACCAATTACCTTACTGATCTTGAATTGATCGCTGACGCACCTGCCTTGCACTATACGAAATCTATAGTCCTCGGTGGCCATAGCGAATACTGGACGGCCAAGATGCGCGAGGTCATTACTAAAGTCGTATCACAAGGCGTCAATCTTGTTTCTTTTGGTGGCAATGCCGCATATAACCGCCCGATTCTTCAAGCAAACAACCGAGAACTTGTAATGTGGAGAGGTGCAAAATCAGATACGCATAGGAATAATCCAGATCTAGCAACTACTCGTTGGAGGTCTAGTCCGATAGGTCGTCCAGAATCCGTGCTATTAGGCGCACAGTACGTCGGTCTTGGTGTCAACGGAAATTACACAGTGACGCATCCGCTGCGATGGCCATTTACTGTGATGAAAGGTGGTGTGATACTTCGTGGAGTAGTTGGCCGTGAAGTCGATTCACCTCTATATGCGCCAGGACCCGGTGTTGAGAATTTAGCTTGGGCGCAGATTAAACTGCATGGTCGCCCAGTTACTGCAATGGCCACCTACTACACCAATGCAAAGAAGGCGGGAATCATTGACATTTCCACTAACGGTTGGACCTGCGCCATGGACAATGTTTGCCCTTGGCACCCACCTCACTTTGCACAAACGAGGGTCAATGTCCAAGCGATCACGGCGGCAATTCTCAAGGGTCTAGTAAAGGGACCGCTGGGGCTATGGCGTCCTGCGGTGGTCGATGTGCCCAAGCGCACTAAGACCTCAAAGTTGTGAATCGGTCTTGTCACAGAATAGGGTGACGTTGGTGAGAGGGTGGTCCTGATTTCTTATGTCGCTGACCGGTCCAATTCTTCTTGTATCACTTATTCTCCTCTGTCTGGGTGCTAATGCCGCACTGCTCTTATTTTGGAATAAGCTCCCTGGCAACAAACTTCTAAGAAATGGTCAACGCTTTACCATCCTGCTGCTTTCACAATTACTTGTTGTATTGACGATTTTCGTTGGGGTCAATCGCTCGATGGTTTTTTTCGCAAGCTGGGACGACTTGCTTGGAAATGTCAACACCAACCAATCGGCTATTACTCATATTCCCGCAACCGGCGTTTCTCCATTGGCGGCTTACGTCCAGATCGCCCGACAAGCCCCTGATTTCAGAAGTCAAGGCGGGCAATTCGAGTTCACCCTGAAAGGGGCGCAGAGCGGAGTAGAAGCCCAGGTATTTGTCTATCTTCCACCCACCTATGGGTATGACAAGTCTAAAAAATGGCCCGTGTTGGTCCTCTTACCTGGTTATCCGGGGGTGCCGACGACGTGGTTTCACGCAATGAGTCTGGTGAAGATTCTCCGCCATGAAATATCAACCGGCTATGCCCATGATTTTCTCATTGTGTTACCTACGATGAGCATCCCCGCTACACGAAATACTGAATGTACCGATATCCCGGGCGGGCCAATGGTGAGCACTTGGTTAGGCGTAGATGTCCCCAACGCAATAAAGGCGAGTCTTTTGGTGAGCAAAGATCGCAAGGATTGGGCAATCGCCGGCTACTCAACAGGTGGGTTCTGCGCTGCCAAAATGATGTTGAGCCACAATGATAATTTCAGTGTTGCAGTTCCGATTGCGGGGTATTTCTCTCCCACGCAGACTGCCCTGTTTGGGGGATCGCAACAATTAAAGGATGCCAATGATCCATTATTGCTAGCCAAGTCAGTGGCACTACCATCTAAATTATTGTTGGTTGGAACCAGTCAAGACCCGGGAGTCATGGCCGCTATTTCAGGTATGGAGAAAGTGGTCAATCCACATCTATCAGTAGAACAATTGGTAACTGCCGTTGGGGGTCACAGTACGAAGGTTTGGAAGAGCCAGTTGCCGAGAATCTTGGATTGGCTCTCGCGGCAGATTCCTTGATCGTTCAACCTAAAGAAGTGGTTTTTCTTGTCTCTATTGTTCGTGAGCCGATAAATGCTTCCGCCCGCATGGTTGCCAAGCCAATCTTAGGAAGGTCAGAGTTCGTTCGGAACATGACGTAGCGTGGCACCCACTCAGGGCGAAATTTGGAATTGAAACGGAAGAGAGTCTCCATCTGCAACCAGCGGGAGAGAAAGAGCAGGATTCCCCTCCACGATCGGATGATGGGACCAGCACCAAGTTGGGCGCCTCGTTCGAAGACCGATCTAAAAGCCGCGAAGTTGAGCGAGATTCGATCGATTCCTTCTCCTCGTGCATACCGGATGGTTGCGTCGATCATAAGTTCGTTAACGCCAGAATCGGCCTGCGGTGATCGCCTCATGAGATCTAGTGAAAGTCCCTTTGGGCCCCATGGCACGTATTGGAGGAGAGCCATTACCTTTCCGTCCTTTTTGGCCGTCACAATGAGCAAATCTGGCTCATCATCATCTGCGATGCGGCCCAGACCCATCATGAACCCTCGTTCTGTCGCAGAGCCACGCCATCGCTTGGCGTCCTCAGTCAGAAGTAAGCGCATCTCTCTGCTCATATCGGTCGAGCGAAAGATTTCTGTCGTGTAATTTTGCTTGAGGACACGACGGACGGACTGACGTACATTTCGATATCGGGGATTGTCGGGATCGTACTGACCAACATGGACTACCGCTTCGTCACCTATCTCCAGTGCACTCATGTCTGTCTCTCGAACCCAAATCTCTCCAGCTTCTTCGCTGCAACCAACTGCCACCGGCGTCCATCCATTTTTTGCACATAGTTTCATGAAAGCCACCATCACCTGCGGCCAGGCATCGGGATTTCCTATCGGGTCACCGCTTGCAAGAGCGCAACCTGCCACAACTCGATACGTTATGGCCGCCTTTCTTGTGTTGGACCAAATTACGCTTTTGTCTTCCCGCAACGCGAAGTAACCCACCGAATCTCGATCGCCGAACTCGGCGAGAAGTCCGCGCAATCCAGTCTCGTCTTCTTCAGTCATGTGTGGCTTCGGAGGGCTGGGTTGTAGCAATGTCAGAATTGGGGTGATTATCGTCAGTAGGCCAAGTCCTGCCATCGAGTAGTCAAATATTTCTTGCTCGCGGTGACTTACGAAACTAATAGGACCTTCGATACCGACCAGTCCCTTAAAAATCGTCAGAAGTACATTAGGAACCGTGACTTCCCCGCCGAATAATCGCTCCGGAGCTACGATGAAGGCGATGCCGACTGCAATGCTGATGAGGGCCAATTGCCCAAATACGATCAACGCACGGCTAACGACACTTCGAACTGGTTTCGCGTAAAACTCGCCGCGAATCAGGAACAGGCAAACGAATAGGCCAAAGGTCGCGATTCCATGTACTTCATCTAGTCCTTTCAGGATCGAGATGGCAAAACTTGTCAGAAGTAGGAGTTGCGTCAGCAGGTATGCCACATGATTTCGTCGCGCAATAGCAAAGGAAAGAACTATGAGGAGAACGCTCACAATTATGGCGGCTGCCGCCGCTAAATGCAGAACGCCCCTGGGGAGGGTCGACTGGAAGAGTCTGAGACTCCGCTGGAGGGAATGGGAGGTCTCTGAAGCAATGCCCAAAACCCCTATTACCAGTAGAATCCGACTCGCCAAGGCAACTTTCCATCGCGAGCCCTCAAGCTTTTTCATTGCAGTTCGCACCTTCCCGTAGGTCCCCGAGTATAGAGTTTAGTAATGAGGAGGCCGATATGAGCGACGACGACGAAGCAGGACAGGACGAACTGATAACCGAGGAGATGCTCTGGGATCGTATTCCTGAGGTAGAGGGAGCCGAACGCGCGAGCACGTATTACGAACTTAGCGCCCGCATTTATGCCAGGGGCCAGTACGACGAGGCGCTCGCATTGGCCGAAACCGCCTGCGATATCTATTCAGGTCTGGGGGTCAATGCCTCCAGTGAGGGGCTAGCGCAGGCATATTCGGCAATCGGTTACAACCTCAATCAGTTGAAGCGGATGGAGGAAGCGGCTTCGGCAATGAGCAAGGCAGTAGACATTCTTCGGAAAAACAAATCGCCTATTGCTTTAGAACTTGCCTGCACGCTGGGTGAGTGGTGGTACTCGTCAAAGCATTTCCAGAAGGTCATCGACACTATGCAAGAGTGCGCCCAAGAGCACCTCCTTGACGGAAATGAGATCGGAGCTGCGAACGATCTTCATCTGATCGGATGTGCCTACCGGGAACTGGGCGATTTCTATGCTGCCATCGGAAGTTTCACTGAAGCGCGGGCTCTTTTTAAGAAGAACCGCGAAGTCATCCACGTCGCCCGATGCGACCAGAAGATTGCCGCGAGTTATGTTCAATTGGGAAATGGCGAAATAGCCCTGGAGACTTCTCGAAAAGCAATGGACGTATTTGAAACGGCGCACGATCATCGGCGCGAGACGTTTGCACTCTTTGAGTACGGCAAGGCGCAGGTCTTGCTTGGCCGCCTCGATGATGGGTTGGCCACATTTGACCAGGTAATTCAAAATGCAGTTGAAGAGGATCCGAAAGATTTTGACTTAATCGTCGATGTTGAAACGCGGATGTCGGCTGTGATGCGATTGCAAGGGCGGTTTGAAGAAGCCGAGGAAATAATGCGTCGGCTAGCCTCGGTGGCGGAGGTTCTGGGCGAGCAAGGCGAGGGCGCCTAAGAGGGCGCCAACCGCGGCAATCATCAATGGCCACTCCTGGCCTTTGCTTGTCCAGAATATTCCGCCCCAAAAACCAGCGCCCATCACTGCGAAATTCATGGATGCTTGGTAGGCGCCTTGCGCTTTCCCTCTCTGGCTTTTTTCGCTCAGACCGCCAATCCACGCCTTGCCCACGCCATCGGTGAGCGCGGGGAAAATGCCATAGAGCGCTAAGGCCAAGACGGCGAGGCCATGGTTGCTGGTGTACCCAAGGGTGAAGTAGGCAATGGCAAAAGCGACTAGCCCAATGGAATATATCGCGTGAGGCGAGAAACGATCCGCCAGATATCCGGCTGGAAATGCAAAAACAACGGTTACGGCGCTAAATAGTACGTAGGCAAGGACAACGCCACTCGTGCTGAACCCGATGTCGTGAAGTCGGAGAAGTAGCAATGCATCAGGAATGTTCGTCAGCTGTATGAGAACAAGAATTGAGATAGCTCGCTTCAGATTTGAAGGCAATGGGCCTGGTGCTGGGCTCTTGGGTTCGACTTTTATTTCTGCTCTTGTTTTATCTTTGACGAAGAAAGTGAAAGTTGCCGAAATCGCAGCGGGGATGAGCGCCCACATCGCGACTTTGCGAACATCCCCGTTAAGTAATGAGAGCCCACCAAGTGCAAGGAGGGGCCCGATCACCGCTCCCAAGTTATCTCCCGCACGGTGGAAGCCGAAAGCTTTACCTAAATGCTCGGGCGGGACTGAATCGTGGATCAGCGCATCTCGCGGAGTACTTCGCAGTCCTTTGCCGATTCGATCTACGACGCGGCCCAAAAAAAAGAGCGGCCATGCAGTTGCAGTCACGACAAAAAACTTTCCGACTCCAGCCACCGAATACCCTGCAACAACGAAGGGTTTGCGCCCGATGCGATCGCTGGCCGAGCCTGCATAGAGTTTGGTGAATCCGGCTGCTGCCTCGGCACATCCCTCGATCAGTCCCAACGCTAGAGGAGCCGCGCCGATAACGCCGGTCAGCAATATCGGCAGTAGTGGGTAGAGCAGTTCACTTGCGGCATCCTGGGCAAGGGATACAACAGTGAGAAGCATGAGGTTTCTGGAGAGCCATCCATATCTCATATCTGCCCTCCGCGCGTCTAACGAGGTAAGTGTTGGAGAGCCCAGTGGTACATGGCAATTGCGCCGGCAGCCGAGGCGTTCATCGATCGAGTCGAACCGTACTGTTCAATTGCGTAGAGGACCGTGCAAGCAGCAATCGCCTCTTCCGACATACCAGCACCCTCTTGGCCGAAGAGCAGGACGCACTCCTCAGGAAGTTCTGAACTTTCTAACCGCTGTGACCCCGGAACGTTGTCGATGCCGATGATAGGGATGGAATGTGTGTGCGCCCATAAGCGGAAATCCTCTACCGAGGGATGATGGATCACGGTGAGATAGCGGTCGGTGACCATGGCGCCTCTGCGATTCCAGTCACGCTTACCGACAATGTGGACTGCGCTCACGTTGAAGGCATTGGCTGTTCGAACGATCGAACCAATGTTGAGATCATGCTGCCAATTCTCGATGGCAATCTGAAGCTTGTGTCTCTTGGTGTTGAGATCGGCAACGATGGCCTCAACTTTCCAGTACCGGTAATGATCAAGAACGTTGCGGCGGTCGCCTAATTCGAGCAATTCGGGATCAAATTGGTTACCATCTGGCCATGGCTTTGGGTGCGGACCAACGCCTACAACAGGGAAAAATTCACCTGGCCCAATAGTTGCGGGTGGAAGCATGAAGTGCACTCTAAACTGAATAGATTCGAAACGCTATCGATACTCCTGAAAGGATGAACATGTCCGGTCTGGCTTGGGTAAACGATATTGCCCTAGTGATTCATATTCTTTCTGTCATCGGAATCATGGTGCTCCTCTTGCTGCAGGTAAAAAAGTCACCGCGCCGCATCCACCCTGGAGTTCTCCATAGCGCTCTGACCGCCTTTGTTGCCGGACTAGTCATGGTGGGGATTCGAGCTCCACTTCATAACCAGAATGCAGATAAATGGCCGCTGCTCAACAGCGCCTGGGTGGGGGCGAAATTCCTCATATTGCTGGTGATCTTGGTTCTTGTTTACCGCAATTTCAAAAAATCAGAAGTTAAGAATTCCATATGGATTGCGCTGGTTGCATTGACTAGCGCCAATATTCTTATCGCCCTCTTTTTGTAGACCACTTATGAATTCATTACGCCGCGCCTCATTGCTGACAAGTTTGGCGATGGTCTTTGGAGTGTCCGCGGCAATGGCGGCCCCGGCGATTCCCGCGGCAGATATTTCACGGGTTTTTGCCCAGGTTTCTTCCTCGCCTGCCTTAGCTGGACCTTCGATGATCTTGATTGACCGCACGACCGGCGAAGTTGTGTTTCAGATTGATGCCACATCTCTCCGAAAACCGGCCTCTGTTCTCAAGTTGTTATCAACGTCAGCAACTCTGCAGTACATGGATCCCAACTACAAGTACGTTACGCGCGTAGCCAAAGGTCGGGGTCCAAGGACCCTGGTCATTTCGGGCAACCTTGACCCATGGATGACAGATAGTTACTTCGAGGCCAAGAAGTACCATCGAGCATGGCTGTCATATTTGGTGAACCGCTCGGTCGCTGAACTCAGAGTCGAAGAAAAGACTCCACTTCGCAGTATTGCCATCTCGTATTCGGGTCTGTATTCCAAGGACGTCGCTTTGCTCAAGCACGAATTCGCTGTCAAGGCTATTAAGACGAAGTTCACTGAGGTAGGCGCTAATCACGTGAGTTCAATATCTGGCCCGGAGATTGCAAAAGTCACTTCCCCTACGGTGAGTCAGATGGTGAAGTTCGCCCTGACATGGAGCGACAATCTACTGGCAGAGAGATTGGTTAGAGCGGCCTCGCATGCAGTTGGATACCCAATGAATGATGCCGGGGTAGCTCTGACGATAAAGAAGCTACTAACCGACCTGAAACTAGATCAAAGCGGGCTATACATTTACGATGGAAGTGGGTTGTCACATCAAGATCGGGTGACGGCGAAATTGATCGCCGATCTACTTATGAAGATACGTGGTGACGCAAGATTCGCCTCCTTATATGAAGGACTTCCTGTTTCTGGAATCTCAGGCACTTTAGAATCCCGCTTTATTAATACGGCGCCTCAAGCCGTTGGACTCGTGCACGCAAAAACTGGCACCTTGGATGGAACGGTCAGCTTGGCGGGATACGTAGAGTCGGGAACCCATGAGTACGTATTCGTAGCGATTGCTGATCACATTCGAAAAGGCGATGCGGCCGCAAATCAGGCCCGAAGTACTTTGGATCGATTGTTGGGAAAGATCACCGCTCCGCTGGAACTGGCAAAAGCAACTACGCCTTAGTCGTCATCGCTGGTTCGCACACCCTCATCATCGCCGCCACCTGTTGGCAGTGTCGCGATGGCTGGTTTCTTCACGGTGCTCGAAGGATTCGGGGACGTGAGTGAAACCTGGATCGCTGTGCTTGCCGGGGCGGTAACTGGAGTCGATGCCGCTACCTGCGTCGATGGAGTGGGAGTGCTGGCAATAGAAACGGGATCAACAGCCGCCGCAGTCGGGCTCGTTACGGCGCTGGCCACTGCGGTGGGGCTGCCCTGGGTTTGGGCGAAGACCAGACCGGCCCCCAGCACCAAAATAGGGGTGGTCAGAGCCATGATCCGGATGGCTCGCTTGCCCTTAGATTGGGGCGGGAACACCTCCGCCTCAGTCATTTGGAACCATTCAGGCTTGGAATTCTCAGAACTCATGGTTTTCCTCGTCCTTTCTCTCGATGAGCAAAAACTAATCGTGCCAACTGGGAGGACTCTGAGAACGTGACTCAATCTTGCTGAGTAATCTATGCCAATGACTATGACCGCCAAGGCAAAGGACGGCTCCAAGCTCGGAGGTTACGTCGCCTTGATGAAATTGCGGGTTGTCGAACTTCTGCTTGTCACCACCCTTCCTTCGCTTGTGCTCGCACAAAAGGGAATTCCCGGCGCAGGCGTTAGCATCGCGACAATTTTGGGCGGAACGCTGGCCGCTGGTTCCGCCAACGCCTTCAACATGATCATTGAAAGCGACATTGATCGCGTGATGGCGCGCACCTCCAAACGCCCTTTGGTAACCGGAGTTATCACTGATCGCGCAGCAATCGTTTTCGCTAGCGCAATTGGGCTGATTTCCCTTTTAATCTTCTGGGTCTTCACCACACCGATGGCGACTCTTTTCACATTTATCGCAATTGCGTACTACGTGGTGATTTACACGATGGGACTGAAGCGAAGGACATCGCAGAACATTGTGTGGGGGGGCGCGGCTGGCTGTATGCCGGTATTCATCGGTTGGGCGGCTATAACGAATTCCATTTCATGGGCAGCGGTAGCTTTCTTCCTTGTAATCTTCTTCTGGACACCGCCTCATTTTTGGGCATTAGCAATTAAGTACAAGGACGATTATTCAGCTGCCGGAATTCCAATGCTTCCCGTTATAGCGACTAAGACCCGCGTACGAACGGAAATGTGGTTTCACACCATAGCGATGATTATTTCCTCAGTTGCCTTAATCGAGATTGCCAAACTTCCACTGTGGTCGCTGGTTTTCACTGTTGTCTTGGGATTGATTTTTGCTTTCCAACTCATACAACTAAACGAGAAAACGGATTCTTATTCAAAGGTCGCGGGCAAGATTTTCCAGTGGTCCATTAGCTATTTGAGTCTTTTCTCAATCTTGCTTGTGGTTGCCCAGTTAGTTAGTTCTAGATAATTAAGTAAGGGCATGCTCAATATCTGTTAACAAATCTCCGGCATATTCCAACCCGACTGATAGCCGCAACACTGAGTCAGTAATTCCCATCTCAGCTTGAATTTCTGGAGTTAGGCGGCGGTGTGTCGTAGAAGCAGGATGTGTGATCAAGGATTTGCTATCGCCTAGATTGTTGGAGATATCGATAACGCGAAGCGCATTCATAAACTTGAAGACTTCTGCACGAGAACCCTGGAATTCAATGCCGATGGTGGATCCTCCGCCTGACATCTGCTTCTGGGCAATCTCGTAGCCAGCATGGGATTTGAGTCCTGGGTAACGAACGCTTTTGATCTGCGGACAAGTCTCTAGATACTGTGCGAGGGTCTGGGCGCTGTTGCTCATCTTCTCCACTCGCATGCTCATGGTTTCAAGTGACTTCACCAGGACCCAAGCGTTGAATGGGCTAATCGAAGGCCCAGTGTGCCGCACAAAAGGATTGAGCTTCTCATGTATATACGAGAAACTTCCGAGGACGGCTCCGGCAAGAACTCGACCTTGACCGTCAATGTGTTTTGTTGCTGAATACATAACTACATCTGCACCCAGTTCGAGAGGCTTCTGCAGAATTGGTGAAGCCATTACGTTATCGACTATGACCGTTGCACCCACAAGATGGGCTAGGTTACTAACCATCGCAATATCCACGATTTCTAGCATCGGGTTGCTTGGGGTCTCGATGAAGACAGCGGCAGTGGGCCTGGAAAGAGCCCTTGCCCATTCGGCAGGATCATTTCCTTTGACCAGTTCAATCGTGACTCCCCATTTGGGCAAGATCTCCGTGAGTACGACATAACAAGAGCTAAACATTGCTGCCGAGGCCACCACATGATCTCCGGCTTGCACCAGGCAAGCAACGGAGGCGAACATGGCCGACATCCCAGATCCTGTCGCCACGCAGAATTCGGCGCCTTCGATGGCCGCTAAACGCTGTTCGAACATAGAGATGGTTGGGTTAGCAAAGCGGCCATATACGAAATGGTCGGTTTCGTCAGTGAAGGACTCGACAGCCTGTTCGGCGCTCCCATATGTGAAGCCACTTGTGAGATAGAGGGCTTCGGAGGTTTCCCCAAATCCCGAACGCGCTAAGCCGGCACGGACCGCGTTGGTCTCCGGATGAAGTAACCAATCTGGCTCGGGTCGATCTGGCAGTGGTTGGTATCCCCAAGGTCGTTTGTTCATGGTTGAAGTGTAAGGTTTCCATCATGTCCCCTGTCGCAACGTCGGAATTAGCAATATCGGTCAGCGATCTCAGCAAGCGTTACGGGGAGCGGGTGGCAGTCTCCCACGCGAATTTTGACGTGCCGATGGGAACAGTCTGCGGTTTTGTCGGCCCAAATGGCTCCGGCAAGACGACGACAATGCGAATGCTTCTAGGCCTGATCTCCCCGAGCGGTGGAAGTGGAACCGTATTGGGTCAACCGATAAGTGATCCTGCGAAATACCTTGACCGAGTCGGCGCCATGATCGAGGGACCTGCTTTCTATCCAGCCCTCAGTGGCGCCGAGAATCTGCGTGTGCTCGCAACATTGGGTGGACACCCGCTAGACCAAGTGCAGAGTCTTCTCGAGCGGGTCGGCCTTGGTGATCGCGCCAAATCTAAATACAAGACTTACTCACTCGGAATGAAGCAGCGGCTCGGAATCGCTGCTGCGCTTCTTCCGAACCCACAACTGCTGGTCCTAGACGAGCCAACAAACGGGTTGGACCCGGCCGGCATTCAAGAGATTCGCGATCTGATGCGCACCTTGGCAAATGAGGGGACAACCGTTTTCGTCTCTTCACACTTGTTGGCCGAAATCGAAATGATTAGTGATTCGCTGGTAATGCTTCGTGAGGGCGAAGTGATCTTCGCCGGCAAGACACATGACCTACTTCTTCAGCAGCAACCCATAATCCTTGCAAAAAGTGGAGATCCAAATGATCTGCCCCGACTACTGCAGATCGCTCATGAGGCAGGTCATGAGGGATCAATCATCGGTGGGGTTGCTCATATATTGGGGCCGCGGGAATGGGCATCGTCTTTGAATCAACTAGCTTTTGAATCTGGAATTGTTCTCTCTCAACTCTCACCCGTTCTTCCAACCCTAGAAGAAACATTCTTTGAGATGACAGGGGTAGGCGAATGATCCGCGTTTTCTTTGCTGAGTGGCGCAAGTTGCGCCGGCCCTCATTATTTATCGGCACTATGGCAGCGATTGTTGGCGCGAGCGCCCTGGTTACCTCTTTGCTCTTTCTACTTCTGGATTCGGCTCGAGGAAATGCCAGGGAAGGTCGAGTCATTTCGCGAGCCACTCTCGAACTTCCGCATGGTCTGTCGATTGGATTCAGCAGCTCTGCCGGCTTGTTGGGCCTTGTCGCCCTATGCATTTTCGCCTCGCAGACGGCACAGGAATACACCCACGGAACCTTGCGCAATCTTTTGGTCAGACAACCTCGCAGACTCACATTGTTGCTTGGCAAGTTTCTAGCGATGTGCTTCTTTGCTCTTATTTCCGTGATCCTCTCCGCGATTGTTAGCATCTCCCTGGCCTTTGCGCTTTCCGGCAAGGCGAAAGTCGTGACTACGGCGTGGTCAACTTCAGATGCACGCATAGGGGTTCTTCATACATTTATAAATGTTCTGTTGTCCGTGATTGCCTTTGGAACAATCGGCATGATCCTGGGACTGCTTCTGCGATCACCTATCAGTGCCATTTCGATAGGCGTCGCATGGCTGTTGGTCGTTGAAAATATCATTGCCGCAACGGTGAAGCACTCGGGCAAATGGATGCCGGGGCAGTTGATGAATACGGTCGCCGCCGGAGGCGATATAACCGCGACCTATTCGCATGCCCTGCTCGTGCTCTCCGCGTATCTAGTGGCCGGGGTGCTCGTCGCAAGCGTGCTTTTTCGCAGGAGAGACGTATCCAATTAGGGACACGCCACCCCCGAAAGTCTGATTCTCAGGTTGAGCCTTTAGTATTTCCGGTTCGGGAGGGTGATGATGCGTCGAAATCGAGTTCTTGCATGTGTATTGGCCTTAAGTTTTCTGGTCGGCACTACCCCTGCCTTCGCAAAATCCCCAAAGCCGACTTTGGCGCAGATCCAGGCCGCTAAAAATGCGGAAGCCGCTAAACGAGCCGCGGCAAATGCTGCGGCAGCGAAGTTGGCTGCGGCCAACCAAACATTGGCCCAATTAACTGCGAGCGCCGATGCGACACGTGCAAGGTATGTGCGAGCGCAACAGCAACTAGCTTTTGCAGTCAAGATTTCCCAGATAGCGGCTTTGCATGCGCAGATAACTTCAGCGGCGGTAAATTCCGCCCACCGAACCATTGGAAAGTTAGCGACAAATGCCTACATCATGGGCGGTGGGCTTACCAATATTGAGCCTTTGCTCAGTTCGAATGGTCCGCAAGATCTCATTGAACGCCTTACAACCTTAAACACTCTTGGGGCTCATAATTCAACTGCCCTCGACCGTTACAAGGCCGCGCAAGTTGTTGCTACCGGTGCCAAAAAAGCAGCCGATGCGGCCAAGGCCGCTCAGCAAGCAGCGACAGTAAAAGTGGCTTCAGCGAAGAAAATCGCCGATGCTGCCAAAGCCGCTCAGCAAGCTGAAGTCGATAAGTTGCAGAAGGTTCAAGATGAGTTGATGCGAGAATTTGCCAGCGCCAAGCGAGTTCGCGTCACACTTGAACAGCAACGTCAGCTGGCACTACTTGAGGAAGCTAAGGCGAAGAAGGCTTCCCAAACGCCTGGCCAGAAGAGTATCTGGGATGACCGAGGCTTCAAGGGGCGCGCCTCATTTATTTCAACGCCAACCCAGCGAGCCAAAGCGGTTGCTTACGCCAAGAAGCAAGTTCTTGCTCGAAAGCCATATGTATGGGGAGCGCAAGGGCCGAATGCATTTGATTGCTCAGGACTTGCATATGCGGCTTATAAATCTGCCGGGTTGGGCTGGCCCTACTGGAGTCGACTCAACGCGGCGCTTTATTCTGTGGCGACTATGCACGTGAAACTTACTGACCTTGTACCGGGTGACTTTCTCTTCTATTCCTTCGATGGCACGGTTGGCAGCATTCACCACATGTCGATTTACGCGGGTGGTGGAATGATGTGGGAGGCGAATTCCACCAGAACTGGGCTTCTCTACTCAAGTATCTACAGTGTCAAGGGCATGATGCCCTTTGGTGGCAGGGTCTAGCCCTCTCGGGCTGTGTCATTTTGTAAGGGAGCCTCGCATTGAAAAATTATCGTGTCCTAGTAGCGGGCTTGGTTTTAGGGATCTCTTTCAGCGCCGCACCGTCTTACGCCAAATCTCCCAAGCCAACTTTGGCTCAGATCCAGGCCGCAAAGAAGTCGGAAGCCGCTAAGCGTGCAGCAGCATCAGCCGTCGCGGCAGATTTGGCAAAGGCAACCCAAACTCTACACAAGCTCACTTCGATCGCCGATATTGCTCGGGCGAAATACGTAAAAGCTCAGAGAGAGTTATCGCTGGCAACCACCATTTCGCGATCCACTGCACTGCATGAAAAGATGACTTCGGCCGCTGTTTATTCGGCCCGGCGCACAATTGGAAAACTCGCAACCAATGCTTACATCATGGGAGGGGGCCTGACCGATATAGAGCCTTTGCTCAGTGCAAACGGCCCCCAAGATTTAGTGGACAAACTTTCGATATTGAACACGTTAGGTGCGCACAACTCGACTGCACTTGATCGTTACAAAACAGCGAAAATTATGGCAACGACAGCAAAGCAGCAAGCCGATGTTGCAAAAGCAGCTCAGTTGCTAGCCACTCAGAAGGTGGCGTCCGCAAAGCAGGAAGCCGATGTTGCAAAAGCAGCTCAACAAGCTGAAGTTGATAAGTTGCAAAAAGTTCAGGATGAATTGATGCGCGAATTTGCAAGCGCTAAGAGGGTTCGCGTAACACTTGAGCAGCAGCGCCAATTGGCACTTCTTGAAGAAGCACGATCTAATCGAGCGGAAAAATCGCCGGGTTTGAAGAAGATCTGGCCTGATCTTGGTTTCAAAGGACGCCTGACTGTCCGAGCTACACAAAATCAGCGTCTTATAGCGGTGGCTTTTGCCAAGGCACAAGTTGTGGCAGGCAAACCATATGTGTGGGGAGCACAGGGACCGAATTCTTTTGATTGTTCGGGCTTAGTTTATGCTGCATACAAGTCTGCCGGTTTGGTCTGGCCGCAATGGAATCGACTCAATGCTGTTCTATATGCAGCCAATACCAACCAGGTCCCTCTCGCAGACATCGTTCCGGGCGATCTGCTTTTTTATTCGAGTGACGGAACTATTTCCAATATCTATCACGTCTCTATTTATGCCGGCAGTGGAATGACGTGGGATGCTCGCTCCACGCGATCGGGGCTGAGATACGGAAGTATCTACGATTTACAGGGACTTATGCCATTTGGCGGTCGGGTCTAGTCTTATCGGTATGTCGAATGCCGCCATCAACGCAATGTTGGAAATTCGCGTTGCGGTACGAGGGCAATTGTTCGAATGTAGCGCGGGTGATGTTGTTATCGTTGCCTGTTCGGGCGGAGCAGATTCATTGGCCCTAAGTTATGCCGTCGCGAAGGAGGCGAAGAAATTAGCCATCCAAGTAGTGGGAGTTACTGTCGACCATCAATTGCAAAGTAACTCCAGGGCCCAAGCAGAAACTGTTGTAGAGCAGTTCAAGACGATGGGGATCGAAATCACGGAAATAATTTCGGTGATAGTGGACCTTACGGATGGAATGGAAGCCTCTGCCCGACGGGCGCGTTATCAAGCCTTGGAGGATGTCTGCAAAAGGCACGCCGCAACAAAGGTCTTCCTGGGTCACACCCAGGATGACCAAGCAGAGACGGTTCTCCTTGGCCTGGCGCGGGGTTCTGGGACAAGGTCGCTGTCGGGAATGGCCCCAATTCTGGGCAAGTACGTCCGACCCCTCCTTGGGATTACTCGCGAACAGACCGTTGCAGCGTGTGAGGGCGCCCAGCTCACTCCTTGGCAAGATCCTCACAATCTGGATCGGCAATATTTGCGAGTTCGCCTGCGCCTAGACGCCCTTCCTGTCCTGGAAGCCACGATTGGGCCAGGGGTGAGCGCGGCTCTGGCTCGCAGTGCCGGACTGCTACGCGATGATGCCGATGCCCTCGATGGCTGGGCTGCCCGAGAATTTCAAGATTTGGATCCAGAATCCATCGAGATTTCCACCCTCGAAGCCCTCCCGCGCGCCGTCCGCAGCCGCCTCCTACGGGCGGCAATGTACGCCTGTGGCGCCCCGCCAGGCTCGATTACCGCCGATCACGTGAGCACAGTTGAGGCCCTGGTCACCGCTTGGCACGGTCAAGGTGAGGCCAGTCTGCCCGGCGGTGTGAAGGCCAGACGAATATCGGGCAGACTTTCGCTCTTAGCCCCGACGAATTAGACGCAGCGCGGAAGAGGAATAAGTGGATCTATCAGTGGTTGGCAGTGATATCGAAAAAGTCATCGTTACAGAAGAGCAACTCCGTTCAAAAGTGAGCGAACTGGCGGAGCGCATTAACGTTGATTACCGTGATCGCGATTTGCTGATGGTCGGCGTTCTCAAGGGTGCAATCATGGCCATGGCTGATCTGTCGCGTGCTCTGCAGCGCCACGTTGACATGGATTGGATGGCGGTCTCCTCATATGGTTCGGGTACGAAATCAAGTGGCGTAGTTCGAATCTTGAAAGATCTAGATCGAGATATCACCGGACGCGAAGTTCTCATTGTCGAAGACATTGTTGATTCTGGTCTGACACTTTCATGGCTGAAGGCCAACCTAGAGTCCCGCGGTGCGAAGAGTGTTGAGGTGTTGGCAATCTTGCGCAAACCGGAAGCCGCAAAGGTAGATGTCAAAGTTAAGTATGTGGGATTTGAAATTCCAACCGATTTTGTCGTCGGATACGGCCTGGATTTCAATGAGAGATATCGCAACCTTCCGTTTGTCGGCGTACTAGCCAAAAATATCTATTCCTGAGAGATGAGACCGTTGAAAAAAATAACCAGCAAGAAACCTACTAAGAAGACGCAGACCCGATACCAGCGCATTATGCGCGGTCCGCTTTTTTGGATCGTCGTCGCGATTGTTGCGGTCACCATCTTTGGACAGATTTCATCCGCAGGAAATAAATACATCCAGGTCAAAACCTCTCAAATTCTTGCCGCCATCTCGCAGGGTCAAGTGGACTCGGCATTGCTCATCGACAAAGAGCAGAAAATCCAGATAAAACTGAAATCAGGGTTTCTTATAGATGGCTCATCGAAGGTCGAAGCCTCTTACATCACTGGAGAGGAGCCAACACTTGTCGATTTACTGACGAGCAACCCACCTCCACATTCATGGTCGGTCAAAGTTGGAAGCCAGTCTTTCCTTGTAAGTCTTCTCTTCGCCTTCGGCCCATTCCTGCTTATTGGCTTCCTCTTCTTCCTGATGATGAGCAATGCGCAAGGTGGCAATAAGGCGTTCTCATTTGGTCGATCCCGTGCGAAGTTGCAGACCGATGAAGTTCCCAAGACAACTTTTGCCGATGTGGCGGGTTCCGACGAGGCCGTGGCAGAGTTAAGTGAGATCAAGGATTTCCTTGCCAATCCGCCCAAATACATTGCCCTGGGTGCAAAGATTCCCAAAGGAGTGTTGCTCTATGGCCCCCCAGGTACGGGAAAGACGCTCCTTGCCCGTGCCGTTGCAGGTGAAGCAAACGTTCCTTTCTATTCAATTTCTGGATCAGATTTCGTGGAAATGTTTGTGGGCGTCGGCGCCGCTCGCGTTCGCGACTTATTTAATCAAGCCAAAGAGAATGCCCCCGCAATTGTCTTTGTGGATGAAATTGATGCTGTAGGCCGTCAACGTGGTGCAGGGTTAGGTGGCGGGCACGACGAGCGCGAACAGACCCTTAATCAATTGCTTGTTGAAATGGATGGGTTTGAGACAAACAGTTCTGTAATTCTCATTGCCGCCACAAATCGCCCCGATATTTTGGATCCTGCTCTTCTTCGACCGGGACGTTTTGATCGCCAGATTCCGGTTGAACGCCCCGATCTCAAGGGGCGCGAAGCCATTTTGAAAGTGCATGCAAAAGGAAAGCCCATTGACAAGGATGTCGACCTCCTGGCTTTTGCTCGTCGAACACCCGGATTCACCGGAGCCGACCTTGCAAATGTTCTCAACGAAGCGGCTCTCCTCACTGCTCGTGAAAACCAGAAAGTGATCACGAATATCGCCCTTGATGAAGCCATTGACCGCGTAATGGCTGGCCCTGCGCGAAAATCGCGACTCATGAGCGAGGAAGAGCGACGTGTTACCGCGTATCACGAAGGCGGCCATGCATTAGTTGCTCACGCTTTGCCTCATACGGACCCAGTGCACAAGATAACGATCATGCCACGGGGTCGTGCCCTTGGTTACACAATGGTGCTTCCGGATGAAGACAAATATTCAGTTACAAGAAACGAGCTACTCGATCAATTGGCATACTCGCTCGGTGGCCGTGCTGCAGAAGAGTTGATCTTTCACGATCCTTCAACCGGTGCCAGCAATGACATTGAGAAGGCCACGACACTCGCTCGCGCGATGGTGACTCAATACGGAATGACTGAGGCTATTGGCGCCATCAAATTGGGCACGGACGCCTCTGAACCGTTTATGGGGCGCGACTATGGGCATACTCGAGATTTCTCGGAGAATGTAGCCGCGATAATCGATAATGAGATCAGAACCTTAATTGAAAATGCCCATCAAGAGGCCTTTGACATTTTGGATGAAAATCGGGAGATATTGGATGAGATGGTTCTTCAACTGTTGGAGCGGGAAACACTAAATAAGGAGGAGATCGCAGAGATCTTCTCAAAGGTGAAAGCGCGACCTAATCGTCCTGCATGGACTGGTTCGCCACTCCGAAAACCATCTGACGTTCCACCCATCGCAGTTCGGGCGGCACTCTCTAACGCAGGCACGGTCGAGGTAGTTGCCGAAGAGTCATCAAAGGAAAAGAAGGCGCCAACTAAGCGAGTTCCGAAGCCGAAGAAAACCGATGAGTGAAGTCAATTCAGTATCCATGGGTCCCCAGGACGGGCGAGCAGCACATCCTTACGACCAAGCCCGCGCCGAGCGCGCGGTAAAGGAGTTGCTCCTAGCCTTTGGAGAGGATCCAAACCGCGATGGATTGAGAGAGACGCCTTCGCGCGTGGCACGGGCATTTGCCGAGAATTTTGCCGGGCTTTGGCAATCGCCGGAAGATGTGTTGACTACCACCTTTGACATTGGGCACGAGGAACTTGTCATCGTAAAAGACATCGAAGTCTTCTCTCATTGCGAACATCACCTCACGCCCTTTCATGGTGTTGCCCATGTCGGCTACATCCCCTCGGGTCGCATCACGGGGCTATCAAAAATAGCTCGCCTAGTCGATCTCTTTGCCAGGCGTCCGCAAGTGCAAGAACGTATGACCACACAAATTGCCGATGCCTTGGTGGAAATACTCAAACCGGCCGGCGTCATTGTGATCGTGGAATGTGAACACCTCTGTATGTCGATGAGAGGTGTCAGGAAGGCCGAAGCGCGCACTGTGACGAGCGCAGTCCGCGGAATTCTGCGCGATCCAGCCACACGTGCCGAGGCAATTAGTCTGATTACAAAGAGGTAGTTCGCCTCATGCTCCTTTCGCAAATGAATTTTCCGATTGATCGACCTGTCGTAATGGGGATATTGAATGTAACCCCAGATTCGTTTGCAGATGGCGGCAGGTTCGACAGTTTTGATACTGCTTTGCAGCGGGGCCTTGAAATGATTTCAGAAGGCGTCGACATCATCGACGTCGGTGGTGAATCTACAAGACCGGGCTCTCACCGCATTGCCACAGATGAAGAATTACGCAGGGTGCTTCCGGTAATTGAGGCTCTGGCAGCCAAAGGAGCCGTGATCAGCATTGACACCAAGCGCGCAGTAACGGCCCGTCAGTCGGTGGAGGCAGGTGCGCTGATCGTCAACGACGTGAGTGCGGGTCTGTCAGATCCTGACATGCTCGACGTTGTTGCGGCCCTGGGCTGTCCCTATATTGCGATGCACACGCGCGGTGAATCTTCAGATATGCAGGTGAGGGCCGTCTATGACGATGTCGTTGCGGAAGTGGTAAACGAATTGAATGACCGAGCGAAGGCATGTCTGGCTGCTGGCATATTGTCTGAGAATCTGATTCTCGACCCAGGTATCGGCTTCGCAAAGGAATCTCAACACAATTGGGATATCTTGAATCATCTGGATGCTTTCAAGTCCATTGGTTACCCAATCCTCATCGGTGCATCACGAAAGCGCTTCCTGGGCAAGTTGGTCGGTTCTGAGAAGACGGACGAGCGGGAATCTGCCACCATTGCTCTAACCACTTTGCTCGCCAAGCAGGGAGTGTGGGGAGTTCGAGTGCATAGCGTCAAGCCTCATCGCGATGCTATTGATGTAGCAAGGAGTTTGAAGTGAGCGATTCAATTGAGATCAAGGGTTTGTTTGGATTCGGCTACCACGGTCTATTCGATGATGAACGCGAGAACGGTCAAGGTTTCTTGGTCGACTTAATCCTGAATATGGATTTATCGAAGGTGTCCCAAAGCGATCTCCTTGAAGAAACGGTTAATTACAGCACCGTCTGTGATCTGGTCCTTGCTCAAATCGTTGGCCCGCCCGTCGCTTTGATTGAAAGACTTGCGGGGCAAATTGCCGAATTGATTTTGAGAGATTATCCCAAGGTTGAGTCGGTTCGGGTCACAGTACATAAACCTGACGCACCAGTTACCGCGAAGGTGCAAGATATTTCTGTATCCATTGAGCGGACTCGATGAGGGCGGTTGTTGCTCTAGGTGCCAACTTAGAAAGTCCAGAAGAAGCCGTGGAGTTGGCGATCTCGCTTCTTGAGCAATCCTCAAACTTGATTGCTCGTTCCTCACTTTATTCAACGAAACCAGTTGGCGGTCCTCCTCAACCAGATTACGTGAACGCAGTCTGCATTCTCGAGTCCGATCTTCCTGCTCATGATCTTTTAGGGCTATTGAATGGGATCGAAAAGAGCATGGGCCGAGTCCGAAATGAGCGATGGGGTCCAAGAATTATTGATTTAGATCTGATCTCCTATGGCGATTTGATCAGCCATGATGATCAACTGACATTGCCGCACCCCAGGGCCCATGAGCGAAGATTTGTTCTCCAACCCTGGCTCGAAATCGATCCGGAGGCCGAACTGGCCGCCGTATGGTCGAGTCAGCGAGATTTTGGCGCAGCTCCACTCGTCCAAGTAATCTTTGCCTGCAAGATAAAGAGCCCGGTACCAAGAGAGGACTGGAGCATATGGAGGTTGTCGATCACCTACGCCAAGTGAGCAAGTTCGCTCTTGGCCCGATCGCTCTCGTCCCAACCATGGGGGCCCTCCACTTCGGGCATGCAGAACTGATCCGCCAAGCCACACGATTGTCAGATTCGGTTCTGGTGAGCATCTTCGTCAACCCGCTTCAATTCGATGATCCGGCCGATCTAGAGAAATACCCACGCACTCCGGAAGCAGATATCGCCATCGCCAGAGAGTCTGGCGCGCGCGTGCTCTGGTTGCCCGAGTACAACGAGATTTATCCCGGACCGATCGAAAAAATGGACGCTGGGCCCGTTGGCTCTCTCTACGAGGGAGCGATGCGAAAAGGCCATTTTGAGGGCGTGTTGGCCGTCGTTAAAAGGCTCTTCGACTTAGTCCATCCCACATGGGCATTTTTTGGCGAGAAAGACTTCCAACAACTCTTCCTGATTAGGCAGATGGTTGAAAAGTTGAATCTAGGCATTGAGATTTTCGAAGTTCCTACAGTTCGCCAGGCAAACGGTCTGGCCATCTCATCGAGGAATGTTCGCTTAGGCCCCCAAGATCTCGAGGTGGCTCTAGTCATTTCTCGGGCCTTGACCAATGCTTCAGAGATGCAATCCGTGGACCAGATGACGCAGGAGCTCAATCAAACCCTCTCATCAGAACCGGGATTCAAGGCTGAATATGCAGTAATTATTGATGAAACGGACTTCTCTCTGGCAACTGATGCCACGGTGAGAAAGCGGGGCCTGGTCGCCGGTTGGGTAAATGGGGTCAGATTGATTGACAATATGCCTATGACTGGCGCGACTCGATGAAACTATTAGCACCAAATCCAGGATGGACCGCGCGCGCCGATGTGATCGTCGTTGGATCAGGAGTGGCGGGTCTTACAACGGCACTGCAAGTTAGAAGTTTCGGTCTTTCAGTTTTACTTGTCACTAAAGCGCGAGTTGATGAGGGTTCGACAAAGTGGGCCCAAGGTGGCATTGCTGCCGCATTGGGACCAGGAGATACGCCAGATCAGCATGAGAAGGACACACTTGTTGCTGGCGCGGGATTGTGTGATGAGCCAGCCGTGAAAGTTCTTGTATCCGAGGGACCCGAAGCAGTCCGTAAACTTATTGCGCGAGGGGCAGTCTTCGACAAAGAAGCAAGTGGGGAAATATCTCTTACCCGTGAAGGCGGCCACCATCGCAATCGCATTCTGCATGCTGGCGGAGACGCCACGGGTGCCGAAGTCTCACGTGCTCTACTTGCCGCAGTGAGGAATGATCCTGAGATCGAAGTTCTGGAACACGCACTTGTCCTTGATGCACTCAAAGATGTTGATGGAAAAGTCTGCGGCGTTACGCTGCACGTCATCGGAGCAGGAACGCGTGATGGCGTGGGACGCGCAATTGCACGGGCAACTGTTCTGGCAACCGGTGGGCTAGGTCAGGTCTTTGCGCAGACAACCAATCCGTCGGTCTCAACGGGTGATGGCGTAGCCCTTGCGCTACGTGCCGGGGCCGAAGTTGCCGATGTTGAATTCATCCAATTTCACCCGACTGTCATGTGGTTAGGAGATTTATCGCAGGGCCAGCAGCCCCTCATTAGTGAAGCGGTGCGAGGTGAAGGCGGACACCTGGTCGATGACGAAGGCGTGCGATTTATGGTTGGTCAACATCCGATGGCCGAACTCGCTCCACGTGATGTAGTTGCAAAAGCAATCATGCGCCACATGGAAAAGACCGGGGCCCATCACGTCTGGCTGGATGTGCGAAATATCGATGGCTTTGTCGAACGTTTTCCCACTATTTACGCATCCTGTCTGGCCCACGACATCGATCCTCTTGTCGACTTAATTCCAGTTGCCCCTGCTTCGCACTACGCATCAGGTGGCGTGCGCGTGGATATGAACGGGCGCTCAAGCATCGCGGGGTTGTATGCGTGCGGTGAGACTGCTTGCACCGGAGTGCATGGTGCAAACCGTCTGGCCTCGAACTCGTTGTTGGAGGGGTTGGTATTTAGCGCACGCATTGCCGCAGATATCGCAATCGACCCCCGAGAATTTTCAGAGCCGATTGAAATTCCACAAGAGACCATCCTTCTTGATCCGCAAATCCGAAAGAAGCTCCAGCAAAGTATGAGCGCCGGGGCCGGAGTTCTGCGTTCCCGCGAATCACTCCTCAAGGCCACTACAGATCTTGCGCAGATTGGCGAAAAAACCAGTACGCAACCTTGTGTTGAGGCTTGGGAGACAACAAACCTCTATCACTTGGCTTTAGCAATCGTGCGCTCTGCACTATTGCGCGAGGAGACCCGCGGATCTCACTGGAGAGAGGATTTTCCAGAATCTATGGATGATTGGCGCAAACATATTTTGCAGCATATGGATGTGGAAGGAAATTGGAGCTCAAGTTTTGAAGAGGTGATCAAGTCATGAAGTTTGCTGAAGTTTCGCCGAAGACGAAGCAAGCCTTGCTAAGTGTCGGCTTAGATCCAGAGCACACTATCGATCTTGTTAGGCGCGCCTATGAGGAAGATCTGCAGGGTGGCGAAGATGTCACCTCAGTTGCAACAGTCCCAGTTGATCATGTGTCGACGGCCGAATACCGTCTTCGTACAAATGGTGTTATCGCCGGTATCGAAGTTGCAAAGGTCGCGCTGGAATTAGTCGGAATTAACGATCTAGTGTCTGGCGTCTTGTGCGCCCACGATGTTGAGGCCGGTACCGTCATCCTGACGGCTCGTGGAAATACCCGCGCCATGCTTCTTGCCGAACGCACATCCCTTAATTTCCTCGGCCACTTGAGCGGAATCGCGACCCTTACTCGATCTTGGGTGGATGAGGTAAGCGAGTACGGCACTGCCATACGAGACACCCGCAAGACCACTCCTGGATTGCGCGTTTTAGAGAAATACGCGGTGCGTATGGGGGGAGGGACCAACCACAGGATGTCTCTGAGCGAATCTGCACTCATTAAGGACAATCACGTCGAAGCAGTGGGCGGTGTCAGCAAAGCTTTTGAGCGAGTCAGGAAGTTCTACCCCGATATCGAGATTGAGGTTGAGGTGGATTCGCTTGATCAATTGAAGGAGATTCTTCAACAAAAACCTGACCTAGTCCTGCTCGACAACATGAGCGTTGAGGAATGCAGGCAAGCCGTTGAGATAGTCGCCAAACGCTGCAAGTTGGAGGCTTCCGGTGGGTTATCACTAAAGAACGCCAAGGCATACGCGCAAACAGGGGTAGATTACTTTGCGGTCGGAGCACTCACTCACTCCGCGCCGGTTTTGGATATTGGACTCGACCTTAAGGCGGAGATCTAAATGTTGCTTGCTATCGATGTTGGAAACACAAATACGGTCCTTGGCGTTTTCGACGGCAAAACCCTAGTTCGGTCATGGAGGGTGAAGACCGATGCTCGCAACACATCGGATGAGCTCTGGCTGCAGTTCGGCACCCTGGTCGCCGATTACAAAATCTCAGGCCTCGCGGTCTGCTCCACCGTGCCATCCACTCTCCGCGAAATGCGAACCATGGTCGCCTACTACTTTCCCAATATTCGAGTGACGATTGTGGAGCCGGGAATCAAAACGGGGGTGCCATTGCTCTACGACAACCCCAAGGAGATCGGCGCTGACCGGATCGTCAATACTCTGGCGGCTCATACTCTGTATCCAAACGGACCGGCAATCGTGGTCGACTTTGGAACGTCTACCAATTTCGATGTTGTATCGGATAAGGGTGAGTTCCTAGGTGGCGCTCTGGCGCCAGGAATTGAAATCTCAGTCGATGCCTTGGCAGCGCGGGCGGCCCAGCTTCGAAAAGTGGAGTTGGTCGTGCCGCGTTCGGTAATAGGAAAGAACACCGTCGAAGCTCTTCAATCCGGCACGATCTATGGTTTTGCTGGCCAAGTGGACGGATTAGTCCACAGAATCACCGCCGAACTCAAACTTTCATATCCGCAAAGCCCGACGGTTATAGCAACAGGCGGTCTGGCACCATTGGTCCTTGGAATCTCTGAGACTATCGCCCACCACGAGCCAGATCTGACCTTGATCGGACTTCGCCTCATTCACGAGCGAAATGCCTAAATAGGTAGACTTCGCGGACTATGGCTGACACTCCGATATCACTAGAAGAAGACGACCTGCCGGAACAACTTCGGATTAGACGCGAAAAGCGCGCAAATCTGCTCGCCCGCGGCGTCGAGCCGTATCCCGTGTCGGTGCCCCGCACAAAATCCCTCACCATGATCCGCCAGACCTATGAAGGTCTTGCCATCGATGTGGCCACCGGGGATATTGAGAGCGTTTCAGGGCGAATCATCTTCAAGCGCGATACCGGAAAACTCTGCTTTGCCACGTTGCGCGAAGGCGATGGCACAACCCTGCAAGCGATGATCTCTCTGGACAAAGTCGGCGAAGATTCTCTCGCCTCATGGAAGAGCGATATTGATTTAGGCGACATTGTCAGCGTTACGGGCGAGATCATCACCTCAAAACGCGGGGAACTTTCAATATTGGCCAATGACTGGACCCTCGCTTCCAAATCATTGCGACCGCTTCCGAATGAACACAAACCCATGTCGGAGGAGACGCGCGTTCGCATGCGTTATGTCGATCTCATTGTCCGCCCTGAGGCGCGCAGCAATGCTCGACTTCGTCCCGCGGTGATGCGCTCGCTACGCGATACCTATCACGAACGCGAGTACTTGGAAGTTGAGACGCCAATGTTGCAGGTTCAACCTGGCGGAGCAGCAGCGAGACCATTTAAGACATACAGCAACGCGTACGACATGGATCTCTTCTTGCGAATTGCACCCGAACTTTTCTTGAAGCGCTGCGTTGTTGGCGGAATCGAACGCGTCTTTGAAATTAATCGAAATTTCCGCAATGAAGGTGCTGATTCCAGTCACTCGCCGGAGTTCGCGATGATCGAGAGTTACGAGGCTTACGGGGATTGGCTCACTGTCGCTGAATTAACCCGCGCGCTTATTCAGAATTCTGCGATGGATGTTTTCGGTTCTCACGTTGTCCGCCATCACGATGGACGCGAGTCAGATCTTGGTGGAACGTGGAAGGAAATCTCTTTGTTCGACGCCATTTCTGATGGAGTCGGAGAGCCCGTCACGGCTCAGACCTCGATGGAGGATCTAAAGAAGTTCGCAGTGAAATTGGGAATCAAGATTGATCCAAATTGGATCAAGGGCAAACTTGCCGAGGAAATTTTCGAGCATGTGACCGCCGGCAAACTTAATGAGCCAACTTTCGTCATGGGATTTCCAACAGACAATGCTCCGTTGGTGCGGGCGCATCGCACGATTCCTGGCGTTGTTGAGAAATGGGATCTCTACGTCGACGGCTTTGAGTTGGCAACTGGATATTCAGAACTTATTGATCCCGTTATCCAGCGTGAACGTTTGGTTGAGCAAGGTCGCCTTGGTGCAAAAGGTGATGTCGAGGCGATGAGCGTTGATGAAGATTTCTTGCGGGCGATGGAATTTGGTATGCCACCAATGGGTGGAATGGGAATGGGCGTTGACCGATTGCTGATGGCCCTGACCGGTCTTGGAATTCGCGAAACGATCCTCTTCCCACTTGTTAAGCCAGAGATCGACTAGCAATGGTAGAGATTCGCCCGGCGAAATCCACAGACGTTAAGGGCATCCGCAAACTCATTGACACCTATGCACCACAGCGCCGCCTCCTTTCAAAGGAAACCGTCACTCTCTATGAGAGTGTCCAAGAATTTACTGTTGCCGTTGATAATGGAGAAGTGATTGGTTGCGGTGCCCTCCACGTTCTCTGGGAAGATTTGGCCGAGGTGCGAACAGTCGCAGTTGCTGAGGAATATCGGGGCCAGGGCGTCGGCCATCGAATTCTGGAGGCGGTTATCCAGCGGGGCCGTGAAATCGGAGTTAAACGGATCTTCTGTCTAACTTTTGAGACGGGTTTCTTCGGGCGCCATGGCTTCGAGGAGATCCACGGGACCCCCGTCGATCCCGAGGTCTATACCCAATTGCTTCACTCCTACGACACCGGTATCGCCGAATTTCTCGACTTGGAGAGCGTCAAACCCAATACCCTGGGAAATACGAGGATGCTGAAATACCTCTAGGGCATAAACAGAGCCCACCTGCGGTTATATGGGTCAGACGAAGAGGGTTTCGCGCCTATACCGCGCTTGGTTTAGGCTAAGAGGAGCAGGAAATCAAAAAAGGAGTCGGCGATGTTTGAGCGATTTACGGATAGGGCCAGACGAGTTGTCGTCTTGGCGCAAGAAGAAGCCCGCATGCTCAATCACAATTACATCGGCACCGAGCACATCCTTCTTGGCCTGATCCACGAAGGCGAAGGCGTTGCCGCTAAAGCCCTTGAATCCCTTGGTATCTCCCTCGAAGCCGTGCGCTCGCAGGTTGAAGAAATCATCGGCCAGGGCCAGCAGGCTCCAAGTGGTCATATTCCATTTACTCCCCGTGCCAAGAAGGTTCTCGAGCTCTCCCTTCGTGAGGCTCTCCAGTTGGGCCATAACTACATCGGCACCGAACACATTTTGCTTGGTCTCATTCGCGAAGGCGAAGGGGTTGCCGCACAAGTCTTGATGAAGTTGGGCGCTGATCTTTCTCGAGTTCGCCAGCAGGTCATTCAACTTCTCTCTGGTTACCAAGGTAAAGAGCCAGTCACTACAGGTGGCCCAGCCGAAGGCACTCCTTCGACCTCTCTCATTCTCGATCAATTCGGGCGCAACCTGACGCAGGCTGCTCGCGAAGGAAAACTTGATCCTGTTATCGGTCGCGAGAAGGAAATCGAGCGCGTCATGCAAGTTCTTTCCCGTCGTACGAAGAACAACCCAGTTCTTATCGGCGAGCCAGGGGTTGGAAAGACCGCAGTAGTTGAAGGACTTGCCCAGGCAATTGTTCGTGGAGATGTCCCAGAGACTTTGAAGGATAAGCAACTTTATTCACTAGACCTCGGTGCGCTTGTCGCCGGCAGCCGCTACCGCGGAGATTTCGAAGAGCGCTTGAAGAAGGTCTTGAAAGAGATCCGCACACGTGGCGACATCATTTTGTTCATCGATGAGATTCATACCCTCGTCGGTGCCGGGGCCGCAGAGGGCGCGATCGATGCTGC
Organism: uncultured Actinomycetota bacterium; assembly: GCA_963750855.1. Taxonomy (GTDB): domain Bacteria; phylum Actinomycetota; class Actinomycetes; order Nanopelagicales; family Nanopelagicaceae; genus QYPT01. Next base: position 84,496 of record CAVVSA010000003.1, read on the forward strand.
AAGCATCTTGAAGCCAATGCTTGCTCGTGGCGAACTTCAGACAATCGGTGCAACCACTCTTGATGAATATCGCAAACACCTTGAGAAGGATGCTGCCCTCGAGCGCCGCTTCCAGCCAATTCAAGTTGCCGAACCAACCTTGGAACACACCATCGCAATCCTTAAGGGACTGCGCGATCGTTACGAGTCACATCACCGCGTATCGATTTCCGATTCCGCGATCGTCGCTGCTGCAACACTGGCTGACCGCTATGTATCCGATCGCTTCCTGCCAGATAAGGCAATCGACCTGATCGATGAAGCAGGCTCACGGCTGCGTATTCGCCGTATGACCGCACCTCCTGAGTTGCGCGAATTCGACGAGAAGATCGCCAATGTCCGCCGTGATAAGGAATCGGCTATCGATAGCCAAGATTTCGAGAAGGCTGCATCGCTTCGCGATAACGAGAAGCAGCTCATGAATGAGAAGCACGAGCGCGAAAAGACGTGGAAAGCTGGAGATCTCGACATGGTCACCGAAGTTGATGAAGAGCTCATTGCTGAGGTTCTTTCCACGGCCACCGGTATTCCGGTATTCAAACTCACCGAGGAGGAGACTTCGCGTCTTCTTCACATGGAAGATGAACTTCATCGCCGCGTGATCGGTCAAGATCAGGCGATCAAGGCACTCTCGCAGGCGATTCGTCGCACCCGTGCAGGACTCAAAGATCCAAAGCGCCCTGGCGGCTCCTTCATCTTCGCTGGTCCTTCCGGTGTTGGTAAGACCGAACTCTCACGCACACTTGCTGCGTTCTTGTTCGGTACCGCCGATGCTTTGATTCAATTGGATATGTCCGAGTACTCAGAGCGCCACACCGCCTCTCGCCTCTTCGGTGCACCTCCGGGATATGTCGGCTACGACGAGGGTGGTCAGTTGACCGAGAAAGTTCGCCGCAAGCCATTCTCTGTCGTCCTCTTTGATGAAATCGAAAAGGCACACCCTGATATCTTCAACTCACTTCTTCAAGTACTTGAAGATGGTCGTTTGACGGATTCACAAGGTCGCGTTGTCGACTTCAAGAACACCGTCATCATCATGACGACCAACCTGGGTACGCGCGATATCTCAAAGGGTGCGGGCCTTGGCTTTGCAAACTCTGAAGATGAACTGAGCAACTACGAGCGGATGAAGTCAAAGGTCGGAGATGAACTCAAAACTCACTTCCGTCCTGAGTTCCTCAACCGTATTGACGACATCATCGTCTTCCACCAGTTGACCAAGCCTGAGATCGTTCAGATTGTTGATCTCATGATCACCAACCTTGATGATCGTCTTAAGGCTAAGGACATGGCAATCGAATTGACCACAGCTGCCAAGGATCTGCTTGCCCTGCGTGGTTATGACCCATTGCTTGGTGCGCGACCGCTTCGCCGAACCATCCAGCGAGAGATCGAGGACAGCCTGTCCGAGAAGATTCTCTTTGGTGAGTTAAAGGCTGGCGAAATCGTCCTTGTGGACGTTGAAGGAGAGGGCACTGATGCGAAATTCACCTTTGCGGGCTCTCCCAAGTCGCTGGCCCCTGATTCGCCCGTTGATCTAGCCCCAACTGCCTAAGTTCGGGCAATGGCGGTAAAGCCACCCACGCTCTATCTTCTCTGCGGTCCAGCATCCGCCACTAAGGCTGCTCTGGTGGAATCAGTGAAGGACGAATTCGGCGTTGAAGTCATTTCGGTTGACGGCATAAATGCTCGTCGCGGATATGCCACTGATGATCCTCGCATTGATGGTTCAGTTCTTGATGAGACAGTGGAAGTTATTCTCTTTGAGATCATCACCGCAGGCATGTCGGGCCAATCTCTAGCAATAGACGATTCGCGAGGTGATCAGTCGGTCACCGATAAATACATCGCAAATGCAAAAGGCGCGGGCATGAAGGTTGAGCTACCTTCGTCTTAATCTCAATCCTGTTTTAGGAGGACTGATTAGTCATCTTGATTTGATCACGCAAGAATGACCTTCGAACCACTATTGTCTGAAAATGAATCTCAAACGAGCATTGGGACCTCTCTCAGAACCGGCTTTTGCTCGATATTTCACAGCAGTGGTGATTACTCAGGCTGGAACATATGCAAGTGCCATTGCACTCAGTTTTGCAGTTCTCGCAGCCAGTAACCCTACTGCGCTGGGACTCATATTTGTTGCACGGGAAATTCCAATCCTGGTGCTACTTCTCGCGGGGGGAGTTCTGGCAGATCGATTGCCGCGTAAGTTTGTACTAGCTACCGCATCGTTTGCCGCTGGCGCCAGCCAACTCATCGCCGCCGCTATTCTCATTCACGGATCACCAAGTATCTTTGCTCTGGCTTGCTGTGCGGCGGTAAACGGCGGCGCCGGGGCTTTCTCGCGACCTGCGACGACTGGATTAATTCCACACTTAATAAGTGCACCTCGATTGCAGCAGGCAAATGCCCTTCTCGGCCTCGCCCCGCGAATGATCGGCATCTTCGGAGCAGCACTAGGTTCTTGGTTGATCACCTCAATTGGCGCCGGATACGCGTTGGCCTTTGATTCACTCACCTTTGTAGTCGCTGGCGGCCTCGTACTCACGTTGAACAAAGACGCACCGAGGGCGAAACGCACCGCGAGTCTTCTTGCTGATCTTGGCGAAGGCTGGCGCGAAGTTCGCTCTCGCAAATGGCTTTGGACTCTTATCCTTTCGGGAGGCGCATTTCAATTCGCCTATTTTCCGGCATTACTCGTCTTGGGTCCTGAGATTGCGCGCAAGCATCTCGGTGGACCTCCGGCTTGGGCGACCATCATCACCGGGGAACTTATCGGCGGAATCATTGGAGGCATCATTGCCTTTAAAATGACAATTACACGTCCATTCCTCGTATATTGCCTCTCTGGAATACCAATGGTGGCCCAACTTGTTGGATTCGCCAGCGGTTGGCCGTTAGCACCGTTAGTTGTGTTTGCCATGTTTACTGGAATGAGTTTCGCAATTGCCCTCACAATTTGGTTCACCGCGCTGCAAAGATTCATACCGAGCGAGTCACTCAGTCGAGTTTCGAGCTTTGATTGGCTTGGCTCACTGGCGCTTAACCCCATTGGGTATGCCATCGTCGGCCCGCTTTCGGCGGCGATTGGTGAAAGGAAAACTATGGGATACGCCGCTGCATTGCTCGCAGTAGCGAGTTTCAGCCCGTTGCTCGTGCGAGATGTTGTCAGACTACGACTTCCCGCCCCCGAGAACTCTTAGCCCACTTTTCTTGGCACTATTTGCCAGGCGTTTGTCATAAGTTAGAAAGGAAACCTGTGGACCTTTAACTCGCAGAGCAGATGCAAGATGAATCGCGTCTAGCGTCGCAAGGCCGTTGCCGACAGCGACTTCACTTGCTCGCAAACTTAACTCTGCATCAAATTCCACGAGATCAAATGCATTGATATCGGCGTGAAACAATTTGGAAGCGAACGCAAATTCAGTCGTACTCAATCTCTTTCGCAAATTGATCAAGGCTTCGGTGATCGTGATTCGAGAGGTGATCCAATGAGAATGTCCATCGAGAATTGACTGACATTCATCCGATTCCGATTCCGACACGTAGCACTTTAGAAGCGCACTTGTCTCAACGTAAAGAGATGCCACTAGAAGCGCTCAGCACGCGATTCGCGCAAGAGTTCGGTAGTGGATTTCCCGGCTTTTTTTGGCTTGATTGGTTTGAATGATTTCATTGCGTGGCTAGTCGGCGACGCAGCTGGCGTAAGCCAACCTTCCTCAATTGCCTTTATCAGGTTTGCAGGTAGTTTGACTTGAACTAACTCAGTCGGTGAAATCTCGCAGAGAGGGCGGCCATGGTGTGTGATGGTGATTCTCTCTCCGGCGTTAGCACGGTGCAGTATTTCTGAGAGACGATCTTTCAGTTCTCGGATGCCTATTTCCATGAGGCCACAATATCACCATATTGTGGCCACAATCGGGTGCGTATAGGGTTGCCCGGAAACACCCGAAAGGTGGAGAGACTCGATGCCAGCCGAAATGACTTCTATTCGATTAATTTCACTATTTGATGCTCCAGCAATTGTCGAACACCTGGCGCGCGACGCAGAGGCAACCTCCCGTTGGGATCCGGCTCGCTCGGCGGAGTTTTATACAACAGAGGGCCAAGTCATGAGAATCGAGTCCTTGCTAGATCAACATGAGGCTGGGCTCACTTGGCCAGGGGCGATCCTTGCCGCTGGACTTGTTATTGGACAAGTCACGTTGACGGCCATTCTTCGCGGCCCTTTCCAAAAAGGATTTATCGGCTATTGGGTTGCTTCTTCATTTCAGAAAGTAGGACATGCAAGTAACGCAGTCGGTTTGGCATTACAAGTAATGAGGGACGAGTTGGGATTGCACCGAGCGGAGGCATTCGCTCAAGTGGAGAATATTGCATCGAATAGGGTGTTAGAAAAGAATGGATTCACGAAGTGGGGTCTCGCCCATTCACACACTTACATTGCGGGCCAATGGCGCGACGAAGTCTTCTGGGAGCAAAATTTAACTAGCGAGGCGCCGAATTATTGAGGCAAGGATACTTATTTTTTGGTGCCGTTCCATTTCACATTTCCTAGAGCCACGAGCCCGACTATCAGGAGAACTTGAATCACGATTGCTATCGGCGAAGTGAATTCCTTTTGAACGATCTGTCCGAGAGAAGTCTCCTGGAGGACGCTCGCACCAGAAACATAGATTGAGTAACTGATCAGCCGTCCTCCTGCAAAGGCAAGAAGTAGCGGTCCCAGTGCAATTCGCTTGATAATTCCAGCAGCCTCAAATAGTTGAGCAGAAGAAATCGGTGAGAGAAAAAATAGCGTCAACAGCCCGAATGCGCGCCTTGGATTCTCTTCGATTTTGGCGCCGATTCTCTCCATATTTGCTACATATCCCTTTGGCAGCCAACCCCTAATGGCCCGGAATACATTTGCAAGGATTGCTCGACCAAGAGTTGCACTCATGACGCCCAGAAGAACTAAAGCCACTGGGTTCATGTGATATCTCAGGGTGAAGAAGACTAAAATTGACCACGTTGGGGGCGCAAACGCGGGAAGTAAGTTGGCGCCCGTGATTACTGCTATCGCTAAGAAATAGTGGGACACATCCAAAGCCTAGAGGTTCTAAGGCAAGGCGTAGAGGGAATTCTCCTTTAGTGAAATGAGGCCATCCTTGACGAGCGTGGAGAGTGCCCTTTCTGTCTGCGATTCGTCGTGCCAGAGTTTCTCAATGTCGGATTTGTTAAGTGCTGCGTTCTCTCTGAGTGCCTGCACGATGACGCCGCGGCATTGGCGATCGGTGCCATGCCAACCCTGAATTCTGCGCGGAGCATCGGATGCTGGGTAGCCGAGTGATCTCCATTGGCACATTGAAGTTAGCGGACATTTTTCGCACTTTGGGTTTTGTGAGGTACAGACCAGCGCACCGAGTTCCATGGTGGCTGCCGCCCACACGTGCGCGTCTTCGTTTGGAATCAACTGCGTTCGAGCAACTCGTTCTTGATTGGACAGACTCGCTTTGGGTGATTCGATCCCATCTAGAACGCGAGCAAAAAGCCGGCGGATATTAATATCTAGTACAAGAGATCTGCCGTCATAGGCGAATGCGGCAATTGCTGCCGCTGTGTATTCGCCGATTCCGGGTAGATCTCTAAGAATCGCCGGATCTTTCGGAACTACGCCTTCGAAATTTTGCGTGATGATCTTGGCGCATTCATGTAAGCGAAGGGCTCTGCGCGGATAACCAAGGCGGCCCCATGCGGTGATGAGTTCGGCTGTAGTGGCTGAGGCCAAATCTTCTGGAGTTGGCCAGCGCGACATCCATTCATTCCACTTAGGAAGGACTCGAATAACGGGGGTTTGTTGAAGCATGAACTCGCTGACAAGTACGCCCCAGGCAGTTGTATCGCGCCAAGGAAGATCGCGCTTATTTGCAGCAAACCAGTTAAGGATGGTTTCCTCTAGGGAACTCATTCCCCAGCGAGCTTCACCCGTTGCAAAGCTTGATCCAATCGAGAAACTTCGACGATTTCCATTCCGGCAATTTTCGTCTCGCTGCCTTGCGGCACCAGATGCACGCTTGAAGCCAAGGCGATATGCCTCAGCGAGACGACGTTCGACACCGCTGACTTTGCGAATTTCACCAGCTAGTCCGACTTCGCCGATGGCGACGAGATCGCCGGGAAGGGCCAATCCCTTGGCGGCAGAGGCAACGGCAAGAGCGAGTGCAAGATCTGCGGCGGGTTCGGACATTTTCATTCCGCCAACGGTTGCGGCATAAACATCGCGACCGGCAATGCGAATGTTGGCACGCAATTCGAGAACGGCCAGAGTCATCGAGGTACGGGCAGAATCAAGTCCACTTGTAACACGACGGGCGTTGCCGTAATCGTTGTCGCGCCCCGTGCCGACCAGCGCCTGAATTTCTGCAAGCAGTGGTCGTCGTCCTTCCAGGGTCACCGTGACGCAGGTACCAGGCACTGGTTCTGTATGTCGAGTGGTGAATAGTCCGGTGGGATCTACGACGCTTTCAATTCCGCCGTCATTCAAATCAAAGCAACCGACCTCATCACTTGCACCGAAACGGTTCTTGGTTGCGCGGATTAAGCGAAGGCGTGAATGTCTCTCGCCTTCGAAGGAGAGCACAACGTCGACGATGTGCTCGAGAAGTCTTGGCCCTGCGATCGAGCCGTCCTTTGTCACGTGGCCCACCAGCAACAAGGTGATGTCGCGTTCTTTGGCAATGCGAATCAATGCGGCAGCGACCTCACGGACTTGAGTTACACCGCCGGCTGCGCCTTCGGCAGCAGCGCTGTTCATCGTCTGAATGCTGTCGATGATGAGTAATTGCGGTTGCACAGAATCGATATGCGTGATGACTGCACCGAGATCGTTCTCTGATGCCAGCCACAGAATCGGATCAACTGCGCCGATGCGCTCGGCACGAAGTCGTACCTGCGATGCGGATTCTTCACCGCTGATGAAAAGAGATCGGATACCGCGTGATGCGCTTTTGGCAGCAACGGTGAGAAGAAGAGTGGATTTTCCAACGCCTGGCTCGCCCGCCAGAAGGATCGCGGCCCCGGGGACTAAGCCTCCACCGAGGACTCGGTCAAGTTCGCTGACTCCAGTGGAGCGTGCCGCAGCAGAGGAGAGGTCTACATCCCCGATTGGTGTTGCAACTTTTGTCACGGCGCCGGGCACGAGTGAGAGGCGCTTGGGGGCGGCAATTTCCTCGACGCTTCCCCAGACTTGGCATTCACCGCAACGACCAACCCATTTGTTGGTGGTCCAACCGCATTCAGAACAGCGGTAAGGATCCTTCTCGGGTTTTGCCATGGGGACAGCCTAGAGCGAAGGTGCGACGGTTGGCGCTATCCCCTTAAGAGATTGGCAGCGAGAGTGGCTGGGTGCTGGATTATGAAGAGTGGGAGGGTTCTCTTAGATATCTCGGCGATGGCGGCCATGCGCGCATCGCAGTGCTTGGCGAGGATGTCGTAGGCCTGTTGTCCTAGGAGGGCAACGAGTTCCACGCGGTTGGAGATATAAACCGGCTCGGTCCCAACGTGGGCATCAGAATCACTGGTGCAGTACCAGTCGAAATCATTTCCCCCGTCGCCCCATGCCAGGCGCTCGTATTCGCCGATTACCGTCACGGAGTATTCGCGATCTCCAACTTCCCGAGTTTCAAAACTTCGACGCATCGGCAATTGCCAGCAGACATCTGGCTTTGTCTCAACAAAGTGGCGGCTTTCCTTCAATGCCAAATGGTGGAGAACGCATCCGAATGATCCTGTATAGCCCTCTGCTTCATAACCTTTGCGATTGAGGAAGATGCACGAGCCGTTTACTGTTCGAGTCTTCCGCTCGTTCTCTGCATCTTTCTCGGAAATATTGAGATCACCGCCGAAGCGCTTTGGACGCGACTCCACGTAGAACTGCCACATGTCGGGGGTGAGATCTGCGGCGGATTTAAGAACGCGCGCCTCATCATCCTCGTCGGAATACATGGCGCCTTCTGTGCAGCAACCATCATTTGGCCGATCTGCGAAGACGCCTTTGCAACCATCGCCGTAGATGCAAGTCCAATAAGACGTGAGCCAAGTGAGGTCGCATTTGAAGATCTCAAGTTCGTCGTTTGGATCTGTGAATTCAAACCAATCGCGAGCGAAACCCGGTTTCGTTTCAGACATAGTGGGTGAGCCTACGGGTTATTGCGTGTTTACGCACATCAGTTGCAGGTAATCTTGCTTCATGAACATCGATTCTAATCCAAGCGCCATTGGAGTGATAGGCGCGGGCGTCATGGGTGAAGCCCTGCTCAGCGCCTTGATTTCTGCAGGTGTTAGCCCTGAGTCGATCACCGTCTCTGAGAAGCGTGCCGATCGTGCCGCAGAACTCGTCGACAAGTATGGAATCGCTGTGGCACCGCTGGAGATAAACGTTTCAAAGGCCGATGTCCTGCTACTCGTCGTGAAGCCACAGGATATTTCCACGGTCTTAACAGAAATCAAAGGTTTGATTGGACCCAGTACTTTGGTTGTCTCTTTCGCTGCCGGGAAGAAAATCGAATTTATTTCATCTCTCCTTGGCGGCAGCAGCCCGGTAATCCGAGTGATGCCAAATACGCCAACATTGGTGGGAGAGGGGATGGCAGCGATGTCGATCGGTCCTCTCGTGACGCCTGCTCAATCGGAGTTTGTCCGAGATTTCCTTTCAGCGACCGGACGAGTTGTCGAGGTCGATGAGGATTTGCAGGATGCGGTTACTGCGGTGAGCGGATCTGGTCCCGCCTACTTCTTTAACTTTGTCGAGGCCATGGTGAGTGCGGGGACCGAGTTGGGGCTGTCCAATGAAATAGCCACCGAACTCACAATCCAAACAATGGTGGGTGCGGCAAAACTTCTGGCGACATCGAACAAGAGTGCGACGACCCTTCGCGAAAATGTGACAAGTCCAAACGGGACGACAGCGGCAGCTCTTGCATCCTTTGCCGATTCTGACCTTGCAGGGATCGTGAAGAAGGCGATGACCGCCGCACGCGACCGTTCTCAGGAACTTGCGTAAAGATAGAACCATGCGGAAAATCGGGATACTTGCGGCTATCGCGCTCTTGTCAGTTTCTTCCGCGTTCATTGCACAAGGCGCAACAAAACCAATTGCCCAAATGCCGATGACGCACATCGCGACACTGTCGCCTTCTACTCAGGTAGTCGGAATGGCCGTGCGAGGCAAGATGATTTATCTCATCGGCACAGTCACCGGTGTTGTCAGTACTGACGGATTCATTCAAGCTTTGGACGCCACGGGGGCAGTGCACTGGTCGTTGCCGCTGGATAATGGATCTAATGAGATAGCCACGGCGACGACCTTTGATACTGCTGGAAATCTCTGGGTTGTTGGTTCTGCCCAGACCATAAACACGACCTTCACTGCATCTCCCACCGATACCGCGACGGCCACGGCTTCGGCGACCTCCTCGCCTACAGTTGCGGTTTTGAATCCCGATGGCATCACGGTTGATCCACTTGTTCCAATGCGTAAAGATCTCAGCTCTCTTGCTATCTGGAAGATCTCACCAACAGGTGTACTTCTTGCCAGATATGCCACAGATATCGGATCAGCCTTCCTGGTGCGCGGGGCGATCTTTGCGAATAACTCTCTCGCCGTGGTTGGAATCATTTCCACAACTTCTGGTCATGCCGGATTTCTCATCCAATCCGATCTAAATGGCTCATTTAGCAAGCCGATCTTGGTTGGTAAAACTGATACAGAACTGAATGCTCTAGCCAAAAAAAGTGATGGATCCTTAGTACTAATGGGAAGCAGTTCTGAGACGATCGTGAAAAAGGCACGGGTGGGCATTAAGGACGGATTGATTGTCGTGGTTTCCAAGACTGGCAAGACGACTTCTGTCATCCGAAGTTCCAACTCCGGAAGTACTCGTTCATGGCAAAGCGGAACGAATTCCTTCTTTCTAGCGGGCGACTCGATCGCGAAATCAAAGTCGGAGGCGGTTGCCACAAAATTCAGTTCGACTTTCTCCCCATCTTGGACGATGCGCTTTGCCTCATCCGGCCCGGCCATGGTCGCCGACGGCCCGGCCGCTCATTTCTTCCTCTTTCCATCGATCGGCGCTGTCACCGGAGTTAAGGGATGGAAGCCAAGCAGGGCCGCGGCGCTGGTCTTGAATCTTGACTCAAAAGGCGCCCTAAAAGGGGCCTATGGCGCTGCCTCCATCGCCTCTCCGATGGCTATTGGATACAGCCCAGCCTTGGGGGTTGTGATCCTGGGTCGGGGGCCAGCAGGCGTTTCGGTCTTTCATACACTTCCAAGGTAACCTAACCTCCTTAGGCCTCGTTGGGTCTTGAGGTCAGAAATATCTAAAAGGAGATCGTGGCGTATGGGTTCAGTAATCAAGAAGCGACGCAAGCGGATGGCAAAGAAGAAGCATAAGAAACTGCTAAAGAAGACCCGCATTCAGCGTCGTAACGCCAAGTAAGCCTTTTCAACTCACCTTTTACGGCCTTAAAAGCGTCAACTTTCCGACAACGGAGGCTACGGCGTAGCGAACCTTGTTGACCGTTACCCATTCACTATCAATGGGCGCAGGGCTCTGGAAATTTGAGACCAGGCTAATCGGGCTTTTGCCTGCGGTTGGCTTCAATTCAGTTGTGCAGATGCGGTCTTGGCAGCCAAAGGTGAGGGTTCGATTATCGATGCTAAGCGGTGAGGTTGGCAGGCCGTATCCATCACTTGTTAGCGTCATGGGCGGAGAATTGTCGGAGAGATTGTCCCAACGGATTTGAGTTGGCTTCGGCAGAGAGACTCCGCTAGCAGTGAGCCACGTTGCTATGACACCGGCCGCAGTCTTGTTTAGCGCAAGGTCGTAGCCGGCCACAGCGACTCCACCCCCGGATGTATCTAAAGTCTGGTAACTCCAGTTGGAGGAAATCCCAAGTCGAGTAGCTACCCGCACCTCGCCAGCGGTAGCTTGTTTCTGTTGATTCACAACAAGAACCGAATCGTACAAAACCGTCACTTTGGAACCGAAGGCAACTGCGCGCAGATGTGTACCGACGTCCCCTGTTGTGCGACCATTCGTTTTACGATCGCCATCGACCAATTCGTAAGCCCATTTGCCAGAAGAACCCTTCACCGCACCGAGCAGAATTCCTTGAGTCTCGTCGCGGTAAAAGACTTGAATGCCCGCGGCAGTGCTTGCGCAGGCATTGCTCACACTTACATCGCTGGCGGTTCGAACTCGATTTGGTTGATCATAGGGTTGAACAGTAGGTCCGTTTCCGTCGACAACTTCATACTTGAAATTTGTCCCATCAAATGTGGCGTGACGTAAATCCTTATCGATTTGATCTGCATAGAAGATATGCAGAACTTGCTTCTTACCTGATCCGCTAGCGCAGACTGATACTGGTCCTGAAACATTGTGAAGCGTTCTTCCGGCACTTCCGCCCCGCCCATCAATGGTGAGTCTGCGCCAACCTTTGCCATTCCAGAGCACTAATTTCACCCAACCACGCTTGCTATCCGTGTACACAATTGCCGGTTGCGTATCAAAAAGCGTTGTTGCGATGTGTTCCCCGTCGGCCAGCGAATCAAGGACGCTCGCCTTCCAAGCGGACTGCGGAGTCACGGAATTAGTCTGCACGATTTCGGATCGGCCGAGTTCATTCTGCGAAGAAACGGAGAAACTGTACGAAAGGCCATTCTTTAGCCCCGAGATCAGAACCGGACTCGCTGTCGCAGAGATTTCTTGGCCTGTCCTGTTGTTCTTGACGGTGTAGTTGGTGATCTGCGAAGTGCGACTATTGCTCGGCAAGTCAAAGGTGACCACTGCTGATTTGTCGCCCACCAATGCCGCCACGTTGCGCGGCGGTAATGGCATGGTGCTGGCGATTCCCGCTGGTGGCTTATTTCTAAGATCCTGAAGCATGGCAAGGAGCAAGGGTCCAGGCTGATGGAAAACTTCACCAGCGCTGAGGTTAGGCGTCATCACGGAATTCAAGCCAGTGGAGGAGAACGTGGCTTCATCCAAATGGCTTACCGAAGACCCGACCTCGTAAGACGAAGGGGTATAGAGAAGGGGCTTAACGCCATTATTTGCTTGAATACCCAACGGACCTGACCAGACCAGCGTGCTAGTGAGTGCGCTGCCAAGTTCGAGTGAGGGAGAGGGAAGATCTGAAAGCCGGCGGCCGTCATTGGTTTGGGCGTATGCATCGAAAGGTGTTGGTTGATCGAGAATTCCATATTTAAAGTAGGTGTCATACGCATCGGTAGAGAGGAATCCAAGTCCATGACCGAGTTCGTGGATGAAAACTGATTCCAAGTCATACTCAGAACTTGTTGGCGTGCCATCATTGCGTTGATCCCAATTCGCGTTTGAATTTGCTTGGATGACAATCTCGGGGCTGTTCTTATCGAGATCCGCACCCGCCAATGCATTAGCAAGTGCAGAGGGATACCAGAGGGTGGGATCTGGGGCGCCCGTAAATCCGGAAAAATAATTTCCAGGTCGTGCACTTCCAAGAATCCCCGAAGTAGCTGACCTTCCCCACGTCGCATCTATCGTGATTGGCACAGTGGATGCAAAATTCTCAGACCAGACATCCACAGCTGCCTGCACATCATTTCTGGCCCACGTCGGAAAATTGTTGTACGTGACCACGAAAGTGCTCTGCTTCTGTAGATGGGCACCGTTGCTATTCGTGGATCCAAGGCTCCGAGTCGGCGGTCCCGCGTAAGTATGACCCCAGACTGTTGATGCTCGCTCGTGAACAACAGATAAGGCATGAGCCTGCGGTATTGCGATGAGACCAGCCATCATCGCGACGAGGGCAATTCCCGCGCGAATGGGGTTTCTTCGACTGGTATGCATATTGGGAAACGGTATCAGGGTGAGATGATACGACGGTGCCCCTCAGACGATTCTCAACCGGGCTAAACCCAAGGAAGGTGAATGTTTGACCATGCCAAACCTTGTGACCGTGTACACCCGCGTGGGCTGCCATCTCTGCGACGTGGCAGTGGAAACCTTGGAATCGCTCCAAACAGAATTACATTTTGATATCGAAAAACGCTTTATTGACGGCGACCCAGTGCTAGAAGAGAAATACGGGGAGCTCATCCCGGTGATCCAGATCGACGGAGAGCACCACGATTTTTACCGGGTTGATCCGGTTCGTTTCAGATCTTCCCTTGGTAGACATCGTCAGCGTCAATAATTCGGTAGGAGTACCCCTGCTCGGCCAGGAAGCGCTGGCGGTTTTGCGCAAAATCCTGATCGATGGTGTCTCTGGATACGACGGAGTAGAAACGCGCAGTACGGCCATCAGCCTTCGGTCGCAGGATTCGACCTAGCCGTTGTGCTTCTTCTTGCCTAGAGCCGAATGCGCCCGAGACTTGAATCGCAACAGAGGCTTCCGGAAGATCAATGGAGAAGTTCGCGACCTTTGAGACGACTAAGCACTTGATTTTTCCTTGTCGGAAAAGACCGAATAGGTGCTCGCGTTCTTTGATCGGTGTATCGCCCTTGATAATCGGAACATTCAAGACCGCCTGCAATTCATCGAGTTGGTCGATGTACTGTCCGATAACGAGCACTTGATCGTCAGCATGCTGTTTCACTAACTCTTCGACGATCTTTCGTTTTGTGACCGTGGTGGCACAGTGTCGATACTTGTTTTCAGGCTCGGCGGTTGCATAGGCAAGCCGTTCCTGTTCGGTGAGGGTGACACGGACTTCTATGCATTCTGCTGGAGCGATGTAGCCCTGTGCCTCAATTTCTTTCCAAGGAACGTCATATCTCTTTGGGCCGATGAGCGAGAAAACTTCTCCTTCAAGGCCATCCTCGCGCACCAACGTCGCAGTCAATCCAAGTCGACGTCGTGACTGAATGTCGGCGGTAAAACGGAATATCGGTGCAGGCAGTAGATGAACTTCGTCGTAGATGATCAAACCCCAGTCATGGGTGTCAAAGAGATCGAGGTGTGAGTAAACGCCATTCTTCTTCTTCGTCATCACTTGGTATGTAGCGATGGTTACTGGTCGGATTTCCTTCTTGGAGCCAGAGTATTCGCCGATCTCGTCCTCATTCAGCGTGGTACGGGTCAAGGAGCTCTTCACGCCATTGTCTTGCTGCGACGGTGTTGGTTACGAGAATGAGCGTCGTGGCTTTTGCATGAGCCATCGCGGCGGCCCCGACGATTGTCTTGCCGGCACCGCAGGGAAGAACCACAACACCGGATCCACCGTGCCAGAAGCCTTCAGCCGCTAGTTCCTGGTACTGGCGAATCTTCCAACCATTTTGAACCAGATCGATCTCATGATGTTGCCCGTCGACGTAGCCGGCAAAATCCTCCGCGGGCCAACCAAGGCGCAGAAGTGACTTGTTTTATATGGCCCCGCTGGCTCGGATGAACTGCCACTGTCTGGGCGTCAATGCGGACGCCAAGCAGAGGTGCGATCTTCTTTGCCCTGATGACTTCTTCGAGAACTGCGGTATCGGTGGTGACAAGAATCAATCCGTGGACGGGATCGGCTTCCAGTCGCAATCGACCGTAGCGCGACATCGTCTCCGCGACGTCTACAAGAATTGAATGAGGCACCGCATAGCGCGAGTACTTAAGAAGTGTGTCGATGACTTGCTCGGCATCGTGTCCTGCGGCGCGTGCATTCCATAGTCCAAGGTTGGTAAGTCGATAGGTGTGGATGTGTTCAGGCGAGCGTTCTAGTTCGGCAAAGGGGGCGATCGCCCGTCGGCACTCGGTACTTAGTGGGTGATCAATATCAAGGAGCAGGGTCTTATCACTTTGAACAATTAACGGCCCATCAGTCATGTAATAAGTCCTCAATAAAGTGATGGAGAAAATTAATGCGCTCATCTATGGCGGAGATGCTTACCCATTCATTTAGAGCATGGGCACCGGCTCCGACAGCGCCAAGTCCATCGAGAACCTTTGCGCCGGCGGCGGCTGCGAAGTTTCCATCGCTTGCTCCACCGACGCTTGCGCTGCCCAGAGTCATTCCCAGGCTCTGCGCTACTTTCTCTGCTCGCTCGTAGAGGTACTTAGTTGAAGCAAGCTCTAGCGGAGGGCGATTCAACCCTCCGGAAATTTCAATGCGAGCATCCTGATTAGTTGGCTTCAGTGAACGAATGGCACCGTCGACTCGAAGAAGATCAGTTTGCGAAAAAGAGCGGATATCGATGTCGAGAACCGCGTGATCTGGCACAGTGTTGGTTGTATTTCCAGATCGAAGGACTGTCGGCACCACAGTTGTTCCATGCTCTGCACTCTCTAGTGTTGAAAGCTCCAAAACAATGTGAGCCATTTCTGTCGTGGCATTGATTCCTTTTTCAGGTTCCAATCCAGCGTGGGACGCGCGACCGTGAACGCTCACTTGGTACATCGCAGTTCCCTTGCGCCCGATTTTCACTTTCCCATCGATTGCAGCTTCGAGAACGAGAACAGCTTTGGCTCCTTTAGATAACTCCTGGATTAATTCTTTGGATGTGGCACTGCCGCTTTCCTCATCCGTTGTAGCGACTAGTGCGACTGAACCTTCAATTCCCTTAAGGGCAAAAAGGGCTTGGACAAAGCCGGCCTTCATATCGAAAATTCCGGGCCCGCGGGCGACATCGCCTTTGACCTCCCAGAGGGGCTCAAATGAACCCTTGGGCCAGACCGTGTCTAGATGTCCAAGAAGGACGATTTCTGGCTTATCGGCGCCGAACCAGAACACTGGTCGGCCGTTGATCTGGCGGACCTGCGCCGAAACGCCGAGAACTCGAGCCGTGAGATCCCTTGCTAGCTCAATAACCTCGTTGCACGAGGCAAGGTCCTCGGTGGGCGATTCGCATCGCACGAGGGCCTCTGTGACTTCAAGGGGACTTGGCATACCTTCTATTCTGCCGTACTTCCTAACTCTCTGGGCACGTTCAGCCTAAGCAGGTTCAAGGGAATGCGATCTGTTTCTGAAGTGGTACCAAATCTCGTACCACATGCTATTCTCTCTTTTTAGCGTATTGGGGAGTTCTTCATGGTTATTACCGCCTCGGAAGCTCGGTCTCAGCTCTTTCCATTGATCGAACAAGTCAATACTGACAGCACGCCGATCTTTATCACGTCAAAGAAAGGCAATGCGGTCCTGGTCTCTGAAAGCGAATGGGAGGCAATCATCGAGACTATGTATTTGCTCAGAACCCCTTCCAATCGAGAGCATCTAGCAAGAAGTCGAGCAGAAGCCCTATCGGGTGACTTGTTTGAGTATGAACTGCCGGTTGCAGCAACTTCCCAGGGAAAGAAAACTTCACACTCGGCGAAAAAGATTTCGTCAGGGAAGAAAGTTTCAAAACCCAAGAAGAAGGCGATACCGGTTGCGAAGAGGGCTAAGAAGAAGCCTCTTGCCTGATGCCCGCGAAGTCCCCCAAGCGAAAGATATTTCTGACAGCCACGGCTCGCGAAGATCTTGCCTTATGGGAACAGACTAATCCGAAAATTGTTCAAAAGATTAACGCCATCCTCGCATCAATCCTTGTCGATCCATCGAGCGGGATCGGCAAGCCGGAAAAGTTAAAGTACCAACTCTCGGGAATGTGGTCACGACGCATAGACCATAGACATCGGATGGTTTATGAAATAAAGGGTGACTCAGTAATTGTTCTTCAACTTCGAGATCACTACTAGGCACTTAAAGCGTCGCGGAAATTCAGGCGTAGGCAGGACTCAGATTTAAACCCCGTCATCGACTCCGTAGTCTCAGAATCTTCGGCAACCTCACAGGTCATTAATGCAACGTCTTACGGCACGAAAGTGACAACGGGTTGGGTTTGAGGTCTTCTCGTGGAAGCGCGGTTGGTGGGTATTCATTGGACGTTCACACTAGACAGGGCAGATGGGAACCGAGCCTCGCATCGAGGGGGGTACGTTTCTTAATTTCCTCAAGAACTTTTTAAGTCCACAATTGCAATATCCGTATGGCAAAAGTCATCGCCTTTACATAGCAATTTTCTTCTTGTCGTAGCAGCAAGCGCGTATGCAAAGACATCACCAAAGTTCAATTTGGCACGATGTTCGGTACCTTTTCCGTAATCTCGATATGCTGCACGTGCAACTTGAACTTGCTTGGTGTCCACCGAAAGTATTTCAATGCCAGCCTCCTTGATAAATGCATCAAACTTACGGGTTGCGACCGGGTCCTTCGTGGAGTCTACGACTATTGCTGTCTCCAAATAATTTCCCGCAGACATAGCGCAGTTGTTGCCATTGATAGCGATAAGAATTTCATCACTATCGGGTTCAGCAAAGAGAATTGATAAAATTGCCGAACTATCCACGATTATCTTCATCGCGGCAGGCCCAATTCGTTGTAAAGCGTGGAATCGACCAATTCTCTGGTCATTCCTTTTGGCATTCGTGTAGAGACTTCGTGAGCCAGAATGCGTAGTCTTTCAAGACGATCCTCCACCGTTGCCCTAGCCAAACGTTCGCGCAAGGCGACAGTCACCGCTTCGGTGAGTGTCTCGTCATAAATCGATGCCACCTGAGCGGCTAGGCGGTGAGCCTCTTCATTCTTAATATTCATCCCCATAATCCAGATGTTATACCTTTTGATTATGAGTTTCTACCATTTTCCACCGTGTGGATAAAGGTGGTAATTACCTGTGGAACCCCGCTAATCGTTAATACACCCCCTTTCCCTGAGGGTTTCTGTTACTCCGAGTGACGTTTATTTATGTCATAGTTGCCTCGCCTCGATTCTCTCGAGGAAATGGTTGGACGCCGGAGTTGGTCACTCCACGCAAAACGCAATCAGCCTTGGAGCTGTCGACATAAACACGGGATCTTGGAGTAATCCAGGATCTCTTGTTTATGTCTGCACATCATCTCTTCTTACACATGCTGACAATATTCAATTTCCACGCTGCACATTTATTCGAGACTTCTCCTGCGCTGCTGTCGTGGTGTAATGGCTGCATTGCAACTTTGACCAAGTTGCCGGTGCGGGTTCAATTCCCGTCGACAGCTCCGTAGACTCAAGTTCTCAGGACTGATCTATTGGTACTGATCAAGAAGTTAGGGAAGCTGAGCAAGGGCTTCGAGGAAACTGAACTGAACCCCTGAAGTTGGAGACTCAATTAAGAGTCCCAACTGAAGGGGTTCTTTTCATGGACGGAAGATTTAGCCATTCCGAAGAAACTCGGATGCAAGTAGCAAGGCTCTTTGCCTTGGGTCACGGTGCTAGGACCGTGGCAACGCATTTAGGTCTGTCTCACACCACGATGCGCCAATGGCAGGATGCTTATCGCCAAGGTCATCTTCTAAACTCTGGTTCTGTGAGAGAAATTAAGATCTACCCAGAGCAACTCAAGCTGGCAGCGGTTGAGAAGTTCTTAGCGGGAACGCCTAAGACAGAGATCATCCTCGAGTTTGGAATCAGCGCCCGGTCACTTTTTGATAAGTGGGTGGCCATCTATCGCAAGGATGGGCCAGCAGGCCTTGCTCCCAAACCAAAGGGTCGTAAGCCTTCAGTAATGGACACCGAGAGTCTGGAGGAGAAGGTCTATCGGCTGGAAATGGAGAATGCACTCTTAAAAAAATATCAGGCTCTAGTGGCAGAAGAGAAAGCAGCGCGGCCGTCAAAGCGCAAGCGGTCTCGTCATTAGAGCATCTTTACCCAGTTCGCACTCTCTGCAAGGTGCTCGGCTTGGCGCCCAGCACTTTTTACTATCACCGCAACAAACCCATCGCTGCTGATCCCTATATCAACGTCAGGCCAGTCCTGCGTGACGTCTTTGATCGTGCCTATAGAGCTTATGGATATAGACGAGTGCGCTTCGTCTTGGCTTCCAAGCACAATATGCGCCTGAGTGGGAAAACTGTGCTCAAGTTGATGCGCCAAGAAAATCGCACATGCCAGGTTCGACGTCGCAAATACCGTTCCTACCAAGGGCAGGTCGGTCTGGCGGCGGAAAACCTATTGGATCGTGATTTCTCTGCACTTACTCCCAATAGCAAATGGGTTACCGATGTCACCGAGTTTGCCGTCTTGGGTCAGAAGCAATATCTCTCACCGGTGATTGACCTGTTCAATGGTGAGGTGATCTCCTACGAGTTGGGCTCGGCGCCAGCATTGACGCTGGTCACCAAGATGTTGGAGAAAGCCTTAGCCACCCTTGATGAGGCGACAAAACCGATGATTCATTCTGATCAAGGATGGCATTACCGCCATCTGGCCTATCGCAATACGCTGGAATCTCGTGGCCTTCAGCAATCCATGTCTCGCAAGGGAAATTGTCTGGACAACGCAGTTGCCGAGAATTTCTTTGGTCACTTCAAGGAAGAGTTTCTCAGACAGAGAACTTTTACAAACTTGAACCAGTTCAGATCTGAGCTCGGCATATATATCCACTGGTTCAACCATGATCGAATCCGCCTAAAGTTAAAGGGACTGAGCCCAGTTGATTACCGAGTTCAGTCCCTTGCTAACATGGTCCCGACTCTTGATTAGAACTCCAACTTTCGGGGTTCAGTTCAAACTCGAAGCCCTATCAATTTGTGCGCCAAGCACCCTCGGTAACCCCACTAATCGTTATTACACCCCTTGCGCGCTAAAAGGTTGCGCAAGGTTCAGATGCACTAGGGAATTCATATACAAATCATTTACCCACATTTAATCGTCCTTCGTCCATTTCTCTTGACCCCCTTATTAATCTCAGCATCAGAGGACCTCACTAGAGTTTTTTTGGCACTTCGAATGGATGGCCCGAGAGGTGGTCTGAGTGGGTGGGTGGCCGAGCGATTCTGAGGCAAAAAAATACACGCATGGTCAGGCACCAAACCTGCGCCAATGGTAGGTTTGCTGGTGTTGCCAAGTGCCAACATTATATCGTAGAGTAGTTAGGTGGGAAAAATGAAGCGTAACTATGAGTTTTCCGTGCAAGTCACCGGATTAGAGATTGAGAACAAATCCCAACTTAAGCTGTTGAAAAATGACACTATTACTGTCGTTCCCTTTGCTTCTGATGGTCTCATCATGCTTGGTATCGAAATGGCTGCCGAATCCCCTGAATCAGCATTTAACGAATTCAAATCATTCTTGAATAGGTACGCGAACAATATCAAAATCAAGCGCATAGATTTGGATTTAGTATCTCTGTCACAGATTGCAGGACGCCTAGACGTAACTCGTGAGGCAGTTCGACTTTGGGCCACCGGGGAACGCCGTAAAGGTTTTCCTGAACCCTTTGCATCTGCTGGTCAATCGCTTTTGTGGGCCTGGTCCGAGGTATTTGATTGGCTGAGCGAAGAAGAGATTCAAGACGATCCGCTTCCGCTTCCCATCAATCTGATCGAGCGCTTGAACGGTGCTTATGCACGGGATCGCAAACCGGCCACCTCTCCGATGGCAATGGCGTCCGCCTAGCCATTAACTGCGTCATCATCGGTTTACCGATAGGCAATGATCGAGATCCCGAGGTACAAGTTCGTTCGCTAGACAAGCAGTAACTTCTGTAGGCGGAGACGGGGGATGGGGGCGATTTAGGCGTATCGCGACGGAATATCGGTACGCCAGCGGCTGAATAGAGATAAAGTTCTATGGCTCGGAATAGCAAAGATGAGTGTGAAGATGACATTGGCCTGAATAAGACGCAAGATTGGAGGATACGAGGATATCGGATACGCGGCGGTGATTGCGCTCTGTGCGGAGTGGCGTGGTTTGTGTGGACTATGATTATGGGAACTTTGGAATAGTGCTGGCTTGCTATCTCTCTATCTATTATAGGTTTGGATCTATGAAGTTTGAGAAAGATCTAATTGGAATAGGAGAAGGGAATGAAGGTTCGGAATAAAGGGACGAGACACGGGAGTTGCGCAATAGCAACATAACTCGGGGAACCATTCAGCTAACTAACTGTGCGACCACCTGGCTCGCGTAGTTCCCTTGGCCACCGTGCATTTCAGTTTTCCAGACGGCGTAACTACGTATCTTCCGATATCGAGTGTTTTACAGAATTGCCCTGCCTTCTGTTTTACATACTTAACGGTGCCCGCCGCACTCGCCGAGGGACTGGCGGCCAGGAGGGCAACGGCGAGGAATAGAGACAGTTTCTTCATTCCACGAGCGTAGGCAGAATGGATGTTCCGGGATAGCCCTCTACTTGATGGGGTTGCATTAAGAATGCGGGCAAGGCGGGTTAAGTGTGACCACTTTTTCGTTCTTCGTGTGAGCTAAAGAGTCGCGACCCCGGTGATGCGTGGGATTCTGAAGGTTTGGATCTCGCCAGTGCCGTGGTCGCGCGCTATTAACGAGCCCGCGCTGATGCTGAGCGGATCGATTATTCGATGCGTGACTGAGCCGTTGTTATCGGCGTACCCGATGGAGAGGGTTTGTCCCTCGACGATGAACTTGTGCAGCAAGTCCAGAGTCTCGTTAGCTGTAGTTCGTGGGAGTGATCCGAGGGCATTCGATGCGATCTCTCGAAGCAGAGTCTGTTTATGGCTCGAACGTTCTGCTGCACGAAGCGCGCGCAACCCCGCCGCCAAAGTTTCATCGGTCGGTGTTTCAAGCTCGCCAATGACTCTGGGTGGACGTGGTTTGGATTTGGCTCGACTCACGCGTTGTCCTGTGATGAGAATTCCTGTGTTCGACTCTGCCGCTGGCATGTAACCAGCACTTCTTAGGGCGATCATCATCTCGTTTGCATCAAGATCGCAGACGAGAACTTCGGGAGCAATTCTGCGTAGAGGAAAACCTTCAAGTTTCTTGTCGCTGACTATTTGCGTCAGTAGCGTGGGATCTTCACATCGAAGATACGAACTTGTATTTCCCACACGTAATCTGCCATGGCGCTTTGCAACATCGCCGATCAGATAATCCAGAGGCTGAGGGATCGGCGTTTTAGATATTTTGCGCAGGAATTCCTTGATCTCCTCACCCGTTTTGCCATGATCAAGACCGCGTCGAATTGAGGACTCGCTAAATCGATAGACGGTTGCACCGCCCCGACTTTCTATGTCAGCAATTGAATCCAATACTCGCGCCACCGCGATCTCAAGGCGCCCAGGTGCAATGGCGGTGTTATCGCCCTGAATGAGAATATGGTCGATGGGCTTGGGTAATTCGGAGTCGATCTCAAGATCGTCATGCCCATTGAGAAGTGCAAGTGCGTATTTTGAAATCGCGCCTTGCCCTGTGACTCCCAACCACTCTGCTTCCCGAAGAGTCCAAGTGACGAGATCGCTTTGAAGTCCTGGATTGCGTCTTGCGGGTGCTTTCCATTTGATCAAAGCCAGGAGTGATTCAAGGTCTGGGGAAATCTGAGGATGTTCAGAGAGCGTTTCTAATGTTAGTCGGCGAGTGCTTGCGGCGTTAACGCGATCGAGTTCTGGGCCTAAAGCTGAGATGTGTTTGGATTCTGCTCGACCTACGAGTCCGCTCGCCCTTGATGTGACTAGCCAGAGTGAGACTAGGGATCGCCATCGAGTTTGCGGGCTTTGAGTAAGCCAGATATCGAAAGCATGTGTGGGAAGGATGCGATCATCGGCATCGATTACGACAAGTCCATTCAAGTAGACAAGTTCAGCCACGAATGCCGCGCAATTCTCATCCACCCCGAGGTGCTGGGCAGCATTCTTGAGATCCCGAACGCCAAGGCCCCCCGCACGCAGGGCACTCGGTGGATCTTCCGACCAGAAATTCAATATTTCCTCACACCATCGCAAGATCGTTGAAACATTCGCTATAGCTGCACGGTCCGATATTTTTTGCCCAATTGGACGACCTGTGAGAACGGGTGGGTTGGGTGCTGGGTTTTTGTGAATCTTGCCGCCCCGCAGATGAATGGCGACATTGCGCGGGAGTATCACGGTGCGTTGATCAAGTGGAACAAGGAAATTTTCCTTTAGTAACCAGGCGATTCCAGGTCCGGGATTGCGAATATCTCCGACGCTTCCTCGCGGTGGACCCCATGTCAGTTTTTCAAGGACTTTCTTGGCCGCCTCCGGAGCCTCGTCGAGCTTCTTCATCGACAGTTTGGCTAGTGATGCTGGTCCAAGACCTGCTGGTTCATTTCCTAAAACCTCGCGTAGAGAACTGGGCAGTCGGTATCCGTCACTGGATTTGTAGAGCAATGCCATGCTCACCAGATGAGGAAGGACGAATTTGGCCGATGGATTGGTTACGGCGAGGATCTCTTTTTCGACCATGGGTTCATCGAGGGCCGCGCAGGCTTCCAGAACTTGAAACTGCCATTCATTGAGGCGCTCTACGGCACGGGCAAGACTTGGGGCCGAGTTGGCTCTAACTGCGAGTGAGGCGATGTCGTGGGGGACCGGTGAGACTAAATCGGGCCTTAAAGCGAAAAGTGAGAGCAGTCCGGGGTCGTCGAGCCCCCGAAGGTAGTCTGCAAAAGATCGCGTTTCCATAACCGCTCTACATTAGCGGGTGATCTGCTTTGGCGTTTACCTATCTTTATGTCTGCGAGGGGTAAGCAGCACGCCTAACGCTGCGGCCCAACTGACGACAGGTCCCAACAGGCGGTTGAGCCTCTGAACGCGACGGAAATCGTGAATTGGCCACGATTCGCGCATGGCACGGATACGAAGAACGGCATCGGGATTGATCACGCTGGGATGGCCGACTGCCAACAAGAGAGGTAGGTCATTGTGGCTATCGGAGTAGGCATAACACTGTGATAAATCGAATCCGCGTTCATCGGCCAAGGCTTTTATCGCGATCGCCTTCTCTTTGCCGTGCAAGAGTTTGCCGATCAGCTCGCCCGTGTAGACACCGTCTTTGACTTCCGCGCTGGTTCCGAGAGCACCGGTCAAGCCAAGCTTCTGGCAGATCACCTGCGCCATTTCCTGAGAAGCAGCGGTGACAAGCCAGACTTCTTCATCGTTGCTCAAATGTGTCTGGGCGATATCGATCGTGCCTTGCCAGAGAGCAGGAGAGACATGCTCGTCATAAACTTCTTGGGCTAATTTCGCGATGTCATCTGACTTCTGGCCAGCAATGAAATTGGTCGCGGCTTTCTGCAAGCGATCCATCTCTTCAGGCTTCTCCTTGCCTGAGAATCGGAAACGCAAATTCGCGAGAACAAATCGTGAGATGTCGGCTTTGGTGAAGAACCCGCGTTGGTACATCCCTTTGCCGAGGAAGTACAGCGCGGATCCTCTTATGAGCGTGTTGTCGACGTCAAAGAAGGCCGCTCGTTTGGGGGTCGGAGCCATGTTCCTAGAGTAGCGATCTGAGCATCGCTGTGACGCTTTATGCTTTGCCCATGGCCTCCAACGTTCATGTCATCCGTCACGGCGAAGTAGACAATCCCAAGAAGATTCTTTATGGCCGCCAACCCGGTTGGCGTTTGTCCGAACGGGGCCAAGAGATGGCTCGGACCCTCGGCGAGTGGTCGAAATCTGTTGATCTCGGTGCACTGCATGTTTCACCGCTGCAAAGAGCGCAAGAGACGGCAGCTCCGATATCTGCAGCGCACGGCATTGAGATAACAACAGATGAACGCTTGATCGAGGCTTCCAATATTTTCGAAGGCCAGCCCTTCGGAATAGGAGATGGTGCACTTCGACATCCCAGCGCATGGCGCCATCTTTGGAACCCGTGGCGTCCTTCTTGGGGCGAGCCTTATATGGAGCAGGTGCCTCGGATGCTGGCCGCAGTTTTCGCTGCGCACGAAGCCGCCGGAGATAAGGATGCGATATGCGTTTCTCATCAACTGCCGATTTGGATCTTGCGAAGTGCTGTTGAGGGTCGTCATCTCATCCACGACCCCCGCAAGCGTGAATGCAGTCTGGCCTCGGTGACAACAATTCACTTTGACGATGAGAACATGATTTCGGGAGTGACATACACCGAGCCTGCCCGCCACCTACTGCCTGTGAAGAAGTAATGAGATACGCACGCCGTTGGGTTCCGCTGGGCCTTGCAATTTCCCTTCTTGTAACAGCTTGCGGTGGCGGAGCTTCAACTGGGTCTAGAAGTTACGTGGCTGGAAATGGCGCGATTACCTTTATTAATGCCAATGAACGTAAGGCGGCTCCGCCTATATCTGGAGCAACCGTTGACGGCGGAACCTTTCGATTGGAATCGAACCACATGGCGGTGATCAACGTTTGGGCCTCGTGGTGTGCGCCATGTCGGGCGGAGGCACCAGCATTGGCAGACTTGTCCCGGACATATCCAGACGTTTCCTTTGTCGGCGTTCTCACTCGGGATACATTGGCAAGTGCCCGTGCCTTTGTTCGTCGATTTGGAGTTCCCTACCCCTCCTTGATTGATGACTCGATTCTTATGGGCTTCCAGAATTCCCTGATGGCCAATGCGATTCCAACGACGGTGGTGATTGATAAGCACGGCAGGGTAGCTGCCCGCATCTCTGGCCAGATCACAATCGCGTCCTTGTCACAAGTACTCGACAAGCTGAGTGCCGAATGAAGGATCTATTCGTAAATCAGATCATGGATGGCGCCTTACTTGTTGCCTTTCCAATTGCAATCGTCGCAGGGTTGATTTCCTTCCTATCTCCGTGTGTTCTCCCACTTGTGCCGGGATACCTCTCTTATGCGGCGGGTATGTCGAAGAGTCGAGGGCGAGTTCTCGCTGGCTCGCTCCTGTTCATCTTGGGATTTAGCGTTCTCTTCATTTCCTACGGTGCGCTCTTTGGTGGCCTTGGCTCAAAGATTTTGAATCACCAAGGAGTGATCACTCAAGTTTTAGGAGTCTTCACAAT
Organism: uncultured Actinomycetota bacterium; assembly: GCA_963750855.1. Taxonomy (GTDB): domain Bacteria; phylum Actinomycetota; class Actinomycetes; order Nanopelagicales; family Nanopelagicaceae; genus QYPT01. Next base: position 110,280 of record CAVVSA010000003.1, read on the forward strand.
TGTCTTAGGGCTTGTATTCATGGGCAGATTTCCCATGATGCCCATCTACAAACCAAAGATCTCGACCGTAGGCGGCCTTGTCGGTGCTCCGCTTCTAGGTTTTCTCTTTGGAGTCGGTTGGACACCGTGTATCGGTCCAGCACTTGCCGCCGTGGAAACCCTCGCCTTCGAACAGGCAAGTGCCTGGCGAGGTGCGATCTTGTCCTTGGGTTACTGCATAGGTCTTGGAATTCCCTTCATTCTTTCCGGACTTTTTATGGATCGTTCCGCGAAACTGCGCAAGTTCATCTCTAAGCGAGGCAATGTCATTACAAATGTCGGCGGCGTTCTCATGATTATCATTGGACTTTTGCAAGTATTCGGTATTTGGAATGACATTATGAACTCTCTCCGCGCGTCCATTTCTAGCTTCATACCGGTGGTCTAAATGAACAAAGAGACTGAAGTCCCCGAACTGGGCTTTTTGAGCCTTTTGCGCTTCGTTTGGCGGCAACTGACAAGTATGCGTACCGCGTTGATTCTCTTGCTTTTATTGGGAGTGGCTTCTGTGCCAGGGTCAATCATCCCCCAACGTCCGCAGAATCCCATGAGGGTGCAGGATTATTTTACAAAGCATCCTGGCACTGCGGCTTTGATGAATCGATTCTCGCTTTTTGATGTATTTGGGTCTCCTTGGTTTAGTGCGATCTATGTCCTTCTCTTTATATCGTTGATTGGTTGCGTGCTGCCGCGCGCCTTTGACCATCTGAAGGCCAGTCGGGCGTTGCCACCGATGACGCCAGCCCATTTGGATCGGATGGAATTCTTCCAGACGTGGCAGGGGGAAGGCGGCGAGTTTACTGAGGCTCGAGCCTGGCTGAGGTCTAAGCGCTTTCGGTTTCGGGAATTTGAGGGCTCGATATCTGCTGAAAAAGGTTACTTGCGCGAAACGGGCAACCTGCTTTTTCATCTTGCGCTCATCCTTATCCTGATTGGCGTGAGCCTCGGTGCCCTTTTTGGAATGAAAGGGGAGGCGATCGTCAATGTCGGCGACCGGTTCATAAATACGCCTACTACATATGACAGTTTGAGTATGGGCAAGTTATTCCACGATCAATCCCTTTCTCCATTTGAAATAACGATTGACAAATTTCTGGCAAAGTACGATCCGCGAACAAATGCTCCGCTTGATTACACGCTCAAAGTGACGCTTGTCGATAGGCCCGGGGCGAAGAAGGTGGCGAAGATAATCAAGGTTAATAGCCCGCTAGAACTGGGAAGCACTAACGTCTATTTGCAAGCCAATGGGTATTCACCGATTGTGACCGTTCGTGACAAGACCGGTGAAGTGGTTATGCAAGGTCCTGTTCCATTTCTTCCGCAGGACGCAAATTTGACTTCGATTGGCGCTATCAAAGCTCCTGATTCTCAACCTCAATTGGGATTCATCGCCGCATTTCTCCCCACGGCAGCGAAAACGAAGACACGTGGGGGTTTCTCCATTTACCCCGAGGCTCTAGATCCAAGACTTCTTTTTTCAGTGTGGAAGGGAGACTTGGGGATGGATAGCGGAATTCCGCAGTCCGTTTATCGAATTGATACCTCAAAGATGACAAAAATCGGCTTGAAATCCCTCGGTGTGGGCCAGACTTTCACATTTGCCGAGGGGAGCATCCGCTTTGATGGCGTGGTTCAATGGGTAAATCTTCAAGTCGTGCGAGATCCGGGGAAACTGTATTCGCTGGCGGGGGGTATTCTGGCGATCCTTGGTTTACTTGGCTCTCTCTTTACTCGTCGTCGCAGAATCTGGATTCGAACGGCGGGAGACGGAAAAGTGGAAGTGGCCGGACTTGCCAGAAGCGGTGCACCAGGCTTGGAAAAAGAAATAGAACTTCTCATTGCGGACTTAAAGAAGGATAAGAAATGACGCATTCATCGTGGGCATACCTCTCCAACTACTTGGTTTATTCGGCGATGGGTGTCTACACCTTGGCTTTCTTTGCTCATGCTTACGAAACTGCGTGGGCTGTTCGTGCGCCTCAGGCAGAACAGCTGCAAACTGAAGGAAGCCTCCTTGTGAAGACTCTGGATTATCAGCGCACCGAAAAAGCCGGCCGAATCGCGACAGCATTTATGATCTTGGGCTTCCTCCTACTCTTTGCCGGAGTTGTAGCTCGCGGAATTTCAGCAGGTCGCGTTCCCTGGGGAAACATGTACGAATTCTCGATCACGGGCGCACTGGCCTTCACTGGCGCCTATTTGATCGCGCTGAAGAAGTACGACCTTCGCTGGTTGGGATTGCCCATATCTATATTCGTACTGTTGATACTCGGTACCGCCATCACAGTTCTCTACCGGCCGAGCGCGCCGCTGGTTCCCGCATTGAAGTCCTATTGGTTGGTTATCCATGTATCGGCTGCAATTATCTCTGGCGGAGTATTTCTGCTTGCAAACACGATTGCGGCTGCCTATCTCTATCTGGATTCAATGGAACAAAAGGGCGAACGTAGCCCGTGGGCCAAGCGCCTGCCATCGCTGGAAGTTCTCGACCAACTCTCTTATCGATTGGTTGCTTTCGTATTTCCGCTCTGGACCTTTGCTGTTATGGCCGGTGCAATCTGGGCAGAGCATGCCTGGGGCCGATATTGGGGTTGGGATCCAAAAGAGACATGGGCGTTCATTACATGGGTTGCCTATGCCGCTTATTTGCACGCTCGAGTAACCGTCGGTTGGCGGGGACGAAAGGCTGCTTGGTTATGCCTCTTCGCCGGATCCACATTCTTGTTTAATTACGTCTACATAAATATCTGGGGTACGGGAAAGCACACGTACTCAGGTCTCTAGGCCGCAACTTTATTCAGCCAGACCTTTATTCAGTCTGGGCGAAACGTGCGCTGGCCATGAGGAATGCCACTAAAGCGACAACCAGGAACATGGCCCATCGAAGTTGGATGGCGTCGGCAATCAGTCCCATTGTCGGCGGACCGACGATAAAGCCGAAATATGAAATTCCAGAGACGATTGCTACGGCCTGCGAGGGCGCAACTTGGCCCTTAAATCGCGTGGCCGCGATCGTTCCGGCCGCGCTGAAGAGCAGCGGAATGACTACCGAAAGACCGACGCCCAGGAAGAACCAACCGAATACAACCCCGAAACTGCCTCCGACTAAGAGCCCGGTTGCCAGTCCGATGCTGGCAATCGCACCGGCAGCGGAGAGAATCTTCGGAGCGGTGAATCTATGAGCTAGCCGGTCTCCTGAAAAACGACCAATCACCATCGTTGCTGAGAAGGCAATATAGGGAAGTGCGGAAATGAAATGAGAGGCGTGGAATGTCTCTCGAGAGAGAATTCCACCCCAGTCCCCAGCGGCCCCTTCTGCGACTGCACTGCAAAAGCCAAAGAAGCCGAGGATCCAGAGCAATCCCGGACGCTTCTTTGTTTTCTCCGATTTGGTGAATTCGTGTCGGTCGGCTTCGGCGGCCAGCCATCGCGGTCTGGCATAGAAAGCGACTGCCGCGACAATGATGGCGACAAAGAACGTCTGCACGCTGAAGGAAATCTTAAATTGCGAAAACACTCCGCCAATTGCGCCGCCAAGTAAGCCTCCAAGGGAGAACATCCCATGGAAGGAACTCATCATGCGTCTGCCCGATTTATGTTCTAGGGCAACGGCGTGCGAGTTCATGGCAACATCTTGAAAAGCTGAAGTGAAGCCGAATACAAAGAGTGAGAAGCAGAACCAGGCGATATTGAATACAAACCCAAGCAGTATGACGGCGACCGACACTGCCAACGTGGCTCGAAACGCAACGGGGGCGCTGCCGTACTTTGCCGACAGCTTCCCTGAGGGCCTAAGGGCTAGAAATACGCCAACCGATGAGGAAAGGAGAATCGTGCCGAGGGTGGCATTGGAGATGTGAAGATGAACCTTGATATCAGGAATGCGTGCGACGAAAGAACCGACTCCCAAACCATTGGTAATAAAGGTAAGCGTTACCGCCAGTTTGGCTCGTTTCAATTAGAGCTTATTGAGAAAGTCTGGATTGTCATCAGGTGGAAGCAACCGACGAGATCCGCCACCGAAGTTGTTTCCCGCCGGACGCACGGGACGTCCTGCGATCCAGTAGCCGATAGATCCAAGGAAACCAATCAAAATAATTATCAGAAGCCAGCCCCATTTAGGGAGATTGCGAATTTGTGCTTGGTCGGTGCCAGCACAATCAACGAGCGTGTAAATCGTGAAGATAATAGGGAGAAGGATCAGGAGGAAGCGCATGCTCGAAGTGTAACCCTTGATTATGAGACGAGGATTGCCGTTGCCAACAGGGCGGCAAAAAGGAGCTGGAGTTGTCCGGTTCGGGCGATCATGGGGATTAACGCCGCGCTCTCCTTCTCGCCCTTTACCTCACGTGCGAGCCTGAGCGAGAAAGGCAGCGCGGCGAGCGTGATGAGCGCCCACGGAGTCACAAGAAGCGCAGCGACATGGGCAATAAGCAGGAGAAGTGCGAAGAAGTTGCGGCTTCCGTTTTCACCCAAATGAACCGCCAGCGTGTGCTTACCCACAAGCGAGTCTTTTGCACGGTCGCGAATATTGTTGATCGCCAGGATCGCGCATGAGAGAGCACCGATGGGAACGGCAGCTGCCAGGCTTCGCAAAGTTAATGTCTGTGTTTGAACATAAAACGTGCCCATCGTTGCGACTAGACCGAAGAATACAAATACAGATATTTCGCCAAAACCCTTGTATCCGTAAGGAGTCTTTCCGCCTGTATAAGTCCATGCAGCGATGATCGCTGCTGCTCCCACAAGCAGGAGCCACCACGAACTCAGCGCGGCGAGAACGACCCCAGCTGTGCCGGCAATCGAAAAAGCAATGAACGCTGCTTTCTTTACCGCCGCTGGAGTTGCCAGACCGCTAGCGACAATTCGAACGGGGCCGACGCGATCTGAATCAGTGCCGCGAATTCCATCGGAGTAATCATTTGAATAGTTGACACCAATTTGCAATGACAAACTGACAATTAGAGCGAGCCCCGCTCGACCGAGAATCGCATGAGTGCCGGCCAAGGCGCTACCAACGATGACTGGCGCGACGGCGGCCGCGAGAGTGCGAGGCCGCCCTCCCTTTACCCATGTATCAAGTGAGGTCATCTGGTCAAACCTTTCGCTCAAGGGCTGCTTGCGCAAGTGCCTTGTGATCTACCTTGCCGACTCCGATCATCGGCAACGCAGAAAGTATAAGGAAACCTTTCGGTTTTGCTACTACCCCAAGGTTTTCTTCCAAGTGAGAACTTATTTCGTGCGTGGATATCTGGTGCTCGCCGGAGATGGCGATGTGAAGTGCGTTGCCCCATTCGGCGTCAGGAACCGAGAAAGCCGCGAATTCGTTCTCTGGGAATTTTCGACTCAAAGCGCTCTCAACGGCGCTTAGTGAGACCTTCTCACCCCCGCTGATGATGATGTCATCTGCCCTGCCATTTATGGTGAGTTTTCCATCAACGAATTCGCCGAGGTCGCTGGTGACAAACCATCCATCTTCAAAACAATTCTTCCACGCTTGCTCGTCGTTGAGGTAGGAGTAGGCGATCATCGGGGCCTTGATCTTTATCACGCCGTCATCGGTACTGACTTCAACACCAGCGATGGGAGTTCCGTCGTACACGCAACCGCCGCACGTCTCCGTCATGCCGTACGTGGTTACGATGTTGATTCCCGCATCCTTAGCCGCTTGCGCGATCGCCTCTGGCAATGCCGCTCCGCCAACTAGAACTGCTTGGCAACCTTTGAGGTGAGCAAGTAATTGCGAATCTCCATTTAGGGCGCGGAATAACTGGGTTGGCACGATTGCGGTGAAATCGGCCTTTAGAAATTCTTCTTTATTGCGCAGATCAATCGGAGTTGTTCCCAATTCAAGTGATCTCACTAGGACATTGATTCCAGCTACGTGGGTCAAGGGAAGAAGTAGCGACCAAACCTGTCCAAACTTTGCCTTCAGAAATTCGTTTGAGGCTTTTGCGGATGAGAGGAGGGCCTTGGCGCTGATTCCGACTTCCTTGGAGCCTCCGCTTGAACCGCTGGTTGCAACGACAAGGGCAACGGGGCTAGGGACCTGACGCTGACTCATTTCTTCAAAGCAGATGGCCGATCCAGTGCCAACCATCGCCGCGGCAAGATGGACCATCACTTCCGGGATGGGGCTCTGCGCGAGGGCGAGAAGGGCTCTTTGTGACGAGTTTTCCATTGCCCACGTAGGCTAGCGCCCGTAACCGTGTAGGAGGAAATGTGAGCAAGCCAATCAAGCGTGAGTTCGGTAGCCGAGAGATTCCAGCCTGGGTTGTTGGAACAGGTGGTGAAGAGTTCCTCGATGTCATGTACGAGGTGGCCGATGGAATGGCGAAGATAACGATTAACCGCCCTTCTGTACGCAATGCTTTTCGTCCGCAAACCATTATCGAACTGCAAGAAGCGTTCTCTCTGGCTCGAGATGATGAAGAAATCGGGGTCATTATTTTGACGGGCGCGGGAACTGAAGCGTTCTGTTCTGGCGGGGATATTCAGGTCCGTGGCGACGACGGTTACTTAGGCGATGACAGGCTTGCAAAAAAGGGCATCGGTCGTCTCAATGTTCTGGATTTGCAGATACAGATTCGCCGAACACCGAAACCAGTGATCGCGATGGTTGCCGGATGGGCCGTTGGCGGCGGACACGTTCTGCACGTGGTCTGCGATCTAACTATTGCCGCCGATAACGCCAAGTTTGGGCAGACCGGGCCGATGGTTGGCTCCTTCGACGGTGGTTACGGCGCTGGACTACTTGCAGCGCATGTCGGTCAGAAGAAAGCGCGCGAAATCTGGTTCCTGACTCGTCATTACAGTGCTCAAGAAGCACTTGATATGGGTCTGATAAATACAGTGGTTCCTGTTGCTGAACTTGAAGCAGAGACTGTCTCGTGGGCACGTGAGATGTTGCGTCAATCGCCGATGGCGCTGCGATTATTGAAGGCAAGTTTGAATGCTGCCGATGATGGGTTGGCTGGAGTTCAGCAGCTCGCAGGTGATGCGACATTGCTCTTCTACATGACAGAGGAAGGCCAAGAAGGCCGCGATGCCTACAAGGAGAAACGACCACCGGAATTTGGAAAGTTTCCAAGGCGTCCATAAATGTTGGACTCAATCCTTGAATCTCTCAAGGTAGTCGCGCTGCCTACCAAGACCGATTTTCGTTCCGTGAAGGTGCGCGAAGTGGCATTAATTGAAGGACCCAAGGGTTGGGGAGAGTTCTCGCCATTTGTCGAGTACGAAGCAAGTGAGTGTGTTCCGTGGCTAGTCAGCGCTGTTGAAGCGGCAACAACTTTGCCTCCTGAGATGCTTCGCACCAAGATTGAAGTCAATGCGACCATGCCCGCGATCAATGGCAGAGAGAACATTGCAGAAGTCCTTTCCTGGTTTCCCGGCGGCCAGACCGTAAAGATCAAAGTTGGCGCTGATATCCGCGAAGATTTGGCCCGTATTGTCGCGGTTTCTGAACTAGCACCGTCGGCCAAGATACGAATCGATGTCAATGGTTCTTGGACCGTCGGCAAAGCCATACAGGCCCTTTACGCCATCCGTGACATCTGCGAGCTCGAATACGTCGAGCAGCCGTGTGGTTCCATTGATGAATTGCGAGAACTCAAAAGACGAGTCGCATTCCCGATTTTGATCGCGGGTGATGAAGTAGTGCGCAAAGCTGTCGATCCGATGAACGTCGATCTTCGTGACGCGATCGATGTGCTGTTGCTCAAAGTTGCACCCCTTGGTGGGATCAAAAAATCAATGGAGATTGCGGCTCATCACAATCTACCCGTTGTGGTTTCCAGTGCCCTGGACTCGGCGGTTGGAATTTCTTATGGATTGCATCTTGCTGCCGCACTTCCCGACAATGGATTATGCGTGCGGCTTAGGCACGGGGCAACTCTTAAGTGCAGACGTTGCGTCATTGCCAATCATCGGGGGGATGATGGCGGTGGAATCGGTCGTGCCAGACCCAGAAGCAGATCGAAAAGTATTCAATTTCACCAGATCGATTAGATTGGTGGCGCGCTAGGCTGAGAGAGACTTGGAATGCCGGCGCTAAGGACTGGGTTTTGCGGGAAGGGTGGGCTTGGTGAATACATCAACTCAACTTGCGCGAAATATCGTTAAGCAGTTAGTCGAAAATGGTGTCGCCGATGTTGTGCTTTCTCCCGGATCTCGCAACGCACCCTTGTCCATTGCACTATTCGCCGCCGAACAAAAAGGATTGATCAAGTTACATGTTCGCATTGACGAGCGGACCGGTGGTTTCTTTGCTTTAGGAATTGCAAAAGCATCTGACAGACCGGTTGCAGTTGTCTGTACTAGCGGAACCGCCGTTGCTAATTATCATCCAGCCGTCTTGGAGGCCCATCACTCCCAAGTTCCTCTCTTGGTAATTACAGCTGATCGACCGGAAAGATTGCGCCAGAGCGGTGCCAACCAAACAACATTGCAGGCAAAGATATTCGGTGAAGCAACCCCATTTGCCCTTGATATTTCCGATCCCGATTACAACCTTGGTGAAGCCTTTGATGCATTGCTCAATGGCCCAATCCACCTGAATGTTCAATTCGACGAGCCCTTACTTCCAGATGATGAAGACGACTGGCTCAGGGATACGGTTCGAGGCGATGCTGCGAAATCAGCGCGGCCAAAACTGCGCAATTTGATGATCACAGAATCTCGTGGGGTTGTTGTTGTGGGCCACGATAGAGGCGGCCTTGGGGTGGAAGAGATTTCCGACTTTGCTAAAAGCATTGGTTGGCCACTTGTTAGCGAAGACCCCCTCTCATTTCCCACTTCGGTGCCATATGCGTCCTTGTTCCTAACATCATTAAAGATTCGCCAGGCCCTGCAACCAGAAGTTGTCATCGTCATCGGGCGAACCACTTTGTCGCGTTCCATGAATGCGCTTATTGCCTCGGCTAAGCGCGAGATTGCCATTGATCCCAGAATCGCGATGATCGACATCAATCGAAATGCAGATCAGATCTTTCTGGCAATCCCGAGCGTCACCCGAAACAACGAACTTGATGATGCATGGTCTGCGTTGTGGAGTTCATATGCCGATGAAACGGCGACGTTGGTGGAAGATCTTCCTGCTTGGTCTGAGGCGTCGATCGCTCGAACTGTTGGCAGGCTGCTGCCTGACGAGACGACGCTTTTCGTTTCATCTTCCAGACCGATAAGAGATTTGGAAGGCTTTGCGGCCTCGCGGGGCAATGTGGAGACTTTTGCCAATCGTGGTTTAGCCGGGATCGATGGCAATGCATCCACCGCTTTGGGCATTGCATCTCAACGCTCCTCAACTGTTGCAATTTTGGGAGATCTTTCCTTCCTTCACGATGTAACAGGACTCATTGGTGCTGAGGACATTAACTTGCGTCTGCTCGTCATTAATAATGATGGCGGCGGGATCTTCTCCACACTTCCACAGCACAACGCACATGGATTTGAGAAGTTATTTGGAACCCCGCACGGACTTGATCCCGCACTGATCGCGGCATCGATGGGCATACGTTCCACGACGATCACAAACATCGATGAATTGCAGCGCGAACTGCTTGATCCCGTTGTTGGATTGTCAGTGGTCGTCGCGAACGTTCCATCTCGAGAAGAGAACGCTCGAATGCTTCTCGAGCTCTACCAGGGGATCGAATCTCTGTAACCGTGAGTAGAGTCTTACGATGAGAATGACTCTAAAGGCAAGCGGATTGGCGTTGCTGTTATTTGCTTTGGCAGGATGCGCAAACCAATCCGATCATGCGGCTGCACCATCCCCATCGACTACCTCGACGTCCTCTGCGAGCCCCGTCAATTCACCCGCGTTGATACCAGGTTGCATTTCTAGCCATCTCTCAATCATCGACGGTCGCCACGGAGTTGCGATGGGAAACGTTGGTGTTGACGGAATCGCGTTTAGGAATGTTTCGACTTCGGCTTGTCGACTAAGGGGCTATCCGAGTATCCAGTTACTTGATAGTTCGGGTAAGCGGATAAGAACACATTTGAACAAGGGGACTTCCTACACGGTGCAGTCCACTCCCGAAACTTTTGTGACTCTCTTGTCGAATGGCGAGGCATTGTTTGATTTGGGATATACAGATTCAACTGGTTATGGCAATGAGAAATGTCCGACGGCTTTTCAAGTAGCAATAACACCCCCCGGTACCGTTAAGGCAATTAACGTGGCCTGGGAAATGACCGTTTACGGTGGTGATATTCCACATTTGCGATGTGGGGAGATCACGGTTTCACCCGTGTACGCGCCTCCCGCGCATTAGTTGGAACTCCCGAGCGCATGCAACATGGGAGCAAATTTCGCTTGGCTTTCGGCTAGTTCGCGTTGCGGGTTTGATCCCGCAACGATCCCGCAACCGGCGAAGAGTTTTATTTGGTTCTCTGTTATTTGACCGCACCTCAGGGCTATTCCCAGTTCGCCGTCTCCACGTGCATCAATCCATCCGACAGGTCCTGCGTATCGTCCGCGTGCCATACCTTCTAGATCTGAAATTACTTTCGCTGCCTTTTCAGTTGGTGTACCGCAAACGGCAGCGGATGGGTGCAACTTCTCCAGAATAGAAAAAGTGTCTACATGCGTGGGAAATTCCGAAATAGCACCGGTGACATCAGTCGCTAGATGCATAACATTGGCGAGGTGGAGCACGAACGGTGAATCTGGAACATTTGTTGAAGAGCAGAACGGCGCAAGAGATTCGGCTACTGATCGAACGGCATACTCGTGTTCTTCAAGATCTTTTGAAGACCGAGCAAGCGACGCAGCCAGTGCCAAGTCCTTCTCGTCCTCTCCGGTCTTGCTGATCGTTCCAGCGAGAACTCGCGATGTGACCATCGCCCGGTTTAGTCGAAGCAGCAGCTCTGGGGTTGCACCGACTAAGCCAGCGACAGAGAAGCACCATGTAGATGGATATTCGGCGGCCAAATTACGCAAAATGGAGCGTGGATCAATCTCTTTTTCGGCGGTGCCGTTCAGGTCGCGCGCAAGTACGACCTTGTCAATTGTTTTGGACTGGATCGCGTGAATTGCAACTGCCACGCGCTCCTCCCATTGATCCGACGTCAGTGATCCGTTGCGCCAGGTGTAACTGGGTTTATCCAAGTGCTCAACCTCGTCAAGTAGATGAGGCTGTGACATCTCGCCAAACCAGGTGATCCAAGATTCATCCCCGCGTTGCCCAACGATGACCTTGGGAATGACGAGCACTGACTCTTCTTCGGGTGAAAAGGAAAAAGAAGTGAAAAGTATCGGCCCAGTTCCGGTGATGTGCACTGAATCGGTTACGGCTAGTTTCTTGAGTTGTTCGTGCCACCAAGTGCGTGCATCGCGGAACCGATCGGGGCCAGTGACAATTGTCGTCGCATGCACGCCCCAACCAACTAAACCATCGCCTCCGCGCACCCACGAAAGCGGTTGCGCATCGGGGAGCACTTCTAAGAGTGGGAGATGCTCACCAAGGCGCGCGGTTGTGACAGAAGTTAATTGAGGCACGACAAGAGTGTTATCGCTGGACGAAACGCCACACGAGGGGAAGCGACGTGCCTGCGATCGCGATCTTCAGTGCTTCACCGAACAGAAACGGCGTGAATCCAGCCGCCAAGGTCCACGTCCAACTTTGATGCGTGTAAGCGTGCAACCAATAAAGACCGAATGAGAAGATGACGACGTCGCCGAGCAACATGGTCGGAATAGCCGAAAGAAGCTTCTGATCCCAGCGGCGACCCGCCAGAGCTCCGACTAGAAGAGAGGCAAAAAGCATTCCGACGAGGTAGCCGCCAGTTGCGCCAGTTAGGTGGGCAAAACCATGTTCGCCCTTTGCAAAGACAGGGGCGCCGGCAAATCCGATGAGCAGGTAGGTCACGAAGGTGAGTGCGCCTAGTTGTGATCCGTAGCTTGCGCCAATGAGAAGGACGCCGAGGGTCTGACCCGTGACCGGCACGGGTGAGCCAGGAATAGGTAGAGCAATTTGGGCGAGGCCGGCAATAAACAAGGTTCCAAAAGTAACAAGTAAGGCTTTGGAATACGTTGTTGCGCGGGGGAATACAGCGCTGCGAAGAATGGCAGTAGTGGACATTGCTGCTCCTTATGTTCTCATCTCAGGTTTTGATTTGTGGGGTGAGCCTATCCTGCAGGAGAATGAACCCATGTCCCGCGCTAATCTTGATAAAGATCCAGATGAAGTCGCGGCAATGTTTGATGGCGTGGCCAAACGCTACGACCTCGTAAATGATCTGCTCAGTTTGGGGCGGACCAAGGCTTGGCGAAAGGCCGCTACGGCGATCATCGCCCCAAAGCCTGGGATGAAGATCCTCGATCTCGCGGCTGGGACGGGCTCCTCCAGCGAGCCACTGGCAGCAGCCGGGGCTGAGGTGATTCCAGCCGACTTCTCCGACGGGATGCTGGCTGCAGGGCGGAAAGCCCGCCCCCATCTGCCCTTCACCAAGGCTGACGCGCTCAAATTGCCCTTTGAGGCCAATACTTTTGATGTGGTGACGATTTCCTTTGGCCTGCGAAATACAGCCGATATCGACAAGGCGCTGGCCCAGATGCTCAAAGTGGCCAAGCCCGGGGGCCAACTCGTCGTCGTGGAGTTCTCTCACCCGGTCTGGCGTCCGTTTCGTACCATTTATACCAATTACCTGATGCGCCTTCTCCCCGTTATCGCCCGAATTACCTCCAGCAACCCGGATGCCTATGTCTACCTGGCTCAGTCCATCCGAGCCTGGCCAGATCAAGGTGGGCTCGCGGCGAGAATTACCGCGGCTGGGTGGTCCAATGTTGGTTGGACCAATCTCACCGGTGGGGTTGTCGCAGTTCACAGAGCAGTGAAGGCTTAAGAGGTATAGCCATGACCGCTACGAGCCTAGGATTTCCTACATTATGAATGCGACTTCTAACCCGTACATTCCGATCTTCGTTATCGGCGCAATTGGCTTCGGTTTTGCGGCTTTCTCGGTTCTGATTACTTCATTTACTGGGCCAAAGAGATATAACCGCGCAAAGTCAGAAGCCTATGAGTGCGGAATCGAACCAAGCCCGCAAGCTGCCGAGGGCGGTCGTTTCCCCGTCAAATACTTCTTAACTGCGATGCTCTTTATTATTTTTGATATTGAAATTGTTTTTCTTTATCCATGGGCTGTAACTTTCGACAAGTTGGGTTTGTTTGGTTTGGTTGAAATGGGAATCTTTATTGCCACAGTTTTTGTCGCATATGCGTATGTGTGGCGCCGCGGCGGACTGGAGTGGGATTAATCGTGGGTCTTGAAGAGAAGTTACCTAGCGGATTCTTACTCACCAGCGTTGAAAAACTTGCGGGATATATGCGCAAGAGTTCACTTTGGCCAGCAACCTTTGGGCTTGCTTGTTGCGCAATTGAAATGATGGCAGCAGGTGCAGGTCGTTACGACTTGGCACGTTTTGGAATGGAAGTCTTCCGTGCCTCGCCACGTCAGGCAGATCTCATGATCGTGGCCGGTCGCGTATCTAACAAGATGGCGCCGGTTTTGCGTCAGATCTACGATCAAATGGCAGCGCCAAAATGGGTCATCGCAATGGGCGCCTGCGCATCCTCTGGTGGAATGTTCAATAACTACGCAATCGTGCAAGGTGTCGACCATGTAGTACCTGTTGATATCTATCTTCCTGGATGCCCACCACGACCTGAGATGTTGATGGATGCAATTTTGAAATTGCACGAGCAAATCAGCAACGAGAAACTCGGCTCAAATCGCCAGCAGATCATTCAAGAGGTTGAAGCCGCAGCAATGGCAGCTAAGCCAACCCATCAGTTGAAGGGGTTGCTCGCGTGACCAAAGAGAAAGATTTATCACCAGGACATGGTTTATTTGGCACCTCGGGAACTGGCGACACCTCGGGATTCGGGGGCCTTGTTCGCATAGCCGCACATCCAGGTTCAACTGAGCGCCCGTACGGCGGCTATTTTGACGATGTAGCCGATGATCTTGAGCGTGCATATCCAGATTTTGCTGACGCGATTGAACGCGTTGTGGTTGATAGAGGCGAGCTCACCCTTCACGTGAAGCGTGAAAAATTGGCCGAAGTTGCGCTCATTCTTCGCGACAAATTGCGATTCGAAATGTGCCTTGGGGTAAGTGGAGTTCACTACCCCAATGAGGCAGGGCGCGAACTTCATGCGGTCTACCCATTGCTATCAATGACCAAGAACCAGCGCATCCGCCTTGAAGTTTCGATTCCGGAGTCAGATCCACATCTTCCATCCCTTGTTGAAGTATGGGCAGGAAACAACTGGAATGAGCGCGAAGCATTCGACATGTTCGGAATTATTTTCGACGCTCACCCAGGACTCACACGTATCTTGATGCCGGATGATTGGCGGGGGCATCCGCAGCGAAAAGATTATCCACTCGGTGGAATTCCAGTTGAGTACAAGGGCGCAACCGTGCCACCACCGAATGAGCGTAGGTCATACCGATGAGCCAGAGTTCTGATCAAGTAACCGATCCATATGCATCTTCCCGTGAGACGACCGAAGGAAAAGTCTTCTCAGTCACCGGCGGGGATTGGGATTCGTTAGTCACCGAGATCGGCGCGACGAAGGAAGAACGCGTTGTCGTCAATATGGGCCCACAGCATCCTTCAACGCACGGCGTACTCCGTCTGGTACTCGAACTTGAGGGCGAAACAATTACAGAGTTGCGTGCTGGAATTGGATACCTTCATACGGGCATTGAGAAGAACGCCGAATATCGAAGTTGGACCCAAGGCGTCACCTTCGTAACTCGCATGGACTACCTGGCCCCGCTCTTCAATGAGACTGCCTACTGCCTCGGTGTGGAGAAACTGCTTGGTATCACCAACGATGTTCCCGAGAAGGCCAGCGTTATCCGCGTGATGATGATGGAGTTCAATCGGATCGCCTCTCACATGGTTGCCCTCGGAACTGGCGCGCTCGAACTTGGAGCGCTTTCGCCGATGATCTTCTGCTTCCGTGAACGCGAGAAATGCCTAGATATCTTCGAGATGATCTCCGGATTACGTATGAATATGGCCTATGTGCGTCCCGGCGGAGTCGCGCAGGACCTGCCACCGAATGCGGTCGCAAAGATCCGTGAAACTGTTAAGGAATTGCGCCGTGATTTCAAAGACAACGACAGCATCCTCATCGGAAATTCAATTTGGATGGGTCGCACAGCGGGAGTTGGTTATTTGGATCTAGCAGGATGCACGACTCTTGGAATCACAGGTCCTGTACTTCGTTCCACGGGTATGCCGTGGGATCTTCGCAAGGTGCAGCCCTACTGCGGTTATGAGAATTACGAATTTGATGTGGTCACTGCCGATACCTGCGATGTTTACGGCCGCTTCCTGATCCGCATGAACGAATTGGAGCAGTCACTTCGCATCATCGAACAATGCGCGGACAAGCTAGAAAAACTCGAAGGCGCACCAGTCATGGTGGCCGACAAGAAGATTGCTTGGCCCTCGCAACTCGCTCTTGGTGGGGATGGACTTGGAAACTCACTCGATCACATTCGCGAGATCATGGGTTCATCCATGGAATCCCTCATCCATCACTTCAAATTGGTAACTGAAGGTTTCCGAGTTCCAGCCGGACAGGTCTACACCGCGGTTGAGTCACCACGTGGCGAACTCGGGGTGCACCTCGTATCCGATGGCGGAACTCGTCCCTACCGGCTCCACTTTCGAGAGCCGTCCTTTAACAACCTGCAATCGACTTCTGCAATGTGCGAAGGCAGCTTAATCGCCGACGTTGTTGCAGCGGTTGCTTCAATCGATCCTGTGATGGGCGGTGTTGATCGCTAATGGCGTTTACTGATCAAAATATCGAAGTGATGGATTCCATCATCAAACGCTATCCGCGCTCGCGCTCGGCGATCATGCCACTCCTGCACTATGTGCAATCGCTCGAGGGTTATGTGACAAATGATGGAATCGAACTCATCGCCAAGAAACTTGAACTCGCAACCGCCGAAGTCTCTGCTGTTTCGACTTTCTATACCCAATACAAACGTAAGTCAGTGGGCGAGTACCACGTCGGAGTCTGCACGAACACCCTCTGCGCGGTGATGGGCGGGGATGCGATATTTGCCGGGCTCAAAGATCACCTCGGCGTGGAGAATGACGGCGTCACCGCCGATGGCAAAGTTTCCCTCGAGCACATTGAGTGCAATGCTGCTTGCGATTATGCCCCCGTCGTTATGGCCAACTGGGAGTTCTACGACAACCAGACCGTTCAATCAGCCAAGGATCTCGTTGATGCGATGCGCGCGGGCAATCCACCTGCCCCAACTCGCGGACCAAATACTCTCCCCACCTGGAAAGAGAACTCTGCTGTTCTTGCGGGCCTCAGTGATGGTCGGGCAAACGAGGGAACCCAAGCAGGGGAGCCTTCCTTGCTTGGATTGAAACTTTCCAAAGAAGGCAAGGGTGCCAAGGCATGACAACACTGACCCCCGTTCTCTCGGCACATTGGGATGAGAAAGATTCATTCACTATGGCCGGATACAAGCGTCACGGCGGTTACAAGGCAGCTGAGAAGGCTCTCAAAATGGAGCCGGATGCGGTTATCCAACTTGTGAAGGATTCGGGTTTGCGCGGACGCGGTGGCGCCGGCTTCCCAACAGGAATGAAGTGGGGATTTATTCCGCAGGGTGATAACAAAGATCACTACCTTGTAGTCAACGCAGATGAGTCTGAACCGGGCACGTGCAAGGACATGCCGCTTTTGCTGGCTAACCCGCATGTTCTGATTGAAGGAATGATTATTGCCTCGTATGCAATCCGTGCGAAGTACGCCTTCGTTTATGTACGTGGAGAAGTCACCCATGTGGTGCGCCGAGTGCAGCAGGCAATCGAAGATGCCTATAAGGCGGGATACCTCGGGAAGAATATTTTCGGCAGCGGGGTAGATCTGGAATTAGTTCTACACGTTGGTGCTGGCGCCTATATCTGCGGCGAAGAAACAGCGCTGCTTGATTCATTAGAGGGATTTCGCGGGCAACCTCGTTTGCGTCCGCCTTTTCCAGCAATCGCAGGACTTTACGCCCGCCCTACGGTTGTAAATAACGTCGAGTCAATCTCTTCGGTTCCTTCAATTATCAACAACGGCGCTGAATGGTTCTCGGCAATGGGCACTGAAAAGAGCAAGGGAATGACTATCTATTCCCTATCTGGCCATGTCACCAACCCAGGGCAGATTGAAGCGCCGCTCGGAATTACTCTGCGCGAATTGCTCGAACTAGCCGGAGGCGTTCGCGCTGGGCATGAGTTGAAGTTCTGGACTCCAGGTGGCTCTTCAACACCTATTTTCACCGCTGCTCAACTTGATACGCCTTTGGACTACGAAGGTGTTGCAGCTGCCGGGTCGATGCTGGGCACCAAGGCCCTGCAAATCTTTGACGAGACCACCTGCGTCGTCCGCGCCGTATTGCGATGGTCTGAGTTCTACAAGCACGAATCTTGCGGCAAGTGCACGCCTTGTCGCGAAGGAACGTACTGGTTGGTGCAGATCTTACGCGATCTCGAGAACGGTAAAGGAAGCGAAGCTGACTTGGACAAACTATTAGACCTTTGCGACAACATACTTGGCCGTGCATTCTGCGCCCTTGGCGACGGCGCAACAAGTCCGATTACCTCATCCATCAAGCATTTCCGCGATGAGTACATCGCCCACTTCACCCACGGTGGATGTCCCTTTGATCCACATGCTTCCACGCTTTTCGCAAGTGCTAAGGCTGGTGCGTGATTGTGACTACCCAAGAGCAGGTCGCGCCGGTTGTAGAAATGATCACCCTCGTCATTGATGGATTCGAAGTCAGTGTCCCTAAGGGCACCCTTGTCATCCGTGCAGCAGAGAAGTTGGGAATTCAGATTCCGCGTTTCTGCGATCACCCATTGTTGGATCCAGTTGGAGCATGTCGCCAATGCTTGGTGGATGTAGAAATCAACGGTCGCGCATTTCCCAAGCCACAAGCTTCTTGCACGATTCCGGTTGAGCCAGGAATGATCGTCAAGACTCAATTGACGTCGCCTGTCGCCGACAAGGCCCAAAAGGGAAACATGGAGTTTCTGCTCATCAACCACCCATTGGATTGCCCAGTTTGCGACAAGGGCGGAGAATGTCCACTCCAGAATCAGGCGATGAGCAACGGCCGCGGTGAGACTCGCTTCGAGGGCAAGAAACGCACATTCGAAAAGCCCATCAACATTTCTTCGCAGGTACTCCTTGATCGCGAGCGGTGCATTCTCTGTGCTCGCTGTACTCGCTTCTCCGACCAGATTGCCGCCGATCCCTTCATCACTTTGAACGAGCGCGGCGCGCTGCAGCAAGTGGGCATCTACGAGAAGCAGCCATTTGAATCTTATTTCTCCGGAAACACGGTGCAGATTTGCCCTGTTGGTGCTCTTACCGGCGCTTCGTACCGTTTCCGTGCCCGCCCTTTTGATCTTGTTTCAACTCCATCTGCCTGCGAACACTGCGCATCGGGTTGCTCACTTCGCACTGATGTGCGACGCGGAAAAACGCTACGACGCTTGGCAGGAGATGATCCGGAAGTTAACGAAGAGTGGAACTGTGACAAGGGTCGTTGGGCCTTTAAGTACGTGACCGCCGCGGATCGGCTTACTCAGCCCATGGTCCGCGATTCTTCAGGTGAATTGCAAGTTGCTTCTTGGCCTGAAGCTATTGCTGCTGCGGCAAACGGACTTCGTGGCAAGCGTGCCGGTGTTCTTGTCGGCGGCCGTGCCACTGTTGAAGACGCTTACGGTTACAGCAAATTCGCTCGTGTCGCACTTGGCACCAACGACATCGATTTCCGTGCACGAATCACCAGCAACGAAGAGCGCGATTTCCTGGCCGCCAAGGTGGTTGGTTCCAAAGTCACGAATGCCGACATAGACCGCGCCGATACTATTTTGCTCGTTGGCTTTGAAACTGAAGAGGAATCTCCCATCGTCTTCTTGCGCGTGCACAAGCAGGTGCGAAAGCGCGGACTTAAGGTCACAGCTATCGCTAGCAAGCTCTCTACGGGCAATGAAAAGCTCAAAGCCAATTTCGTTTCCGTCGCGCCGGGCGCAGAGGCAGAAGCAGTGGCCACACAGGAACTCACACCGAAATCGGTAATTCTTGTCGGCGAGCGAGCTAGCGAAAGCGCAGGAACACTTTCAGCAGTTGTTGCACTTGCAGATCGCACTGGCGCCAAGGTCGCGTGGATTCCTCGTCGCGCCGGTGAGCGCGGCGCACTTGAAGCCGGCGCAATCGGCAACCTCTTGCCAGGTGGTCGTCCCGTCGTCGATGCGGCAGCCCGCGCCGATGTTGCAACTGTCTGGGGCGTTGAGAGAGTTCCAAGTGAGATTGGCCTTAGCAGCGACGAAATATTTGCAGCAGTCAACAGCGATCAGATTCATGCTCTAGTTGTTGGTGGAATTGACCCGCATGATGCAGGAAATGTTCATGCGGCCCTTACTGCCCTTAAGGGCGCCTTCGTAGTGAGTCTTGAGATCCGCTCAAGTGAGGTGACCAAGATTGCCGATGTTGTTCTACCTGTTGCGGCCGTTCCCGAGAAGTCCGGATCGTTCATGAACTGGGAAGGTCGCGCTCGCGCATTTGAAGTCGCTGTTCCTGATTCGTTGAATCGATCTGATGTACGCATCTTGACAATGATTTCCGAGGAACTCGGACGCTCCATCGCTTTGCCTTCGGTTAAGTCTGCGGCTAAAGAGCTAGCCTCCTTTGGCGAATGGGATGGTACAAAATCCACATTTGCTCCGGTTTCCTCGATGAAAGCGCCGAAGATCGCTGCGAATCAAGCCCTTCTTACATCATGGCGACGATTGCTCGATGAGAGTTCACTTCAAGAAGGAGAAGACAATTTGGCGGGAACCGCGCGCAAGAGTGTGGTTGTTATTTCGCCAAAGCGTGCTTCCTCCCTTGGAGTGGTTGACGGGGATGCCGTACGCGTTTCCAACGATCAAGGGGCAGTGGTACTGCCAGTTCTGGTGGAAGCAATTCATGATGATGCAGTTTGGTTGCCGCGTAACTCGCGCGGCTCACATCTTCTTGCCACCCTCGGGGTTGCAGGCGGATCACTCGTAACGGTGGTGAAGGACTAATGACAACTGCAGAGCTACTCAGTTTTGACCCAGGATGGTTGATCCTTGTTAAGGGACTTCTCGTTTTCATCATCTGCGTCGTAGCCACGCTTATAGCCATTTGGGCAGAGCGTCGCATAGTTGCGCGGATGCAGATGCGAATCGGTCCAAACCGAGTTGGTCCATTTGGCCTATTGCAGAGTCTCTCCGACGGCGTGAAGTTGGCGCTTAAAGAAGACCTCATCCCGGCAGCTGCCGACAAGATCGTCTTTCTGATCGCACCGATTATCAGTGCAACAACATGCTTTATGGCATTTGCAGTTATCCCTATGTCAGGGCCAGTCTCCCTGTTTGGCCATAAGACCGCGATGCAGCTAACCGACATCCCAGTTGGAGTTCTCTACGTTCTTGCCATCGCATCGGTTGGCGTATACGGAATCATTCTCGCAGGATGGTCATCCGGTTCGACTTACCCACTTCTGGGCGGATTGCGCTCTAGCGCACAGGTGATCTCCTACGAAGTTGCCATGGGGCTCTCCCTCGTTGCGGTCTTTATCTACTCGGGATCCATGTCTACTTCTGAGATCGTGGCCGCTCAACAAAAGTGGTGGTATTCAGTTGTTCTTTTCCCTTCCTTTGTTATCTACGCAATTTCCATGGTCGGTGAAACTAACAGAGCTCCTTTTGACTTGGCCGAGGCCGAAGGCGAGCTAGTTGGCGGTTTTCACACGGAGTACTCCTCTTTGAAGTTTGCTCTCTTCTTCCTTGCCGAGTACGTGAACATCGTGGCGGTATCGGCGCTGGCAACCACGCTCTTCCTTGGTGGCTACCACGCCCTTCCTGGACTTACATTTACGGAAAATTGGCTGGGCGGATGGTTCACCATCGTCTGGTTCCTTGCCAAGGTCAGCGCATTCTTTTTCCTGTTTGTCTGGTTGCGTGGCACATTGCCTCGGCTTCGTTATGACCAATTTATGAAGTTCGGCTGGAAGGTACTCATCCCGGCCAGCTTGTTCTGGATTCTCATCGTTGCAACGATGCGAGTGATGTCCCTGCGCGGTACT
Source organism: uncultured Actinomycetota bacterium (assembly GCA_963750855.1). GTDB lineage: Bacteria > Actinomycetota > Actinomycetes > Nanopelagicales > Nanopelagicaceae > QYPT01. The sequence goes on from CAVVSA010000003.1 coordinate 131,490, forward strand.
CCGCGAGCCGGCGTTCTGGGCTTTGCCGTAGGAGTTGTGTTGATCGTGCTTGTTGGCAGCTTCCTTTATGACTCTTCCAAGCGGCGAGCCGAATCCGAGTCCGAAATCGAAATCCCGGAACCCGCTTTCCCTGTCCCCGCTATCCCAGTTCAAGATGGGTCAGTTTCACAATCGGAGGTCTCACGTGGCTGAAAACCATGAGGTAGAGCGCACATACCGCGACCTCGGACTTGAGGCCGTATCCTCGGAGCCTGTCTCAATCGAAGGAACGCGAAGCTTTGCTAAGCAGATGTTGGGCTTCTGGGTCACCTTTAAGACAATGTTCAAGAAGGTCAACACCGTTGAGTATCCCGATGTAAAAGAGCCGACAGCGCCACGTTTTCACGGTCGCCATCAACTCAACCGCCACCCAGATGGTTTGGAGAAATGCATCGGTTGCGAGCTTTGCGCATGGGCGTGTCCAGCCGATGCAATCTATGTCGAGGGTGCATCCAATACCGAAGAAAACCGGATGTCTCCCGGTGAGCGGTACGGAAAGGTCTATCAGATCAATTATCTGCGCTGCATTTTCTGCGGATTGTGTATCGAAGCTTGTCCAACTAGAGCCCTCACGATGACCAATGAATACGAACTTGCCGATGATGCACGGAGCAAGTTGATCTACGAAAAGGCTGACCTGCTGGCTCCATTGCGCGAGGGAATGCTGATGCCTCCTCATCCGATGTATCCAGATATGACTGATGAGAATTATTACAAAGGCGATGTTCTGGGATTCCATCCTTCGCAGGAGGTGCAAAAGTGATTAATTTTGCGCTCGATGTAGGTAAGACTGCTGCACCCGAGGCAACGATGTTCTGGATCCTGGCCCCTTTGGCAATTATCGCCGCGTTGGGCATCATCTTGGCAAAGAAGGCGGTCCACTCCGCGATCTTGATGGCTTGGGTAATGATCACTTTGGCTATCTTCTACATTGCGCAAGGTGCCCTCTTCCTCGGCATTGTTCAGGTAGTTGTTTACACGGGCGCTGTCATGATGCTCTTTCTTTTCATTCTGATGTTGGTCGGAGTTGATTCGGCGGATTCACTCAAAGAGACCATCACAGGGCTCAGGCCGATTGCGATCCTGGCTTTTCTTGGATTTGGCGGGCTGATCCTCTCTTTGATCGGTCGCGCAACCATCGGCCACCCGGCAGTTGGTCTAGATGCAGCCAACGCAAATGGCAATGTTCCAGCGCTTGCCGAACTCCTGTTCTCAAAGTACGTATGGGCATTTGAAGTTGTCTCGGCCCTGCTCATCACTGCCGCCCTGGGCGCAATGGTCTTAGCTCATAATCACCGCGTCACGGCTAAACCAACCCAGCGTGATCTTTCAATCCTTCGCTTCCGTAGCGGCTCACTTGCGAATGCTGCCGGTCTCCCTAACCCAGGTGTCTACGCCCTCCACAACGCAGTGGATGTACCCGCACTGCTGCCAGATGGCAGCGCAGCCCCGACTTCGATATCAGCGATGCTTGAAGCTCGCGGCGACGTGATTGATTCGAGCCCATTCCAGTTAGGCCAAGCAGAAGATGTGGAGGGAGAGGACAAGTGAATTCAGCAAATTACTTATACGTAGCAGCACTCCTCTTCACCATCGGTTCTATCGGCGTAGTAGTTCGGCGCAATGCGATTGTAGTTTTCATGTGTATCGAGCTCATGCTCAACGCTGCAAACCTGGCTTTTGTGACTTTCGCTCGAATTAACGGCAACCTCGATGGTCAGGTAATGGCCTTCTTCACGATGGTGGTCGCTGCTTGCGAAGTAGTTGTTGGTCTTGCCATTATCGTGACGATCTATCGATCACGTCGTTCGGCATCAGTTGATGATGCCAGTCTGCTGAAGCGGTGATTCGATGACAAGTAATCTGCTCGTTTACCTGATCGCTCTGCCGTTGTTTGGTTCGGCGCTACTTTTGTTAGCAGGACGCAAAACTGACAAGTGGGGTCACCTTCTTGCGACAGCGCTTTCAGCCGGTGCCTTCGGCGTTGGTCTCTATGAGTTTTCCCAGATGCTCTCTCGCGCCAACGACCAGCGCGCGGTTACCCAAAAGTTGTTTAGTTGGATTTCAGTGGGAAGTTTCCAGGTCGATGCCGGCTTGATGCTGGATCAACTTTCGATCTGCTTCGTTCTTCTGATTACTGGCGTCGGAACTTTGATTCATATCTATTCGATTGCATATATGTCTCACGACCTCGACCGCCGTCGCTTCTTTGCCTACTTGAACCTCTTCATTGCGGCGATGCTCCTGCTTGTACTCGGCGACTCTTATCTCAACCTCTACGTCGGATGGGAAGGCGTGGGTCTTGCTTCCTACCTCCTTATTGGGTTCTGGAATCAGAAACCTACCTACGCAACAGCTGCCAAGAAGGCATTCGTTGCTAACCGCGTCGGAGACCTAGGACTCTCCCTTGCGATCATGATCTCCTTTGCAACTTTAGGCACGGTTTCATTCGCGGGAGTTAAAGCTCATGCGGGACAGGCTTCGACAGGGGCGCTAACGGCAATCGGAATCATGCTCTTGGTCGCGGCCACTGGAAAATCTGCCCAATTTCCGTTGCAGGCATGGCTCGGGGATGCCATGGCAGGCCCGACACCGGTTTCAGCACTTATTCATGCGGCAACCATGGTTACCGCTGGTGTCTACCTCATTATTCGCTCCAACTTTATTTTTGATGCGGCACCGACCGCGCAACTTCTCGTTGCCATCATTGGGGCGATCACGCTTCTCTTCGGTGCTGTGATCGGTATGGCCAAAGATGACATTAAGAAAGCTCTCGCCGCATCGACGATGTCGCAGATCGGCTACATGGTTCTTGGTGCTGGACTTGGACCAGTTGGTTACGCCTTTGCCATTATGCATCTGCTAACTCACGGTTTCTTCAAGGCAGGCATGTTCCTTGGCGCAGGTTCTGTCATGCACGGCATGGATGATGAAGTAAACATGCGAAGGTATGGCGGACTTAGAAAGTACATGCCGATCACGTTTGCGACCTTCGGCCTGGGATACCTGGCAATCATCGGCGTACCTCCTTTCGCGGGTTTCTACTCGAAGGACAAGATCATCGAGGTTGCCTTCAACATGGGCGGAATCAAGGGCGTCACTCTTGGTACCGCCGCACTACTAGGGGCGGCAATTACGGCGTTCTATATGACTCGAGTAGTTGTGATGACTTTCGCGGGCAATAAGCGATGGGATGAGAAGGCGCATCCGCATGAATCGCCAGCCTTGATGTGGGTTCCGATGGTGTTGCTTGCCCTTGGTTCGGTTGCCTCCGGATTCCTCTTCACGCATGGAAATTCTCTTGTCAATTGGCTAGCCCCTGTTGTCGCTCCGAATCCCGAGCACCAAAGTGAGATGTTGAAGCCTGCTGTTGTTTCGATTCTTGCCCTTGTTGTTGTGTTGATCGGCGTGGGGATCGCGATCATGAAGTACCTGCGAACTGATGTGCCCGTTGTAGCACCAGAGAACGTCTCGATCTTCACCAAGATTGCCCGAAGGGATCTTCTGCAGGATGACTTTAACGAGGCCGTCTTTATGCGCCCAGGACAGAAATTGACTGAGGCCTTAGTTGTCGCGGATGCAGCTGTTATCGATGGTGCAGTGCGCGGCGTTGCTCGAATGACGAAAGGGTCAGGGATCTGTACTCCGCAATACCCAGACTGGCTTTGTACGAAGTTATGCAATGTGGATATTGCTTGGGGCAATCGGCTTAATTGCCGCGATATGGGTGGTCACACTGTGATGAATAATGCTTGGTTAACCTCTTTAGGGCTTCTGCCTCTGCTTGGTGCACTTCTCGTAAGTGTTCTACCAGAGAAGAACACGCTACTTATAAAACGAGCAGCCCTGGGCACCACACTCCTTGTTGCAGGTGTGGCGATCGCGATGGCCACCCAGTTCCAGCGCGACAACGTGAGCTTCCAGTTTGTGGAAACTCACCAATGGATTCCGTCTCTTGGCATCAACTACGCAGTTGGCATAGATGGCATTGCGCTCGTTCTGATTTTGCTTTCGGTCTTGCTTGCACCGATTGTCGTTCTTGCTGGATGGAACGAGGCTCTCGGCGGTCGTTGGAGCGTGAAGACTTTCTACATCCTCATGCTAGTTCTCGAGACGATGATGATCGGGGTGTTTGCATCCACGGACGTCTTCCTCTTCTACGTCTTCTTTGAGGCGATGCTGATACCTGTTTATTTTCTCATCGGGGGATATGGATCAGGGTCACGATCGGCCGCAGCGGTGAAGTTCTTGATCTACAGCCTCTTCGGCGGATTGCTGATGCTTGCCTCGATCATCGCTCTCTATGTTCTTTCGGGAGAACAGGGTGGCCACACCTTCGATATCAACGCTCTGTCGCACCTTCACATGAGTTCGATGACAGAGAACATTCTTTTCTTAGGGTTCTTCATTGCCTTCGCGATCAAAGCTCCCGTGTGGCCTTTCCACACCTGGTTGCCGGATGCCGCTGAATCGGCAACGCCGGGTACATCAGTTCTCCTCCTTGGAGTGCTCGACAAGGTGGGCACATTCGGAATGATCCGCTACTGCCTCACCCTCTTCCCGCACGCAACGAAAACCTTCACACCGATCATCTTGGTCTTGGCCGTAATCTCCATTATTTACGGGGCTTTTTTGGCAATCGGCCAGAGGGATTTCAAACGTTTGATTGCTTACACATCGATTTCGCACTTCGGTTTCATCACGATGGGCATCTTTGCGATGACTTCTCAAGGCCAATCGGGTGCAACCCTTTACATGTTCAACCACGGATTCTCGACGGCGGCTTTATTTCTGGTCGCCGGATGGATGAGTTCGCGGCGAGGTTCTTCCAGAATCGCCGACTTTGGCGGACTGCAACGCGTTACACCGGTGATGGCATGGGTCTTCTTCTTCGCAGGTATGTCAAGTTTGGCACTGCCAGGTTTGTCGAGTTTCGTCAGCGAATTCTTGGTTTTAGTTGGTACCTACACACGCTATCCAGTGGCTGCGGTAATTGGCGCCTTTGGAATCGTCCTGGCTGCTCTGTATATCTTGATACCTGTGCAGCGTGCCCTGCATGGACCGGTCACTGAAGGAAATGAAAATCTTGCCGATCTCAATCTTCGCGAGAAGGTGGCAATCGCTCCGGTGGTTGCGGTGATCTTGGTTCTTGGCTTTTATCCCTCGCCACTTCTGCGAGTCATTAATCCAGGGGCGGCGCACTCCATCGCGCAAGCCGGATTCACTGACCCGCTCTCGTCCATAGAAAAGGCTGGTAAGTAAATGACTACTTTTATCGCGCCAGCTCTTTCCTATTCGCTCCTCGCGCCCATTCTGATAGTTCTAGGCGGGGCAGTGTTGGGTGTTATTGCCGAAGCCTTCCTCTCTCGAGCAATTCGACCTACGGTGCAATTGAGCATTGCGCTAGGAACTTTAGTTCTGGCGCTGGCTCAAGTCTGGCGAATTCGCCATGCGTCGTCTCTGACTGCGGCGATGGGTTCGGTTGCCGTCGATGGTCCAGCGATCTTGCTGCAAGGAACCGTTCTCATCATCGCCATTCTTGGGGTGTTTCTCATTGCAGACCAAGATCATTTCACGACCCTTGCAGCAGCACTTCCAGGTTCGCTCGAAGAGCGCGATGCTCAGCGAGCCGGTGAGAAGCTCACCGAGGTTTACCCACTCACTCTTTTTGCAGTGGCCGGCATGCTTCTTTTCCCAATTGCCACCGATCTCATTACTTTGTTTGTGGCCCTGGAGGTTCTCTCGTTGCCTCTGTATTTGATGGCTGGCCTTTCACGTCGTCGTCGCCTGCTTTCGCAGGAGGCCGCTCTCAAGTACTTCCTACTAGGTGCCTTCTCATCTGCATTCTTCCTCTTTGGCGCGGCATTCCTTTACGGATACTCGGGCTCGCTTTCTTTGGCAGGTATCCATACTGCAGTAGAGGCGAGCTCTGGCAATCAGGTCTTCCTCCTAATCGGTCTGGCCTTCCTCTCAGTTGGCCTGCTCTTTAAGGTCAGCGCCGTCCCCTTCCACGCATGGACCCCAGATGTCTACCAAGGTGCACCGACGCCAGTCACCGCGTTTATGGCGGCTGCAACGAAGGTGGCCGCCTTTGGTGCGATGCTTCGAATCTTCTACACATCATTTGCAAATGCATACTGGGAGTGGCGTCCGCTTCTCACGGTAATCGCGATCATCACGATGCTTTTCGGAGCCGTGGTAGCGATTGCGCAACGCGACATCAAGCGAATGCTGGCCTATTCATCCATTGCTCACGCAGGTTTCTTGATTACAGGAGTTCTGGCCCTCAACAAATCTGGGCTCGATGCGACGATCTTCTATCTCTTCGCCTATGGCATCGCGACGATTGGGGCGTTCGGTATCGTGACCTTGGTTCGTGATTCTTCGGGAGAAGTCACCGACATGAATCGATGGGCCGGTCTGGGCAAACGTTCACCATTTATCGCAACAGTCTTTGCAACTTTACTTCTGGCATTTGCGGGAATTCCTTTAACGAGCGGCTTCGTCGGAAAATTCTCAATTTTCTCGGCCGCGTACGAGAGTGGGAACAAGGCCGTTGTTGTTGTCGGCGTGCTCTCCAGTGCAATCGCGGCATATTTCTATATTCGAGTCATTGTCTTGATGTTCTTTACGGATCCGCTGGATGATGGAACTAGCGTTGTAATTCCATCGATCTTGACACGGGCAACTGTCATAATCTCCTTTGTAATAACCATTTTCTTAGGTGTATTCCCAAGCCCACTGCTCAACTTCATTTCCTCAACGGCCACATTCATCCGCTGATGACTGCCTTTGGGATACCTGATCTCTCGCCAACCCTTGAAAAAGATCTGCTTGCGGGTTTGGGGAAAGTCGAGGATCTTCTTCGCAGTCACATAAAAGGTAATTATCCACTCGTTGAGCAAGCTTCCGGGCACCTGGTTTCGGCAGGCGGCAAGAGGCTACGACCACTTCTCACCCTGATTGCTGCGCAATACGGGGATCCATCACGTTATGAAGTCATACAGGCAGCCGTTGCCGCGGAGTTAACTCACTTGGCAACCCTCTACCACGATGACGTCATGGACGATGCCCTGCTGCGCCGTGGCGTGGAGAGTGCGAATTCTCGCTGGGGAAACACGGTTGCGATTCTTACGGGTGACTATTTATTTGCGAAGTGTTCTGCGCTGCTGGCAATTTTGGGACCGGAAGCCGTTCGCTTGCAGGCGCAGACATTCGAGAGACTTGTCATTGGCCAAATCAAAGAAACACAAGGTCCCGAAGCAGATCAGGACCCGCTAGAACACTATTTGCAGGTGGTTGCAGATAAGACCGGCTCTCTCATTGCGACCAGTGCTCGTTATGGTGCTCTTTTCTCAGGTGCCAACAACGAAATTATCGAGACGGTGACCACATTCGGCGAAACCATTGGAATCGCTTTTCAGTTGGCCGACGACGTTATCGATATTTCAAGCGACTCAAAGGATTCAGGGAAAACTCCCGGAACCGACTTACGTGAAGGGGTGCCGACACTCGTCACGCTTCGAGTAATGGCTTCAACTAATCCCAATGATCGAGAATTGCAGGAATTACTCCGGGGTCCAATCGAATCGGAGACCCTCGTTGCTGAAGTCCTTGTTGCCCTCCGATCACACACGGCGTTGGAGGAATCACGGGAGCAACTTCTGAAAGTTGCCGCCCAGGCACGTTCTGCTCTGCGACCGTTACCTATTTGTGATGCAACAGCGGCACTTTTCTCACTATGTGATGCGGTAATTGATCGATCTCACTGAATAGTTGTTCAGCCCCCCTTGTTGATCCGCTACGCTAAATGCAGTGTCCACTAACGGGAACGGATCGCTATGACAGCGCCGCTTATTCACCCATTTACATTTGGGGATCGCACCCAATCAGACTTGCTCGGTGGCAAAGGCGCCAACCTTGCTGAAATGGTACGGATTGGATTACCGGTCCCTCCTGGATTTACGATCACAACCCAGGCATGTCGCGAATTTCTATCCACTGGCGAGATGCCAGTTAGTTTGCCTGCAGAGATCAACGCCTCCCTTACCTTTCTTGAAAGTTCGCTCGGCAAAGAGTTTGGAAATCCTGTAAAGCCGTTGCTGGTATCGGTGCGCTCTGGTGCAAAGTTCTCCATGCCAGGGATGATGGAGACCGTCCTCAATGTGGGAATTACTCCTGAAGTTGCAGAGAGCCTGGCAACTCAGACGGGCAATCCCCGTTTTGCTTGGGATTCATACCGCAGGTTTATTGATATGTACGGTCGCACTGTTTGCAACGTCTTGCCAGAAGAATTCCACAGAGTCGAAGCCAGAGTGCTCGCGGCGAACGGGGCTCAGAGCGTTCAAGATTTAGATGTCGCCGGCTTGCGAGCACTTGCGGAGGCATACATCAAAGAGATCGAAGCACAAACTGGAATAGATTTCCCAACCGACCCACACGAACATCTGCGCGCCTCGGTTGAGGCCGTTTTCCGTTCGTGGAATTCCGAACGGGCCCACTTGTATCGCCGGAGAGAGCGCATTCCATCTGATCTGGGCACCGCGGTAAATATCCAAGTCATGGTCTTTGGAAACCTCAGCGATGATTCAGGAACCGGGGTCGCTTTCACTCGCGACCCCGCAACTGGTGCCACCGGTAGTTACGGGGACTATCTAGAGCGAGCACAAGGTGAGGATGTCGTCGCGGGTATCCGCAACACGATGTCGCTAGCGGAGTTCGGCGAGAAATCTCCTGCCGTAGCTGGCGAACTCGATCGAGTAATGAAGATTTTGGAAGACCATTACCGCGATCTATGCGACATTGAATTTACGGTTGAAAAGGGCAAGCTATGGATTCTGCAGACCCGCGTAGGCAAACGAACGGCGGAAGCTGCTTTTAGAATTGCAACGCAATTGGTGGATGAGGGCAAGATTTCCATGGATGAGGCGCTCATGCGCACTTCTGGTGATCAACTCGCGCAATTGATGTTCCCGCAGTTTGACTTGACCACGTCGGTCAAAGAGATTGCCCGTGGCATTGCCGCCTCTCCCGGTGCCGCTGTCGGTGAAGTGGTCTTTGATTCTCGCCGTGCCTTCGATTTAGCCCGCAGTGGGAAGAAAGTAATTCTGGTTCGCCGAGAGACAAGCCCCGACGATCTCGTGGGTATGGTCGCATCTGAGGGTATTTTGACCAGTCGGGGTGGCAAGACCTCACATGCCGCCGTTGTCGCGCGCGGGATGGGAAAGACGGCAGTCTGCGGTACCGAGGACATTTCTGTTGATGAAAGGGCCAACTTATTTACCGCAGGAAGTCTGACGGTTTATGAAGGTGAGACGATCTCGATCGACGGATCAACTGGGGCTGTATATGCAGGTGTCGTGCCCGTTGTAGCTTCTCCTGTTACGTCATACCTGGAAGGTCGCTTAGCCGCGTCTAGTGACTCTGCATCGCCGCTGGTTAAAGCAGTGGATCGAATTCTTACCTACGCCGATGAGATTCGCACCTTGCGCGTTCGTACCAATGCCGACACACCAGAGGACGCCATCCGTGCTCGAATTCTTGGGGCAGAAGGCGTAGGACTCTGCCGAACCGAACACATGTTCCTCGGTCCGCGCAGGTCCTATGTTGAGCGCCTTGTTTTGGCAGAGAACGAGGATGTACAACGCGGTGTGATTGCCGAGATGGAACCTCTTCAGCGAGCGGATTTCGTCGGCATCATGATGGCAATGTCCGGACTGCCTGTCACTGTGCGTCTTTTGGATCCGCCGCTTCACGAATTTCTACCGCCGCTTTCAGAACTCTCGGCCCAGATGGCCCGTGCCGAGGCATTAGGTGAGGAGATTCCAGCCCGGGATCAGGCGATTTTCGCCGCCGTTAAGCGTCACCACGAGTCCAATCCGATGCTGGGTCTGCGCGGTGTGCGTTTAGGAATACTTATTCCCGATCTTTACAAAATGCAGGTCCGCGCATTAGTGCACGCATATCTTGAAGTTCGAAAACTCGGGCACAATCCCATGCCCGAGGTGATGATTCCCCTCGTTGCCACGCAGCGCGAACTCCTGTATCTGCGCGAAACGCTGGAAGAAGAGATCCGCAAGACTTTCATCGGTACCGGTCAGAGTTTGGATATCCCAATCGGCACGATGATTGAGACCCCACGTGCGGCAATTACCGCTGATCGCCTTGGCCACTATGCAGACTTCTTCTCATTCGGCACGAACGACCTGACGCAATTGACGTGGGCATTTAGCCGTGATGACGTTGAATCCTCGTTCCTGCCGCGTTATCTCGATCTTGAACTATTGCCGTTTAGTCCCTTCGAGTCATTAGATCAGGCTGGCGTCGGAATTCTCGTTCGGACAGCAACCGATTTGGCTCGCTCTCTGCGCCCTGATTTCAAATTGGGAGTATGCGGCGAGCACGGGGGAGATCCTCGTAGCATCCACTTCTTCCATGATCTTGGATTGGATTATGTCTCCTGCTCGCCGTTTAGGGTTCCAGTAGCAAGGCTTGAATCGGGGCGTGCCAAGATCTTGAAGAGTGCTACAGGATCAAGCAGTTCTTAAGATTGCGCACTTTCATTTCGGTTTGATTTCACGAGGTCGTAGCCAAGGAAGGTAAGGGCTGCCCATATGAAAGCAAACCCGCAGATTTTTGCGAGGGGCATATTTTCATGGTTTACGAGTGTGCCGATTATGAACATAATCGTTGGGATGATGTACTGGAGTAGGCCAGTTATTGATAGAGGCAATCGCGTTGCGGCTCCATTAAATAAGAGAAGCGGAACAACCGTCACAATTCCGGCTGAAACCAGCAGCAAACTGAAGCCCAAGCTATTCCCAAATTGAGCTCGACCTTGATGCTCGATCCAAATCAAATAGATGAGAAAGATCGGCATGGTCAGAGTGGTTTCAATTGAAAGTCCCTCCAAGGCCCCCAAATTCAAGGTCTTTTTGAGCAGCGTGTACGAACCCCAGGAAAAGGCAATCACCAAAGCGATCCACGGTACCGAGCCATACTCTATGGTCAGGACAAGCACTCCTGAAGTTGCCAGGATCACCGCTACCCACTGAAAACGATGCAGTCGTTCATGAAACATAAGTACTCCGAATGCAATATTAACCAACGGGGCGATGTAATACCCAAGAGAGGCTTCAACAATTCGATCGACGCTGACCGACCAGATATATGTTCCCCAGTTGATGCCGAGTAATACTGACGTCAGTAATAGAATTTTCAAGATATTTCGATTCCGAAAAATCGCTAACGTCTTCATCAATTCTTTGCGGAAAGTCAGAAGGATGACACAGAACACCAATGACCAGATGCCGCGATTGGCCAAGATTTCAAATGCGCTTGCTCTGTGAAGATACTTCCAATACAAAGGGAGAAGTCCCCAGAGCGTATTGGCGCTTACTCCATAAATCAGCCCGGTCGTGTAGTGACTGCGGTTCTTAATTCAAGGTCACCGGTAATTAGTAAATTGAACGGCAAAGTCCCACTTGGCATCTTTGATCATCGCAATCGCACTTTGCAGATCATCTCGACTTTTACTGGTGACGCGGAGTTCATCTCCTTGTATCTGAGTCTTAATCGTTTTGGGACCCTCATCACGTAAAAACTTCGCAACCTTCTTCGCATTCTCTGTCGTGATGCCTTCTTTGAGCGGACAATTGATCTTGTAGATCTTGCCGCTTAATGCAGGTTCGCTTGGGTCAATATGTTTTAGCGAAACGCCACGCTTTACTAATTTGTCCTTTAATACATCCAGAGCTGCTTTTGCGCGGTCGTCGGTGTTGGCTTCAATCAAGATCTTTTCACCTTCGAGTTCTATTTTTGATCCAGTATTTTTAAAATCAAAACGCGTATCAATTTCGCGGATTGCTTGATTGACTGCGTTGTCCAACTCCATTCGATCGATCTTGGAGACAACGTCAAAACTGCTATCGGAAGCCATGTGGGATCCCCTCTCTACTCGTCGGTATGTCTCAGATCGTTATTATTTCAGTTTAAGTGAGTTAATCTCACTCATATACTGAGATACCGATCAGTAACTCCGTTTCCTTGTAATGTACATCACGACATTATTGGTTAACCCTCACTTCGTGAGTAGATAGATTATGCCCTTTCCCGCTGCTGATCGCTTAAGGAGAGTCAATGACGACATCAACGGTTACACATGAAAAATTGCTGCTATGGGTAAATGAGGTTGCCGCCCTCACTCAACCCGATGATATCTATTGGTGTGACGGTAGTGAAGAGGAATGGGAGTCAATCACTTCTGGTTTGGTCGAGGCAGGAACCTTTGTTCGCCTAGATAAGAAGCCCAACTCGTTCTGGTGTGCATCGGATCCATCTGATGTCGCGCGAGTAGAAGACCGAACGTATATCTGCTCGGAAAAGGAGTCTGATTCGGGACCAACGAATAACTGGATGGATCCCCAGGAAATGAAGGGGATCTTGACCGACCTCTACCGCGGAAGCATGCGCGGGCGAACAATGTACGTCATTCCTTTCTGCATGGGTCCAATTGATTCGGCATATCCGATGTTTGGAGTGCAAATCACCGATAGCGCCTACGTGGTTGCTTCGATGCGAATCATGACCCGAATCGGAAATGCAGCACTTGAGGCTATGGGGAACGACGGCAAATATGTAGCTGCACTTCACTCCGTTGGTGCGCCACTTGTTGATGGTGCCGCCGATGTTCCTTGGCCTTGCAACCCAACAAAATACATCGTGCAATTCCCAGAAAATAATGCAATCTGGTCCTATGGCTCTGGATATGGCGGAAACGCTCTCCTTGGAAAGAAGTGCTACTCACTTCGCATCGCCTCTGTTATGGGTCGAGATGAGGGATGGCTTGCCGAGCACATGCTCATTTTGAAGATAACTCCACCGCACGGAAATCCCCATTTCATCGCCGCAGCCTTCCCATCAGCGTGTGGCAAGACAAATCTGGCCATGCTGGCACCAACAATCCCCGGCTGGAAAGTGGAAGTTTTAGGCGATGACATTGCTTGGATGCGCTTTGGGCAAGATGGACGCCTTTATGCCATGAACCCAGAAGCAGGTTTCTTCGGTGTTGCACCCGGTACTGGTTGGGGAACCAATGCCAACGCGATGAGAACCATCGAGCAAGGCAACTCAATCTTCACGAACGTGGCATTGAGCGATGATGGCGATGTCTGGTGGGAAGGAATGACTGAGGTTCCACCAGCCCATCTAATTGATTGGAAGATGCGCGACTGGACACCAGAAAGCGGCGAACCTTCCTCGCACCCCAACGCTCGATTCTGCACTCCAATTGAGCAATGCCCGATTGTTGCCCCTGAGTGGGATAGCCGCGAAGGTGTGCCAATTTCGGCGATTTTCTTTGGCGGTCGCCGCAAAACGACCGTGCCGTTAGTTATTCAGTCGCGAGATTGGGAACACGGAGTGTTCCTTGGTTCAACCCTTTCATCAGAGACCACGGCTGCAGCGACTGGTCAGGTGGGCATTGTGCGCAGAGACCCAATGGCAATGCTTCCTTTCATTGGATATCACGTTGGGGATTATTTGCAGCACTGGATAAACCTCGGCCAGGCGCACGATCAATCAAAGTTGCCGAAGATTTTTTACGTCAACTGGTTCCGCCGCGGAGCTGATGGGAAGTTCCTATGGCCAGGCTATGGAGAGAACTCACGAGTCATCAAGTGGGCCATTGAGCAGATCGAAGGCGCAGATGGGTCAGTTGAGACCCCAATTGGCCTTGCTCCTAAACCAGGTTCATTGGATGTGGTCGGACTCGATGTGAGTGCTGAGGATATCCAGACCGCCCTGCAGGTCGATTCGAAGGAATGGGAGCAAGAGATCCCGCTCATTGATGAATGGTTTGCGAAAATCGGAGATAAGTTGCCCAGCCAGTTGGCTTCGCAACTGGAAAAACTAAAAGCCCGACTTTAACAAATAAGCAAAAGTAAAAGGCCGAGCTCGGAGGGGGCTCGGCCTTTTACGTTGAGAAACTACTTCACAAGTTGCCAGTTTCGGGGTCCATCGCACCAATGCACGAACCAAATCCCTCGAAAAGGTACTGAACCATTATTTTTAAATTTGTGCGGGATGGATGAGTCAAAACCTATCGAATGGTTCTTGGACAACGTCAACATAAGGTCTCCGATGACAACTTCGACTTCGCCTTCTAGTGCATATGCGTATTCATACCCGTGGTGAGTGGCGAGTGCCCCTGCTTCTAAGGATTCTCTACCTGGCTCGTACACAATCTCCATGAAGTTGACAGTCTTTTCGGTGGTTGCAGCCAGGCGCTCCCATTGGATCCCCGATTCCGTCGTAATCAGGCTGCGATTGCCAGGGCTGACTGCTGAGATCCGAGCTTGCGAGTCATCCCAAACTGGATGAGGGTGGCCGGCTGGGTCTCGATTGACGATTCCAGGGGCTGGTTTCGGGCTCTTAGCGCTCTGACCATCCCACGAGGATTCAAAAAGGGCATCCATCGGAACGCCGAGAAGATTGGCGAAGCCGTAGAGGGTGGCAACGGAAGGTTGAGATTTCCCATTTTCTATCTGCGATACAAATGAAGGCGAGACGTCTAGCCGCCGTGCTACTTCACGGAGCGAGAGTTCGGCGCTCTGGCGAATCTCCTTCAAGCGCGGGCCAATATGGTCAATGGAACCGTTCACAGGTCCTCCTCTCCGAGTCAACGCAGAACAACTCCCTACGCCGCTAACTGGGGCAGTATTCCAGTGTTTACTTCCGCTGTACAGCATAACTAGGAAATGTCCGGATTGCCCCTCTTTCCTCCACCGCCGGCTTGGTTGGGAGTTAACACCCGTGGCATTGTGTCAGTGTCCGTCCTTTCCCTTGCCAGATGCGAAGACGTGTGGATGTTGGGCCAATTCAAGTCTGGTTCGGCGGATATGGCCAAAGAGAACGCGCTCGGCGTCCTCGGGGTCATTTTTAAGCATGGCTGATAGCAACAGGTGATGTTCGTAATGGGCCGATTTGAAACCATCGCTGGCCAAAAGTCGGGTGTAAGCGCGTCGGTAGTGCTGAGTCGTATTCCAAAGTCGGTCAACCATTTCACCGAGTAGAGCCGTGTCGGCTCCTCCATAGGAGAGAAGATGAAATTCACGGTCGAGTTTTAGAAATACTTCGACCTCCTTGTTCTTCTCCATCTTTTCAGCAAGTTCGGCCAGTTGGTCAATTTTCTTCTTTGTCAGGTGAGGAATGCTGAGTCGTAGCAACAACGGCTCAATTCGCTCGCGAATCTGATACATCTCTTCGCACTCGGCCAGACTCAATTGCGCAATCCATGCTCCCGTATGCGCCACCAGGTTGACTAACCCATCCGCTTCCAACATCCGAAAGGCTTCGCGTACGGGAGAGCGACTCGCGCCGAATTGTTCGGCAATGTCTTCCTGGCGCAGTCGCACACCTGGTGGGAATTTGCCGGCCAGGATATCTTCCTTCAGAGCTGCCGCGATTCGGTGGCTCGTTGCAAGTTCACTTTCAGAACTTACTGACATCAGATCACACCGTTTTCTATTTCTCTGGAAATGCGGGATGCCAGAGTTTAATAGGAGAGGTCTTCTCGTAGGCCTTGCCGTGCGGGAAGCTCACTAGTTCCATCTGCATTCCCCAGGGGGTTAAGAAGTAGACCCACGTTTGACCCTCGCTGGCGTTGCGGCTAAGTGTTGGCTCCCCGAGGAATCGTACGGCCTTGCTTTTTAGGTACTCATAGGCTTTATCAAAATCGTCAACGTAAAAAGCCAAGTGATGGCCGCCAATGTCGCTGTTAAGCGGTTCTGGGGCGGGAGGATCAAAAGGTTCGTATTGGAAGATCTCAAAATTGGGGCCCTGTTTGCATCGGAAAAATCTCAATTCGCGCATTACGGTTCGCGGGTGGACATTGAGATGTTCTTTCATCCAATCGTCGTCGCGGACAAAGGGTCCAAGGGAGTAGACGAGTTCGCAGCCAATCACGTCCACAAAAAATCGAGTGGCTTGATCTAAGTCGGGCACGGTAAAGCCGATGTGCTCGGTACCTCGCAGGCCCGGAATTCCAGTAGTCATATCTGCCCCAGATTCTCTCGTATCGACTAATTGGATCCAATACTAGGTATAAATGGAAGAAAAAGGGTGATTTTGGATCAAAAACCTTGCGATTGGACTCAATCCCCCTTACAGTTCTCTCCACCCGACCGAGAATTTCTCGGCCGTCTCTCGAGGAGATCTGCCATGGCCGACCATGCCAACCTGCTGCCCGCACAGTCCTGGGTTGAACTTCGCACGACCCCAGAGGATTGGCAGGCTGCCGACCCCGCCCTGCTTGCCACGATGCTGGGTCAACTCCACCTGATCCGCGCCTTTGAAGAGGCTGCTCTTGAATTGGCAGGAGAAAGCTTGGTGCATGGTCCAGTACACAGCAGTATCGGTCAAGAAGGCGGAGCCGTTGGATCCATCGTCGGTCTAGTAACCGCAGATGCCATCAACGGATCTCACAGGGGTCATCATCAATTTCTCGCAAAAGTAATCAACCACGTTTCCGGTGGGAAACTTGATTTGAAGAATCTGGTAACTCCTGACTTGCAAGTTGTTCTGCAGCGGACGTTGGCAGAAATTCTCGGTCTGGCGCAAGGGTACTGCTCAGGTCGTGGCGGCTCCATGCATTTGCAGTACTTCGAAGCCGGCGCACTCGGAACAAACGCAATTGTCGGCGGCGGCGTACCGCTTGCTGCGGGTAATGCTTGGGCACAGAAGCGTGCTGGTACTGACAATGTGACAGTTTCCTATTTCGGCGATGGAGCCGTAAATATCGGCTCTGTTCTGGAAAGTATGAACCTCGCCTCTGCGTGGAAACTTCCGCTCTGTTTCTTTATTGAGAATAACTTGTACGCAGTATCAACGCATGTTAATGAGGCAACGGGGGAGACGCGTCTATCTGGTCGCGGCTTGGGATTTGCAATTCCATCGTGGCGAGTTGACGGTATGGATCCGCTAGCAGTCCACCTTGCCATGAAGGAGGCCGAGGCGTACATGCGTACCGGTCAAGGTCCTGCTGTTATCGAGGCAGAGGTATACAGATTCTTCCATCAGAGCGGCGCATTTCCAGGAAGCGCATTTGGTTACCGCACCAAAGAGGAGGAAGCACAGTGGCGTGATAGAGATCCACTTCTGCGGGTAGCAAATGAAATGATCGCACTTGGATTGATTGACCAGGTCGGAGTTGACTCGGTTCGCGAGCAAGCCGTAGCCGCCAACAAACTTGCCATTGCGGCCCTCACAGAACCGAACCCTGAAATCGCTGGCAAGCGCCGTATTCGCCCAGAGCTCTGGCCCGATACTAATTTCGTCAATGCTGGCGTGCGCGGAGATGCCAGCGAACTATCTGGCGCTCGCACATTGGAGCCATCCTCAGATTCAGGCGTTACAAAAACCAGCAAGTTTGTTGATGCAATTGCGGCCGTTCTCGATCGCCGGATGGAGAGCGATGGCCGCATCATTATTTTGGGCGAGGACATTCACCGACTCAATGGCGGAACAAACGGAGCAACCAAAGGCTTATCCAAGAAGTACCCAGATCGAATCTTGGGCACTCCAATTAGCGAAAACGCTTTCGTCGGTCTGGGTGGGGGCATGGCACTAGATGGGCGATACCGACCAGTTGTTGAATTTATGTATCCAGACTTCATGTGGGTTGCCGCGGACCAGGTTTTCAACCAGATCGGTAAGGCGCGCCATATGTTTGGCGGAAAGAATCCAGTGCCGCTTGTCTTGCGCACGAAGGTGGCAATGGGTAGCGGCTACGGGTCTCAGCATTTAATGGATCCGGCCGGAATTTTTGCAACTTCTCCCGGATGGCGCATCGTTGCTGCATCCACTCCTGCCGACTACATCGGTTTGATGAATGCCGCCCTGACTTTGGAAGATCCTGTCTTGGTTCTAGAGCATGTTGATTTGTATGGCGATATGGGTGAAATTCCAGAGACGGATTTGGATTATCAAATTCCTTTTGGCAAAGCGAACATCCGTCGAGCTGGAACAGAAGTCACAGTTCTCACCTACCTATCAATGGTGAAGCACTCTCTGACCGCAGTTGAGCAGTCGGGAATGGATGCAGAGGTCATCGATCTGCGATGGCTAGATCGGGCGAGTTTCGATTGGGGGACAGTGGAGGCAAGCATTCGAAAGACGAACAATGTCCTCATCGTCGAGCAAGGTGCGCGCGGAACTTCGTACGGTGGATGGCTAGCCGATGAGATCCAACGTCGATTCTTTGATTGGCTTGATCAACCGGTACAACGCGTAACGGGAGGCGAGGCTTCTCCAAGTATTTCCAAGGTACTAGAGAGAGCCGCCATTGCTGGAGTCGAAGAGGTCGTTGCCGGACTTGCGGAAGTTCGAAGAGGATTCGGCGGTAAGAAATAACATGGCCAGCATTATGAGAATGCCAGAAGTCCTGGCCAATGCAACCGAAGCAATCATCTCGAAGTGGCTCGTGGAAGAAGGTGCTGCATTCACAATTGGTCAGCCTTTGGCCGAGGCTGAGACGGAGAAGGCATTGGTTGAGGTCCCAGCCGAAATAGACGGGATTCTTGGTCGTAAATTGGTCAAGGATGGCGCCACTATTTCAGTAGGCGCACCGATTGCGGTGATCCTCGCCTTTGGCGAGACGGCTTCCGACATTGAGAAATTATTAGCAAGTGAGAATCTTTCGACCGGTTCAGCGGCCCCCTCTGCTTCAGCCAAGATAGATGCGCCAGTAGCCGCGACCCAAGAAAATGTCACAGGCGAACGGATTTTCTCAAGTCCGCTGGCTCGCCTGCTGGCTAAAGAGAAAGGGATCGATCCAAAATCTCTGCAGGGGACCGGTCCTGGCGGTCGCATCGTCAAGAGAGATGTCGAAGCCTTCATCGCTACCGGATCAATTGCAAAATCAACAACCGTCTCAGCACCGACGTTTATTGCTTCGGGTACCGGAAGTTATACATCAATTCCGCACACACCAATGCGACGTGCGATTGCGAGACGACTGACAGAGAGCAAGTCATCGGTTCCACATTTCTATCTTTCAGCTCCTTGTCTTGCGGACGACCTTTTGAACATGCGCAAGAAAATCAATGAGTGGTCCGATAAGAAAGTCTCTGTTACAGATCTCATCCTCAAAACGGTAGCCGCGGCCTTCTCTGACGTCCCCGAAGCAAATGTCATTTGGACTGCTGAAGAGATTCGCAGGTTTGACGATGTTGATATTTCGGTGGCCGTTGCCACTGAAAATGGCCTGATAACCCCAGTTGTGCGGGCAGTGAATCAGATGAATCTCAACCAACTAAGCGCGGCAACCGAGGACCTCATCGCTCGGGCGCGGATTGGCCGTTTGAAGCAGAATGAAATCGAAGGTGGAACCTTCTCTGTGACGAATTTGGGGATGTACGGAACAGATGAGTTCTTTGCAATTCTCAATCCTCCGCAGTCGGCAATCTTGTCGGTGGGGGCGGCCAAGCAAAAGCCAGTCGTTGTAAATGGGAGCGTGCAGGTCGCTTCCGTCATCAATTTCACCTTATCTGTGGATCATCGAGCCATCGACGGGGCCCTGGCGGCGCAATGGTTGGCCGCTTTTGTGAAGCGATTTGAGAACCCGATGTGGTTGGTGGTTTGATCAGCCTTGTCCGCATAATTGGCTAATTAAGCGCTAATTAAGGTAATCTGCGCATCGCCGTTTCATCAGTACAACCTTGGCGGGTTGCCCGAGCGGCCAATGGGAGCGGACTGTAAATCCGCCGGCTACGCCTTCCAAGGTTCGAATCCTTGACCCGCCACCAAGCCGTACTTAAGGATCACGCTATCTTTGTGAAGTGTGACATTTGGTAATTAGATTGGGATTTGAGAATTAATAAAGTAATCGGACTACTCGGCGGAAATAAATTGGCGGATTCATTTCGCAGAACGGTATCTGGCGATTCAACAGGTGCACCCGAATGGTCTCGGCAAATGGCAATCGGGGATGACGTTGGACTTTTTGGGCCCGACAGCGCTGTATGGGTAGTGCATGGTTCCGTATCAACTCTGGTTGGTGGAATTCGGGCACTGTTGATGCAAGCGACTCATCCCGCAGCACTATCTGGCGTTGCTGAACATTCGCAGTATGACACGGACCCCCTCGGTCGTTTAGAACGCACTACGCGCTGGCTGACGATTACCACATTTGGATCAACCGAAGCCATTGCTCGGGAGGCTCGTCGAGTAAATGAACTTCACAAACATGTTGAAGGAACCTATGTGTCCAAGGAAGGCGATCGCTCACCGTACTCGGCAAGCGATCCGCGGTACCTATTGTGGGTTCATTGCGCTTTTACGGAGTCATTCTGGCGAGCGCATCAAGATCTTGGATACGAAATTCCTCAGGGGGCAGATCAATATATTGCGGAGTGGAGCAAAAGCGCCGTCCCTCTTGGGCTGGCCGATGCCCCAGTCTCTGTCGTTGAGTTGCAGGCAGCTATGCGCTCTTTTGCCGATAATGAAATCGCTAGTACCGCGATGACACTACCGATCGTAGGTTTCATCTTGCATCCTCCATTTGGTTTTGGTGGACTCTTTTTCTATCGCATCCTCGCAAATGCGGCGATATCAACCATGGATGAGCCATTTATCTCGGTGCTCGGCCTAAAGAAACGATCTAAAAAATGGCTTAAAGCAAGCGGAATTCTCCTTAGTGTCCTTTCCTACATTCTTGGCCAAGAATCTCCTAGCCAGACGATTGCCCGAGAAAGAATCAAACGATTGAATTGAGACTTCAGTGCAGGATCTGTTAAGTGATAACGCAGTTGTATAGTGTTTGAACTATGAGTACTGCCTTTGAAGAGCGAGTTGCGCAATTGAGAGCATTTCTGGAGGCGAATTCCCTTCAGACGCTCGTCCTGCGAAAAAATCCGAATCTTGCATGGCTCACGGGTGGTCGCGTCCACGTACCCCTAACGATTGATTCCGCCTGTTTTGACATAATCGTTACGAAGTCGGAAGTACGGGCGCTTACCAATGTTATTGAGGCGCCTAGGTTGATCGCCGAGGAATTTCCACCAGGGATCACGGTGGACGCGATCAACTGGTGGATCGGCCGTGATGGGCTTCTTCCCGTTGGCGATGACGTTGGAACGGATGCTCCCATGGGTGGAAGAAGGGATGTCAGCACAGGAATCGAGATTTTGCGATCTTCACTTATAACTAGGGATCAAGAACGGCTGAGGGAAGTATCTCGAGATAGCGCACGGGCCCTGGGCGCTGCCATGCGAGATGTGCTGAGTACGGATCGTGAAATAGATGTGACAAGTCGGATCGCTAAAGCTCTCTGGGAGAGCGATCTAGAGATGGTTTTTGTTGGAGTTGCAGGGGAATCCCGGATGCGACGGTTTCGACATCCATTACCTACACAGTCGCAAATCGGGTCCAGAGCCGTTGCCTCGATTTGTGCACGGCGCAAGGGTCTGATTGCCTCTGTGACCCGCATTGTAAGTTTTGGGGAAGTTGGACCTGCTGCGGAAATGGAATATGACAATCTCTTGCAGGTCGAAGCAGCGATGCTAGATGCCACCAATGTGGGAGCACCATTTTCTCTTCCGGTAAAAGCGGCGGTATCGGCCTATCCAAAATACGGTTTTGAGCCGGATGAATGGACGCATCACCACCAAGGAGGTCCCACCGGTTTTCTTCCCAGGGATTGGACGGCGAATCTAGATTCAACTCGCACAATCCTGGAAGGCCAGCCGATTGCCTGGAATCCAACGGCCGCGGGCTGGAAGGCCGAGGACACGTGGCTGTCCCAGGCAGCGGGTCCTGAACTGGTCTCGGTGGATAGCGATTGGCCCTACCGTCATGTTGCAGGACGGATACGTCCGGATTTCCTGCGTAAGTAGACCGGCTTGATTGCGAAAGAGTTATAAAGAAACTCTCCCAACTTCATTGACGAAGCCACCTTTCACTGGCATCCTCTCCCGAGAGGTCAAACCACTGGGAGAGAAATGTCACGGGTTGCGTTGGTTGCACTAGCTAGACCAACCTTTGATTTGCCTGTAGCACAGGCAAATTTCGAAAAAGCCCGAGAATTGTTGAAAGATCTCGGGGCCGAAGTGGTCGGACCAGCGAAATTGATCATGAATGCTGAAGATGTCGTGAGCGCTGAAATTCCGCCTTCCGATCTGTACATCCTCTTTATGGCCTCTTTTTCAGATGCCTCTCCTGCTGTAGAGCTTTTCGGGTCGGTCCCTGGCCCGATTCTGGGTTGGTCCGTACGCGAGCCTGGCCAGATCGGTGAACGCCTTTTGCTTAACTCCATGTGTGGGGTGAATCTTGCAGCTCACGCATTGCTGGGTGTTGGTCAAGGGCTGCGCCATCTCCATGGAAACACAGACGAACCCGAGATCCGACTCGCTTTAGAGAAGGCACTTGGCGGCGAGTTACCAATCTCCTCGGTCCTACCTAACCAAAGTGGCGAATTAGCTCCAAAGGAAGAAATTGAAGGGGCACTTTCCTGGCTCTCGCGCCGGCGAATCGGGGCAGTTGGCCAGGCTCCCACTGGTTTTACCCCGTGTGACTATGACGCGGAGCAATTGAATGCACTTTTCGGAATTCGGGTAGAGCAGTTAACAATGGATGATGCTTTTAAAAGGGTTTCGCAAGTGGGGGAAATAGAAGGTGAGCGAGCCTACGCTTCCGCCGTATCTGCTCAGCCATCTCTAGGCGATGTAAATCCGTTGGAAGCGAAAAAAGTATCGCGAGTAGAAGTAGCACTCGATGACTGGCGCGAAGAGGCACAGCTCGATGCAATTGCCATAAGGTGCTGGCCAGAATTTCCAACAGATTTAGGCGCCTGCATATGCTCTTCTCTTGGGCGACTTTCCGATCGCGGGTTGGTTACTACCTGCGAGCGTGATGTACTCGGCGCCGTGACTATGTTGGTCAGCGAATCACTTGGTTGTGACGAGAATTATCTGGTTGACATTGTGGACCTCGATTCCACCGCAGGCGTTTTGAGACTTTGGCATTGCGGCTCGGCGGCGACGAAACTCGCGGCCGATCCAGAAAATGCAACTCAGTATGTTCACTGCAATCGCAAACTCGGGGTTGCAGGTAATTTTCCGCTCAAAACCGGACCAGTCACTCTGTTTCGGATTGATCGGGATGTGGATCCGAACAATAAAACGGGTCTACGCATGATTCTCACTCGAGGCGAATCGATCTCGGCTGCGAATCAATTCCAAGGAAATACTGCGACGGTTCTGACTGAACCCGATGCTGCTGCTCTGGCAAATGCAATCATTACAGGCGGGTACCCACATCATCTAGTTATTTCGTGGATGGATGTTCGACCAGGGATACGCCGGATGGCAAAGACATGGGGGATACCCCTTGTTGAATGGTGATCAGAATAAAACCCTACGAAATATGAGGACAAATATATGAAAATGTTCGATGGACACAGAACCGTGGGCGTTATCCGTATTGGTGTCGCAACCGCAATTGCTACCGCAGTTGCAATGGTTCCAATGGCATTCGCAGCGGATACCCCATCATTTGGAAAGGCCTGTACGACTGCGGGAGTAAGTACAGGAACTACTACGTCTTCTCTTATTTGCGAGAAGGATAAAGCCGGAAAACTGCGATGGGCAAAAGTTTACGTTTCGGGAGTTAAGACCTCACCTGTTCGTGCGCTCCGGGCTCCCAAGGGAACAATCGAGTTTTATCACTGGCGCCCAGAAGATAAGGCGATATTTGCCGACATAATCAAGAAATTCCAAGCAGCAAACCCCGGCACTTATGTTAATCAAGTGATAAGTACTTCCGTTGACTACACAAACTTGGCCTACGCCAAGATAAGCGCTGATCGAAAAGCCGCAGTATTCGTCACATCGCGAGGAGGACAATTCAATCAATTCCTCGCAGGTGGTCTCCTGCGCGATATTTCGAAAGAACGATTCGTCACGCACAACGTAGTTGCGGACGCCCTTGGACCGGCTACGGTCGATGGAAAGATTTACGGCATTCCGTATCAGTTCTTGTTCAATGACCCTTTGTATAACACTGAGATCTTTGCCAAGGAACACTGGACGGTACCGACCAACTGGAGTCAGATCCTCAGTTTCTGCAAAACTGCAAAGGCGGCGGGATACATCCCATTCGCCCTCCCTGGTGCTACCCGAGGCAACGCCGGTCAGATCATGAATTCATTCTTAATGAATTCAGCCCCTGATCTTGCCACGCTGACAAAGCGCATTTTGGATATTGATACGGGTAAAGCCGACCTGACCACGGATTGGTTTAAGGCGATGGCCACCCAATACAGCCAGATGGCAGCTGCCGGTTGCTTCCCTCCAAACGTGACTGGTTACACAGACACGTCAGCACCGGCTGACTTTGCCAATGGGAAAGCGGTTATTTACCCAACCGGAACCTTCGCCATCAGCACTGTCACCAACTTGAATCCAGCCATGAAAGGAAAGATGAAGCTGATGTCCTTTATTGCGACAGATGCCAAACCTCTCTATCAGGGCATATTCAACGATACGTTCATTTTGAGCGTCAATGCGAAGGCCTCTACTACTGATCAAAACATTGCTCGCGCCTTTATTTCATTCTTGGCAACGGCACCTATTGCTCAGGAGTACGCAATTGGCTCCTCGCAACATGTAAGTATCGTAAACGTCGATTATTCATCGAACATCGACTTGTTGAATACCTCTGACATCATGGGCAAGCATCTTTTGCTCGCACCACGATTCATTTTCAACAACGTAGGTACAGTCCGTAACCCAATGGAGGATGCTCTTATTGCGATTGCGGGCGGAGCCAATGTTGACTCCACGTTGGCCGCCACTTCAAAAACCATTAAACAGGGATTGAGTGGCTGATTAGCACTGTCGAGGAAGTTCAGACTGGCCCTGCTGAATCCAGCAGGGCTAGCTCTGGCCTGCAACCAAAGAAGCGGAAACGGCTTGAATCCAAAGTTTTGATTTTCATGGCTCTGCCTGCCTTAGCCATCTACTCATTTCTCTATCTTTATCCGGCTATTTCCAACCTGCTCTACGCAACCAAGAGGTGGGATGGCGTAACAAAGCCTCAATTCGTAGGGCTTCACAATTTTGTAAATATGGCAACAAATGATGACCTTCTCCATAAAGTCGTTGGCAACAGTTTCAAGTTCACCTTTGTAGTTGTGATTGCCCAGACGGCCCTGTCACTTCTATTTGCGACTTTTCTCGTGAAGAACACAAGAACGACAATTTTCTTAAGAACTGTTTACTTCTTTCCTACAATTCTTTCTTCTGTATCAGTGGGACTAATTTGGACTTTTTTATACGATCCCAACTTCGGCTTCATTAACGCCTTCTTGAAGCAGATTGGCCTTCATGGATTGGCATACAACTGGTTGGGAAGCGAGAAGTCTTCCCTTTATGCGATCGCCTTTGCGCAGATTTGGTTTCACACCGGTCAGATGATGGTCATTTATATTGCCGGATTGCAGCAGATTCCAGCCGAGTTGTACGAAGCGGCCGAGGTCGATGGCGCAAGTCGTTGGCAGCAATTCAAGTCTGTGACTTGGCCAATGGCCATGCCTACCACCGCGGTTGTCGTGGCCTATACGACAATTCAGTCCTTTAGAGCCTTTGACTTGATATATGCAATGACGCAGGGCGGACCCCAGAACTCGTCTAATGTTTTAGTTACTTTGATTTATGACACTGCATTTTCGAGCTTTCGCTTCGGATACGCATCTGCTGAATCGGTCCTTTTGGTTCTCGTGGTGTTGATCACCACCTGGATTCAACGACGTGTGCTGCGAATCAATTTCGGAGAGAAATAATGTTCTACAAAATATCTCGAAGATTCCTTCTCATAAGTTTTGCGGTGGCAGTACTTCTGCCCAGTTCGATTGTTGTTCTTGGTTCGTTCAAGAAGGACCTTGAAATCTATACGAAGCCTCTTGCTCTACCGAAGCAGTGGAGTTTGGCAAATTTCAGTCGATTGATTCATGAGGGGAATGTCTTTGTCCCGTTTAAAAACAGTTTGATAGTTACCTCATTTTCAGTGATCGCCACATTGATTTTGGCAAGCATGGCTGCTTTTGCGATTTCTCGCATGATAACGAGAACCGGGAAAATCTTGTTTGGACTTTTTGCTCTTGGCCTAGCGATTCCCGGTCAGGTGAATATCATCCCTATCTACTTACTCTTCGTGAAACTTCATCTCACCAACTCCCTCTTGGGTCTTATCCTTGTGAATATCGCCGTAAATCTTCCGATTTCGATATTTATTCTGACAACCTTCTTTGGCAATATCCCAAAGGAGATGTTTGAAGTGGCCGGCATAGATGGAGCCTCAACCTGGCGGACATACCGCTCTATTGCGCTTCCACTTTCACGTCCGGCAATGGGGGCAACAGGGATATTCCTCTCGGTCATTTGCTGGAACGATTTGCTCTACCCTTTAATGCTCATTACGCAGATGGATAAGAAGACCTTACCTCTGACTTTGATTGATTTTCGAGGCGAATACGCCACTAGTTACAGCATGCTCTTCACAGCAATATTGGTCGCTTCCCTGCCACTAGTGCTCATGTATATATTCATGCAGAGATCCTTCATTGCGGGTCTTACCGCCGGGGCTGTGAAAGGATAGGCCAGTGACTCAGCAACTTACTGCAGGAAGCCAACGGGCCTCAAAAATTGCAGCACAGCTTGTCGACATGATTCAAAGCCAGGATCTTATGCCCGGGGATGTACTTCCGTCTGAAAGAAATCTTGCACAATTGCTGCAGGTAAGTAGGCCAAGTTTGCGCGAAGCCCTCCACATGCTTCAAGCACAAGGTGCCGTGACTATTAGGCATGGCCAGGGGACCTTTGTGGCGGAACCATTGATAGCCCAAGAACTTCGTTCCAAAATGATGTTGGAGACAACAGACTTCGACGAATTGTTTGATGCTCGCGAAGCCTTGGAGGTGCCCGCATCTCGTTGGGCCGCAGCTAAGGCAACCAAGGAAGACATTCGGTCATTACGGGTAATCCTCAATCAAATGGCAGCGATAACTATGTCCACGCCGGTCAACTATGAGTTTCTGCAGAATTTGGACGCGAAATTTCATTTGACGATTGTTGAGATTGCCGGAAATCGCTTTATCAATCAGACATTAGGAGTCTTGCACGAGGTCATGCAAATGTCGATGCAGACGACGCTGCGGCTCCCAGGTAGATCTGAAATTGCCCGGCGTCAGCACGAGGCAATTCTCGAAGCGATTGCCAATGGTGATGGTGATGGTGCGGCTCGATTCACTCTGGAACATGTATCTGGCGCGAGATCGACGGCATTGCAGGATGCCGAAGGCAAGTACCAAAGAACATTATGACGGCACGAGTTCTGTGCGTTGGTGTTATAACGATGGACACGATCGCCTTGGTGGATCGATACCCAGAAGAAGACGAACGAGTGATTGCACATGAGATCGCTCGAGCCGGTGGTGGTCCTGCCGCAGTAGCTGCCGTTGCACTTGCGCGGCTCGGAGTCCCTACGGCAATCGCCGGAACAATTGGAGATGATGATGACGGTCGAGAAATTCTTCGCATCTTTGAACGCGAAGGAATAGATGCGACGGGAGTGTCAATTTCAAATGATCCAACCGCAGGAAGTGTAATTGTTGCAGCGAAGGAGAATCACACTCGCGCCATAAGTTCACGGCAAATGGTCAAGCAGAGTCCGCCCAATTCATATGCAATCGAGCTGGCCCACGCAGTCGAATGGATACATTGCGATCATGTTGGTATCACGATGCTCTCCGATCTGCAGATCTCTCGAGGCAGGGCCGGGAAGATCTCCTTTGATGCCGGATACGGCGTGGAGAATTTCGACCCTGCATTAGTTGATCTTTTTGTACCAACAGATCGACAAATTGCACTTCGCCACCCATCCCTTACCTTTGAACAAGGTATTGAAGCCGATGCAATTCTTGGGCAAAACCTGGTTGTTGCGACGCGAGGCTCACATGGAAGCGCGGCATTTTCAACTTTTGATGGTTATGTAGAA
The DNA here is from genome assembly GCA_963750855.1 of uncultured Actinomycetota bacterium. Taxonomy (GTDB): domain Bacteria; phylum Actinomycetota; class Actinomycetes; order Nanopelagicales; family Nanopelagicaceae; genus QYPT01. Next base: position 159,576 of record CAVVSA010000003.1, read on the forward strand.
GCTCCAGGGTTCGCAATCGACGTAGTTAGCACTTTGGGTGCCGGAGATGTCTTTCACGGTGCGTTGATTGCTCAACTTATAGACGATCTCCCGCTCAGGGAGGTGCTGCTCCGCGCAAATGGAGTTGCGGCACTTTCCTGTTTATCACTAGATGGACAATCTGGAATACCAACGACCACCCAACTGAATACTTTTTTGAAAGGGCGCTCATGAAGAAGGATCTCTCAAGAATTGCTCGCTCCTCTGGTGCATTAGCGATGGTCGCGGTGGATCAGAGAGAAGCACTACGTGGCATGCTGGCACCGTATCAAGGCGAGCCCGTGTCCGATTCTCAACTGACACAGTTCAAAGTGGATGTGGCACGGGAACTTTCTCCATTTGCTTCCGCTCTGCTCGTTGATCAAGAATTTGGGTTGGATGCCATTGTGAATCAGAAGGTTTTGGAACCTTCATGCGGTTTGATTGCAGCTGCAGATTTGCTTCTTGGGCCATCGGGTGGTGCAGCAACCGACACTGATGTAGATCCAGATATAGATCCGGGTCGCATGGTTTCAATTGGGGCTGCCGGTCTTAAATTTCTTGTCTTGTGGCGAATTGACGAAAGCGTGGAGAAACGCGCGAGATTAGTGGAGAGATTTACCAAACTCTGTGAAATCTCGGGACTGCCTTCCATCATAGAGATCATCGTTAAAGGTCCGAACGATGCTTCAATATCCTTCGACCGTGAAGAACATTTAATAAAGGCCGCAAGAGAAGCTGCGAGATGGGCGCCAGATCTATACAAGGCAGAGGTTCCCTTTCACGGCGAAGGAGAGCCCTCGAGGATCTTGGAAAATGCTGAGCGAATAAGTGAAGCAATTGGTGGCCCTTGGGTCGTACTATCAAATGGAGTAAAGGCTGAAAATTTTGCGGAAGCGGTGAAAGCGTGCGCGCGAGGGGGAGCAAGCGGCTTCCTTGCTGGACGTGCAGTGTGGGCCGATATTGTCGGGGCAGAGGACAAGTCACAGGCCCTGCATGACGTATCGATTCCTCGCCTTGAAAAATTGGGCGAAATTGTAGATCAATACGCCAAACCTTGGTTTAGTTGGACGTCCTAATCCAAGATTTCGGATAGTTTGACAACGCGGCCCTCATTGATGCTTTTGTGGGCGGCAAGTCCCGTAGCAACACTCATGAGACCATCCTGCAAAGTCACATCCGCAGTTGACCTGTTGATGACTGCGTCGCGGAATTTAACGTGCTCTACATAAGAGGCTCCATAATGATGGCCGAGATACTTGATACTTAGATCTATGACTTGCTTGAGTTCTACGCCTCGACCTGTTCCGGCAACACTGTCCCAGCCAGTCTTTCTGCCCCAATCAGCTCGGCGACTGTAACGAATATTCTGAGAAGGTAGGAAAGATTCCAATTTGCCTTCATCGCCAACGATAGTGACGATTTCTTTGTCAAAAGAGCCTTCGCCGAACATGCAGAGATCCAACATTGCGCGAGTACCGTTCGGATAGTCCAGAATTACATAAGCATTGTCGATCATATTTGCAGGTTTTCCGTCGTAGGCCTCGTCAAGGTGATTTACATCTTGACCGCCTGAGGCAAAGACTCTGTCTGGATGCTCGCCAATGATGAGATCCATCAGATTAAAATAGTGACAACATTTCTCGACAAGGGTGCCGCCAGTTCGTTCGGCAAAACGGTTCCAGTTGTCCACCTTTGGATAAAATGGTTCACGATGTTCTCGGATTGAGACTTGGTGAATCTTCCCCACCTGACCGGATTTGGCACGCGTGATCACTTCTGCAACAGGCGGCATGAAGCGATATTCCAAGCCCATCCATGTTAGGGCAGTTCGCTTTGAATTCCATTCGAGAATGTCTTTGCAGTCTGCAATCGTTGTCGCCAGAGGTTTCTCGATGAAAACTGCGATTTCCGTTGCCAAGGCATCTTTTAGGACGGTGGCGTGAGTGTCATTGGGGGTAGAAACTATTACCGCATCGACCAAACCTGATTCCAGTAAAGCGCGATGGTCGCTGAATACGGCGGCCCTTGGCGCCATGTGAAGAGCCGCTTCCTGCGAGCCTACAAAAGGGTCGCAAATGGCACTGACAACGGCCCCTCCCATAATTTGGATGTTTTCGATATGTTCGCGTCCCATGCTTCCAGCGCCGATAATTCCGTAACGCAACTCTTGAGTCATAGGGACAGGTTAGACCACTTCATAGATTTTCAAAAGACACTAGCGTTCCTATTGTGTTATCAGATAGAATTCGCAAAGAGGTCAGACCACTAGCAGGTGGACCTCCAACACTGAGTGGGTCAGTGGGGAATAATAGGTAGAGGAGTTTTGCGTGATTTTGATTACGGAGGATGTCTGGGGATCAGAGTTTGAATCCCTGGGACAACGATTTCCAATCCGGTTCGAGCCCGATTTTTGGAAATCTCCCGAAAAAATCCGCGATGCTCTCAAAGATGCTCAAGCCATTGTTGTCCGTAATCGCACTCGCGTTGATGGGTCGATTATGGACGCTGGCAAGAACTTGCGAGTGATCTCTCGAGCGGGCGTTGGCTTGGATAATATTGATATCGAAGCTGCAAACGCTCGAGGGATTGCCGTATCTGCCGCACTCGGAATAAATGCGGTATCAGTCGCCGAACATGTAGTTGGGCTGGCACTGTCTCTCCTGCGTCATACGGTGCAGTTGGACGCAGAGTTGCGCCGAGGTCAGTGGAATCGCACACCAGGGAATGAGCTTCACGGTAAGACTTGGGGATTTTTAGGATTTGGGGCAACGGCTCGTGCCACTGCAAATATCCTCCGTGGATTTGATTTGGATTTTTATGCATACGATCCCTTCGTTAAGCTGGACGATATTCAGGCACGTGAGTGGAACGTACAGATGGCGGAATTTGATGTGGTGATCGCAAATTCAGATGTCATTTCAATCCATTTGCCGAATAACCCGCAAACGCGGAATTTGATCAACGCCCAAGTTATTGCCAAAATGAAACCTGGTGCCTATTTAATAAATGTTGGTCGTGGCGAAGTTGTGAATGAAAATGATTTAGCTGCTGGGTTGAGATCTGGCATTGTGGGTGGGGCCGCCTTAGACGTTCGCGTGGTAGAGCCACCAGTTATCGGGGAACTCGAGAAATTTTCCAATGTTATTTTGACCCCGCACATTGCAGGAGTCACCAAGGAGAGTCAAAGAGCGATAAGCAAAGTTCTTACAGAGGATATTGAGCGTGCTCTGACCGGTCGTCAACTTCGGGCCGCGGTCGGGGCAATCAAGATGCTTTCGGCTTGACATGAATTTATCTGCAGCCAAAGCTATCGAAATATGTACAGAATTGTTGTCCAAGAGCGGACTTGCTCTCTCCAAGTCTCAATCAACGGCCAGAGCCATTGTTGCGGCCGATGTATGGGGGATTCCCAGTCACGGCTTGATGCGCTTGCCCTTCTATTTACAGCGCATGACTAAAGGCGGGATCAATTCCTCGGCCCAGCTTAAAGTTGTGGCCAAGGCTCCCAGTGTTACAAGTTTTGACGGAGAAGGGGGAATGGGCCATTGGCAACTATTAGAGGCGGCTTCGCTTGGGTCTGCAATGGCAAGCGCGACGGGAATTTCCCTCGTGTCTATTTCAAATTCAAACCACTGCGGTTCCTTAGGTAACTATGTATTCCCAGCTTTGGGAACTCATCAGCTTTCAATAGTCTTCAGTAACGGCCCTGCCGTCATGCCTGCATTTGGTGGTAAAAAGGCGATTCTCTCGACGAGTCCGCTTGCAGCAGGAATCCCGGCCAGTCCAGTCCCAATTGTCATCGATATGGCCACCAGCTCAGTGGCTCGAGGCAAGATTGCAACTGCGGCTCAAAAGGGTGAACCTATTCCGATCGGTTGGGCCTTTGACAATGAAGGAAATCCGACGACGGATGCCCGTATCGCGCTAGGTGGAATGTTGGCTCCCCTGGGCGGAGCAAAGGGGTTTGCACTAGCGTTATTGGTGGAATCCATGTCGGCGGGAATTTCTGGTGGCACTGCCGCATCACTTGTTCCGGATATGTTTAATTCTGCAGATGATGCAAAATGCCAGATGATTTCTCATTCCATTATCACTGTCGATCCCGCGTTGATCATGGGAGACGAATCGATGACAGCCTTTGATCAATTAGCCCGTGATGTTCTAGACAGTGGTGGACGTATCCCGGGAGGAAAACGTCAGAGCCCTCAGGAGATGTCTGAAGAAGTTGTTTCGATATCTGAGAGTGTTCAAGTCGGACTTGATTCATGGTGCGATCAACTTTCAGTGGAGAGGTTCTAACCGAGGAAATTACGTTTGCCCGCCCTCGCGATGTCTTTAAAATCCGCAACCATCCATGAGCGCGAAGTGTGAGCCTGTTACGACCATGGACATTGGATATCGCGCGTTTCTGATGAGTATTAGTGCAAAGATCCTGATTTCATTTTGAACAACTCGGATCACACCAGAGCACCCATCCTCTGCTAGCCCGAATTTTGTCTGCGGCTCGTCTCGAGAGCACGCCTTATGGGCATCGACTTAGGGGTTCGGAGACTTCATTGCGGGAGTCAGTCCGTACCTTTTCAAATGCGCAATTACACTCGTTGGCCCTTCCTGGAGGGGCTAGACGACATCGGAATCACGCTGCAGTACGGCAACTAAATTGAGGCGTACGCAAGGACCCGAACGGCTAACCAGAGCGGCCTGCAAATCTGCCGGCTATATTGGATGTGAAAACTCTCATCCCATTTACATACTCACTTCATGACCCCCCACGCATACTTCTGGTGGTGAGCGAATTCCTCGCTTTCTCAAGAAAACTATGAAGGGCAGGCACAAAATGAACAACAAAGGCAAACTTGCAATTGCTGCTTCAGTCATCGCCGCATTCGCGAGCGTTGGCATTATGGGTAGCCAAGCACATGCTTCGTCACAGACGAATGCTCCAGCCGTTATCTCCCCTCTAGCTTCCATCCCTACCGCGGATGCACCTGAAGCCGCTGGCACCGGAGTAGACGCTGGTAACGTGCAATCTGGAGAGCAATCTGGTGATCAGACTTCGCCAGACGTCGCTGGAGCCGCTGGAGATGAAGGCGGAAGCGCAATCGGAGCCGTTGACGCGGATAACGTTCAATCAGGTGACCAATCAGGTGACCAGACTGGTCCAGATACTGCTGGAACCGCAGATTCAGGTTCAAACAACTAAATAGCTGACCAAGAAAGCGCCTCGACTTCCCAATGAGGCGCTTTCTTGCGTTTGTGGAAGAGGGGAGAATGGCCCTTATGAAGATCCTGATTGTTGAAGACGATGCGCAGATGGCCAAACTCCTGCAACGCGGGCTGGAATCTGAAGGCCACGATGTCACGATAGCCATAGATGGCCTATATGCACTGGATCAATTCGAAGACGGGGTCTTTGACGCTGCGGTTGTCGACGTCATGATGCCTCGTTTAGATGGATTTGAACTTTCTCGGATTGTGCGAAGCCGTGGAGATAAGACTCCCATATTATTGCTAACGGCTCGTGATGCCGTGAAAGATCGTGTTACCGGGCTAGACGCAGGAGCCGATGACTATCTCTCCAAACCTTTTTCTTTTGACGAGCTTAATGCTCGCCTCCGGGCGATAGTTCGTCGCGAAGTAAAAGAGGCCAAAATGAGTTTGCAGACGGGCGATCTTCGTCTAGATGTGGCTACTCATCGCGCTTGGAAACGAGAGAAGCAGTTGGTGTTGAGTCCTAAGGAATTTTCGCTTTTGAAATACTTCATGCTTAACCCAGAAGTAGTACTTTCTAGGACTGTAATTTTAGAAGAAGTTTGGGATTACTATGACCATATAGACGCAAATGTAGTGGATCAATATGTTAGCTATTTGCGCAAGAAAATTGACTATCCATATGGCGATTCATCAATTCAGACGGTTCGTGGGGTTGGGTATCGATTCGTTATTCCATTGATGGCCTCGTAATGAGACTTACCTTTAAAGCACGCCTGACAATAGGCACCCTCATCATTTCAAGTTTAGTCTTTGGCGTTGGCGCACTCTTCTTTCTATCGCAATTCCGTACATCTGTTCAGGCCACGACCGATTTATTGCTGCGAAATGATTCTCGGAGCTACGTTGTGGCCATAGCCGCAATGGGTCCTGAAGAAAATGGCGCCGATGGTGCCTCGAATTCGACAGGAAACAGCGGAAATGCACTGGATCCTCCTGCCCAGGGTCAGCTGATCGCGTTAATTGACCCAAAACATAAAGTTGCCCTTTCGACACTTCCGCGAGTCTTTCAGGGACAATACGAACTTCTGAGTTCGACAGTTTCCCCGACTTTCCTGACGGTCTCCCGCGCAGGACAGAACTATCGAGTAATGAGAACGCTCGTTCATGCGTGGAATGGCAACTGGGTTGTGATTGCAGTTCGCAATGATTCAACGGCCGAATTGATAACCAGCAAGGTAACTAAATCCTTATTCTTTGGAATATTATTACTCATTTTACTCTCTGGGGTGGCATCATGGATATTGGCTTCGTCCGTATTGCGGCCGATTCGAAAAATGCATCTCAGGGCTCTGGAACTCATTGACGATCCGAGTTCGGGAGTGCTGCCCGCCGGGAAAGTAAATGACGAGCTTTCCGAACTCGCCTTAACTCTCAATAGATTAATCGTCGAGTTTCGAACTGCTCTAGAACGCGAGCAGAGAATGGTATCCGATGCAAGCCATGAGTTACGCACTCCGATGGCGCAATTACTAGCACAGTTGGAGCTATCAAAGCTCAATGCTGGCAATTCGGATGAGTTACTTCGAGATATACAAGCCGCATCCAAGTCTGCTGGTCGAGTTTCGGCGCTGGCGTCTGACCTACTGTTCCTCTCCCATAAACAGGCAGAACCTAAATCTGGAACGGCTGGTCGTGAAGCGATAATAAGAGAGGTATCGGAGGCCATTGATCATGGGAGAATTCTCGATCCGTCAAAGAATTTGGATATTGATTACAATGTAATTGATGCTCAGGATGTGCGTGTGAGTGCACAAGATTTCAGACGAGTTCTCGACAATTTGCTGGGAAATGCAGTCTCAAATTGTCCCTCTAATGCAAGAATCATGATCGAAGTAGAGATTGAGGGGTCGTTCCTGCTTCTGAACGTGAAGGATACTGGCCCAGGTTTTCCAGAAGCTTTTCTCCCCGTCGCCTTTGACCGATTCTCCCGACCTGATCGCTCGCGCCATTCAAGTACCGGGGGAAGTGGCCTAGGATTGGCGATCGTAAAAGCAATCGCCGAATCAAGCGGCGGCTATGCGAAGGTTGAGAACTTGAAGCCGCACGGGGCGCAGATTTCAGTTTTTCTTGGTTTGGTCTAAATGTGCTCCAAATCCATTCCCTAACCCTGAATAAGCGTCAATTCTCGGCCAGGACGCTTATAAACTCGCTACATGACGAGTGTATTTAGTGGATTGCTTGAAGGCTGGTGGATGTTCTTTGACACATTCTGGGCTTTAGTACTTGGATTCACACTTTCTGGGCTAGTCAAGCTTTCGTTTCCAAATCGCAGATGAAAAGCGTTCTTGGCGATCACCGTCCGAAAACAGTTGCCCGAGCCTCCTTCTTCGGTATGGTCAGTTCTTCATGGTCCTACGCTGCAAGCGCTCTGGGGAAAAGCCTCTTTAGCCGTGGCGCAGACTTCACAACTTCCATGATGTTCATGTTCGCTTCAACCCACCTCGTCATCGAACTTGGCTTAGTTCTCCTAATTCTGCTCGGCTGGCAGTTCGCCTTGGCGGAATTCGTTGGCGGTGCGGTAATGATCCTTCTCCTCACGATTCTAATTCCGCGATTGATCCCAGAATCTCTAATCGCCTCTGCTCGCGGCGCATCAGAGGAAACCGATATGGAGTCGATGAATGGAACATCATGGGGAGCCAAGGTCACATCACGCCAGGGATGGAAAAATGCGGCTGGTTACACCATGGCGACTTCATCATGCTGCGAAAAGAACTGACTTTTGGCTTCATTTTTGCCGGACTCGCATCAACATTCATCCCGATTCATATCTGGAGCGCACTGCTTATTTCAGGTCATGGATTCATTTCGGCTTTAGAAAATGCGATTATTGGATCGTTTATTGCATTCATTAGTTTTGTCTGCTCGATTGGAATATTCCACTCGCAGCGGCTCTTTGGCAGGGTGGTATTACTTTTGGTGGAGTCGTAGCCTTCATTTTTGCAGATCTGTTGGCATTTCCTCTGGTTATGATCTACCGAAAGTATTATGGGAATAGACTTGCTATTCGACTCTCGCTTATATTCTGGCTCGTCATGAGCCTGAGTGGGTTGATAACTGAAGGTATTTTCCTTCTTTTCTCAGCTATACCAAAGCATCACTTGGGCAAGATGTCGGTGACACACCTTGGATTGAACGCGACTACCGTACTTAGTGCCTTAGCTGTTTTGATATTAATTACCATATATTGGCTCTACAAGACGAAAGGGAATATTGAAATGAAAAACGAACTCGTGCAAGATGCCGTGTGTAAAATGCAGGTGAGAATTTCCGATGCCCCAGCAAAGGCAGAACACCAGGGAAAGATGTATTACTTCTGCATGCCTGGATGTAAAGAAAGTTTTCTGGCTGATCCCGACAAGTATCTTTGAGAAACAACGCGTAATCGGGGGATTCCTACTCGGCGGCGTCTGACGATCGATTGCTATCCGCACCTACCGCCCGTGAATGACATTCGTGGCCAAACGTCTCTCGTCACATCACGTGGAGCCATTGGACTTAGCTGTTGCACAGAACACAATTTGCACCGACATACAGAAGATTTTTAAGATTTTGCAACCTAAAAATGGGGTGATTATCACACGACCGATCGATCAGCAGGTGTCATCTCCATGTGTACCCTTATACCCATAGGGGGATACATGAAAAAGTTAGTTGTGCTAGGTGGCGGTACTGCTGGGACCATGGTGGTCAGCAAACTCCGCAAGAAGTTGAAAAAGGATGAATGGTCTATTTCCGTAATTGATAGAGACAATGACCATATTTATCAGCCAGGGTTGCTCCTACTACCCTTTGGGGTCTATCAGCCTGAAGATTTGGTTAAGAAGAGGGATCACTTTTTTCCAGCCGGGGTTGATTACATCCGAGCCGAAATTGAGAAGATTGTGCCTCAATCAAACCAGGTGCTTCTCACTGATGGAAGGAGCATTGGATACGACCAACTTGTCATAGCCTCCGGTACTTCTCCCCGACCCGATCAGACTCTTGGTATGGATGATCCAGCAGTGTGGCATAAGAGCATTTTTGATTTCTATACTCTTGAAGGGTCGATTGCGCTCCGAGATGCTTTGAAAAATTTCAAGGGCGGGCGTTTAGTGGTTCATATTACAGAAATGCCAATCAAATGTCCTGTCGCACCTCTCGAGTTCACTTTCCTTGCAGATGCGTACTTCAAGAAGCGCCATATGCGCGATAAAGTTGAGATCATCTACGCGACGCCACTGGAAGGAGCCTTTACCAAGCCAGTTGCTTCCAAGCATCTTGGTCAGATGTTTGTGGACCGCAACATCAAGTTAGAATCTGATTTTGTCATTGAACATATTGACTCTGAAACTAAAACAATGTTCTCGATGGACGAGCGGGCAATCCCCTTCGATCTGCTCGTGACGGTCCCACTGAACATGGGTGCAGATTTCATGGCTCGTTCAGGGTTGGGTAATGAACTCAATTATGTAGCTGTAGATAAGGGAAATTTCTTGTCCAAGGAGTATCCGAATATTTTTGCCCTCGGAGATGCCTCGGACATCCCGGCTTCAAAGGCGGGATCTGTGGCCCACTTTGCGATAGATCTCTTTGCCGAAAACTTTGTGGACTACGTTTCCGGGCAACCGATGAAGCATGATTTTGACGGCCATGCCAATTGTTTCATCGAATCGGGGAACGGTAAGGGCTTGTTGATTGACTTTAATTACACTGTCGAACCATTGACGGGAAAATTCCCCCTTCGCGTGATCGGGCCGCTTTCACTTCTAAAGGAAAGTCGCCTCAATCACTGGGGGAAATTGGCGTTCCGATGGATCTACTGGAACCTGCTGTTGAAGGGCCGTCGGATTCCTATATCAAGCCTCATGTCCATGGCAGGAAAAGATCAAATAGTGGAGAAGGAAGGAGTTGGTCAAAATGCCAGTCATTGAAATCGCCGGCAAGCAAGTCAATGTTAATGAAGAAGGTTTTCTCACCAAGTACGACGAATGGGACGAGGAGATCGCAAAAGCGCTAGCAAAGCAGATTGAAATTGAGATGACCGATGCGCATTGGAACATCATCAAATTTCTTCGCGAGGACTTTAAGAAAGAGGGCGAGACTGCTACTTCGCGTCGCGTGCAGACGGTCGGCGGAGTTCCTGTAAAGGATCAGTTCGCATTGTTTCCAAAGAAGCCGGCTAAGAAGATGGCCTATATTGCTGGATTACCCAAACCCAAAGGTTGCGTCTAAAGGAGCATGAAATGAGTACACCATCAATCGTCCCGAACTTCGGATCAGATGCTTCTGATCGCAAACTCGCCATCATCTGTTCAAAAGGCAACCTAGATATGGCATATCCAGGACTTATACTTGGCAACGCTGCCCTCGGTGAAGGTGTAGAGACGCTGATTTTCTTCACCTTCTGGGGCTTCGACATGATTACCAAATCCCGCATGAATGATCTTCAATTTAGCCCTGCGGGCAATACTGCGCTGCATTTACCTGGAAGTGACAAGCACTTTCCGCAGGCCATGATGCCAGCACCTGGGATGACCGGGATGGCTACTAAAATGTTGAAGAAACAATTGGCCGATCTTGATATTCCGGAAGTCCCGGATTTTCTTGACCAGATTGTGGCTGCTGGTGGTCACTTGTGGGCGTGTCGCTTGTCCGCAGACATGAACAAGCTTACTTCGAAGGACTTGCGCGATGACGTTGAGGGCATCATCAGCGCCTCAGATTTCATCGAGATGACTGAGGGAGCCCAACTTCTCTTCATCTGATCTGACTCTCTGCGGTTGGTTGACCATCTGCAATTGGCCGTTGCTGTACCGAATCCGCCATTGTCCCTATTCAATAGCGGCTTCGGTATGGGGAAGTCGAAGCCAATGATTAGTGCTCCCCCGCTCTACCCAACTAGTTCTGTGCGGTATCTTCGTTTATGCTGGTGGCAACTTCACTTTCGGATTCGGCATCACTTTGTGTATCTACTCCACCATTGTCTGAATTTGCTGCTGGTCCGCCATTGGAGCCAATTCCGACGATCTCGGTACTGGTCGCGTCAGAACATGAAGTCTCGACGCTTGTGGTATCAGGATTTGTAGGAGCCACCGCCTCGACCGTTGTGGGTGCGCCCTGTAATGCGTTTGCCGATGGGACTATGAATGACGCTTCTACACCAAAACCAAGTACGGCCGCTTAGGTAACTAGCAGGAAATTCTTCCCTGATAAAGCCTTGATTGCCATGATCGATTCCAAATCTTTGATTTCTCGCCACTTTGACTTAGCGCCATTATCAGATGGGCCCACTGATCTAAGGCTGAAGATCATTCAGCACAGATTCAGGTAACAAGCTCGCGCCCCACTTCCACGGGCAGAAAGCAGATAAAGTCGGCGCCATGAAGGTCAAAATCCGTGCCTAAAATACTAATTATAGAGGATGAAGACTCTCTGGTTGCTGCCTTGAAACGAGGTTTAATGGCCGAAGGCTACGCGGTGGAAACCAGCGCGAATGGAAAAGAAGGGTACTTTCTCGCCAGTGAGAATTCTTACGATCTCATTCTTCTGGATATTCTCTTACCGGGAATGAATGGATTTGAAATATGTGAAGATTTGCGCATGCGAGGCGTTACGACCCCAATTCTCATTTTGACGGCTCAAAGTGATGACCTTGATGTCGCTGAAGGGCTCGATTTGGGGGCGGATGACTATTTAGTAAAGCCCTTCTCCTTCGTGGTGCTCATGTCACGTGTCAGAAGTCTAATTCGACGGACAAAGAGAAATTCTGCAGACCAAACCCTGACTCAAGGTCCATTCTTGCTCGATGCTGACGCGCATCGTGCCTATTGCCTTGAGGTCGAGGTTACCTTGACCGCAAAGGAATTTTCAATTCTTAACTACTTGCTGATGCATCCTCAAAGTGTCATTTCGAAAAGAGAATTATTGGATGAGCTTTGGGACATGAATTATGAAGGAGACCCGAATATTGTGGAGGTATATATCCGACGTTTGCGGCAAAAGTTGGACCCCCTATTGCAAGTTACTGCCATTCAAACCATACGAGGCGTTGGATATCGATTGAATTTGGATCAGTAATGCGGGGTTTGCATGTACGCGCCAGGGCAGCGTTGGGTGCCACCAGCATAGTCTTAATTTCCACAGCGATTGGATCTGGCTGGTTAGTCGCAAATGAGCAGAGCATGTTAATTCGCAGCTTGGATGCGAGTGGCCAGTTGAGAATAAATGACATCCAATCATCCCTCACCGATAACGTGCTACCTCCTGAGATTACAGTGATCGGAGATGACTCGGGCTTTCTGCAACTGCTTGATTCACAAGGGCACATTCTCTCCACCACAAAGAATATTGCCGGTGAGGCAGCTGTAATCGCTCCGCCAATTTTTAGGGGCCCAAAGGGAGATGTCGTCACTGAAAATCGAGTAATAAGTGCCTTTGATGGTGTGCATTTTCGCGTGATAGCCAAGCAAATTACAGTGGGAAGTAAGACCTACTCGGTGACCGTTGGATACAGTTTAGAGAAGACCAGGACATCTATTTACTATTTAATTAAGCTTTTGGTTGCATTGAATTTGTTGGTGACACTCCTGGTCTACCTGGTTACATGGTTTGTGACCGGTAAGGCCCTGCGGCCAGTTGAAATGATGCGTTCGGAGGTCGATCAACTTTCGGCCAAGGATCTGTCTCGACGTGTTTCGGTGCCACGCAGTGACGATGAGATTGGTCGATTGGGTAAAACGTTGAACTCAATGTTGGATCGGTTGGAGATCTCCGATCAGAGACAGCGGCGTTTTGTAAGCGATGCTTCCCATGAACTGAGGAATCCATTGGCTGGAATGCGAACTCAGTTAGAGGTTGAATTGCTGTATCCCGATGCGGGCCAGGTAGAGGAAGGAAGGAAAGCCCTTCTTCGATCCACGTTGCGACTGCAGGAGCTCACGGAGGATTTGTTGGTCTTAGCAGTCAGCGATAGCGATACGCCATTGACGAATCGAACAGAGCTCAATCTAGGAGAAATCGCTTTGCGAGAAGTTGAAGATATCCGGCTTTCAGCAGGAGTTCTCATTGATTCTTCGAAAGTTGAAAGTGTTCGCGTCTGGGGAAATGAATCTCAACTCAGAAGAGTCATTATCAATCTTTTGGATAATGCGAATCGTTTCGCCGAAAGTCGGATCCAGGTATCCATTCGTACAGCCGATGATTCGGCATTTCTTGAGGTTGCCGATGACGGACCAGGCATTCCCATTGCTGATCGGGAGAGGATTTTTGAGCGCTTCTCCCGGCTTGATAATTCGAGATCGCGCCACGAGGGTGGGACAGGACTAGGTCTGGCTATCGTAAAGGAAATAGTCCTAGCTCATGGCGGTGAGATAGGACTATTTGAGGGGAAGAGCGGTGCTCACTTCGTGATTCGATTACCTTTGCATCTCGAAGTGGACACCGAAACTTCCTAATTTCCCTTATGCGCCGGGCTTTTCTCCGGTGCCTATCGACTTTAACGCCGTTGCCTGAGCGATTTTCATGCCTGGAGCGCTTACCCAGATCTTGAAGTCGACTTCATTTGATGAACTTCGATAGAGGCTGAATTGATTCTCTGGATAGTGGCCCAATTGGTTCTTGCCATCAAAGTACACCGTTGCTTCTTGATTGGGTGCGATTACAATGCCATTCAATTTTTGATAATAGCCTTCTTTTGCTTTCGTAACGATATCGGTCATTTCGTAATAGACTTCAATTCCTGTCATAGTAGTAGCGCTATTGTTCTTTAATGTGAGTTCCAACTGGTCGCCTATGGGATTGTGAGTAATGGGATCCACATTGTTTTCGGCAGCGGCGTAACTAACGACAAGCCCCGGGGTAGTTGAGTTGTTCACTATTGGATTTGATGCAACAGGGAGCGTGACCCCCGAACTAGTCGTGTTCGTGGTGGAAGGTTGTGCCGCAGGTGTCAGTGAACTTGAGGCAGACTTTGTTGGGGTGGAAGATCCGCAGGCCGACAAGGTGCCGGCCGTGACCAGGACTCCTAGCGAAAGTGCAAATAGTTTCTTGCGGTTCATTGTTATCTCCTCAGTAGTTTCTTACGATTGGTGGTCAAGATGGCAAAGAGAATTACTCCAAGGGAGCCAAAAATTAGCGAGAGTAGATTAGGTAGTGTTCCGACGAAGGCATAACCGATGGGCTTCTGGTTAAATTTATCTTTGATGCCAAGATAGGCGAAAGTGCTTCGTTCGTAATGTTTCGTAATTGACGATACTTCGATGCCGTTTCGTACCTTGTCGAACGTTGCGAAATTTGCCAGTACGGCGAGCTCATTTTTCTTGCTAATTTGCAAACTGTTGAACAGGCCGCCGGGTACTTGGTTATCTGGATCCATGGTGTCTCCAATTTGAGGCAGAATCAGAACAACGCTGAGCCACAAGACGATGGAGATTACGAGACTGATTCCCAACTCGCGGGTATAGGAAGCCAGCCCCATTGCCAGAGCACTCCACAAGAGAAGGTAAATCCAGGAAAGCAATGCACTAATGAGCAATCGATATCCATCAATTAAGTGAAGAGGAGAACTTCCCACGATCGCGACCACGATCGTTACAACCGAGAAAATTGTCAGAACCGCGCCCAGCCAGGTCAATGCAAGAGCTAAAAGCTTCCCCACCGCTAATTGATAGCGACCTACCGGCCGGGTGAATATTAGCCCCAGGGTAGCCTTCTGTTTCTCTTTGGCTACCATTCCGTAACCCAATACGATTGCAAAAAGGGCTCCGAGGATTTCTAAGTACTCAATGCTTCCCCGCAGGAGTTGAAGGGCGAAGAGTTGCGGTGGTGCAGGAATAATTGTGCTTCCGGCTTGACGCAGAGCGGCAGCATACTTATTGAATGCGTCCATTTTAACTCGAAAATCAAGCGTTGAAACCAAGATCGATACGAGAACTGCCACCAGAATAAACGACAGGAGAAGCAACAAGAATCGATTTCGTCGTATATCTAG
Organism: uncultured Actinomycetota bacterium; assembly: GCA_963750855.1. Classification (GTDB taxonomy): domain Bacteria; phylum Actinomycetota; class Actinomycetes; order Nanopelagicales; family Nanopelagicaceae; genus QYPT01. The sequence continues at coordinate 174,841 of CAVVSA010000003.1, forward strand.
AAGTTCTTTTCGCGTTATTACGAAGATGTTATTCATAAAGTTCCCGCCTCAAGCGATCGCGTTTAGTTGTTAAAAGGATGAGCGTGCCAAGAATGAGCACGATTGCAAGCACGGTCAGACTCACCGTAGGGCTGCCCACGAAATCGGAATTTCCAAGTATCCAACTGCTCACTCTTTTGAATTGTTCCGTTATCGAAAGAGGGCTAAAAACGGAGTTTAAGGTCGAGAATGCGCCGCCTTGATTCGCAATTGCGGGTACAGGGTTTAGTAGAGAAACGGGGTGATCGGCTGTTCCCAACTGAGGTAGAACAAAGGTGATTACGCTCCATATGGCTATCGGAAGGAGCAAGGCGTTTGTTTCACGTGAGCTGTAAATGGCGCAAATCATTCCGAGCAGAACAAATCCGACTAGAAAGAGAAGTGACATCGCGAAAAAGGAAATTAGGCGCGCGCTATCCGCCCCTGCCAAAGGCTTTCCAATAATGAAGGCAATGCTGATCCAACTAATAACGGTAACTAAACCAAGAATCATGGCCAGCCAAAGCGCGACTCCAGCCAACTTCCCTACTAGGTAGGAATTCGACTTAACTGGTCGGGCAAGGATCAAATCTACAGTGTGAGCTTTACGATCCCGGATGACAGAGGCAACTCCCAAAACGATCGCTAGAAGTGCCCCGACGAGAACAAGGTAAATCACCGTATTTCTTAAATAGTAGAGTGGTGAGACGTTAGCGAAGGGGTTTGCCGCCGAGGTAAGACCCTGGTCTTTAACCTTACGATAGATTCCAGTCACATTTCTATTCGTAAGCCAGCCGATAAAACTGGAGAGTGACACCATTGCCACAAAGACGACAAGTAGGGCTTGGGCAAGTTTCTCTCGTTTGAGGCTTTGGATTTCCTGACCAGCAGCAACTAATGCGACGTTCATTTCGTCCGAACTGTATCGATATGCAAGTAGATCTCCTCGAGTGATTCTTCACTGGGAAAGGAAAGCAGTGTGGCATCGAGGGAGTCATGATAAACAAGATGGCCTTGTCGGAGCACCCCTATGCTCGTACATGTCTTTGAGACTTCAGATAAAAGATGGGTATTCATGAAGATCGTCATTCCGAGGTCGCGGTTAAGTGAAACGATCACATCGCGTAGTTCCCTAACGCCGACGGGATCGAGACCGGAGGTAGGTTCGTCTAGAAAGAGTACTTGCGGCTCGTGCAGAATGGCCTGGGCGATGCCAATACGCTGACGCATCCCTTTGCTAAAACTTCCGACACGATCATTATCATGACCTGAAAAGTTCAAGTAACTCAGTACTTCTCGAATTCGCTCATCAGGTTTGGCAAGGCCGGACAACCGTGCAAAAAAACGGAGATTCTCCATTGTGGTCAAGTTGTCATAAAACTGGACGTTTTCAGGTAGATAACCAATTGAATTACGCAAATTGGCGCCATTGGTGGACCCTTCAAAGCCAGCCACTTCGAGAATACCCGCGGAGGGTTCTAGGAGGGTCGTTAAAAGATTGACCGTGGTGGTCTTGCCAGCACCGTTATGCCCAAGCAACCCAAAAATCTCTCCAGCATTTATTGTCAGATCCAAGGGAGACAGCGCTTGTTTGTCGCCATAAGTTTTTGAGAGTCCTACAGCCCTTATTGCCACTTTTTTCATGAGCCGAACGGTAAAGGTCATCTCCTGAAATCAAACTGAATCCGAATTCAAAGTTGCTAGTGTCGAGTCACGTTGGTGGGGCCATTAGAACGTAGACTCACAGCAAATCCCATGCGGATTCAAGACATTCTCTCTGTTTAAATTCAGGCTATTGACGTCCGAGGTTCCCTAAAATCTTGCATTCGATCCATTGACAACACCAGTGTGAGGAGTTCTTGAAGTCTGTGATCCGCAATAAACCGCCTCGCCGATCAATTGGCCCAAAGAGTTTTCTTGGGCGCCGAATTCTGGCCTTAGTCATGTTATTTCTAATAGTTGGATTTGTTGCAACGAGTTGGTCGGTTGGACGAGCGGTCACTTCGCCAGTCAATGATCCAGTATCAGCAAAATTAGCCGAATGGGGCCGTGACCATGGCCTCGGAAGTATTGTGACCGGCCTGGAAGCTTTGCAATATCGACTCAACCCTCCAAAGATTGGAGGAACTCCAAGCGTAATTGGCTCCGGAAGTCACACCCTTACGACTTCAACTTCCACCAAGGTCGGAATTAAGCTCCAAAATCCAATTCCCTCCATCGTTCTTCCCGCATTGAAGAATGAAGGGAAATTCAAATCCGTTCTAGCAATTCACGGTACTTCGGTCGTGCAGATTGCCTACGTGCGTCCTGACTCGCTTCACACTTCATATTTAAGTGCGATTGTTTGGATCTCTGGGAAACACAGTCGCGTCGTTCAGCATCCCGGTCAATCTGACCCGGGCCACCTTTCTCTTTGGTCTAAGCCGACAAGCGTTTCTAATTCTGCCTCGGCCGGCCTTTTGGCCGCGTTTAACGGCGGCTTTAAGATTAAAGATGCTCGTGGAGGATATTACGAAAATGGCCATACGGCCGGAGTAATGAGGATGGGGGCCGCTTCCCTAGTCACCTACCGAGATGGCAGCACGGACATTGGGGCCTGGGGGAGCGAGGTAAAGATGGGCACCCACGTAGTCTCAGTGAGACAGAATCTCAAGCTACTCGTCGACAATGGACAATTGGCCACAAATCTAGATGCAGCGGTAAAAGCTAACTGGGGGATCACGGTGGGGGCAACCACGGATGTGTGGCGGAGTGGAATAGGTATTACGGCGAATGGTGACCTAATTTATGTAGTTGGCGACGCATTGTCAGCTCGTAGCCTTGCCACGATTTTGCAGCATGCTGGGGCGGTGCGTGCAATGCAATTAGATATAAATAAGACTTGGATTTCCTTTATGTGGTTTAACCATCCTAAAGGTGCTAGCACCTTGACACCGCATAAAGTTCTAAATTTCCAACGTCCAGCTAATCGCTATTTCTCGCCTACGAGCCGTGATTTCTTTGCAGTCTACTTTAGGTAATACGGACAATGTCGCCAACGAGGCAAAATCAACAAATTGAAGTCCATTTCGGGGTAATGTATACCTCCTACTCTGACTCCTATTCATTTCAGTGATATCCAATGGAAAGTATAAATGATTAAGTTTGCAAAAAGGCTATCTTTGGGGTTTCAAACGATTCGATCCCATCCTCGAGCTACCCTGTTCTCAACTGTGGCTTTGGTTCTTATACTTATCGGAGCCGGTTTTAGCGTCACCTTCTATGTGGAGTTGCAAGATTCCCAGCCTGTAAAGATAGCCCCGCTACCCAAGCATGCAGATATAAGAAAAAGTACGATGGAAACTTTCGCTCAGTCTCTGAGCACAAAACTTCCAAAAGATGAGAATTCCCCGCCTAGTACGAGTTGCCCAAAACTTCCCGTTAATTGGGTTGCTAAGGAAAATCAAAGGCCGGGCATCAAGATGACAATGCGCAATTGGCATAATTTGGACGTGGCCAATCCGCGAGGGAGCGTACTCTGGCTCGATCAGACTTCGGTTGTTTGCGGCCAAAGTATTGGAATACATGCATCAACGCATTTGAGTAATTTAGCTTCCAGTGGTCCACGCACCTTTGAGGCACTGCGAATCGGCTGGTACGGTGGATCGGGAGCTCGGCTCGTATGGAAGTCATCGGCAATACAGCTGAAAGATCAGAAAGTCCCGGTTGTTAGGAACGCCAATCGCATGGTCGAAACTCGATGGAAAACCACCTTACGATTCACGGTTGGAAATGACTGGACGCCTGGATTTTACCTGATAGCTTCCATCTCACCTAAAGGCGCCATTGAATCCATTGCGCCACTCATTGTTCGTAGCCCACTTGGAAGTTCGAAACTAGTCCTGATTCATTCCACGATGACTTGGGCCGCTTACAACACCTACGGCGGACGTTCGCTGTACCTCGGACCGGGTGGAAGCATCGTTGCCAGACGCGATGAAAGAAGCCGAATCGTTTCTTTGGATCGTCCAATAGAAGGGAGCGGCGCTCTCCACCTTGATCGCGACGGCATCACACTAGTTCAATTTATAGAGAAACAAGGGCTTAACGTTGATCAGATATCCGATATTAATTTAGATGAACGACCCTCGATTTCAACTCATTACAACGGAATCGTGTTTAGTGGACATGCTGAGTACTTCACCCGCCGAATGTTTGATACCGTCATTGCTGCGAGGAATCTCGGAATAAATCTGGCCTTCTTAGGGGCTAATAACGCTTACTGGCAGAGTCGGCTGGGAAGTTCTCCGCTCGGGCCGAATCGTCGTGTCATCGTTTATCGCTCGACTACTGCGGACCCGGTGACAGCCCGTAAGCAGGTTACCGTTAAGTTCCAAGACCCACACGTGAACACTCCTCCCAATCTATTAACCGGCACCCAAACCAACGGAGTGCACGTATTCGGCAATCTGCACGCGGTAGATATACCAAAATGGCTCAAAATTCCAGCCAATTCCCAAATAAACGGAGTATCGGGAGATACGGAGATCGATGCAACGGTTAGGAATGTGGCACAACCGCCCAACGTTCACGTTCTTTTCACAGGGAAAATGGAGTTCCGTGATACCCCAGGGACGGCTGAAGAAGAAGTATCAAAATTTGAAAAGATTCCCATCCAGCAAAGTGTCTGGTTCTCAACTCCTTCTGGGGCGGCCGTTTTCGACGCGGGGCTGACTACATGGACGTGCAACTTGCTGCCCTCTTGTGTGTCTCACGCGGTGGGCTTGAGCACTGAAAAGACTATGCAGGATGTGACGACACAGGTTTTGGCTCTGTGGCAGAAAAGGGCGATTGGCAATACTCTGAAATAGTCTTGCCGATTAGGGTATTCCTATTCCATGTCTCGGTCTCCATGGAGTCGATCTTAATATGCCGGTAACTCACTTCTTCCACGTATTGTCAGATGATCCCGTTAATCAATTCCTATTTTTCCTCTAGGCGGTAGGGTCTGACTTATTGGGAAGTAAGGGGTTCGACCTGTGCTCGTTAGTTTGCTGAAGGAATATCTGCGGCCATATCGCAGGAGCGTGGTTATTGTCCTGTTCCTCCTACTTATTCAAGCCATCGCCAACCTCTACTTGCCAAACCTCAATGCTGATCTCATCAACAACGGCGTAGCAAAGGGCGATATCTCCTACATCTGGAAAGTTGGCGCCATCATGCTGGGAGCCTCGGCTCTCATCATGCTTGCCTCCATACTCCTTGCCTATCTGAGTGCAAAAGTGGCTATGGCTTTCGGAAGGGACTTGCGTGGCGGGGTTTTCAGCGCGGTCGAAACCTTTTCGGCCCGAGAGCTCAATCAGTTCGGTGCTCCCTCCTTGATCACTCGAAACACTAACGACGTGCAGCAGGTCCAGATGGTTCTATTTATGGGCCTGACCATGATGGTTGCGGCACCGATCACCGGAATTGGCGCAGCAATTATGGCGCTTCGAACCAATGTGAAACTCTCTGCGCTCATCCTTGTCGTGGTGCCGATCATGGCGCTTCTGATCGTGACTCTTCTTAGACGCATAGTCCCTCTTTTCCGCGTCATGCAGGTGAAGATTGACAGATTGAATCTCGTATTGCGCGAGCAGATCGGGGGCGTGCGCGTTATTCGCGCTTTCGTCAAGACCGACTTCGAAGAAGCGCGTTTCGCCGAAACCAGTGGTGACTTGATGCAGACGACGCTGAGCGTCACGCGAACTTTCGCGATCATGTTTCCATCGTTGATGCTTCTACTAAATCTCTCTAGCGTTGCCGTTATCTGGTTTGGGGCCAAACTTGTCGATAACGGAAGCATGCCCATTGGCAATCTGACTGCTTTCCTGGCTTACATCATGCAAATTCTTTTCAGCGTCATGATGGCAGTCATGATGTCCTTGATGATTCCGCGCGCTGCGGCAAGTGCCGAACGCATCCAAGAAGTTCTCCAAACCAAATCCTCGGTAGTGGATACGACTGACCCCAAGATCCCCGCCCAAAGAAAAGGCGTTATTGAGTTCTGCGACGTCGAATTTCGTTATCCAGGTGCAGAAGTTCCGGTTTTGGCTGGTGTCTCCTTCACGGCCGAACCTGGAAAGATCACGGCCATCGTGGGAAGTACGGGCAGCGGAAAGAGCACTCTTCTCAACCTCATTCCTCGCTTTATCGACGTCACGGAAGGGACAATCAAACTCGACGGAATCGACGTGCGCCAACAATCCCTGGAAGGCATTTGGTCGGAGATCGGACTTGTTCCACAGCGATCCTTTTTATTTGGCGGAACCATTGCGGAAAATCTCCGTTATGGAGATGAGGACGCCACTGATGAGCAGCTATGGGCTGCATTGGAAGTTGCGCAAGCCGCCGATTTCGTTAGAGAAACACCCGAAGGTTTGGAAGCCAGAGTTGCGCAAGGGGGCACCAACTTCTCTGGTGGTCAGCGTCAGCGCTTGTCCATTGCTCGGGCGATTGTCAAAAGGCCGCAGATCTATATCCTCGACGATAGTTTTTCTGCCCTTGATTACACCACAGATGCAAAACTCCGGGCGGCACTTGAGAAATCTGCCTCCGGTGCAACCGTCTTGGTCGTCGCCCAGCGCGTGAGCACCATTCTCAATGCCGATCAGATCATTGTTCTCGAAGAGGGAAGAATCGTTGGAGTTGGCACGCATCGAGAGCTCATGAATGACTGCGCTACCTACCGCGAAATAGTTCTTTCTCAACTCAGCCCCGAAGAGGCAGCATGAGCACCCAGAATACGGCGCCGAAGAGAACGGCCGGTCCGGGCGGCGGTCCAATGCACGGGATGTTTGGTCCACCTCCTTCAAAATCAAAAGATTTCCGAGGTTCTCTTAAACGCCTCCTAAGTGAGTTGGGACCAGAGCGAAAGATCATGTCGCTGGTTTTCCTACTTATTACGACGAGTGTGGTCATCGGTTCATTCGGACCAAAGATCTTGGGACGTGCAACCAACTATGTGTTCTACGGATTCCTTGGACATCGAATGCCGGCAGGCGTTAGTAAGGCACAGGCAATTGCAAGCCTCAGGGCCAAGGGTGAAAATCGCCTGGCTGACATGCTTCAAAAGAGCTCAGTAATACCCGGCAAAGGCATTGATTTTCATGCCGTTTACCACGTTCTCATCTTGGCTATCGGGCTCTATCTAGTCTCTTCGCTCTTTATGTGGATTCAGGGCTATCTCATGGCAGGAATCACGCAGCGCACCGTCTTTCGACTGCGTCGTCTGGCAGAGGAGAAGTTGGGCCGACTCCCGTTGAGTTATTTTGATACGCAATCTCGTGGAGATCTGCTCTCTCGTGTAACCAATGACATCGACAACATATCCAACTCTCTGCAGCAAGGACTCTCCCAAATACTCAATTCCTTGTTGACGATCATTTCTGTATTGGCGATGATGGTTTGGATCAGCCCTGAGTTGGCCGTCGTCTCTTTGATTGCCATTCCGTTGAGCATGTTTGTATCAATTCGCATCGCCAAGCGATCTCAGAAACAGTTCATCGCACAATGGGATTGGACTGGGAAGCTCAACGGCCACGTCGAGGAAATGCATACTGGTCACGCCCTTGTTAAAGTCTTTGGCAGGCGTGAACAGGCAATCAAAGACTTCTCGACCCTCAACGGGAAACTCTACGAATCTAGCTTCAAGGCGCAATTCATGTCGGGCATCATCCAGCCAACTACGGCCCTGATCTCCAACCTCATCTATGTCGCTATCGCAGTCCTTGGCGGATACAAAGTAGCAACGGGGACTATGACGCTCGGAGATGTACAAGCATTCATACAATACTCACGCCAATTCGGGATGCCGCTTTCGCAGATCGCAGGATTGATGAACATCGTCCAGTCCGGCGTAGCCTCGGCCGAACGGCTGTTTGAACTCCTAGATGCCAAAGAAGAGGATCCTGACTCGACCCAAGCCATTCCTATGGATCGGGCGGAAGGTGAAGTCCGGTTCACCAATGTCTCCTTCCGTTACGTTCCTGATCAGCCGTTGATTGAGGATTTCTCGCTTTCGGTCAAACCTGGTGAGACGGTTGCGATCGTCGGCCCGACGGGGGCTGGAAAAACCACCCTGGTCAACCTAATTATGCGTTTCTACGAGATCGATTCTGGATCGATCACTCTAGATGGGAAAGACATTCGCTCGCTCACCAGAGACGACCTCCGTCGTCAATTCGGAATGGTCTTGCAGGACACTTGGCTCTTTACTGGATCTATGCGTGAGAACATAGCATTCGGAAGTCTTGATCCCTCTCATGAGATGGTCGTTGCGGCGGCTAAAGCGGCCAACATTGATCACTTCCTGCGTTCCCTACCAGATGGTTATGACTCGATGCTCACTGACGACAACGCCACGGTCTCCAATGGCGAGCGCCAACTTCTGACGATTGCGCGCGCATTCATGGCGGACCCTGCGATTCTCATCCTCGACGAAGCGACAAGCTCGGTAGATACTCGCACTGAGGTTCTCGTCCAGCAGGCAATGGCCAAACTCCGGGCTGGTCGCACTAGCTTCGTAATCGCCCATCGCCTTTCCACGATCCGCGACGCTGACACGATCCTGGTTATGGATAAGGGGCAACTTATTGAACAAGGCACTCACACAGAGCTGATGGCCAAGAAAGGTTTCTATTTCGATCTGTACGCAAGCCAATTTGCAGAAGCCATTGACTAATCAACTTGTTAGATTTTCCTAGGTGTAACAACTAAAGCCCCGAGAAATATTTTCTCGAGGCTTTAGTTAGTAACTCAACTGATGAGACTTTTTTCGATCCTAACGAAGTAACCCAATTGTACCAGCGTGAGTTTCTTGGGACAAAAAGCACATATGAAACTTGTTGACTACTCTCAGTAACTTTCTATATTTTTCCGGAGTTGCTCTTCCACAGTTGAGTTGGCTGGAGGCTACGTACGCCACACAGGACGATATTTTTCTTGGGAGTAGCTCAACGGATAGAGCTCGATCCTTACGAAGTCGGAGATGCGGGTCCGAATCCCGCCAGGGGCACATCTCCGGGAAGGCTCCATTCCTTATGAGGGTGGGGCCTTCCCCTTTTCGTACGCAAAGCAATCCACGGAATCGAATTCATCACGGATACACTCAAACCCATGATGCAAGATACTGAGATTCTGCGCGATACCGATCCTCGGTGTCTGGAATTGGAAGCGTTGGGATACACCGTGATCGGGGAATCATGGGGAGCGCGGCTGAATGTGGACGGGGACGTTGGAAGATTCTCCGCCGCCATCGCGAAAGCTAACAGTATTGGGATTGATGTGAGAGAAATTGGAGTTGAATTGGCGGATGAAGTTCTCCAACTTGAAACTACTAATAATCCTGATTATCCGAGATCTCCCGCAAATATGCGCCTTCTTCCAACAATTGAAGCTATCCGAGAACTTTGGGCAACGAATAATCGAATCTTCGGTGCACTCTCTGGCGATGTTCTTGTGGGGGTGTTGGCCACAAGCCCGCGACCGAACCTTGTGGAATTGGATTTCGCTTCCATTTTGCGTGAATACAGAGGTAAGGGCTTAGGAAAGGCCCTAGCCGCAGCAGCGATTGTGCATTGGATGAGAGATGGTATTCGCCTATTCGGAACGGGTGGAGCCGCCATCAATGAAGCCAGCCTTGGAACGGTGACATCTTTGGGTTTCTCAGTTGAGGAGCGGTGGCGCAGTTACCAGCCACCTCTATAGTTTCCAGTTATGACACCAAGCGCGGGAAAGTTGCTGTCGATCAATGTCGCTGCGATCGTGCACGAAGAATCATGGGCAGGGGAGAAAGGCCGCAGCGGAATCGATAAGAGGTCCGTGGATCGACCGGTCAGCTTGGCGAACAACTCGGTCGAAGGTGATTTCGTAGGAGATACGAAGAGCCACGGCGGATACGACAAAGCGATCTATTCCTATGCACGCGAAGATACAGAATGGTGGGAAGGCGAACTCGGAATGTCCATCGCAAGCGGTCGCTTTGGAGAGAATCTAACTACGCAAGGAATCGATGTCTCGGGTGCCTTAATTGGGGAACTGTGGCATATCGGAGACGCAATTCTAGAAGTTGCACAACCGAGAACACCCTGCCGCGTTTTTTCTGGTTTTTGGGATCGACCCGACCTAATCAAGGAGTTTACGGATGCAGGTCGACCAGGTGCTTATTTAAGAATTATTCAAGAAGGCCAAGTTAGTGCAGGTGATTCAATTGAAATCACTTATCGACCCTCTCACGGAATTTCAGTTGGAAAGATGTTCACCGCACGTGGTGAGGATCGTTTTGCGATGTTTGAATACCTCGCGAAATCTAATTCCTCAGAACCTGTCAGGCAATGGGCCGACAGGATGGCGAAGCGAAAGTAGATCCTTAAGCCACATCCCAAGTGTCGCCGCTGGTTAGGAGAGTCTCGAGATCTCCTGCGCCTTGTGCGGCAACGATGTCCGAAATCTGACGATTAACGAGCGAACCGTATTCGGCACGCTCGACATCACGGAAGATTCCAACCGGTACATGATCAAGTAACGAATTCGAGAACCTCGAAAGGGCGAATGCATAACTTGGGTCCGGATTGCTCACGTCGTGAACTACGAGTTCGCTTTCGGCAACCGAGCCGAGTTCGACCAATTTCAACGATGAGCCATCATGCACCAGACCATGGGTGGCAGACTTGATCGGTTCGCCATGCACCATCTTCAAGAGCGCGCCTTCTTTAGTCTCGTTATCCTTCAAGGTATCAAAAGCGCCATCGTTGAAGATCGGGCAGTTCTGATAAATCTCGATGAGGGCCGAGCCCTTATGGGCACTTGCGGCACGAAGAACTTCGGTGAGGTGCTTTCGGTCGCTATCAATGGAACGGGCCACAAAGGATGCCTCCGCGCCAATTGCCAAGGAAATCGGATTAAATGGTGAATCAAGGGAACCCAGCGGAGTCGATTTTGTGACCTTGCCCTGTTCGCTAGTTGGCGAATACTGGCCCTTGGTTAGACCATAGATACGGTTGTTGAAGAGCAAAATCTTGATGTTCACATTGCGACGCAGAGCATGGATCAAGTGGTTTCCACCAATTGAGAGGGAGTCTCCGTCGCCGGTGATAACAAAAATCGAAAGGTCAGGGCGCGAAATCGCCAGCCCAGATGCGATCGTTGGAGCGCGTCCATGGATGGAGTGCATGCCATAGGTATCTAGGTAGTAAGGAAAGCGCGATGAGCAGCCGATACCAGAGATGAAAACTACGTTCTCTCTAGGAACGCCCAACTCGGGTAGATAAGACTGGACTGTCGAAAGGATGGAGTAATCACCACATCCTGGACACCACTTCACTTCTTGGTCCGATGTGAAGTCCTTCTTAGTTAACGTTATTTCAGTCATGGAGCACCTCCATCGCAGCTTCCATAATTTCAGCGGTGGTAAATGGAAGACCGCGCACCATGTTGTAGCCGATGATGTCTTTGAGATATTGCGAGCGGAGCAGCATTGAAAGTTGTCCGAGATTCATCTCGGGAACGATCACCTTTGAGTATCGCTCTAATACTTTGCCCAGATTCTTTGGGAACGGATTGATGTAACGAAGGTGGGCTTGCGCGATGTTCTCACCGTTTGCGCGCAGTGACTCGACTGCGGCTGCAATCGGTCCGTAAGTGGATCCCCACCCGAGCAGGAGTACGTCTGCGTTGCCATTGGGATCGTCAACGACTAGGTCGGGAATTTCAACTCCCGCCACCTTGGCGGCGCGCGCGCGGACCATAAGGTCGTGGTTCACGGGATCGTAGGAGATGGCGCCGGTCTTATCCGCCTTCTCTACTCCGCCGATGCGATGTTCTAGGCCCTTGGTGCCTGGTATCGCCCAGGGTCGTGCAAGGGTCTTTGTATCGCGTAAATATGGCAAGAAATCTTCTTGTGGCTTTGCAAACTCAACGTGCAAGTCAGGGAGTTCGGAAATGGATGGAATCTTCCAAGGCTCTGAACCATTGGCAATGTAACCATCGGAGAGAATCATGACAGGTACTCGATAAGTAGTCGCAATGCGCGCGGCCTCTAGGGCGATTGTGAAGCAATCACTCGGAGTAGAGGGCGCAAGAACTACTACGGGTGATTCGCCGTTTCGGCCGTACATCGCCTGTAAGAGGTCGGCTTGCTCCGTCTTGGTGGGCAGTCCAGTTGAAGGACCGCCACGTTGAACGTCGATGATGATTAATGGCAATTCGAGCATTACCGCCAGGCCAATGGTTTCGCCCTTGAGAGCAAGGCCCGGGCCAGAAGTAGCAGTGATGCCGAGTGCGCCACCGTATGCAGCACCGAGTGCTGCGCCAATGGCCGCGATTTCATCCTCGGCCTGGAAAGTAATAACACCGAACTTCTTGTGCTTGGAAAGCTCGTGCAAGATGTCAGATGCTGGAGTGATGGGATATGAACCAAGAAATAGTTTGAGACCGCTCCGTTGCGATGCGGCGATGAGCCCGTAAGCAAGGGCAGTATTGCCACTTATGTTGCGGTAGCGGCCTGCAGGCATTTTCGCTGGTGCAATCTCGTACGAAACTGCAAAATCTTCGGTGGTTTCTCCGTAGTTCCATCCTGTCTTATATGCAAGCAGGTTTGCAGCCAGGATGTCGGGCTTCTTGCCGAACTTTGCCTTCAAGAAATTCTCAGTCGCCTCGGTTGGGCGGTGATACATCCAGGAAAGCAGGCCAAGGGCAAACATATTCTTTGAGCGCTCAGCCTCTTTGCGTGAGAGCGAAAGCCCGGACAAGGCCGCGACCGTTAGGGAGGTAAGCCCGACAGCATGAACTTTGTAACTGTCGAGGGACCCGTCTTCAAGGGGATTGGTCTCGTAACCGACCTTGGAGAGATTGCGAGTTGTGAATTCATCCTGATCGACGATGATGGTGGCGCCACGGGGAAGGTCTTTGATGTTCGCCTTGAGCGCGGCTGGGTTCATCGCGACCAGAATATCTGGCGCGTCCCCAGGGGTTTGAATTAGGTGGTCGGCAAAATGGAGTTGAAATGAAGAGACCCCCGCAAAAGTTCCTTGGGGGGCTCGAATCTCAGCAGGGTAGTTGGGCAAAGTTGAAAGGTCATTGCCCAAACTGGCGGTGTCCATAGTGAAGCGGTCACCGGTTAGTTGCATACCATCGCCGCTATCTCCAGCGAATCGAATAGTTACTTGATCAAGGGAGACTACAGGTTTACCCACGCGAGTATCTTCCCACTTTGCGCGCAGATGTAAACCAGGAAAGCAGAACTCTCAGGGGATCTTGGTCACACCCGAGCGCAAATCCCATGGAGAGGGAGGGCGGACGTTCTCAGGGTCGCTGGTTAGCATGAGCCCGTGATCCCCTTAAGGCGGAAGACCGTTTTCTTAGTGGTTGGCGCCATTTTTCTTGCAATTTTTGTCGGGGCGCCCTCGGGCAATGCTGCTGACATTACCTTTGGCGGCCCGCGCCCATTCAAACTCTTCGTACCAAGTACATACAACGCTTCGTTTCCTGAACCGCTAATTATTGCCCTACACGGCTACCAGCAATCAGGAGACACGTTCGAAAAATATCTGAACCTCACGCCGGTCGCGGAATCGCGCGGAATTCTCTATGTCCATCCAAATGGAACTGCCGACAAGTCGGGGACAAGATTCTGGAATGCGACCCCAGAGTGCTGCGACATCCATACGCCAAAAGTGAATGACAATGCCTACTTGATGAGCATCATCGATCAGGTTTCAAAGAACTACACGGTTGATCCTGATCGAATATACGTAATTGGTCATTCAAACGGCGGTTTCATGGCAAACTCAATGGCCTGCCTCCATGCAGATCGCATTGCAGCGGTGGTCAGCATGGCTGGTGGTGGATATGCAAAGTCGTCAATGTGTAAGCCTTCGTCTCCGATAAATATTTTGGAAATATGGGGTACGAAAGACGTGACCTTTAAGGGCAATCACATGATGGGCAAGGTCATTCCAGGAGCTGTGAAGACCGCGGCAATCTGGGGGGCTCTGAATCATTGTTCAAAGACTGTATTTAAACTTCCCGAGAAACTGGATTTGGATTCGAAACAGAAGGGATCAGAAACCACTCAGTATCAATACACCGAGTGCGCCGATAACGCAGATGTTGAATTTTGGACGATTGGCGGGGCGGAGCACGTGCCTCATCTTTCCAAGAATTTCACAGCTGACGTGGTCGACTATCTGCTAGCCCACCCAAAGGTTACTTCTTTGCAGTCTGGATAATCTCTCGAAGGTGGCGAGGCGTTGGAACTCGGCCGGATAATGCCACGACGCCGTCAACAACAAGGGCTGGCGTGGACATAACCCCATACGAAGCAATCTGACCGTAATCTTCGATCTTTTCAATGGTGGCATCGATACCAAGTTCTTGAACGGCCTGAGTGGCCATTTTGTAAAGCAGAACGCAGTTTTTACAACCAGGTCCGAGAATCTTGATGTCCATTACATTGGCTCCTTACTAGTGCAATATGGCGTTGAAGAGATATCCAACGAAAATGATCCCAAGTCCTACGACCCCAACAAAGGTTGCTAGGAGTTTTGGTTTCAAAACCCGACGCAGAAGAATCATCTCAGGCAGGCTAAGGGCAACGACGCTCATCATGAAGGCAAGAAGGGTTCCCATCGGCAAACCCTTGTCATGAAGTACTTGCACGATGGGGATAATTCCGGCGGCGTTTGAGTAGAGAGGAACTCCAACTAAGACTGCAATGAGAACTGCGAAAGGGTTACCGGCTCCCGCGTATTTCACGAAGAAAGAGGCAGGTGCCCATCCGTGGATGAGCGCACCGAGAGCAATACCAACTAGCAGATAGGGCCAGATCTTGCGAACAATCGCCTTCGATTCCTCAATGCCAATACTTGTTCGTTCACTAATCGTGTACCGGGGGGCAGCAAATCCAGGTTGCTGGTTCAGTTTGGATTCAAAAACGAATGGCTCTACCCAGCGCTCGACTTTCATTCTTCCCAAAATTATTCCTGCCCCGATGGCAATGGTCAGCCCTGATACTAAATAGATGGCCGCGATCTTCCAGCCAAACATGCTAAAGAGCAGCCCCACGGCAATTTCGTTAATAAGCGGACTTGCGATGAGGAAACTCAATGTGATGCCAATAGGGATGCCTGCAGAGAGAAACCCGATAAAAACCGGGACCGCGCTGCACGAGCAGAATGGTGTGACTATTCCAAGGGATGCGGCAAATACGTTCCCTAGCCCCGCGCGTTTTCCTCCAAGGAAGGCTCGGGTTCGATCGATGGTTACAAAGGACCTTGCGATCGTGACGGCGAAGGTAATCCCAACTAGGAGTAGCGCAATTTTTGTGGAATCGTAGAAGAAGAAATGCATTACATCCGGAATTTTCTTATCTCGATCAAGTCCAACAACATCAAAGAGGAGCCAGTTCCAGAATGTGGAGTTCAGTCGAAGAGCGAGGGTCCAACCCGCAACTAGGGAAAGGAGCTCCCCAATTTGGCGGGTTTTGGTCTTGTGAGATCTAAGACTGATCAATGCGGTCATGCTGGGGCCTTGCTCAGCAGCAGGATTCGCCATCGCTTGAATCTGAGCAACAAGCAGATGCGGCGCTATCGGTATCGCAGGAGCAAGCGTTGGCAACAGTTATATCTTCAATTTTTACATCGGCCATGGTCATGGACCTTCCCAGTCATATCGACGAATTTCGATATGAGAAGATTAACTCTCATATCGATGAATGTCAATGTGAGATCCCTCCTATATGGATAGAGTCTCCGCGTGCTCAAACCTCTCATTCGGGATATATCGGGTGAGAGTGGCGGCTAGCAGGAGGACAAGGGCCGTCGTCGCATAGACCGGTTTAGTCGATGTTACGAAGTTATGGCGGGCGACTTGGCTTAGATTGCGAAGGGAAGTTCCAGCGTTGCTGAGTGTGGTCGCTGAAATATCCCCCTGGGTTTTCCAAAGTTGGAAGATGGTTGCCAAGGAAAGGCCACTTCCTAGAACGCCACCGAACTGGCGCGCAAAGGTATTGATGGCCGAACCTGAGCCACGATGGCGCTCGCCCAAGGCATGCGGTGCCACGACTGAACCAAACTGCGTAACCAAGCCCGAACCAAAGCCAATCACGATTACCGCGCTGACGACCGCTGGCAAGCCCGCGCTGAAAACGAGAATTGCAAAACCTACGGCGAATGCCAACAGGCCCATAGTGGCTAGCCATCGGTACTTACCGGTTTTTGCCACAGATCTGCTTGCTAATCCTGATCCGAAAAGATTTCCGAATCCCATGGTTAGGAGAATGGCGCCTGCAACTGCTGGCGTCTCGCCCTGCACTACTTGCACTGACAGCGGAACTACAACAAGCCCGATCAACATGGCCGCTCCCGAAACCATGCTGGCAGTCAGGGTCACCGTGAAGAGCCGATTCACGAAGAAATGTAATGGGATCAATGCCCTCTCACCGAGAGAACGCTCGACAATTAAGAAGAAGAAGAAACTCGCAAGAAGGAGGGCGAACAATATCGGTCGCCACTGGTGCATTGCTGCGGATTTTAGGTTCTGACTAAGGAGCAGAAGCGTCAGAACGAAGACGCTGAAAAGCAGAACGCCCCACCAATCGAATCGATCCCGGTGAAGTTCTTGTTTCACGCGTAGGAATCGCAGTGCTCGCACAATCGCAAAAAGTGCGATTGGGATATTGAGAAGAAAGATCCACCGCCAGCCGACGATGCCCAAAATGGAATTTTGTGTAGCGATGACACCGCCGACTATCGGCCCAAACAAACTGGAAGATCCAAAAACCACCACAAAAACGAGTATGTAACGGGCTCTATCACGCGGGGGGACAAGGTCGGAGATTACGGCGAATGCTAGTGAGAAAAGACCTCCCGCGCCCAGACCCTGCACAGTGCGCCCAATAACGAGGAGTCCGAATGTCGGTGCTATAGCCGAAATCATTGACCCGACTATGAAGATCGTCAGTGCGGCAACAAAGAGAGGGCGTCTTCCAAAACCATCGGAGAGGCGTCCATAGATTGGGGTCGTGATCAAGGAGGCCAATAAATAAGAAGTGAGCAGCCATCCTTGACCCGAAAGCTGTCCGAAATGGGTGGCAATGGTTGCACCCGCTGTGGACATGACAGTCTGATCAAGTGCGGCCAGAAACATTCCAAGGGCAAGCGAGGAGAGAACGCGCAAAACGGCAGGATCGAATCCGACCCTTTTCCTCCCGCTCTTAGCCATGCGTGGTTAGTTGGCGCTCTCGGCGATGACTGGCAACTCATGCCGCAGATTTGGGCAGCAACCTACGGTGCAAAAATCCGCCCAGGGTCCCAGGGGCGAAAGTGCTTTTCGCTCTGAATTCGCCAGACGTTCCTCCAGTAGATCCACCAAGCCAGAGACAAACTCTTCTGATTTGCCAGGAGTAGCGACTCGGATAAAACGAAGACCCTCCTCATCGGCAACGGCCTTGGCTTCATTGTCGAGATCCCAGATCACCTCAATGTGGTCGCTCACAAATCCGATTGGCACGATGACAACGGCCCTTGTTTCCAATCCAGCGCTTTCACGGAGTGCATCGCCAATGTCAGGTTCTAGCCAAGGCATATGCGGAGCGCCACTGCGTGATTGATACACGAGTGACCAGTCCGGAAGCGGGAAGGCCAAGTCCTTTCTGGTTATGTCAAGAATCGCATTGGCAGCGGCATTGTGCTGTGCCACATAAACGCCATCTACGTAAGAACTGCGCATGCTCTCGGGGCCTGCGGTTTCTGCCATCGCGAGTGGGACAGAATGAGTGGTGAAGAAGATATGGATATCACTGGGAGCGAAGCCTTCTTGTGCAAGCGTTTTAAGTGCTTTATCAAGGCCGTCGGCGAAGGGGAGAACAAATCCCGGATGATCGAAGTAATGGCGTACTTTTTCGATCTCCATTTTTCCTACTAATTCCGCATCAACTAGTGCCTTAGCCAAATTCTCGCGATATTGCCGGCATCCTGAGTAAGAGGAATAAGCACTTGTTACCAAAGAAAGTACTCGACGATGACCGTCGGCATACATTTCTCGCAGCACTTCGGCGAAGTATGGTTCGGAGTTTCGGTTGCCAAGGTAGAGGGGAACATTGATGTTCCGTGATCTCACTTCCTGGCGAAGGTGATCGAGCAACTCTCGGTTCTGTTGATTGATCGGGCTCACGCCCCCGAGCGCCAAGTAGTGATGAGAAACTTCTTCCAGGCGCTCCCGCGGGATCCCTCGACCGGCAGTGACTCTTTCGAGAAAAGGCATCACCTCTTCGGGATTTTCCGGACCGCCGAAAGAAGTGAGTAAAACGGCGTCGTAGGTCATGCAAGCAATTCTTCAATTGCGGCTGGTTCGATTATCCGCCCCGTGAAAAAGGGTATTTCCTCGCGGACATGCAAACGTGCCTTTGTAGCCCGTAGATCGCGCATCATGTCAACGAGATCATGTAGATCATCGGATTCCAGAGCAAGGATCCATTCGTAATCACCTAAGGCGAACGCTGCGACTGTATTGCTCAACAAATTTTTGTAACCGCGCGCGGCCATTCCGTGCTCCACGAGCATTTCCCGTCGTTCCTCCTCGGGAAGGATGTACCAATCGTAAGAACGGACAAACGGATAGACCGTGATCCAATCTTTGGGTTTCTCACCAGCCATGAAGGCCGGAACATGTCCCTTGTTGAACTCGGCGGGGCGATGTAATCCCATTGCCGCCCACGATGTTTCAGTCGCGCGACCGAGCGCGGTTCGCCGAATTTCGCGTAGCGTTTCTTGTATGAGTCCTGCTGACGGCGCATGAAACCAGAGCATGATGTCTGCGTTAGCCCGCAATCCTGAAACGTCGTATATCCCGCGCAGTTGTACGTCTTTGTCGCTTGCTTGCTTCAAGACTCCTAAGAACTCTTCGACGGCCTTTCGCGGCGATTCAAGAGGTTGAGTACGGCGCAGAACCGTCCACGATGTGTAACGGATCGTCTCGTTGATTTCGCGTGCCGTGGCCTTGCTCAGTTGCTCAGTCATTGGGGGATTATCGCACTTGGGGCCAGGAAGCGCATATTTACCGCGTCAGGTATATCGCGAGGGCTTAAACAAAGAAAGTTGAGTTTACCTTTGACCACGTCTCTTTGTTACGCGCCACAAGCAGTCCAGATTTATCATGGTTGGAGACGAGGTACTCGGATCCATCTGGTCGAATCGCACTTCCTCCCGCCTCCTGCAAGAACAAGACTCCTGGTGCGTGATCCCACGGGAGGGTGCGCCAATAAAGGACGAAATCCATTGATCCATTCGCAATTGACGGGTAATCAAAACCGGCGCAATACCGCACCCCTCATGCCGCTTAATTCTGAGGAGATTTCAGACACTTTGATTTGCACGCCGTTTATCCAAGATCCTGATCCTTTTTCTGAGATCGAGAACTGGTTGGTAACTGGATCCAAAATCCAGGATGCGACTGTGTTGCCATGCCGAATAAGGGCGACCATTAGTGCAAATGGTGGCAAACCCTGAGCAAAATTCGAAGTTCCATCAAGTGGATCAATGAGCCACACATCGCCATCGCTCGCGAGTTGACCAAGAACTCTTGGATCGGCCGAGACCGCCTCTTCGCCAACCACCAGAGACCCGGGAATTAAAGAACTTAACGCTCGTTCAAGGAATGCCTCACCGGCACTATCTGCTTCGGTAACCCACTCGCCGGGGGATTTCTCTCTTGGATTTGCTTCCCTCCTGCCAAATACTGGCATTACGCATGTTTCGGCTACTTCTTTAAGTATGTTCGAAACGGATGAGATCAGGTCAGGCACGGTTCGAAGTATCTCTTATTGCTCGTGAACGAGGGCGACCAATCTGGTTAAAACTTCGGGATCAGTGTCGGGAGGTACTCCATGTCCCAGATTCACTATGTGAGCCGGCGCAACTGACCCACTCCGGATGACTTCTATTACATGCGCCTTTAGTGCATCCCATGGACCACTCAATTTCTCGGGGTCAATATTGCCTTGAAGGGGGATGTTGCCGCCTAGTAAAGAGTTCGCGACATCTAGAGGAGTATCGGTATCAATCCCCATAACCGTTGCTCCGACGTCTCGCATTTCAGGAAGCATGGAGCCAGTCTTCGTTCCGAAATGGACTCGGGCTACTGGAAGGTTGGAAAGTGAGGTCATGACCGACGTGGAATGTGGTGCTGCGAAACGAAGGTACTCATCTTTAGAAAGTCGCCCTGCCCAGGAATCAAATAGCTGCAGGGCACTGGCCCCGGCCATTACTTGGGCTCGAATGAATGAACTCGTCGCTCGAGAAACCCACGCGAGAATGTCATTCCAGAGATCTGGATCGCTCTTCATCAAAGCCCGAGTAATGGGAAGATCCTTCGATGGCGCACCTTCAATCAAATATGACGCGAGGGTAAAGGGCGCGCCGCCGAATCCGATCAGAGGTGTTTTTCCAAGTTCCGCGGTCACAATGTGAATTGCCTGCGTGATTGGAGAAAGTGCATCGACTTCCAGTTCGCGAAGTGAATTGAGATCCTCACGCGTTCTTACTGGGTGTGCCATCACTGGTCCAACTCCGGCGACGATGTCTACATCGACGCCAGCAAGCCTGAGTGGAATGACAATGTCGCTAAAAAATATTGCAGCATCAACTTTGTGACGGCGAACGGGTTGAAGGGTGATTTCAGCGGCCATCTCGGGTCGCAGACATGAATCAAGCATGGGCACACCCTCGCGGAGGGCGCGATACTCGGGCAGCGACCGACCGGCTTGGCGCATCAACCAGATAGGAAGGCGTCCAGTACGAATACCACCGTAGGCCTGAACTAACTGGGAATGCGCTGTAAGCCCAGTAACCAGCGGGTGATTTGATGGCAAGGGCACGGGATCATCATGCCATTGAAATGGGACTACTATTCGCGAGTGGCGTTGGTACTCATTGGTGCAAGTCACCACAATCTGGCACTATCCAAACTCGAATTGCTTGAACGAGAAGCCAGCCAGATTCGAGAGCGTCTTTTCACAGCGCCATCTTCAGAAACCGGTATTTCGGGCGGGGTGCTGGTAGCCACCTGCAATCGCTTTGAGGTCTATTTCGAGACTGAAGTTTTTCATTCCACCGTCGATCACGCCCTCCAGGCAATCAGCGAGATATCAGGGCTGGGGGCCGAGCAGACGAATCATTCGCTGCAGGTGTCCGCGGGATTCTCAGTCGTGGAACATGTTTTCTCTGTGGCGGCGGGGTTGGACTCGATGATCGTTGGTGAAGCCGAGATCGCCGGTCAGGTACGGACGGCTTTCACCCACGCGCAGAAAGAGAAGACGACCACACCACTTCTTGAGCAACTCTTTCAGCGAGCATTGGCCACGTCGAAAGTAGTGACGAGTTCCACCGGATTGGGGGCAGCGGGCCGGTCAATCGTTGACGTTGCACTCAATGTTGTTGAGTCGCGATATGGTGCGATCGCCGGAAAACGCGCCATCGTTCTGGGCACTGGTGCTTATGCGAGAGTTGCCGTAGCTGCGTTGCAGCGTCGCGGATGTAAGGATATTTCCATTTACTCTGCAACGGGTCGGGCAAAGCAGTTCAGCGAAACTCATGACACGACTCCGATTTTCCACGACGGACTTCAAGAAGCGCTGGCAAATGCGGATCTGGTAGTTGGATGCAGTGGCAATGCAACCTCGATTCTCAATGCCGACTTTGTGCGTGCCTCTCGAGGAGACAAGTTTCTCCCGATGATCGACGTTGCCCTTTCTTCAGACTTTGCTTCAGATGTTCGTGCCCTGGAGTCGGTGGATGTGATTGATCTCGACGTAGTTCGCGTCAATGCACCCAAAGAACACGGTGAGGAAATCGAACAAGCACGTGACATAGTGCAGAAGGCCGTCGTCAAATTTGAAAATGAGCAGTCGGCCCGAACGATGGATCCTGCCATCGCAGCGATGCGTTCTCACGTGGGAATTTTGATCGACCTAGAAGTAAAGCGCGTGCGAGACCGTGTCGGTGATGAGATCGCAGCTGATGTTGAGTTCTCCCTTCACCGGGTAACAAATGCACTTCTCCACACGCCATCGGTGCGCGCTCGCAGCCTCGTTCGCGACGGCGAGCAGCATGATTATCGGACGGCAATACAAGTTCTCTTCGGCATCGATGTTGAGACACCAGAAGATGTCTGATCGCCCATTAATTATTGGCACTAGGGGAAGCCTTCTTGCAACAACGCAGACCAGGATTATCGGTTCATCGCTAGAAACCTTGGCTGGCTACAAGATTTCCGAGCGGATAATTCGCACCGAAGGCGATGATGTAACTACTTCGCTGACGAAGCCGGCTCGTCCAGGTGTTTTTGTGACAGCTCTTCGCGCCGCCCTTTTGCGAGGGGAAGTAGACGTGATCGTCCATTCTTTCAAGGACCTTCCTTCGCTGCCAGAGCGGGAAATTGAGATTGCGGCCGTTCCCAAACGTGAGGATTTTCGTGACGCTTTGATATCGCGTAACAACATTTTGCTGATGGATTTGCCCTCTGGTGCAAGGGTCGGAACTTCATCGCCACGACGATCTGCTCGCATCCTTCATATCCGCCCTGATCTACTAGTTCTTCCCATGCGCGGAAATGTGGATACACGTTTGCGGAAAGTCGAAGAGGGTGAATATGACGCAGCCGTGTTGGCGGTGGCTGGACTAAATCGCGTCGGGCATGCCGACAAAATTACGGAGTTTTTCACTTCAGATCTCCTATTGCCAGCACCTGCTCAAGGCGCCCTTGCGGTTGAATGCCGAAGCGATGACTCCGAACTCATCTCCACTCTCGCGCTGCTCAACGATCCGTTGACAAGGTTTGTGACAACTGCCGAACGCGCAGTTCTGGTGGGAATTGGCGCAACATGTGCCACCGCAATTGGCGCCCTCGGAGAATTCAATGATGGAACACTCTCACTGACTGCAGAACTCTCCGCCCCTGATGCGGACGAGCATGAGCGCGCCACCATGGTTCGAAGCCAATTGAGCATTGAAGATCTTGTCGCCGCCCACGAACTCGGATTGGCTCTCGCTGGTGAAATCTTGAAAACTCCATTGGGCTCCCGATTGGGATCGACCCGTGACTAAGCCCGTTTTACTTATTCGTAGTAGTAACAATGAGGTCGATGAAGCTGCCCTCGCAAAACTGGGAATTACTTCATTCGTTGATCCCTATATCGAGATCAAGGTCGCTCACGATTCGAAAGAGGGCGAAAGCCTGCTTTCTCTTCTCGAGGACGCGGACCATCCGATGTGGCTCCTTGCCACTTCGGTAAACGCCTTAAAATTCTGGGCACATATTGTCGGGGAAGATCGTTTACGTGCCGCGATAGCCGCCCGTGCCAACGTGAGGTTTGCGGCAGTCGGCCAGTCGACGGCGGATGCCCTAACCGAATTCGGTGCCAGCAACGTATTGATTCCGAGTGAAGCCACCGCCAAGTCATTGGCGGACGCATTGGTAGACACATCTTCTTCGGGGCATGCCCTTGTTCCCGGAGGAAATCTGGCAATGAAGTCCCTGCCTTCGACCCTCATTGCGGCGGGCTGGCGGGTCAGCACAGCCGTCGTGTATATGACCTCCCCAGTTGAAAAGGAGCCGAAATCGGCCCAACTCGTAAGGGAGGGTGAAATTGGAGCAATTCTTTTCCGCTCACCGAGTGCGGTCCGCGCCCTCACTCATTTTCTTTCAAATCCGGCGGTTCCATTGATTTGCGCTGGTGCAACCACTGCTCAGGCACTCGAAGATCAAGGACTTGTGGCGTCGGCAATCTCTCCAAATCCATCGGCGCAAGTGGTGGCCTCCACCATATATTCGCTACTCTGTTGAGAGAATTTCTAAAGAGAAAAGGCAGGCATCATGGGGATCATCGAACGACCAAGGCGACTTCGGAGTACCGCGAAGTTGCGGGCAATGGTCCGTGATACGAATGTCGCACCGAGTTCGCTGATCTTGCCTGTCTTTATTCGCGAAGGACTCACTTCTCCAAAACCCATAACGGGAATGCCAGGGGTCGTGCAGCACACAAAGGAGTCATTTAAATCAGAAGTCGATCGTGCGCTCAACGCAGGCATTGGCGGAGTGATGATTTTTGGAATTCCGGAAGTTCGCGATGCTTTAGGCACGGAAGCGCTGAATCCAAACGGAGTTCTATCCAGTGCCATCCGAGATGCCCGCAATATTGCGGGAGACGAGTTGGTGATTGCCGCCGATCTCTGTCTTGACGAGTTCACAAGTCACGGCCATTGCGGCGTCCTCGACACACAAGGTTCGATTGATAACGACGCAACATTGAAGATTTATGGCCAGATGGCGCAGGTGCTCGCACGGTCGGGTGCCCATATGGTTGGCACCAGCGGGATGATGGATGGTCAAGTTGGAGTGGTTCGACAAGCACTGGATTCGGCCAATTTCAACGATGTCCTCATACTTGCCTATGCGGCTAAGTTCGCATCGGCTTTCTACGGACCATTCCGCGAAGCAGTGGAATCAGAGTTAGAAGGGGATCGCAACACATATCAACAAGATCCAGGAAACATCAAAGAATCGATGCGTGAGGTTCGACTAGATGTTGCAGAAGGTGCCGACATCGTCATGGTCAAACCGGCTCTTGCCTATCTGGACATTCTCTATGCAACTTCACACGCCGTGGATGTTCCTACCGCCAGTTACATAGTTTCCGGCGAGATGGCGATGCTTGAGGCCGCGGCTGCCCAGGGATCAATTGATCGCGAGCGGGCAATATTGGAAGTGCTTTCTTCAGTAAAGCGAGCCGGCGCCTCGGTCATCTGCACATACTGGGCATTGGAAGCTGCGGGACTATTGAAGAAGAACTTCGCATGAAATCTATTGAGCAATCCGAACGCTGGCACCAGCGTGCCCTGAAAGTGATCCCAGGCGGAGTGAGTTCGCCAGTCCGTGCATTTTCGGCCGTCGGCGGGACACCGAGATATTTCGTGGAGGGCAAGGGCTCGCGAGTTTTTGATGTTGATGGCAATGAGTACGTGGACATGGTGGGTTCCTGGGGTCCGATGATTGTCGGCCATGCCCATCCTGAAGTTGTTCGTCGTGTAATCGAGGCGGCATCCAAGTCATCTTCTTTTGGTGCGGCGAGTCCCAACGAAGTTCTTCTTGCCGAAGAGATCATCAAGCGCGTAAGCGCTGTGGAGCGAGTGAGATTTGTTTCCTCAGGAACTGAAGCGGTGATGACCGCAGTGAGGCTCGCCAGAGCCGCTACGAAGCGAAATGTCATTGTGAAGTTTGCGGGTTGCTATCACGGGCATGCAGATGCGCTCCTGGTTCAGGCAGGATCTGGAGTACTCACACTTGGCCTGCCGAATTCTCCGGGTGTAACACCAGGTCAAGCACAAGACACAGTTGTAGTGCCATATAACGATTTCGAGGCAATTAAGGAACTTTTTGCCAAGCGCGGAAGTGAAATCGCGGCAATCCTTACGGAGGCGGTTCCTGCAAATATGGGGGTGGTTCCTCCCGCTCCTGGCTTCAACGCATTGCTTTCGCAATTGTGCAGTGAAAACGGTGCCCTATTCATTCTTGATGAGGTGATGACTGGTTTCCGACTTTCCTCTGGTGGTTGGTGGCACCTAGTTAATGCGGAGGAGTCTTGGACACCAGATCTCATCACCTACGGAAAAGTAATCGGCGGGGGATACCCAGTTGCAGCTGTTGCGGGCCCGGCACGAATTATGGATTTATTGGCGCCGATTGGTTCGGTGTACCAAGCCGGCACGTTGAGCGGCAACCCCGTAGCTACGGCAGCCGGACTGGCAACCCTTGAGTTGTGCGACGAGAACCTTTATGCCACCTTGAATAAGCGCGCTCGCGAGGTGGGTGAGGTTGTTTCCGCCGCTTTGTCGCAAGAAGGAGTGCCTCATAGATTGCAGAATGCCGGCAATCTCTTTTCGATCTTCTTTGCAGATAAAGATGTACGCACCTTTGCTGATGCGCAAGGCCAGGACGCGAAGGCGTTTGCCGCCTTCTTCCATTCAATGCTCGATAACGGAGTGTCCCTGCCGCCTTCGGCCTATGAAGCGTGGTTTGTATCGGGAGCACACACCGATCGTGATATTGAACAGATTGCTGGGGCCGCTAAGTCAGCCGCGAAAGTGGCAGCTGCGGCAATAGTTACTGTCTAATTCCTAGAGCGTCGGCGGCAATCCTCAACAAGAGTTCCAGATCGATATCTTCGACGTCCGGCAGTTCTTGAGGAGAAGCAGGGACAATTCCCAGGAAAATGATTCCCAGAGCAATTCTTGCTCTTGTATGGCTCTCTGGAGTTGGGTTCTTCCCTGCCAGGTTGTGTTGTAGTTGAAGCAGGAACACGTGGCCTTCCGGTCGGTGGGTTGTCACCTCGCCTTGCATTTCGGACAGGGCAAGCCGAACCACATTTCTATGCGAGAACATGAATTCGGCAAACTCTCGCAGGATTTCTAGCTTTTCAGAATCTGCTGATGAAATCTTTTTATGCTTGCCGACCAAATCCTGAAGATCGTTGTAAGTCGACTGCAATAGGGTTTGGAAAATGGATTCTTTGCCTTCAAAATGGTGATAGATGGCCGCTTTTGACAATCCCAGAGTCTGTGCAAGATCTGACATTGAGGTCCCGGCGAACCCCTTGGTGGAGAACAGATCCGCGGCCGCGCTCAAGATAGCCGCCTTAGTTGAGACGGGGACTCGGGACTCGTTTTGCTTCTTGCGCTCCATGCCTCTAGTATACTTACCAACCGTTCGGTAAGCCAACTCTCGGCTCGACCTCTCTCCAAGGAGATTTCATGTCCTTCCTCGCTAATTGGACTTTCAAGCATCGCAAACTGGTCGTTGTTCTTTGGCTACTGCTTCTTCTGGGAATCACTGGGGTTTCGCAAAGGGTTGGAAGCGCATATAGCGATTCGTTTACGCTGCCGAAGACAGAGAGTAAGACCGCCCTTGATTTAATTACCAAATACGCCCCGGCGCAAAAGGGCGAATCAATTCAAATTGTTTATGCAGCCAAAATCGGCGTGCTTTCTGCGCAAGAAATTACCCCGATTGAGGCGAAACTTTCTAAACTACCGCACGTTTCAGGAATTGATTCTCCATATGGCACGGCGCGTGGAGCGATCAGCAAGGATGGCAAAATCGGTTTTTCCACACTTCATCTGGATGTGAGCGGCCAAGACCTGACAAAGGCCAATGTCGCGGCCATCATCAACACAGCAAAGAGTTTTTCGGGAAGTAGCTTGCAGGTGGAATTACTCGGATCCTCCATTCAGAAAGCCTCGGAGGCCAAACCTGGTTCGAGTGAAGGTATTGCTCTTCTTGCCGCGGCGATAATTCTCTTTATTACTTTTGGGAGTTTGGTAGCAACGGCAATCCCACTCTTAGTGGCAGTTGTCGGATTGGGAATAGCATCAGGTGCCGTTGCCCTCTTAAGTCACATTTTTTCGACTGCGCAATTTGCTCCGATTCTCGCGGCACTAGTGGGGCTGGGCGTCGGAATTGATTATGCGCTCTTCATCGTTACGCGCTTTCGACAAGGCATTCACTCGGGCATGTCGGTCGAATATGCCGTAAAGACTGCGGTAAGGACTTCGGGGCGAGCCGTGCTTTTTGCGGGAATCATCGTCTGCATCGCTCTTCTTGGTCTTTTTACCGTCCGAGTCAGCTTCCTTTACGGCGTCGCGATCGCGGCCTCGATGGCGGTCCTCATAACGATGAGTGCATCGCTTACGTTACTGCCGGCTCTTCTTGCAATGGTGGGGAAGAAGATTGACCGATTCTCCATTCCGGGCAGAAGCAAGGAATCTCACGATATTGAAAGTGGCGGTTGGGCTAGATGGTCTGCCGCTATTCAGCGCCGGCCCGTTGTATGGGCAGTGTCAGCCTTGACTATTTTGCTCCTGCTTTGCCTACCTGCTTTGAATATTCGACTTGGCAGCGCGGACTCTGGAAACGATCCTAAGAACACGACTACGCGTGCTGCCTACGATCTACTCGCCAAAGGATTTGGAGCCGGATACAGCGGACCGCTCGTGTTGGTGGCTTCAATTCCAAAGGGCGCCGATACGGCAGTTATAACCCAGCTTGAGTCAACTATCGCCAGCGATAAGAACGTTGCGCAAGTGACACCTGCTTACATAACTCCAGATCATTCGTTGGGAATCATTACTGTCTATTCAAAGAGTTCGCCGCAATCAGTGGCAACGTCGGACTTAATTAATAGGCTGAGAAGTACCACGATTCCTTCGGCCATGGGGAATTCGTCCATTCATGTTTATGTAGGCGGAATCGTCGCGATATTTGCAGATTTCGAACACGTGCTCTCGAGTAAATTGCCGGTCTTTATTGGCGTAGTTGTCCTTCTGAGTTTCCTGCTCCTTATGATCCTTTTCCGGAGTCTATTGATTCCACTCAAAGCCGCCGTCATGAATATCTTTTCAATCGGAGCCGCATTTGGCGTAGTGGTCGCCGGTTTCCAGTGGGGATGGGCTGAGCCGATTCTGGGCGCGAAGGGCGGGCCGATTGAGGCGTTCCTGCCGATCATGCTTTTTGCAATTCTCTTCGGGCTTTCGATGGATTATGAAGTCTTCCTCGTCTCGCGAATTCAGGAGGAGTGGCTGATCTCCCACGACAATTCTGCGGCAGTGAGACGCGGTCTTTCCGCCACGGGTGGAGTGATTACTTCAGCGGCCACGATCATGTTCGCAGTCTTTGGTGCCTTTGTTTTTGGGGGCCAGCGAATAATTCAAGAGTTCGGAGTCGGGCTAGCAGCTGCGGTGTTGTTTGATGCCACTGTGATTCGTTCAGCGCTTGTCCCGGCACTCATGCAGTGGTGGGGAAAGGCCAACTGGTGGCTGCCTCATCGGTTAGAGAAAATGCTCCCGAGAATCTCACTTGAGGATGCCGACGTCTAGTCGAGTTTCAACGACTTCTCCGTTTATTTTCTTGATGATGTAAGCCGCTGGACCATCGGTGCTGCTTGGCTTATCAGTGATCACTTCAACCGGAACTTCATTCTCGTAGAGAATGCCGACCCCGTCATCGGTTGCGTAGATTGTCTTGAAAGTTTGATTCTTGATGAGTTCGTGGGCGAGCGGACGTCGCTGTGCCTCCGAATCAATGTGCACGGCGTTTCCGAAGGGGAGAAATCCAAGGCCGTTTGTAACTGTCTGAAGTTCGGGACCGAAGGAATCAGTGGGACCGCCCTCGTGCCAGCAGATGGATCCGGCACTGACTCCGCCAAGAATTACACCGTTCTCGTATGCCTCGCGCATGATGACATCTACTCCATGCAATCGCCAGAGAGCGAGGAGGTTTGCAACTGAACCTCCTCCAACCCAGATTACGTCGGATTTGAGGATGTGTTCTCGTATCGGGACATTGGGCTGGGTGAAGAGTTGAAGGTGAGTAACATCGCACCCCATATCGGTCATAGCTTCATATGAACGAGCAAGGTATCCGGCGTTATCGCCGCTTGCTGTGAGGATGAAACAGACGCGAGGTCTCTCCTTTTTCGTCAATTCCAGCATTCGTAGGACTGTTGCCCCAGGTTTGGAGACATCCCACCGATCTCTTCCTACAAATCCTCCGCTTGTTCCCATGATTCTGCGAACGGTCATCGGTTATGCCCTCCGCTTGATAAGAATCTTCTTGAGTGTGTGGTCAAAAGGTGGCGCGCCGTCCTCGGTCTCATGCCGAATTAATCTGCGGCTCTCTTTCTCGTTTATTAAGTGTTCGCTACCGGGTTTTAGGACCGTGTCAAGAAGTTCCAAACCCATTGAGCCCGCCCCTGGTCGCCTCGTTCCATTTCTCCTCGCACGGATAAGTTGGAATACACCAAGACCGATCATCATTACGACAAGGCCGGGAAGACTCAAGAGAAACAATACGATCACGGTTTAAGTTTACTTCTAACAGCAGAACTACGCTCGGTTTCTGAGTCGAATGAGTCTGACCAAACATTTTCATAATCGATCTCCCCATGAGACTTCCACGGTGGTACGTTGGAGGCGAGTTCTAGGAGAGGCCCGATGCACTATTGGATATGGCTGGCACTGGCAGGTGGATTCATCGTTTTAGAAATACTTACTTTGAGTTTAATTTTCTTTTCATTTGCGATCGCGGCAGTCGTTGGTGCTCTTGGCGCCGCCATCTGGGTTGGTGGATCGTTCCAATGGGTTGGGTTTGCCGTCACCGCAGTACTTTCCTTGGCCCTAATCAGACCCTTCGTGCGGAAGTACCTCTTCAAAAAATCAAGCGGTGGAAGCACGGGCGTAGACGCTCTGATCAATCATCAGGCGCTCACCCTCACAGAAGTCACCGACTTATCCGGAAGCATCCGCCTACGGAATGAAACCTGGACCGCCCGTTCCTTAAAGGGTTCCATTCCTTCGGGCACCCAAGTCTTAGTCGCACGTATAGACGGCGCGACCGCAATCGTTGTTCCTAAAGCACCAATAACTTCCGCATAAGGAGAAAGCCATGTCCTCATCAAATATTGCCCTCGTTGTACTTCTGGTGATTGCCATTGCCGCAGTTGTCTCGGCAATCAAGATCATTCCTCAAGCTCGCGCCGGTATCGTCGAAAGGCTTGGCAAGTACCATCGCACCCTTGCTCCCGGACTCAACATCATTATTCCCGGCATAGACCGAGTTAGACCCTTAGTTGATCTACGCGAAAAGGTGGTCTCCTTTCCGCCTCAACCCGTGATTACCGAAGATAACTTGGTGGTTAACATCGATACGGTGATCTACTTTCAAGTCACCAACGCGAAGTCTGCAACCTATGAAATAGAAAACTATATTCAAGGAATCGAACAGTTGGTGGTGACCACCCTTCGAAATTCTGTCGGTGGTTTGGATCTTGAGAAAGCATTGACATCCCGCGATCACATCAACGCCGCACTCCGCGAAGTGCTGGATGAGGCGACAGGCAAATGGGGAGTGAGGGTTAATCGTGTTGAAATTAAAGCGATTGAGCCACCTCCTAGCGTGCAAGAGTCCATGGAGAAGCAAATGCGAGCCGACCGTGAAAAGCGGGCAACCATTCTTACAGCAGAGGGTGAAAAACAGAGCCAGATTCTCAGAGCTGAAGGAACGAGAGCCTCTGATATTTTGCGCGCTGAAGGCGAAGCCCAAGCAGCGGTAATCCGCGCCGAAGGGGAAGCCACTGCTATCGCCAAGGTATTCAGGGCCATTCACGATGGGAATGCGGATGAGAAAGTGCTCGCATACAAATACCTTGAGCAGCTATCTGTTATCGCGAATGGTACTTCCAGCAAAGTTTGGGTGATACCAGCTGAATTGTCAGGGACTGTGAGCATGATTGCCAGTGCATTCAAAGAGTCCAGTAGCTAATCGTTCAAGGATTTCCAAAATGAAGAATCCACCGGTGCGGAGCGCGAGGTACTTCTACATGTGGCTGTTCACGATCTTACTGTTCGGGCTGCCGATCATGACCTCATACGTATTTGTTCAGCAGGAGTCCCGATCGGGTATCAATATTCCACTCATTCAGATTATGCAGTCCGTTAAAACTGATCTGCAAAGAGGCGTGAAGCCCTCTGCGATCTTGGCAGCAAAGCAGATTGATCTGTCTGGTTCGCAGAGTCCTTTCATCACCTTGTATGACTTGAACAAGAAAGTCATCGGAAGCAGCCAGACGTTGAGTGGTCGAACTCTGACTCTTCCGACTGGTGTTCTAGACATTGCCAGATCAAAAGGAGAGTCTCGCGTAACGTGGCAACCGACCAGCGAGTTGAGGTTTGCCTCGATCACGGACTTCGTGCCGACTTTTGGCTACGTATCCGTGTCTGAGTCACTTCGAGAGGTTGAAGATCGCGCCACGACAAGCGCGTGGATTGCCCTATTAGCTTTGGGACTAGGTTCGATTACGTCTGGTGTTGGTATTTGGTTTTTTGTACGTAAGGGATTTATTTAGTTCGTCTGTCGCTTCAGCGTGAGTGCTCCAGCTCCAAGTAGCGCGATCAAGAAGATTGCCAACAACAAGAAGTCATGGGCTAGCGCCCCTTGACCAACGATGACCTTTTCTGTCGCATCTACTGCATAGGTCAGAGGCAAGTAGTCCGATATCACTCGGAGAGCAGTAGGCATGCTCGCCCTCGGAGCTAATAGGCCGCTCAGAAGCAATTGCGGAAAGAGAATGGCCGGAAGGAATTGCACGGCCTGGAACTCCGTCTTGGCAAAGGAGCTCACAAATATTCCGATTGACATTCCCAGAAGTGCATCAACGATTGCGACGATTATGAGCATGATCTGCGATCCCGATATTTTCAGTCCTAGGGGGCCGAGTGCCACAGATGAGACGACGACTGCTTGAATAAAGGCAGCAATCCCAAATGCGGTGGCGTAGCCGAGGATGAATTCAAGTTTAGTGATGGGGAGAATGAGCAATCTCTCCAGAGTGCCAGAACTGCGTTCACGTAATGTGGCGACACTCGTAATGAGGAACATGACGAGCATTGGAAATACGCCGAGAAGAGACCCGGCAACGTGTTGAAATACTTGGGTTTGGCTCTGATAGACATATTTCAGGATTGTCATGAGAAGACACGGCGCAAGAATCATCAATGCGATGGTGCGCGGGTCATGGCGTAGCTGAGAGAGGATTCTTCGAGCGGTGCCCCAGATGCGTCGAATGTTCATTGGTTTTCCACCAGGGATATAAAGACCTTTTCCATCTCATCGGTATGGGCGCTTGCTTTGAGATCAGCCGGAGTTCCACTTGCCAGTGCACGGCCCTCACGAAGCAAGAAGAGAGAGTCACATCGATCGGCTTCGTCCATTACATGGCTGCTGATAAGCAGAGTCTTTCCTTGATCTGCGAGTTTGTGGAAAAGGTTCCAGAGATCCCTCCTTAGTACTGGATCAAGCCCCACGGTCGGCTCATCGAGAATCAGAAGCTCCGGTCTGCCTAGCAGGGCAGTTGCTAGCGCCAGACGAGCTCTTTCGCCTCCTGAAAGGGAGGACGCAAGTTGTTTCTGGTTCTTGGTCAAATCAACGAGTTCAAGTACTTCGTGAACGGAAATCTCAGACTGACCTAGGATTTGCGCGAAGTAGCGAAGATTCTCCATGCAGGTCAGATCGGCATAAATGCTTGCACTCTGGGTGAAGTAGCCGATTCGCGTTCTTAATTCCTTCGATCCCGCCCTATATCCAAAAACGGTGATAGTTCCTGCTGCTATTGCTTGCACACCTACGATGCTCCGCAGAATCGTTGTTTTTCCGCTACCGCTTGGCCCAAGCAGTCCAACGATCTTTCCAGGTTCCACGAGCATGGTCAGATTAGGAATAATGGTTTTCCCGTCGCGAATAACTTTCAAGTCGCAGATGCTGACGCCTACTGACATGATCGAAGGCTACTCCGCGAGATGCCTTCGATCATGATTTTTCAGTGAGGTAGTTTCGATGCCCTCAAAAATTGGTTGGGCCACTTTGCACGCACCCCGAGTTCCTCAGATGCGGCAAGTGCCCATCGCGGGTTGCGCAGCATTTCTCGGGCAAGCATCACTGCATCGGCTTTGCCGGTTGAAATAATTTCCTCTGCCTGATGTGCGTCCGTGATGAAACCGACTGCAGAAGTTGCAATCTTGGCTTTCTCCCTTATCGATTGAGCAAAGGGAACTTGGTAGCCAGGGCCGACTGGAATTACGGCGTTGGAGACCAATCCACCTGAGGAGACATCAACGAGATCGACCCCAACCTTCTTGAGTTCGATGCTTAGAAGCACTGCCTCATCAATATCCCATCCGCCCTCAACCCAATCGGTGGCCGAAATGCGAACAAAGAGGGGCATCCCAACTGGGATAGTGGCGCGCACTTTTTGGGCTACCTCGAGCAGGAACCGCATGCGCCCTTCCAGGTTTCCACCGTATTCATCTGTTCGCTTGTTCGTTAGAGGCGAAAGGAATTGGTGAAGGAGGTAGCCATGAGCTGCATGAATTTCTACGAGGTCAAAACCAACTTTCACTGCCCGCTCGGCTGCTCTGCCGAAGTTCTCGGTAAGTTCGGCTATTTCCTCTTTTGAGAGGGCTCTCGGCGCTGGCATTCCCGTGAAGGCAAGATCACTTGCGGAGACTGTCTGCCATCCACCTTCGGATTCGCTTGCAATTAGGTGGTCATCCCAGGGCTTCATCGTCGAACCTTTGCGACCGGCATGCGCCAATTGGATTCCAATTGTTGAACCCATCGAATGATTGAAATCGACAATAGGTTTGAAAGCCTGAGCAAGTTCGTCATTCCAAATGCCTGGACACCCAATTGAGATCCTGCCATCTGGCACAACTCCAGTGGCCTCAACGAAAACGAGTCCCGCTCCACCGGTGGCAAAGGCGCCCAAATGAACACGGTGCCATTCACTGATTAGTCCGTCTTTGGCCGAGTACTGACACATCGGGCTAACCCATGCCCTGTTGGGAAAGGTGAGATCGCGGATTTTCATTTCTTGAAAGAGTGAGATCGGCATGATTTGGGGACTCCTCGTATAGCAGGGAATTGATCAATGAACGCGGTATCAGTTTAACGTTGCCGATCGACGAGAAATTCCATCTGTAATCTAGGAGTATCTTGCGTACATGAAATTTCGCCGCATGCTTCAATTGAGTTTGCTCTCGGCGCTAGCGCTCCTTCCTCTCCCATCGGCGCAGGCACATGCCGAACTTGTAGCTTCCAATCCGGCTGCGGGAGCCCACCTTGATGCCCTGCCCGCTCAAGTAGTGGTCACTTTTGATGGGAATTTATTGAACATTGGCGGCGCCCAAACCAACGTGCTCGTTGTAAAAGATTCACAAGGACGCCAAATTGATGCAAAGAACTCACATGTAACCGGAGCGACGTTGAGCGTCGGCATAAGTCCAGTTGTAGTGACTGGCGAGTTCACGGTGAGTTGGAGGGTCGTCTCAGGGGATGGACATCCGGAAGAGGGGTCCTACCAATTCACAGCCGGGAAAGGTGCCGCATTAGCGGTCCCTTCACCCAGCACATCGATGGCCCCTGCGACTTCGACGTCAGTGCAGGATGAACCGAAGAGTGATTTCTGGAATCAATACGGAACTCGTCTTCTTCTTCTCTTGGCGGCCTCCATTGGCGTTGGAATTTGGGTTCGCTTTGAGCGGGCACGCAGAAAATTGAAGTAGGTTAGTAGATATTCACCGCTATGGGAGGTAGAAGGCTGATGCAGAAGAGAAAATTGGGTCAGGGTTTGGAAGTGTCAGCCGAGGGCCTTGGATGTATGGGCATGAGCGACTTCTACGGTGCGCGAGATGAAGAGGCGGCGATAGCGACTATCCATCATGGCCTCGACCGCGGGCTCACTTTCTTGGATACGGCCGATATGTACGGGCCTTTTACCAATGAAATTTTAGTTGGCCGTGCAATTGCTGGGAGAAGGGAAGGCGTAATCGTCGCGACTAAGTTTGGAAATGAACGCGATGAGACAGGAAAATTTATTGGCATCAACGGTCAACCCGACTACGTCCGAAAAGCATGTGATGCATCGTTAAAGCGACTCAACATTGATTACATTGACCTTTATTATCAACATCGCATCGACAAAAAAGTGCCGGTTGAGGAGACCTGGGGCGCGATGAAAGGTTTGGTCGAGAGCGGCAAAGTTCGCCACTTAGGCATCTCAGAAGCTGCCCCGGCTACGATTCGCAAGGCACATGCGGTCCACCCCATAACCGCCGTCCAATCGGAATGGTCGCTCTGGTCTCGCGACGTCGAAGACAACGGCGTTCTTGCAACAGTTCGTGAATTGGGAATCGGATTTGTTGCTTACTCACCACTTGGGCGAGGCTTTCTATCGGGTGAAATTAGGAGCATTGCTGACCTAGAACCTGACGACTCCAGACGGAGTCATCCACGTTTCCTTGGCGAGAATTTCACAAAGAACCTCGAATTAGTCGATCGAGTCAAGGCGATTGCCGAAAAGAAGGGAGTCACGCCAAGTCAGTTGGCGCTGGCTTGGGTTATGGCACAAGGCAACGATGTCGTGCCAATTCCCGGAACCAAGAAGATCAAGTACTTGGATGAGAACATTGCCGCATTGGGAATTGAACTAAGCGCAGAAGAACTTGGGTTGATCGATGCGGCCGCCCCCAAGGGAATTACCGCAGGGGATCGCTATCCAAATATGTCGACGGTAAATCTCTAACTAGTTAAGGATTAGGAATGAACGTAGTCGCTGAGGGCTTTGCGTTCGTCATCTAGTTCGCTGATGTGCGCCTTGACCACATCGCCGATTGAGATTATCGAAATGACGTTGTGATCGGCGTCTACCACCGGAATATGTCGGATGCGGCGCTCGGTCATGACGGCCATCAATTCGGCGACGGTCGCGTTGCTCTCGCATGTGACTACATCGACCGTCATCAAATCTCGTACATGCATTCCGATGAGCTGATCCAGTTTGCCAGGCATCGCTCGGACAACATCGCGCTCAGACACAATGCCTTCGATTTTTCGTCCGTCGGGGGAGACCACGAGGGCCCCCACATGATGCACGTTAAGCGCATTCACTAAATCGTGAATACTGGCACTGGGTGAAATAGTCTCAACTCTTTTTCCAGCTATCAATGCGCTGATCTTCATCACGCCTCCTTTGATGGACCTAATGGCATAGTGCCCTTTTAAGCCTCCACTTTCAATAGGTAGTGAACAGCCTGCGTTGCATCCCATCCATTCGGATGGGTTTTGAGCAGTTCCTTGGCTCCACTCAGATCGGCGCCGAGGGTTATGAGGGGCGGTTCGGAATAGCCATCGGCACGCTTTTGTCCCAATCCCACGTTGGACATAAGTGCATTGCACAAACATTTTCGATCGGTCAGTTCTTGCTCTTCACCGCCTTTGCGCAGGAAGACATGAGATGGCTCTGATGGGCAGCGATAACCGACGACACCAGGGGATCTCTCATAAGGTACTCGCAAGTACCCGAGGTCACAGAGACGAGGGCGCGCCTCGTAAATCTCCTCATCGGAGAGGGTGTCAGGCAAGGTAGCCACCTTAAATGGAAAGCCGGTCGGCGAGGCAAAGGGATCTGTTCGCACTATGAGATTTCCCGTTGCAAGGTGATCAAGAAGTTCACGGCGAATATTGGGCTGTATCCCAGATTCTTCGGCAAGGGAGAAGATGGTTCCAACTTGGACCCCCACGGCACCAAAGGCTTGTGCGGCGCGAACTTGTTCGGGTGTGGACTGTCCGCCGGCCAACCAGAACGGAAGTCCAACTTTGGCCACCTTCTGGATATCGGCCTCATCTCGTGGCCCAAAGATTGGTTGTCCGTCATCATCCAAAACCATGGTGCCGCGCGGAGGTGCATTGTGACCGCCGGCGGTAAATCCTTCGATGATAAAACCATCAGGCTTGGTTAATTCGTCTTTAGCCAGATACGCAGCAAGAACATGTGCAGAGACGATGGCCAGGAATTTTGGCCTATGCAGTGGCGGCATGGTGATGCCAGTAAATGTTTTGGGATAGAAACTCTCTTTGTACGGTTGGGTGGCACCATCGACGTGAACATTGAGAGAGCCTGGCTCGTTCAGTGCCAACAGATTGAGAAGGTGTGGAATCTCTGATGGGATTCCCGCACCCATCAATATGTAATCAACACCAGCCAACATTGCGCCATAGGCGGCACTTGGAGTAGCCATCTGAATCTTCTCAAGGAAGTTGATTCCGACTAGGCCATCGTGACCCTCTTTCGCCAGCCAGACTTCGACGAAGTTGGAGACCACCCAGAGTTCAAGGGCATCCGTAGATGGATGAAGACTCAGCTTTGGAACTGGGATATAGGGATCCCCGTGCCGGCCCTCTGATTTAAAATACTTCTTCTGAACTCGCTCAGCGATCTCGGGAATCGGAAAAGCTGCCAGAGCCCGTCTTACATGTCCACCCTCATCTCCATTTTGGAGGCGGCGGGCGATGACGGCATCGATGGCTGTTCCGGAGACAACCCCCAACTGACCCGTCTTGGAGACGGATTTGGCCAATTTCCACGAGGATACGGCTACACCCATCCCACCTTGAATAATGACGGGAAGGTCTTGGAGGTCTCTCACACGGTGAAGCGTATAGGACTTGAAAAGTCCTGCCGCACCCAGATACCGGCGCAGGCTCAATCGGTGTGGCGAGAGGTGGCCCTTAGGCGGGTTTTTGGGAAAACGGTACTGTCACCCCTTGTGATCAATAAAACTTTCCTTAAAAGAGGCGCCCTCGCGGCGGTCCTGTCTGCCGCCGTTCTAGCAGTTGCTGTTTCAGCCAATGCGGCCACCGTCTTCAAGTCTGATCCATCCGCCCTTCCGGGTCCTTTGATGATTGCCGATGAAGGTAACAACCGCATTGTCGTAGTTGATCCGGCTGGAAACCCGCGCTGGATCTTCCCGCAGAAGGGCGATCTAAAACCCGGCCAAACCTTCAAGACACCCGATGATGTCTTCTTGTCCCCAGATGGGAAATCGATTATCGCCACCGAGTCAGAACATCAGATGGTGAGCATTATCGATATTGCAACAAAGAAAATCACCTTTGAATATGGCGTTGCGAATAAGGGCTCTCGCCTTAAGGGTCATCTGAATAATCCTGACGATGCGATGATGCTCCCCGATGGCCGGTTGATTGTCGCCGATATTAAGAACTGTCGGATCCTCTTTATTAATCCAAAGACAAGGAAGACGACCCAACTTGGCACTACTGGACAGTGCTATCACAATCCACCGAAGAGTTTCGGTAGTCCTAATGGCGCATTTCCGATGAAGGATGGTCGCTTTCTTGTCACTGAAATCAATGGCGACTGGGTCAGTGCAATGTCCCTGACGGGGAAGATTTCATGGTCGGTTCACGCCCCTGGGATCGCCTATCCATCCGACACAAATGAGATTTCACCGAATGTCTATATTACGGCTGATTTCAGCAAGCCCGGGGCGATTATTAAATTCGACTCCAAGGGCAAACTCCTCTGGAAATACAAGCCCACCGGTGCTGCGGCTCTTGATCACACCTCGTTGGCCACCGGCCTTCCAAACGGGATGGTTATTGCAAATGATGACGCCAACCATCGCGTGATTATCATCAATCCGAAGACCAAGAAGGTCATCTGGCAGTACGGGCATACGAAAGTCAAGGGATCGGCGGCCGGGTATCTCAACAATCCGGATGGCCTAGAACTCATTCCTGCCAACGCTTTGGTGAACTTCAAGTTCTCTTAGAAAAAGTCATTGAGAGGCAAACGCAAGAGCCATACCAATTGGTTATGGCTCTTGCGTCCGGATCAGATGGTTCACATTCATCTTTATTCCTTCGGAGAGTGAGAAATAAAGATCGACCACCACGTACCCACCTTGTTAGGTGGTGTACTAATCATCGTATTGAGCGCAGGATTGGGCTACCGATTTTGAGAGTGGCAACCCTAAATATTGACTGACGTTATTTGGCTAAACGTTTGACGGCTCGGATTGCTTTGCCTGTAAAAGGCATGCCGAACAAGGGTGCAAAAATGCACACATCAACTATTCCTGCAACGAGTGGTAGCGCCCCAATGACAGCCACCACATAACCACCTGTCGATTTCATTCTTCTATCGTCTTCTTGAGTAGTTTGTGAATGTAACTGAACACATTGATTCGCTTAAGACTCGCTTGCGCACCGCGTAGAAAAGCAGAGCAATCCCTGCGGTGGCGATATACGGTTGAACTGGCGCGAAGAACCTGACCGCACCAGTTGAACCAAGAGCCAGAAGCGCGATTTTGTTGCAGACCGGGCAACCGACCGCGACAAAGCTAAAAAATCCTCCAAGCCCACCCACTTTCAGTGAACGTTCTTCATCTTCCACGTGTTCTTTCTTGATATACGTGGCGATCAGGAGCCCAGTCAATATCGACGTCGCGATCAGAACGGGCAGTGACCATGAGGTCACGGCCACGGCACGACCGAAAAATGGTGTCGGCAGAACAGCAGTAGGAATTCCGATTGCCAAAAGCGTAAGCAAGGCAGTGAAAATTGCCACCACCCAGCGCTTGAGGGGCCAAGTGAGGAAAGCTGTTAAGCAGTTTGGCACGCTGGTTTTCTCCCTTAGGTGGCTGGCGATTTTGCATTGCGAGAAAAGCATATGATACCCTAGGGGGTATGTCCACACTTAACTTAACTGCAGACGAATTTGAAAAAGTCATATCCAAGGACGGCATCGTCCTCGTTGATTTCTGGGCAGCCTGGTGCGGCCCCTGCCGAATGTTCGGTCCCATATTTGAGAAGGCATCAGAGCAGTACCCGGAAATGGTCTTTGCCAAGGTGGATACTGAAGCGGAGCAAGGGTTATCTGGATCACTCGGAATTTCATCAATCCCGACGCTTATGGCGTTCAAAGACGGAATTCTTCTCTTCAACCAAGCGGGAGCACTTCCTGCTGCCAGCCTGGAGCAGCTAATTAAAGCCCTCGAGGATGTCGATATGGATGAAGTTCGGGCTAAGATCGAAGCAGGAGATACACAATAGAGGAGTGATCTCATGGCACGCATAGTTGTTCTTGGTGCGGGAATCTCTGGTCATACGGCCGCGTTACATCTGCGTCGTAAGTTAAGCAAAGCCCATGAAGTAGTTGTCGTTACTCCAAATTCGAAATGGAATTGGATTCCGTCAAACATTTGGGTTGGCGTCGGAAAAATGACAACGGAACAGGTGACTTTCCCGCTTGCGCCCATCTACTCCCGCAAAGGAATTGAATTTCATCAAGGTCTAGCCGTTGCTATTCACCCCGAAGGCGATGCAAGCCACAAACGTGGATTTGTTGACATCACATATACCGATCCAACGAAGACAGGCTCCCACGGTGAGATCGAGTATGACTACCTGATAAATGCGACCGGCCCCAAACTCAATTTCGATGCCACACCAGGGTTAGGCCCAGACGGAAATACGGTTTCTGTATGTACCCCCGGCCACGCTGTCGGAGCAGCCGGTGCCTTCAAGGAAGTGATTGCCAAATTGAAGAAGGGCATTCCGCAAACCTTGGTAGTAGGTGTGGGTCACGGAACATGTACGTGTGAAGGCGCGGCGTTTGAATACACGTTCAACGTAGAACACGAATTAACTCTGGCGGGCGTGCGAGATCTGGCCAACCTGATATACCTCACAAATGAGTATGAATTGGGTGATTTTGGCGTCGGTGGAATGACTTTCACCCAGCATGGCTTTGAAACCACTAGCAAGATATGGACAGAATCCCTTTTCCGCGAGCGTAAGGTGCATGCAATCCTCCAAGCGCATGTCGAGAAGATCGAGCCAGGAGTCATTCACT
This sequence comes from uncultured Actinomycetota bacterium, assembly GCA_963750855.1. Taxonomy (GTDB): domain Bacteria; phylum Actinomycetota; class Actinomycetes; order Nanopelagicales; family Nanopelagicaceae; genus QYPT01. Next base: position 216,191 of record CAVVSA010000003.1, read on the forward strand.
ACGAGCAGCTCGATGGAGTGAAAAGAACTCTGAGTTTTGATTTCGCCATGCTGCTGCCACCATTTCGCGGCGTGGATTTCAAGGCATACAACTCCAAAGGCGAGGACATTACAGCCGAGATGTTTGCCCCCAGCGGATTCATGAAAGTTGATGCCAATTACAGCCCTAAGGCTTTTGAGGAGTGGAGAGCGGAGGATTGGCCGAGTACTTATCAATCCCCTCTTTATGCGAATGTCTTCGGGGTCGGAATTGCCTTTGCTCCTCCCCATCAGATCTCGCGACCGCGCAAGAGCGACACGGGCGTACTTATTGCGCCCTCACCTCCGCGCACGGGAATGCCTTCCGGAGTAATGGGAAAGACTGTCGCACTGACTATCTGCGACCGAATCAAGAAGGGCGAATCCGCCAAAGCTCATGTCGCTTCGATGGCAAACATGGGCGCGGCATGCGTTGCATCTGCAGGATCTGGCATGCGAAACGGGACTGCGGCGGCGATGACGATGTACCCAGTGGTTCCTGATTATCAGCGCTTCCCTGGCAGTGGTCGCAGCGCCAAGGACACCTTCGGAGAAATCGGTCTTGCCGGACACTGGATTAAGTACTTGCTGCATGTCATGTTCATTTACAAAGCCAAAGCTCGTTTTGGCTGGTTTTTAATACCTGAGTAAATCAAACCGGGAAGGGGGAGGACATGGCTGACGAAGAGAACGCAATTTCAGGTGCACCCTTGCCGACAGAGAAAACTTTACGGTCACGGCGAAATCTTGTGATTCAATTGTGGAGATTTGTGGCTATCAATTTCCGCATGGTGAAGATGATTTTCAAAGGAAATCACTGAAGGATTGAGTATTAGACAAAGCGGATGTAGGGGTTTGACTCATACCCCTAGGGGTATGTTAGAATCCACAAGAAGTTCGACTGAAAGGTATGCCATGGCAAAGAAAGCTGTCACTCATGTTCTATCGGATCCGATCCAGTTGGACGCCCTCACCAAACGATTGAAGCGGGCGCACGGTCAATTGGGCGCCGTCGTTCGGATGCTCGAAGAAGGCCGCACCTGTGAGGAAATTGTCACCCAAATGTCTGCTGTCGGTAAAGCCGTCAACACCGCGGCTTTTACCTTGATCGCAGCCAATCTCCAAGAATGTATTGAAGATGCAGATGAAAATACCCCCGCAATCACCCAAAAGTTGCAGAAACTCTTTTTGAGTTTGGCATAGAGATTATGAGAGTAGATATGAAGAAAAGATTTGTTGCAGGAATCGTTGTTCTAGTTGCCGGAGTCTTAATCCTAAGTGGTTGTTCCTCCAAGGCGGGCGCCATCTCGAATATGAACGTGAAGGATTTTGCCGCCAAGACTCAGGAAGCGGGAGTCATTACTCTAGATGTTCGCACTCCGGGGGAGTTCAGCCAGGGACATATCCAAGGCGCGATGAATATTGATGTGGAAGCCTCCACTTTCGATTCCGAAATTGCAAAATTGGATAAGACAAAAACTTATGCCGTTTACTGCCACAGTGGCAACCGATCTGGCGTAGCAACGCAGGCGATGACCAAGGCCGGTTTTACTCATCTATACAACCTACAAAACGGGATCGCAGACTGGATGTCTCAGGGGATGCCGACGGTAATGTCTTAATGAGAGTTGTTATCGTCGGAGGCGTTGCGGGTGGAATGTCAGCAGCTACTCGACTACGTCGTTTGGATGCGGATGCAGAGATAATCGTTTTGGAGAAGAGCGGGCATGTCTCCTATGCCAACTGCGGCCTTCCTTATTTCGTCGGAGGTATCATCGAGGAGGAGGAGTCACTTTTCCTTCAGACTCCCGAGTCGCTGCATGCAAGGTTCCGGCTTGATGTCAGGGTTTCAACGGAGGCCACCCGCATTAACCCTTCGGCCAAAACCGTTGAGATCCTTGACCACATCAGCGGAGAGTCCACCGAAATCCCTTATGACAAACTGATTCTCAGCCCTGGGGCCAATCCTGTCATCCCGCCAATTCCCGGCATCGCACATGCCATCACTTTGCGCACTGTCGAAGACGTCGAAAAGATCGCGGCGCAAGTCAATCAGCGCCCGAAGAATGCTGTAGTCATCGGTGGCGGATTCATTGGACTCGAGGTTGCAGAGAACCTAGTTCACAAAGGAATTCCAACAACTGTTGTTGAAGCACTTCCGCAAGTATTGGCCCCCCTCGATCCAGAGATGGCCACTCTCGTGGCAGATGAGTTATTCAGACATGGTGTGGATGTTTTTCTTGGTAATGCGGTGGAATCGGTGACGGATTATTCCGTCAGACTCGCCAGCGGCGAAGAGCTCCCCAGCGAACTAGTGATACTGGCAATCGGTGTCCGTCCAGATATTTCTCTGGCGAAGCAGGCAGATTTAATGATCGGTGAGCGTGGTGGAATCGAAGTCAATGAATTTAATCTCACCAGCGATCCAGACATCTACGCCGTTGGAGATGCAGCGGAGAAGCGAGATTCAATTGATGGAAGTGCCACCCTTGTGCCACTTGCCAATCTTGCCAATCGACATGGACGAGTAGTGGCCGACCATATTGCAGGCTTGCAGACACGACCGGTGTTGACAATAGGTACCGCGATTGTGAAGGTTTTCGATCTCACCATTGCAACAACTGGTTGGAATGAGAAGAGACTTGTTGCTCAGAAGCGTGGCTTCCATGCGATCCACACTCATCCCGCTTCACACGCGGGCTACTACCCGGGTGCAAAGCCGATGTCGCTCAAATTGTTGATGGATAGCTCTACTGGTGAAATTCTGGGTGCGCAGGGCATTGGTACTGAAGGCGTTGATAAACGAATTGACGTGATTGCTACTGCGATACGCGGGGGATTATTTGCTCCCGAGTTGGCCGATCTCGAACTGGCCTATGCGCCACCGTTTGGCTCGGCGAAAGATCCCGTGAACATGTTGGGCTATATCGCGGAGAACCGACTCTCGGGCCTTGCAAGAGCCGTCCAATGGAACGAACTCGAGGAATACCGCAGTCGGGGTTATGAAATTCTGGATGTAAGAACTGCTCGCGAATTTGCGCGTGGTGCCATTCCCCATTCAGTCAACATCCCCATCGATGAATTGCGCGAGAGAATCAGTGAGATCAGCGGCTCTGACCTTGTGGTCACCTGTCAGGTTGGCCTGCGCGGACATACCGCAACGCTTCTATTGAATGAGTTGGGCTTTAACGCGTTGAGTCTTGATGGCGGTTATCAGACATGGAGCCATTCGCCAGCCAAGAATTCGATACCGGTACTTCTCTAGATGTCGCATCAAGAGGAATGGGCAAAATCTCTTGCCAGGTGGGCGATTCCGCAAGATATTTTGGATCAAGCCCAGACAAGTCCCTGGATACACCCACCGGTCCTTTTCCAAATTCCTGAAGAGATCAATGTAACGATTTCGCATTCGCGAGCTCTTGAAGCGCTCGCGGATGGTGGATCTGCCCTTGATGTCGGTTGCGGCGGTGGGGTGGCCACCTTTGCTTTGACGCCTCCAGCTGCACATGTCATCGGAGTTGACCACCAGAGCGAGATGCTAGAAATGTTTGCAGCCAACGCCAAGAGGCGCGGCGTGACATATGAAGTCTTCGAAGGATTCTGGCCCCAGATGGCAGGTGAGGTTCCAATTGCCGATGTTGTCGTGTGCCATCACGTGGTCTACAACGTCGCTGAAATTGGGCCCTTCCTGCTTGCCTTGCATTCACATGCAAGGCGCCGAGTTGTAATTGAAATGCCCACTCGACATCCGCTCTCAAACATCTCGGATGCATGGAAGCGTTTTTGGAACCTTGACCGTCCGACAGAACCCACTTCCGAAGATTTACTTGAGGTTTTGAAAGAGATCGGGTTCGAACCCCAGATTCAATACTGGTCGGGTCCCATGAGTGATCGCAGTGATATTGATCAAGATGCCGAGTTCTTGCGAATTCGTCTCTGCCTGCCGCCTGAACGATTAACAGAGGTGCGCGAATTCTTGCTTGCGAATTCTTCCCCGAGAGCGCGCGAAATCGCGACTATTTGGTGGGACGTCGAAGGCGAAAGTAACTAAACCAGCCATACGCTGCCGAAACGAGCAGATAGGGCGCGGCACTTGCCAATGAAGAGACGAAATCGACCCCCACTTTTGACACGTGAAAACCGTCCACGAAGGCAGTGGTCACGAATGTGACTAGAGCGAACGCCAATGGAGCTGTTGCCGCAGAAACGTATTCAGTGCCGGCCCTTCCGAATCGAATTGTTCCAAATACCGCAATACAGATCATCAGACCGGTGAAAACTCCGATTCCATGGCGTAGTACAACTTCTGCGAACGCGAAGATCCCAATGAAGAAAGATTGCAGTACGACGACGCCTGCTTTGGTTAGGCTGATTTTCGATATCTGTATTCCAGCTGGGGATGTCATTCGATCTCCTCATCTACCTCTTCAGCGTCTATGAATTCTTCCGGCCCATCAATTGCCAATTTGCTCTTGAGGGCACGAACGTTCTCTGAAACTTCAGGGAACGCCTTTAGTTTACTGGCGTCACCCGACACTCCCAGATTCATGATCTTCTTGGCTGGACTTAAGACTGTGCTCTCGGCCGTGGGGATCATGTCGTTGTAGGCCTTAAGGGTCTGCTTAAGACGCTCGCCCACGGTGACGATTTTGACATGCAATGAAGCGACATTCTTCAGGAATGTCCCCGCCAATTCTTGGATTTCCGCCGCGCTCTCTGCCAGGCGGTTCCGGCTAAATACGTATCCCACCGTTGCCAGCAAGGACATCATGGTCGTCGGCGTTGCGATGGTGACGCCTTTTCTAAATGCTTTTTCGAGTAGTCGAGGATCCACGCGCAACGCCTCGGTGAGAATAGATTCGAAAGGCGCGAAGAGCACGACGAAACTGGCAGAGTCGTCTCGATCTGCGTAACCGCGTTTGGCAAGGGCATCGACGTGTTTGAGAAGGTCTTTTGCATGTTGCTCGATATAGCTTTCGCGCAATGCGAGATCTTGCGTGTCAAAGGCTTCGAGGAATCTTTCGAAGGGAAATTTTGAATCGATGAAGAGAACACTCGACCCTGGGAATGAGATGGTGATATCTGGGATGCCAACCTTGTCTCCATCGCCCGACATGTACTTTTGGCGGCTGAAGTGGACGCCTTCGATAAGGCCAGAGTTTTCAAGAAGTTGTTCAAGTTGAGCCTCGCCAAATTTTCCGCGGGTCTGCGAACTAGATAGTGCACCGGCGATCTTGGAAGTCTCCTCGAGGAGCGATTTATTGGTCGTCGCCATATTGGTGAGGTCATTGCGGATCTTCTGCTCTGCTTCCACGCGACTGAGTTCGGCCTGCCTTGCCTGGGCAGAGAGGGATTCGACTGATTTCTTCATCGCCTCAAGTTCGGTGGCCAATCTTGTGGTCTCGGTCTGGGCTCCCTGCATTGTGACGATCTGTTTTTCGAGAGTTGCGATGGAACTGTTGGCTGCAACAAGTTGGGCCTTGGAGGCACTATTTTCGGCTTGGAGTTGGGCATGGGCTCCACTTGCGCGCCCACGCGTCAGTAGAGAGCCAATAATTGCCCCAAGAATTAAGCCCAAAATGCCTAGAAATATGCCCAGCGAATTGCTCATGGGCCTATCGTGGCAGGAACCACCGACGAAGACGCGTAGGCTCTACTCCTCGTGAGCCTCTCAATTGGAATTGTCGGAATGCCCAACGTGGGTAAGTCCACCCTTTTTAACGCCCTGACCAAGAACAACGTCCTGGCGGCCAACTATCCCTTTCGCCACCATCGAGCCCAATGTGGGCGTCGTGGGCGTGCCAGATGATCGCCTTCCCAAACTGGCTGCGATCTTCGGATCCCAAAAACTCCTGCCCGCAGTCGTCTCCTTCGTTGATATCGCCGGAATTGTGAAGGGCGCCTCCGAAGGCGCCGGCCTTGGCAACCAGTTCCTGGCCAATATCCGCGAGACTGATGCGATCTGCCAAGTGATCCGAGTTTTCAACGACAGCGATGTCATCCACGTCGAGGGTCGGGTTGATCCAGCCAGCGACATGGAGATCATTAACACCGAATTGGCCTTGGCCGATCTGCAGACTATCTCCAAGGCGATGAATCGGATCGAAAAAGAAGCTCGTATGAACAAGGACCGCCAGCACGTCCTGGATGCAGTGAAGCAAGCAGAAGCTGTTCTCAACACTGGCAAGCCACTATCGAGTAGTGGCGTTGATATCGAGGCGCTCGCCGAATTGCAACTACTTACTGCCAAGCCATTTCTTTATGTCTTCAATGTCGACGCAGCCGAATTGAATGACTCTGAACTTCGCAAGAGTTTGGCCGCCCTCGTTGCTCCTTCAGAGGCGATCTTCTTGGATGCCAAGACTGAAGCAGAACTTGCCGAACTCAGCGATGAGGATGCACTAGAACTTCTCAACTCAATTGGTCTGACCGAGCCCGGTCTTGCAACTCTGGCTCATGTTGGCTTCCGTACCCTTGGCCTCCAGACATATTTGACCGCAGGCCCGAAAGAAACGCGGGCATGGACTATTCACGTTGGCGACACCGCGCCCATGGCAGCCGGTGTCATTCACACCGATTTCCAGAAGGGTTTCATCAAGGCCGAAATTGTTTCCTTCGATGACCTGATGGTGTGCGGATCAATGGCTGAGGCGAAGGCAAAAGGCAAAGTCCGCATGGAGGGCAAGGAGTACGTCATGCACGATGGCGACGTAGTCGAATTTAGGTTTAACGTTTAGTCTTTCGCCTTGATTAGGTAATCACCTTTGGGGCGCACCTAAGCCGGGTTGACGACCATGTTCTAGTGAAAACCTTCGAAATCTATGGAATTTCCTAAATCGACCCTCCGTCTAGCCCTTTTCATGGTCGTTCGCGATGGGAAATCCCCGCTTTGCATGACGTGCGGACTCTGTAGGAGATATTCTTGGGAGTATGGGAAGCCGTTTGGATCAACTAAGGGCCCAACGCGAAACAATCATCGAGATTGTCTCGCGCAATAAGGCATGCAATGTCGCAGTATTCGGCAGTGTTGCCCGTGGCGAGGACACTGCAGAAAGCGATGTTGATCTGCTTGTAGATTTCTTGCCGGGGGCCTCGTTGACGGATCAATTTCGCCTACAAGAAGAACTGGCGACACTTCTGGAAACGTCCGTTGATGTTATTTCTCGCCGCGCGCTTAAACCCAGAGACGCAACTATACGAGAAGAAGCACTTGCCTTGTGAATCGTGATGATCAGAATCGCCTCGATGACATCTTTGAATTCGCTACAAGATAAGAACTTTATGTTGCCAAGGGACATGAGGAATTCCTTGCAGAAGATGGATCTGGTCTTGCCATAGAAAGGCTCATCGAGTTGGTCGGTGAGGCTTCTAGCCACTTTAGCGAAGAGTTCAAGTCAGCGCTTCCGTCCATCGCATGGAAAGAGATTGCGGGGATGAGGGTGTTGCTTGCCCACGCGTATCACAGAGTAGATTCTGAAGTTGTCTGGACTTCGGCAACGGTATCGGTGCCAGAATTAGTTATTCAACTTAGGAAGCATTTGACTTAAACGCCCCCAGGAAATTCCATTCCATAGCGCATTAGTGGCGTGATGCGATGGGGTGAGATTAGCGAATAGCGGGGTTGCCCAATTATTTCTTTCGCCACACCGAGATGTGTTTCTCGCTCTCGGATGTAAAGGGTTTGCCGTCCCAATCTGCTACTCGGCTCTCCAATTCCATCCCAGCAAGTTGAGCCATCAGGTCGCATTCTGCGGGCCAGATATAGCGGAAGTGCCCTACGTCGTAACGGATGGTGCCATCTGATCGGCGGGTGTAGTGATGGGAGTTGCACCCTTGAACCACGAGATCGAAGGTATCAAAGCCTGTATGAGTTTCAGACACGTCAAAAGGCACAGCCACCTGTCCTGGTGGAAGGCGCCGCAGCGGCGGTACGAATAGCTCGATGACGAACCTCCCTCCCGGTGCAAGGTGGCGAGCCGCGTTGCGAAAGCACTCGACTTGTTCCTCTTGGGTTCTCAAGTTGGAGATGCTGTTCCACACTAGGAATACCAGATTGAATTCACCGGGGGCGGTTGCGGTGGCCATATCGCCCGTTATCACCGGAAGTTCCGATTCGCTGACCTTGGACCTCAGACGCGACACCATTGGCGCGGAGAGTTCGATCCCTGTGACAGGTATGCCGCGTCGCATAAGCGGAATGCCGATGCGGCCTGTGCCGATTGCGAATTCAATGGCGGGACCAGCTCCGGCCAACCGCGCTAGAAAACTGACGGTGGGTTCGACAACTTCCGTCGAAAACATTCCGGTGGCCTCCTCGTCGTAGACCGCCGCCGTTTCTTCATCCCAAACATCGCTGCTTACCATCGGAAAAGCATACGTCCGATTGGGGAGCCTGTAGTGTCCAACCATATGAATCATTGATATGCAGCTCGCAAAAGCAAATGCAGAGTTTAAAAAGAGAGCGACAGAAAGGTCTGGGCCATGGCAGAGAAAGACAAACTTCTAGAAGTGTCGCGTCGAATTGAAGCACCAGCGGGCCGCATTTTCGAGATTCTGGCAAATCCACAACGGCACATAGATTTCGACGGGTCTGGCATGCTGCGCGGAGCCTTAGACAAACGTCCCATAAACAAAGTGGGCGACACGTTCACTATGAAGATGCATCGACTCGGTGACGACTACCTCATGCTCAATCATGTGGTGGAGTTCGAACAAGAACGGCGCATTTTTTGGGCACCAGCGCCTGGTGACATTTCTCGAGCTGAAGATCATGATCCATCTAAAGTCGGTATTCCCGCGGGCTATCGATGGGGTTACATCCTTATCCCGGACGGTGAAAACGCCACCGTTGTCACAGAGGTTTTTGATGACAGCGCTTTGTCGGAGACTCTGCTTCGGGGGGAGGGATCGTGGATCAACGGGAAGAATTCCCTGCGCGAATCCATGGCTGCAAGTTTGGAAAAGCTAGAGAAGATCAGTACCGAATAAGTCGCAAGGGAGCGGGTCTGACCCTCTAAAGATTTTCCAGCGGTCGAACCGGAGTAGTTTGCTTTCGTTTTCCCTCCACGCTTACTACGAGCATTACGCCGAGTACGACCACGATTCCACCCAGTAGTTCGGTGATGTGAAACTTCTCGTGGATGAACACAACACCGAGGAAGACGGCTACAACAGGATTCACATATGCGTAAGTTGCGGTCAGGCTAACTGGAGCGTTGGCAACGAGCCAGACGTAGGCGCTGTAACCGACGATTGAACCGAAGATGCTTAGGTATAGAAGGGCGAGCCACCCACTCGCGGTCGCATCGAAGAAATTGGATAGTTTTTCACCTGCCAACAATCCGACGATGCTCAAGATGATGCCGGCGAATAACATCTCGTAGAAAGTGGAAATGAAGGTGTTCTTCGGGGTGGGGAATTTGGGAGCCAGGAATGTCCCAAGTGCCCAGGCAAAGTTGCCAAAGAGAATGACTGCCATCCAGAACCAGAGTCTGTCCGAATTTGAGTGAGCGACCGCGGTTACTTGACCGGGCTTAAGAAGAATGGCCACGCCAATAAAGCCAATAGCAATTCCAAACCACGAAAGCGCAGCGGGTCGGTCACCCGTCATTGCGCGAAATAGTGAGATCCAAAGAGGCAAACAACTGTAGATGAGTGCGGCAACTCCACTCGGCACTGTGTGTTCGGCAAGTGAAGTCGCGCCCAATCCGATTCCAAGTCTCATTGCGCCGAACATGCCTGCGCTGAGTATTTCTTTACGCGGAATTCGGAACGGTTTAGTTCCTTTGCGTATCAAAAGGAACAACCCAAGGATGAGACAGGCTTGCAGAAAACGGAATCCCATCGCCAGCAAGGACGGCATTGATTTAATCGCGATTGCTATCGCGAAGTACGTTGAACCCCAAAGAATGTAAACGGTCCAGAGAGCCGTCCATGTCTTTGCATTATGCGTCCGCGCCATGGGTTCTCTAACTAATTTCTGATTTAGCGGCGAAGCCGTTCTGTAGCTCTGCCACGCCTCCGTTGGCAATTGCTTCCAGCGCTGCTTCCAACCGGCGGAACATGAAATCGGAGAGGCGCTCTTCCAACATTTCGCGATCACACCAGAGCCAAGATTTGAGTTCCTCTGGTGGAAGCACGATTTGTGTCGAATCAATTGGACCGGCCGCGTACAACAACATAAGTCCATCGTCGGGAAGCCGCCTTGGTGGCACCCAATCCATCACGAGCAAACGGCCAACAGAAACATCGATGCCGAGTTCTTCACGACATTCTCGGGCCGCTGCCTCGCGAGGAGGTTCTCCCAGTTCGACCAGTCCACCTGGAACTTCCCAATTCAACTTATATGTTGGCTCCACCAAGAGGACTCGCATATGTCCATCGACTGCGACGATTCCAGCGCCTATCCGCTTTCGTGGCATGGCTTGGAACTCTGCACGTCTTGCGATTTCCTCATGCGAGGGATTCATTAGGCGGTGTAGTACTTATCTATCTCAGAGATGGACTTGTCTAGTAGTTCGAGTCCCAACTTGGCATCGGCCTCTGAAACATTGCACGGCGGAACGAGCTGCAACCGGTTGAAGTTCGCGAACGGCATCAGTCCATTCTTTCTACAGGCCGCAACGAGTTCGTTCATTGCTGGACTAGATGCGCCGTAGGGGGCAAGGGGAGCGCGAGTCTCGCGGTTAGAAACGAAATCGATGCTCCAGAAAACTCCTTTGCCTCGGATGTCGCCCATGACCATGTGCTTCTTTGCTAACTCGTGGAATCCTGGACCCAGGATGGTCGCGCCGATGTGTGCAGCGTTTTCGACCATCTTCTCCTCTTTCATTGCATCAATCGTGGCGACTGCAGTGGCGCATGCAATTGGGTGTCCTGAGTAAGTAAGTCCACCTGGGAAGACGCGATCATTAAAGGTCTTGACGATTTCATCAGCTATGACAACCCCACCAAGCGGGATGTACCCAGAGGTGACGCCCTTGGCAAATGTGATCAGATCTGGCACGGAGTTTGAATGTTGGAAGGCGAACCATTTTCCCGATCGCCCGAATCCAGACATGACCTCGTCGGCAATCCAGAGGATGCCATATTTGTCGCAGAGGGCGCGGACACCATCGAGATATCCGGTGGGTGGAACTAGTACTCCTGCTGTGCCGGGAATGCTTTCGAGCATGATTGCAGCGATAGTGCCGGGGCCTTCAAAGATGATTGTCTGCTCGAGGTGTTCAAGTGCCCGGGCGCATTCTTCTTCTTCGGTTGTCGCCCAAAATGCAGAGCGATATAGATATGGCCCCCAGAAGTGAACATGTCCCATCGCAAACTCGTTGGGGAATCGACGTGGGTCACCGGTCGCGTTGATCGCGGCACCTGTGCTGCCATGATAGGAACGGTACGTGGTAAGAATCTTGTCCTTGCCCGTGTGAAGCCGAGCCATGCGGATCGCGTTTTCAACTGCATCGGCACCGGCATTGGTGAAGAACACCTTCGCGAACTTCGGTCCGGCGAGTTCGAGGATTCTCTTGGCCGCCTGGTTGCGTGCAATGTTGGCGTGCTGTGGCGCGATGGTTGCAAGTACGGCCGCTTGGTCTTGAATGGCTTTTACAACCTTCGGATGTTGGTGGCCGATGTTGGTATAAACAAGTTGGCAGGAAAAATCCAAGTACTTCTTTCCTTCGTAATCCCAAAAATACGACCCTTGTGAGCCTGCCACGGGTATCGGTGATATTTGAGCCTGAGCTGACCATGAATGAAATACATATTCGCGGTCTTGGGCGAATACTTCAGCCCCTAATTTTGAGTTGCTTTCTGAAGAATTGATTAGATCAGCCATTCGTTTGTCCCTTTCCAAGGAGCACTGGCGCCACTATATCGGTCTGAAGTAAAGTGCGTACATGAAGCATGTAACGCATTGGATTGACGGCGTGTTGTCGACCGAAAAGTCTGACCGCCACGGAGACATTTTTAATCCTGCAACCGGACAAGTTACTGGAAGCGTGGACTTCGCTAGTGCCGCAACTGTTGATCAAGCCGTGAAGGTTGCTACGAAGGCGTTTAATGAATGGCGTCACAGTTCGCTAACCAAGAGAGTCCAAGTGCTCTTTGCCTTTCGCGAGCTGGTAAACACCAATAAAGAAAATATTGCGGCGCTGATCACTGCCGAGCACGGAAAAGTTTTGAGCGATGCAGCCGGTGAAGTCACACGTGGGTTGGAAGTAATCGAATTTGCCTGCGGAATTCCCCACCTTCTCAAAGGCGGATTCTCTGAAGAAGTTTCCACTGGCGTCGACGTCTATTCAATTCGCCAACCACTTGGACCTGTTGCGATTATTTCGCCTTTCAATTTCCCAGCAATGGTCCCGATGTGGTTTTTCCCCATTGCGATTGCGTGCGGTAACTCAGTAATCGTCAAGCCTTCCGAGAAAGATCCAAGTGCGGCCATGTTCATGGCCAAGCTTTGGAAAGAAGCAGGTTTGCCCGATGGAGTTTTCAACGTGGTGCACGGCGACAAAGAAGCCGTAGATGCTCTGCTTACGCATCCTGGAATCAAATCCATTTCCTTTGTCGGTTCAACTCCCATTGCAAAGTACGTTTATGAAACTGGGACCAAGTCGGGCAAGCGGATTCAGGCCCTCGGCGGCGCAAAGAATCACATGGTAGTTCTGCCAGATGCTGATTTGGATCTGGCCGCAGATGCGGCCATCAACGCCGGCTACGGATCTGCCGGCGAGCGATGCATGGCGATCTCCGCCCTCATTGTTGTGGAGCCAATCGGTGATGCTCTCGTAGCAAAGATCAAAGAGCGGATGCTCAAACTCAAAACTGGCGATGGAACCAAAGGCGCCGACATGGGTCCCCTTGTCACACTTGTTCATCGCGACAAAGTTGCTTCCTATGTTGCAAGCGGCGAGAGCGAAGGCGCGACGCTCGTTGAAGACGGACGCAAAGTCAAAGTCGATGGCGGAGGTTTCTGGCTTGGACCTACGTTATTTGATGATGTAACCCGCGAGATGTCGATTTACAAAGATGAAATTTTCGGACCAGTCCTCAGCGTTGTTCGAGTTAAGACTTACGAAGAAGCATTGACGCTGATCAATGAGAATCCATATGGCAATGGCACTGCGATTTTCACCAACGACGGGGGAGCGGCTCGTCGCTTTCAAAATGAGGTCGAAGTTGGAATGGTCGGCATCAACGTCCCCATTCCAGTTCCGATGTCCTATTACTCATTTGGTGGCTGGAAGAATTCACTCTTTGGAGATTCTCACGCATATGGCGCTGAAGGCGTTCAATTCTTCACGCGGGGCAAGGTTGTCACCAGTCGCTGGTTGGACCCGAGCCATGGTGGAATCAATTTAGGATTTCCTCAAAACTCTTAGATTTTCCATGTTTTTTTAGCGTGAAATCTGCGCGATTTAAGAGTTAATAGTGCTAGATGCTATTATTTGCCACGCTCTATTGATGTTCATTGAGGGCACAATCGAGTGGAGTTGAGGGTTCATGTCTAAATCATCTACGGCGCATTTGGCTGGTTTGCCGATCAAAAAGCGCGACAATCTTCGTAACGTGGCGATTATTGCCCACGTTGACCACGGCAAGACCACTCTCGTTGATGCCATGTTGTGGCAATCCGGGGCGTTTGCTGCCTACAAGGAGCAGTCCGAAGGTCAAGACCGAATGATGGACTCGATGGACCTAGAGCGCGAAAAGGGCATCACCATCCTTGCCAAGAACACCGCTGTCCATCGCGGCACCAATATCGTCAACATTATCGACACTCCCGGCCACGCCGACTTCGGTGGCGAGGTAGAGCGCGGACTCGAAATGGTCGATGGAGTACTTCTCCTAGTAGATGCCTCTGAAGGCCCGCTGCCACAGACTCGTTTCGTGCTCCGCAAAGCCCTGGAAAAGAATCTTCCTGTCATTCTTGTTATCAATAAGGTCGATCGTCCGGACTCGCGTATCGCTGAAGTCGTCGATGAGACCTACGAACTCTTCCTGGACCTGGATGCCAATGAGAAGCAGATCGAATTTCCTATTGTCTATGCCTCTGCGAAAGCGGGTCGCGCATCACTGACTCGTACAGCCGATGGCGGAATGCCAGAGGAAGAGAACCTGGATGTCCTCTTCGACACCATCTTCTCTGCGATCCCAGCCCCTGAGTATCACGAAGGCGCACCTCTGCAGGCACACGTCACCAACCTTGACTCATCTCCATACCTTGGCCGCCTTGCTCTCTGCCGCGTCCGCGAAGGCATCATCAGAAAGGGCCAGGTCGTTGCCTGGATCAAGACCGATGGGACCATGGAGAAAGTCAAAGTTTCCGAGCTCCTTCTTACCGAAGCCCTCGAGCGCGTTCCCGCCCTTGAGGCAGGTCCGGGCGACATCATCGCCGTTGCCGGTTTTGAAACTATTACTCTCGGTGAAACTCTGGCCGATGCAGATAATCCAATCGCCCTGCCACTGATCACAGTTGATGAGCCAAGTATTTCGATGACAATTGGTATCAACACTTCTCCTTTGGCAGGCCAGAGCGGCACAAAGTTGACCGCCCGTCTTGTGAAGAGCCGACTTGATGCAGAACTCATCGGCAATGTTTCCCTGCGCGTGCTCAACACCGAACGACCTGACACATGGGAAGTTCAAGGTCGTGGAGAACTTCAGCTGGCAGTCCTTGTAGAGATCATGAAGCGCGAAGGTTTCGAACTCACCGTTGGCAAGCCTCAGGTTGTTACCAAGATGGTTGACGGCAAGATGCACGAGCCGATGGAGCACCTAACCATTGATGCACCAGAGGATTACCTTGGCGTCATCACTCAGTTGATGGCACTTCGCAAGGCTCGCATGGAGCAAATGGTCAACCACGGCACCGGATGGATCCGCCTGGATTACCGAGTGCCTTCTCGCGGGTTGATTGGTTTCCGTACTGAGTTCCTCACCGAAACTCGCGGCACCGGCCTTCTGCACCACGTCTTTGATGGCTATGAAGCATGGCACGGTGAACTTCGCACGCGACCAACGGGTTCGCTCGTCTCAGATCGTCGTGGATTCGTCACTAGTTATGCGATGTATGCCATTCAAGACCGCGGATCAATCTTCGTCGAGCCTGGCGCTGAAGTGTATGAAGGCATGGTCATCGGCGAGAACTCACGTTCTGAAGATATGGATGTCAATGCAGTTCGCGAAAAGAAACTGACCAACATGCGTTCCTCTGGCACTGATGAGGCCGAACGGCTTATCCCGCCGAAGCGACTTAACATGGAAGGTGCCCTCGAGTTCTGCCGTGAAGACGAATGCATCGAAGTAACACCTGCCATGGTTCGAATCCGCAAAGTAATGCTCAATGCAGACGAGCGCGCGCGGTCAACCGCTCGAGCGAAGAGACAGAACCAAGACTAAGCAATTTCACGAGTGGTACGCTCCTGCGGTGACTCAACTCTCCGCGGGAGTTCGTTTTAGAAAAGCTTTGGCTGATGAATCTCCATTGCAGATTGTCGGCACGATCAACGCTAACCACGCCCTCCTAGCAAAACGCGCCGGATACAAGGCGATCTATCTATCTGGCGGCGGGGTCGCAGCAGGTTCGCTTGGCCTACCCGACCTTGGCATCTCAACGCTGGAGGATGTCCTAATTGATGTCCGTCGCATCACTGACGTTTGTGATCTTCCTTTGTTGGTAGATGCCGACACTGGATTTGGTGCCTCCGCCTTTAACATTGCGCGCACAACTACATCTTTGATCAAGAGCGGTGCGGCGGGGATGCACATTGAGGATCAGGCTGGCGCTAAACGTTGCGGGCACCGCCCCAATAAAGAATTAGTAAGCAAAGAAGAGATGGTCGATCGCATTAAGGCTGCCGTCGATGCGCGCAATGATGAGGGTTTTTTTATCATGGCACGAACCGATGCAATCGCAGGTGAGGGCTTGGAGAATGCCTTGGATCGCGCCCACGCATACGTCGAAGCCGGCGCTGACGCTATTTTTCCCGAAGCCATTGCTGATCTGGCAACATACAAACGATTTACCGACGAGATTAAAGTTCCCGTCCTCGCAAACATAACCGAGTTCGGACTCTCGCCCTTATTTACAACTGGCGAACTTGCCGGCGTAAATGTATCGATGGTCCTCTATCCGCTTTCGGCATTTCGGGCAATGAACAAGGCAGCGGAGTCGGTGTTCGAAACGATTCGTCGAGATGGAACCCAGAAGGCCGTGATTTCGCAGATGCAAACGCGCGAGGAACTTTACGAACGGATCAATTATTACAAATTCGAAAAAGCATTGGATCAATTCCAAGTGACCGAGGAGAGCGATAAAAATTAGTGACGACGCGAAGGTGGAATTTAGACCTAAGAAATCTGTGGCGCTCTCAGGTGTTGCTGCAGGCAACACGGAACTCTGCTCCGTCGGCAAGACCGGCAACGATCTGCATTATCGCGGATACGACATCATCGATTTGGCGCAGAAATGCGAATTCGAAGAGGTGGCTTATCTTCTCGTACACGGAAAGCTTCCAAATGTTCAAGAACTGGCTGCCTACAAGAAGAAATTGCACTCCTTGCGGGGCCTTCCCGATTCGCTGAAAAAGGTACTTGAGGCTCTGCCACCGACTGCGCACCCAATGGATGTGCTGCGTACTGCAGTTTCCGCATTGGGTGCCCAGTCACCCGAATCCCTTGTCCACACAGATGAGGAGGCGCGGGAGATCGCTGACAAGCTGATGGCCTCTTTGGGTTCGATGCTCTTGTACTGGTACCACTTTGCCAACAGTGGCAAAAGAATCGAAGTCGAAACTGATGATGATTCGATTGGGGAGCACTTCCTACATTTGCTGCATGGGGTCAAGCCAAGTCCAACATGGATCAAAGCGATGCACGTATCCCTCATTTTGTACGCCGAGCACGAATTCAACGCTTCAACTTTCACGGGACGGGTCATTGCCGGGACGGGATCAGATATTTTTTCGGCCATTACGGGTGCGATAGGCGCATTGCGTGGCCCCAAGCATGGCGGAGCCAATGAAGTGGCTCTGGAAATCCAGCAGCGGTATGCAAATGTTGATGAAGCCGAGCGCGACATTCGAGCGAGAGTTGAAAACAAGGAAGTGATTTTAGGATTTGGTCATCCCGTTTATACGATCTCAGATCCACGAAACAAAGTGATCAAGGCAGTGGCTGAAGAACTTTCCCTTGAAGCGGGATCGATGCACCTTTATGAAATCGCAGCGCGCATTGAATCGGTGATGTGGGAGACAAAGAAGATGTTTCCAAATCTAGATTGGTTCTCCGCCGTCGTGTACAACAAGATGCAGATTCCAACCTCGTTCTTCACGCCGATTTTCGCCATCGCGCGCACTTCTGGTTGGTCAGCACACGTGATCGAACAGCGCAACGACAATAAGATAATTCGCCCAAGCGCGAACTACACCGGCCCGGATGATCTGGACTTTCTTCCTATAGAGAATAGATAGGTTTACTTGTGTCATCATCGAATGTCGCAGTGCATCAAGAATTTGACCAAGAGATCATCGACATTGTCGACTACGTCGAGAAATTCGAGATTAGCTCGGATGTCGCATACGAGACCGCCTGGAACTGCCTTCTGGACACCTTGGGTTGTGGCTTTGAGGCTCTGGAATATCCGGCCTGCACCAAACTTCTCGGACCACTTGTTCAAGGAACAGTTGTTCAAAATGGCGTGAAAGTCCCTGGTACCAACTATGAATTAGACCCAGTGCAGGCTGCTTTCAATATTGGCGCAATGATCCGCTGGTTGGACTTCAATGACACTTGGCTTGCGGCCGAATGGGGCCATCCATCCGATAACTTGGGCGGGATTCTTGCAATCGCCGATTGGCTCTCGCGCAATGCCCTAGCAGGAGGTTCAAAAGCACTTGTGATGCGCGATGTCTTGACTGCGATGATCAAAGCCCATGAAATCCAAGGGTGCATCGCTCTGGAGAATTCATTTAACCGAGTCGGACTCGATCATGTTGTCTTAGTCAAAGTTGCGTCCACCGCTGTAGTGGCAAAGATGATGGGACTCTCTCGCGAGCAGATTCTCAATGCAGTCTCGTTGGCATGGGTAGATGGACAATCTCTTCGCACCTACCGCCACTCCCCAAACACGGGTTCACGTAAATCGTGGGCCGCTGGGGATGCAACATCGCGGGCAGTTCGCCTTGCTCTCATGGCGCAAGCGGGTGAGATGGGCTATCCAACAGTTCTCACGGCAAAGGTGTGGGGATTTTACGATTCACTTTTCCGCGGCGAGCACTTCAAGTTCCAGCGTCCCTACGGTTCATACGTGATGGAAAATATCCTCTTCAAGATTTCCTTCCCGGCAGAGTTTCATTCGCAGACAGCGGTCGAGGCAGCCATGACAATATTCGGCAAAGATGCACGAAGATTGGGAAGAGCGCTGCGGATATTTCCAAAGTAACGATCCGTACTCACGAAGCGTGCATCCGCATTATCGATAAGAAGGGTCCGCTGAATAATCCCGCTGACCGGGACCACTGCATTCAGTACATGGTTGCCGTCCCACTGATCTTCGGTCGGTTGACTGCACGCGATTACGAGGATGAAGTGGCTAAGGATGAGCGCATCGATGCCCTCCGCGAGAAGATCACTTGCGTCGAAGATGTTGCCTTCACGGCCGATTACCACGATCCTGGCAAACGCTCCATCGCCAATGCGCTAACCGTCGAGTTTTCTGATGGTACGAAGTTGGACGAGGTCGTTGTGGAATTCCCGATTGGCCATGCCCGCCGTCGGACTGAAGGCATTCCGCTGCTGATTGAGAAGTACAAGACGAATTTGGCCCGCGTATTTTCTAAGGATCAGCAAGCGGAGATCTTGGCTCTTTGCCTGGATCGTTCGAAGTTGGAGAGCACCCCCGTCAACGAATTCATGGATCTTTTCGTAAAGGGGCATCTGGTTAATCAAGGATGATTTCGTGAACGAGGTGGCTTATCAGACTTTTCCAGTCAGATCCTCGACCCCAACTCCATGCAACGATATCTGGCAGCCAAAGTAGCGGCTCGGACTTTGAACTGACGTGTCGATAGGTTGGAAAGTAGTATGCACTCGACTGAGCGGCTGATTTGAGAATTCTTCTATCAATTTCCCAAGAATTTGTGCTATCAAATGTCAAAAATGAGGCCGTTTGAATTAATTCAAGCGAGCATAGTTTCGTGATGCACTCGCTCCTAGCCTGAACTTTCGAAAGTTCCGTTCGATAGTTCGAGACAATGGTGAACTTTAAGTCAAGTTGTGCAACAAAACTTAGAGCTCTTTTCTTAGTCGCGGTTGTTTCCTTATACATATGAAACTGTTTACCGTGATTGGGGAGGGTGTTTCGCATCTCGTGCCTGAGTCGCTCGATCAAATTGCTCGCAATGGCTACTGATACAAGAAAGTAACTTTGGGGACGTAATGATTCATCAACGAAGATTTGGTGAGTCACCTCGAGAGAATAGGTCAGTCGAATTCACCGACATCTGACTCATCCACAATTTTTGAAGAAAAGGGAAATTTGAGTTGACACGGAGGATCTTTTGGAGGGAAGATTTGCTTGCTGCAGGGCAGTGGTCCTGTAGAAGTGAGCCGGGTCTCCCACCCTTAATAGGCGGGATGTCTCGGCTTCGCGCTTTTGTGTGCAAATACCCCACAAGGTCACCGAACTCGGGTTGAATGGGGGCGTGATTAAGGGCCAATCGGAATTAGTTGGGGCCCTAGTACGACGCCCGATTGTCCCCAAAACCTTCTCGTTCTCCGAGGATCAAAAGCGCGTTATCAACCACCGTGGCTCGCCTTTGGTGGTTCTTGGGGGACCGGGCACCGGCAAAACGTCCCTCATCGTCCAGGCCGCACTTTCACGGATAAATGACGGGCAAGACCCCAACTCCATTTTGATGCTGACATACGGTCGCGAAAGGGCTTCGGAACTGCGCGACGCTGTGGCACTGCAGACCACGGCGATCATGGACGAACCGATCGCCCGTACCTTTCATTCCCTTGCCTTCTCAATTTTGAAGATGAAGGGACAGACAAATTCCTCCGACCCAATCCTCATGTCTGGTCCCGAGCAAGAGTTCTTTATCCGCGACTTGCTTGACGGTGATGTAGACCTTGGCAAGAACTACTGGCCAGCTGATTTAGAGAAGGCGCTGACGACGCTCGGCTTCGTAGGCGAACTACGAGACTTGATATTGCGAGCCTCAGAGCGCAATCTCTCACCCGATCAATTACGCGAACTAGGTCGCGAATACGGCGAGAAATACTGGGAGAGTGCGGCCATCTTCTGGCAGCAGTATCTCGATGTCATGGATTTGCAGGCAGATTCTGCCGGCGATTCAAAGCGACGTATTGACCCAAGCCAAATTGTCATTGAGGCCTATCATCACCTCAAAGAGAACCCCACGATCGCGAGCAACCTGCGTGCTCGCTTCACGACGATTCTGGTCGATGAGTTTCAAGAGAGCGATCCTGCCCAAAGGAGGTTACTTCGCGAAATTGCGGGCAACGACATTGTGCTCTGCGCAGATGGAGATAGCGCCATCGGCAGATTCCGGGGTGCCGATCCAGACCAACTTGATGGCGAACTCGAGCATTTTCGAAGTCGCGGTACCCAAGTTGTTCTGCATGAGAATTTTCGCAGCATTTCCGGCAAGTTTTCGAGGTTGGTCGCGCAGTGGCTGGCGAATTTCGCGGATCCGCTCCGCAACGCGATCGCATATGTTCGGTTGCGCTAGAGGATGCAGCTCATGATCCGGTGGTAGTCGCCCGCTTTAGATCCTTAAGCGAGGAAGCGCAATTCATCGCTTATCAGTTCCGCCATGCTCATCTGATCGAGAACGTGCCGTGGAATCAGATGGCCGTCATCTTGCGCACGCCAGGTTCTCATGCTTCGGCACTTCGGCGGGCATTTTCTCAAACAGGGATACCCGTCGCCACCGATATCGAACCGCTCTCGAAAAGCCCAGCAATAGCGCCCTTTCTGCTCCTTGCCCAGATTGCGCTTGGCCAGAGGCAGCTCACCACGGATACGTGCGAGCGACTCTTGCTCAGCGAATTTGGGGGCGCCGACTCCGTCTCACTGCGACGTATACGACGGGCACTCATTGCAGCGCGAGACGAGGATGACTCACGCACGGGTGCCGAACTCCTCATCGCAGCCATCGACAAGGGTGAGATTTCTATTGAAGGTGCTCAGCCGCTGCAGCGCGTTTATGATCTTCTGGCACGCGCTAGGAAAATCTTGCGAAGCCGCAATACCCAAGGTGAGGATCTGCTCTGGGAGATATGGAATAACGCGACCGACAGCGGTGGCTCGCTAATAAGCAATGCATGGAGGACCCAAGCACTTCGCGGCGGAATGCGAGGAGCCGCAGCAGACCGTGATCTTGATGCGATGATGCAACTTTTCGAAGCGGCCAGACGATTTGCCGAACGATTTCCGCATTCAAAGGCAGATAGTTTTATCCGCCAGATCAGCCAAGAAAATATTCTGGGCGATGTCATCACGGCCCAGGGTCAACGCACTGATGTTGTCGAGATTCTCACCGTGCATGCGGCCAAGGGTCGCGAATGGGAGATCGTGGCAATTGCTGGTTTGCAAGAAGGAACCTGGCCCAACTTAAGACAACGTGGCTCACTCCTTGGTAGCGAGAGATTGGTCGATCGCCTGCGCCATGGCAGCTTGCCACGAAAAGAATTGGAAGCGGTCTCTTCCAGTGGACTTGTCGAGGATGAACGGCGCCTGCTTCATGTGGCGGTTAGCCGAGCATCTTCCCAACTCATCGTCAGTGCAATTCAAAAAGATGACGAGGAGCCCTCGAGCTACTTCGAAGAGATCGCCTCGCAAATATTGGGAGATCACGATTCCGCAACCACTCGAGTTCCTAGGCCGATTACCCCCGCTGCCCTTTCTGCGGCGCTGCGGAACGAACTCAACGGAGAGAAAGCCACTGTCGCAGCCTCTCTTCTCAAGCGAATGGGAACCGAGGGTCTTGTCGCGGCCGATGTGGATTCATGGGCAGGGGTGCTCCCAATAAGCAGTACCGCGCCTGTTGTTTCGCCAGATTCACTTGTGCCGGTATCACCCAGCAGCGCCGAAGGATTCTCCGATTGCGGAGTGAAATGGTTCCTCGAACGCAGCGGCGGCACAAACGGCGACAGCACCGCGCAAGTCCTTGGATCAGCGATCCACGCATTTGCTGCCTTGATGGAGCAGGATCCAACACTTACTCAAGAAGACCTGGTAGCCAAGCTGCGAGAGTCCTGGAAATTGATCGATCCCAATACAGGTTGGGTGAGCACGTCCCAGCTCGGACGTGCCGTCTCGATGATCGAGAAGTTTGTCACCTACCACACTGCCTCGCTGGAGGAGAGAGCGATCATTGGCGTGGAAGCAGAATTTGAAGTCACTGTCGGGCGCGCAAAAATTCGAGGTAGCGTGGATCGTTTAGAAGTCACGGCAGATGGCCAACTCTTCATCGTCGATTTCAAGACCGGGGCAAATGCCATCACAAAAAGCGAGGCGGTTACAAATCTGCAGATGCAGGCCTACCAGCTTGCCGTGATCGAAGGCGGATTCGCCGACAAACACGAAGGCCGCACCAGTGCTGGTGCCGAACTCGTTTATCTTGGATCCAAAACCATCGACGCAACCACGCGGCGCCAACCGCCAGTCGCTGCAGATGAAATTCGAGACCAGATCGTGGAGATCGCAGAGGGTATGAGCGGCAGCGAATTCTTGGCAACCATCAACAAGAGATGCAATCAATGCGATGTCAGAAATGCCTGCCCCATCCAGAGCGAGGGGCGGACGGTGATCGAATGAGCCCCATCATCAAATACTCTCCATTTGATATTGCCCACGCACTTGCAAGTGTGGATGGCAAGGTGCGCGTGCCAACCCCCGAGCAAGCGCTGATCATTTCAGCACCCCTCGAACCAGCAGTGGTCATCGCAGGTGCAGGATCTGGCAAGACAGAGACGATGAGTGCGCGAGTTCTCTATCTTGTAGCAAACGGCCTTGTTCGACCCGATGAGATTTTGGGCCTTACCTTCACTCGCAAAGCCGCTGGCGAACTCGGAATCCGCATACGTAGTCGGCTAAAACAGCTTAGACAAGCTGGCGTTATACCGAAAAACATAGCAATTGACGCTGCAGTTATGACTTATCACTCTTATGCAGGACGCCTTCTTGGGGAACACGCGATTCGCTACGGAATTGATGCCAGCGATGAACCACTCGGTGACGCGGCGATCTGGCAGATGGCCTCTGACCTGGTGACAAATTGGGACGATGATGCATTCACTTCAGAGAGCGCAGTGAGTACCGTCATCAGCGACGTCATTGGATTGACAAGATTGGTACTCGAACATCAATGCTCACCTAATGACATAAGGGATGAATCTTTAAAGATCCTTACGCACATTGAAGCCATGGGATCCAAATCCAACGAGGTAGTTCGAAAAGTGACTACGGTCCTCAATCAACGCCTATCGATACTGCCCATGGTTGATCAATTCATCGCTGCCAGGCGCAGAGACGGTCTGCTCTCCTTCGATGATCAGATGTCCCTCGCCGCTGACATCGCAAATGAATTTCCTGATGTGGCAGAGATAGAGCGTTCTCGCTATCGCATCGTCCTGCTTGATGAATACCAAGACACCTCTCAATCTCAAGTTCGCATGCTCTCGGCGCTCTTTGGCAATTCTCACCCCGTGATGGCAGTGGGTGATCCATGTCAGGCGATTTACACTTGGCGCGGTGCTTCAGCTGGGACGATCGGGGCGTTTGCTAAACACTTTCCGAAGGGAGCCGGACAGAACGGCGCAAAGCAATATTCCCTCTCGACGACATTTCGAAACGATGAGGTCATCCTCAATCTGGCAAATAGCGTCTCTGGGCAGATACGCGAGAACTCCACGGTTGAAGTTGCACCCTTGGTAGCACGTGAGGGAGCAGGCGCGGGCGAACTCGCCTGTGGAATCTTTGAAACAATGATCGCTGAAGCAAACGCCATTGCAGAGTATTTCTCCAATCTCTGGTTTGACCCTTCTCGGATCGCTCGTGATGAAAACGATCGATCATCCTTTGCAGTCTTGGTCCGCAAACGCTCGCAGATCCCAGACATTGAGCTGGCCCTACGTGAAGCGAATATTCCGGTTGAAGTTCTGGGAGTTGGCGGTCTGGTCCATGTTGCTGAGGTCGCAGATGTCATAAGCCTGCTGCGCGTGGTTACCGACCCAGAGGCAGGTGCCTCCCTCATGCGGCATCTAACCGGTCCGCGGGTCAATCTCGGTGCGGCAGATATCGCTGCTTTAGGCCGTTTTTCCCGCACTCGAGCCGAAGAATCTCAGATGACGTCCAAGGGCCTCATCGCCAAAATCGCAGCGGGTAACCCGCTTCGCGAAGAAGCCGATGACCAGTTCCTGGGGAGTCTTATCGACGCCCTGGATGAGATAAATACAGCCGAAGAGAAGAACTTCTCCGCGGTGGGATTTTCGCGCCTTAGGCATTTTGCCGAGGACTTGCGCCGTCTGCGCTCACGCGCGGGTGGTCCACTCACTGACTTAATCGCCGAGATCGAGAACTACCTCAATTTAGATGTTGAAGTAATGCTCCGGGACGGGACACAGAACGGTCGGCGTCACCTTGATCGTTTTATGGACGAGGCAGCGAAGTTTGCGCGCACCGGTGGAACCATCACCGATTTTCTGACGTGGTTGGACGTAGCCGTTGCCGAAGAGGGCGGCCTCAAATCCGGTGCACCTGAAGTACGCCGAGATGTGGTTCAGATTCTGACAATTCATAATGCCAAGGGGGCCGAGTGGGACGTCGTCGCTCTTCCCGGTCTCGCGAAAGGGACTTTTCCTGGGACCGGACACGAGAGCGATAATTGGCTCACCAACGAGAAACATATTCCCTTCCAATTACGCGGAGACGCTCACGAACTTCCGACCATCGATATTTCACAATGCACCTCTAACACCGAAGTGCGAAAAGAGTTCGAGAAATTCTCTGATAGTTGCAAACTTCTTAAATATGGCGAAGAAATTCGCCTGGCATACGTTGCAGTAACTCGGGCCAAGACACATCTAATCTGTACAACATCTCGTTGGAGAGATGGTGCAAAAGCGGTCGAACCAAGTGAGATCTTCGAGTACGTATCTCTGGCCGTTGCACACTATGGCGGAATAGTGCTGGCAAATGCCCCTCAACCTGAAGAGGATAAGACCAACCCCGCAACAGAAAATCCACTGACAGGTATATGGCCGCGTGATCCGCTCGGCGCTAAGCGGGGCGCCTTCGATGCCGGCGTCGAATTAGTTCGTGCCGCCTCCGATCATTCGCTCACCGCAGAAGGCGATGAGGAAGTTCAATCATGGATCAGAGATTCCAGTGCGTTGATCTCCGAATTACATAGAGGCAGAACCAAGCCGCAGGTTTTCCTTCCGCCGCGTCTGTCGGTCTCGACACTGGTCGCATTGCGCGAAAATCCCCAAGAATTGGCCCTTTCTATCCGCCGTCCAATGCCAAGGTCCCAAGATGAGTACTCGCGCCGTGGCACCGTTTTTCATTTGTGGATCGAGAAGCACTTTGGACAGGGAACACTCTTTGATGATGACGACCTCGAGCCGGTCGATCCGCTGGAAGAGGATCAGACACTGGAGAATCTCAAAGCGAGTTGGATGATGAGTGAATGGGCAGAACTCCAACCCTTTGCCGTAGAGGTTCCTTTCGAGACAGTTGTCTCTGGAGTTCTACTTCGTGGCCGTATCGATGCCGTCTACAAGATCGGTGACCGATTCGAAGTCGTGGATTGGAAGACCGGCTCAAAGAAATTGGGTGAGTCAGCCGCAATTCAGTTGGCGGTCTATCGACTTGCATGGGCCAAACTCAACAGCATCGATCTCTCACATGTCAGCGCCGCTTTCCACTACGTCCCAACCGGGATCACGGATAGACGCTCCGATTTACTGGATGAAGATGGTCTAGTTGCTCTGCTTGCTGCTTACTGAACCAATTCCACAACGATCGGCAGATGATCGCTGATACCCGATGGGGCAATATCAACGTCGAGAACATCTTCGGAGGCAATCTTCTGTGAAAGCACGTAATCAATCTGCACTCTTGGCGACCAGCTCGGGAAAGTGCGTTTATTGGCCATTGAATTCCAATTGACTCCCCGAACAAGTTCGCTGAAGCGAATGTTGAAATCACCCATGATGATGATTTTGTTCTTATCAGTTACCGGCAGATGTCTGGCCCATCGCTTAACTTGCAGCAATTGCAGATAGTTGAAGAATGGAACAAAGGAAAGATGGGTGTTGATGATGAGCCATCCGTTTTCCAATATCGCGGCAATCGCCGAGCGAGGATGGTCGTGAACATAGACGCGTTTGATTTTCCCCTCCCTTGGCAACTTCATGAAAATGCCGATGGGCGCGACGTTGAGTTCTAATCGGTGCCACGATACGACGGGTATTTTCGAAATCAATCCGATCCCGTAACCGGGGACGCCTGCGTCGCTCGAAGTTACAACACGAAGGTCTGTTGCGTTTGGAGCGCGCCAATCCTCGTCGGGGGAGCCAATGACCGAGGGCGCAAATGCCCAATGGGAGGTGCCCATGAGCTGGGCGATTTGGCCCACCTGATTCTCATCCCCTGATCTGGGTAGCAAGTAATCGACTTCCTGTAAGCCCAAAATGTCGGTTCCCAGCGCGTCAATGGCGCTAGAACGGCTCAGAGAAGTCCTTTCCGTGAGTGGCGTGGGCAGGCCATGAAGGAAATTCCATGAGGTGAGGCGCATGGGGCCATGCTAGTAGTGTCGCCCATCATGAGTGGGACAGAGAATAAAGGCCGGCTGCAGAACCTTGTTCTGGCCCGCAGCGTCATCGACCGAGCCGGCCATCTGCGCACCGATCCGACAAAGATTGAAGAGCTCTGGCGCCAATCGAAGATTCTATTTATCGTAAAAGATCGCGTCCACGCCACCGATTCAGAATTGAGCTTTCACCAAGCCGATGAAATCTTTGGCCAAGGCGAACGATATTTTCTGGGGAAGAACAACGAGAGTGGGCAGAGTTATTTTGCCTGGCACACGGATGAGGAAGTAATACCTGAGGAAGAGTTGAGGACACTCCGGCAGATCGGTGCAGAACTTAGCGATGAAGAGGCTGGCCTAGCTGTTCATGCCATTGCACTGTCCCATTGGCACAGTTCGCATCCACGTTGCGCGCGGTGTGGCGCACCGACGAAATCCGATCTGGGTGGAGCAGTGCGGATATGTGAAAGTGACGGAAGTCAGCATCATCCCCGCACTGATCCCGCAATTATCGTCCTGGTCAAAGATGAAGATGATCGCCTGCTTTTAGGCCGACAGCACTCATGGGCACCGGGTCGCTTCTCCAATTTCGCAGGATTTGTGGAACCGGGTGAATCCTTCGAACAGTGCGTCGTTCGCGAGGTGGAGGAAGAGTCAGGGTTGGTTGTTCACTCGGTCCACTATTTAGGTTCGCAGCCATGGCCCTTTCCGGCATCGATCATGATCGCCTATGAGGCCACAACTTCTGATGTTTCGAGCGCGCGTGCGGATGGCGAAGAGATCGTTGAAATCATGTGGTTCACGCGCGAGAGCATGAAGGCGGCTGTGCACTCGGGAGAGATCTCGCTACCGCCGCGCATCAGCGTTTCACGGCGGATGATTGAGTATTGGTACGGCGAAGACGCGACTGAGGATCTTGGAGCTCACGGTTGGACACGATGAACTCCCTTCCTGAAGTAAATGAGATCAGGGCAGAGGAGATTTTGGCAGCCCTCGATGATGAACAGAGGCAGGTGGCGCTGGCAACTCGTGGGCCCGTCTGCGTCATCGCAGGTGCAGGCACCGGCAAGACGCGCGCAATCACACACCGTATCGCCTATGCTGCGGCAATTGGCGTGATGAATCCCCAGAAGGTTCTCGCCCTAACTTTTACCGCTCGAGCAGCCGGGGAGATGCGCGCTCGCCTGCGATTGCTGGGAGTTCCAAGCGTGGCTGCTCGAACAATTCACTCCGCAGCCCTGAAGCAACTGATTTTTTTCTGGCCAACTGTTTTCGGTGGCCGGACCCCAGATCTCTTGACCACTAAGTCTGCCTACGTGAAGGAGGCGATTGCGCGGGCCGGATTGGTCAACAACCTGGGAACGTCATCGCGCGATCTCTTGCGAGAGATCTCAACAGAGATCGAATGGGCCAAGGTTTCCCAGATTGCACCAGAGAATTACATGGAGGAATCCAAAGACCGCGCAGAGCGAAACCGAATCAATCCCGGTCAGGTCGCACAGGTCTATGAAGCTTACGAAAGTTTGAAGCGGCAGGAGCGGACGATCGATTTCGAAGATGTCTTGCTGCTGACGACGGCGATGATCGAGGAAGAACGCGAGGTTCGCGAGCGAGTGCAAGATCAGTATCGACATTTTACAATCGATGAGTATCAGGATGTCTCCCCCCTGCAGCAACGTTTGATCAATGCGTGGTTGGGCAATCGTGAAGAGATCTGCGTGGTCGGCGATCCCGCCCAGACCATTTACTCATTCGCCGGTGCGACCCCGGTCTTTCTCAACACCTTTACGCGCAGGTTCCCAGAGGCTCCCGTTATCCGACTGACATCGGGATACCGATCAACTCCCGAGATCATTTACATGGCCAATACAGTTTTGCGCAGTGCACTGATGGGACACGAGATCACTTCGGTCAACGAACACGGCTCGCATCCGCTGGTTACTGAGTACAGAGATGAATCCAAGGAAGTTGCCGGCGTCGTCCAAGACATCATCAAACTGACTTCCTCGGGCGTTGCTGCGCAAGATATCGCGGTCTTGGCACGCACCAATTCCCAACTCAATGCCCTCGAGCGAGCCTGCATTTCCGCACAGATTCCATATCAAGTTCGGAACAACGAGCGCTTCTTTGATCGAAGCGATGTCCGTGATTTCTTGAAAGGTGTTCGGCAAGCTTCGGTGATACCTACTCACGACGTCTCGTGGCTCGAGGAATTGCGCACCATCGCCCAGCCCTTTGTTACAACTGCCAGCACCGACGGCATTACTGCCCT
Organism: uncultured Actinomycetota bacterium; assembly: GCA_963750855.1. Taxonomy (GTDB): domain Bacteria; phylum Actinomycetota; class Actinomycetes; order Nanopelagicales; family Nanopelagicaceae; genus QYPT01. The sequence goes on from CAVVSA010000003.1 coordinate 245,320, forward strand.
GCTTCACTTGGCCCGCGAACTCGATGCGGACGCGGCCTTTACACCGAAGACCTTGCGCAACTACCTGCGTGAGCTCGAAGAGCGTGCGGAGCAGAACAACCCTCCCGTCATGCCGGTGACCACTTTGGCGACATTGCACGCTGCAAAGGGTCTGGAATGGGATCAAGTTTTTCTCGTAGGAGTAAATGAGGGCGTACTCCCCACTCATGAAAACGCGGTGGAGGAGGAGCGGCGCCTTTTTTATGTCGGAATCACACGGGCCAAGAGCCATTTATCACTGAGTTATCGCGGAAATCCCAGCAGATTCCTGCGTGAGGCCGGGTTACTGGGCAGTTAGGCAATTAATTCATTTGCGCGAATGTGCGTCTTTGCCTTAGTCTTCCCACACAGCAATGTAGTTCAAGCAGTAGTTCAAACAGAAGAGGAGCGCGACATGTCGTTGTTTATGCAACCCAAATTTGTAGCGTCTCTCGCTGCTAATTTGCTGATTTCTGCACATGCTCACGCCAACACAGCCACCAAGAATGGTGCCTCAAAGCGCACAGCTTGGTATCCAGCATTTGCGGATCAAGGCACTTGGAGTCAGATCGGTTAACACCGAGAAGGACCCCAAGGGCCACGAATCCACAAAGGATTCGGGCCCTTTTTCTTTTCCCCGTAGGTACAACTGAATAAAAGAAGAAAACCAGACGACAAGACGAGATGAAAACTAACGCTGGAGGACCAGCAGAGATGAGGTGAGGACCATGACCGTTCTCTTTAGCGAGTTACTAGTTCCAGGCTGGGCGCAGAATGGAAATAAGATCGGGCTAGATGCCGTTACAGGCTCGTATGGCTCAGATGTTGCCTTCACCTTGCCCTGCCACAACTCCGATCCTGATCTCTTCTTCTCCGAACTTACAGAGGACATTGCGGCCGCGAAGTCACTCTGTGGCGGTTGCCCCGTCCGTTCTCAATGCTTGGATGCGGCTCTCTCTCGCGATGAGCCATGCGGAGTATGGGGTGGAGAACTCTTCGAAGACGGGCTCGTCATCGAAAGGCGACGCACCGTGGGACGACCTCGGTTGACGCCGGCTGCGGCAATTCAAGAGGAGCAATCTGACGCTGCATAACTGGTAACCCCGTGCGAAAGGTCACGGGATTACCAGTTACAGCCGCAAGCGGGATGACGCGTGAAAGTCTGCGGTTCCAGAACTGTTGGCTGGCGGTAATCCATCCGCGCTGATCCTCCGATGAGCGAGGAGTTGCCTTCATCGATATAGCGGAGCAACTCCAAGGCGACTAGTCCAGCCATGGAATGGGCAACCGAAACCGGGACTTCTTTAGCGGGGTTAATCCGCCTCTGCATCGAGATTTCCCGCCACGTTGGATGCTGATCATCGAGGGAGAGCGAGATACATCGCGCACATGGTGTCTGCCCGGGGATCACCAGTGGGCCGAGGGTTATTGATGCGCAGTCGGGGGTATCAATAAAGAGGTGTGGGATTCCCTGGCTCATCCACTCCTGCAGATGGTTGGGCGGGACATTTCCGACCGCCACCATCAATTTTCGCGAGGAGCCATCATCGCTGCGCTTTGTCGGCGGAAATAATGAGAGTTCGCGCCTGAGTTCTTGGGTGCGAGCCCAATACGAATGGCCGATATCGCCGGGGTGTAGGAATCCGGCGCACAAATCAGCTTCGTTGATAGTTCTCTGGTTGCTTGGACTCTGCAGGGCGGTGTGCGAGATCCCACTCGCAAGGAGAATCCCATAGAGGAGTGTGGCGATACGTGAATCTCCAAAGATGTTTACCTGCCAGTCGCGTCGTCTACTGAGGGTGGCAACCCCGCCATCTCGCACATTGGCAAGCCAGGTGGCAAGGGAAAGTTCTGGAGCGAGCTTGGCCCGCAACTGCTGGACTGCGCCATCGTTGCTGTCATCGCCATCGTGTGTAGCGCGGTTTGCATTGGGTGAGTGAAAGCGCGTGTGGACGGAGAGCTTCGATGTCTGCGTATCGATCCAACCCGCCTCGTCTAATTCCCTTACAAGATTCTCAATTTCGCCCAGTGGGACCTCCAGCCAATCGGATAGTTCTTGGCAGGTGCGAACTCCATCCATCGCAACAAGCACCGATCGGGCGGGGGATGAAACTTCCAGACCATGGTCGCTGCTGCCAACGTATGTGGAATCCGATCGAGGCGCCACGATGGTCCCAACTTTTAGATGCGGTCTTAACTTTTCCAGTTCGAGGTAGTGGATTTTCATGGGAGTAACCATCGCCCTCAAAGATGGGTGTCCAAAGTTGGCCCAATAAATATGTGGAGAGGTGTCGCGATCTATGACCGAGCGTGACGCGTGCAGCTGTGGAGAGTGACTATCGGCCTACCTCGCGTAAGACGAAAAAAACTGGCACCCTCGCGTAACGCGGGGATGCCAGCTCTTAAAGAACTATATGGCTCGAATTACTGTGCTTTTCCAAGGATGCGGTTTAACTTGGTGCCACAGACCGAGCAGATGCCCTGAGCCATGCGACGACCAGAGTCTGAGACCTTAACGGTTCCCGTAAAGTCACGCTTCTCCTTGCATTTAACGCAGTAAGCGTCACCTGTGTATGTCTCTGTCATTTCTCCTCCAATCGACGCAAGCGCTTTGTGAGAGAGTTTCCCGACAAGCGCGCGAGCGTGCAAGCGTCACGATACCCCTGCCTGAGCGTGATAGGCGAGGTTTGGCAGGCATTGACTACATCTTTTTGAGCGTGTCGGGGGCTAGACCCGCCAGCCATCATGTGCCCCGAATAGGCGGGCGGAAAGCTCTCTCAGCTGCCTCATACCCATCTAGATAGGCCTGGGCCAGCCCTTCCTGGGGAAAGCGGGCGAGAATCTCCTGGAATTGGCTGCCGTGGTCGCCAAAGCGTAAGTGGATTCCTTCATGGAAGAGGACGTAATCCAGGACGTACTCCGGGACCCTCTGGAGTCGCTCAGAGATCCGGATGGTGCCATCCACGCTCGTGCAGGAGCCCCATCGCTCGTTCATAGCCTTTTTCCAGGTCACCGTGGCTGGTCGCTCGGTGATCTCGGGGGCCCATTGGGCCAGCAGGGCTAGGCAGCGGGTTGCCAGGGTCGATTCGTCGATGGTTCTGGCAGCCTCTGAGGCGCGGATCTTGGCCACCATCTCGGGAACTATGGCTCGCTCGTCGGCCTTACTTAAGCGGGCCGGGATCGAGACGATGATCTGACCGCCCTGCCGGTAGGCGGCTACGTTGCGCTTGCGTCTAGTAGAGCGGATCACCACGATTTCACCTTCGGTGATTCCCGGCAGTTCGGGGGCGTTTACGAGAAGATTCTCGATGCGGGGGGTGAAATGGGGGGCCATATTCTCAAGTTATCTCAATCTGGTGCCAAAGCCACCGAATCGACTCTTGTGGCTAGGACATAATCCGCAAAACCCCAGCACCGCAGATTCTTCTTAAAAAAAGATGCCTCTCTCAGTTGATTCTCGGTCAAATGTCACGTACGTTGCGCTTACGAAGTCCTCGGATAACCGTTCTGTGTCTGCAAGGGGAAGGCAGACAGAGAATCGAGCGCCCGGGGACTTCGCCTTTTTTTCACCTGGCTAGTCACCCAGGCCCGAGAGATCATCTGGCACGTCGATGCTGCGCAGGTACTCCGCGGGGGTTAGAAGCTCTTCGTGCGTAGGAAGAATGCCACTCCAGATCCGATCGCGGGCTTCCACATCACGCAGTTCGCGAATGTGTAACCAGAATGAACTGGCCTCACGCGCCATCCGCGGAGAAACTTCCAAACCAAAAAGTGACGAGAAGAGTTGCTGCGCCGGCGATGACGTGGCACGTCTGCGACGGAGCGTCTCTCGTAGAGCGTTAAGTGAAGGCAACCTATCTGCAGCAGCAAGTGTGGTTACATCATCGGCCCATCCGTCAATGAGGGCGAGTGCAGTTTCCAATTTCGTTAAAGCCGCGACTTGCTGCGGACTTTCCTCAGGCGTGAACAATCCCTCATTAAGTGCAATGGAAAAAGTTTCGGGATTATTGGGATCGATTTGTCCAGACTCAATAGCATCTTCGGCCTGTCGCTGCATCGCTTCGACGTCGATGCGAATTCCCTTTCCGTATTCTGCAATTGAAGTTCGCAGATAATCAACAAGCCAAGGATTGTTATCAAATAATCGCGCCACCGCGCCTTCGCGCAAGGCGTGGAAAATACGTACTTCTGATTCCACAACACCGATATCTGCGCCCCACTTCGCTACATTTTCGGGAATGAGGGCTGGGCGAGCGGGGTCGAGCAACGGCAAGCCAACATCATGGGCGCCAGTAACTGACGCTGCCAAGCCTCCGATTACCTGACCCAATTGCGTGGCAATCATGGTTGCGATGAAGCTGCGTAGCATCCCCGCTACTTGAGTGATTGGCATTGAGTTTTCAGGCAGTTCGGCTTGTTCGACAATGTGGGTCATGGCCTGCGCAAGTCCACCGGCAAGGGGTTCGACCGTTGCCTGCCAACCCTTGATCGTCACATCAATCCAATCGGCACGACTGATGACTTTGGTCTCGTTCGAGTTCGCTGGGAAAACTGTTGCATCATTGAGCCAGAGATCGGCGATGCCCATTGCTTCTTGTATTAACGCGACATCATTCGTTCCAACAAGAGCCGAACCTTGTGCACTCACATATTTTTTGGCGATGTCGCGACTGATGGAAATCGGGAACGTCTCATCGGTTTTACCGAGTGACTGCATAAACCCAATCGGGTTGATTCCCAATTTCGCGAATTGCTCTTGAACATCTTTCGTAAAGTCATCCGGAAGTTTCTCGCCGAATTGATCCTGCAGTTGGGATTGAAGAAATGCAAACAGCGCAGCAAAATCCGGGACAGGGTTAGTCGGATCTTCATCGGGTTCATCAGAGTTGTCTGAGGGTGTGAAACCAAAGGGCGACATGATTCTCCTTGTTGGAATAGAAACTCTACGCTCATGTCATAGAACAACGCGAGGCGACGCTTTGTTCCCGAGCAGGGTAGGCTTAAACCATGTCCAGTGCTTTTTCTGCTCTCATTTGGTGGCTAGTCCCCCTTGCGGCTGTGCTTGGCGCGCTCGGATACGTGCTCTGGATTACGAAATTTCAAGAGAAGTTCCAGAATGAAACGACCCGCTCGGTTTCTCAGTTCCAGCGTTTTCAGGACTCCTTTAAAGCGCATGAGGACGACGAGCCAGAGTCAAAAAATGATGCCGGGCCGACCGAATAAATTGCTCGGTCCAGTCAGATCCTAAATATGCACCTTTCGCACCTTCCCCGACCAGCACTCCTTACTGTCGCGCTTTTTCTTGCCGCGAGTCTGCTGGCACCATTGCCATACGCGGTCTTGGAACCTGGAGAAGGTCAGAACGTTCTGGGTTCAGTGATCCAGATTTCACATCAGAGAACCTATCCATCAACCGGCAAACTTCTGTTGACCACTGTTTATGCAACGAGTCCTGGATCGATGCTCTTTGGGCTAGATGTCCTGCGGTCATGGCTTAGCGCTAATTCGATAGTCCTCCCGAGGGAGGTTCTGTATCCTCCAACTCAAAGTCCCAAGGAAATTGATAAAGCCAATTTGGCGGAGATGGTTGGCTCGCAACAGAATGCGGCCGCCGCGGCTCTCACTTATCTCAAATTTGTCGTTACCACACAAACGGTTTCCAATAAGGATGGCACCAAGTCCACGAAGTATCTCTTTCCATTCCCGGTCAATATCTCTTTGAAGGATACGGGCGGACCAAGCGGGGGATTGATTTTCGCGCTTGGAGTAGTCGAAAAATTGACGCCGGAGGATTTACTCAAAGGCAGAGTTGTTGCCGGCACCGGCACGATATCAATCGACGGGGCTATCGGGGCTATCGGGGGTATTGACGACAAGATGATTGCTGCGAAGAAAGCTGGTGCGACGATCTTTTTTGCGCCAGCGGCCAATTGCGCCGATGTGACGCACATACCCTCCGGGATCACTGTTTATTCGGTAAAAACGCTCGCCGAGGCCGTTGGCGTGCTCAGGGATTCAAAAACCGCTGTCGCACATTGCACTTGGCAACGAAATCGGTAGCGTTGGTACATGAGTTCTTTTAGTCGCCCCAATATGCCCGGCATTCCCAAGAATCGCCGCCCTCTGATTATCACCGTGGCAATAGTGTTTGCCGCCGCGCTTGCCCTTGTCTCTCTGAGCGGCTTCTACGCAGATTGGCTCTGGTTTCGTTCGGTAAATTTCACCGAAGTCTGGCGAACTATTCTGACAACTAAGCTTGAACTCTTCTTGGTCTTTGGCTCTCTGACATCACTTCTCATTATTGCCAATATCATCATTGCCTACCGCCGCCGCCCTCTTTATGTTCCCATCACGATAGAGGCCGACAATTTGGAACGGTATCGGGGCCAGTTGGAACCAATTCGCAAACTCGCAACCTCAGCCTTGGCGATAGTGCTTTTCTATTTCGCTGGAACAGCAGGAACTCAACTCTGGTCATCGTGGCTTCTCTTTAAGAACTCAACACCCTTTGGAACCAAGGACTCTCAATTCCATCTGGATATCTCCTTCTTCGCATTCCGCCTGCCATTTTGGCAGTCGCTCCTTGAGTGGGGAATTTCTACTTTCATCATCGCCTTGATCGCTGCCGCGGTGGTTCACTATCTGTATGGCGGTATCCGCCTGCAGGTACGCGAAGATCGCACGACAGTCACCGCTCGCGTTCAACTTTCTATTCTTCTTGGCCTCATAGTTTTGCTCAAGGGCGCCGCTTACTGGCTGGATCGATACCACTTGGCCCTTAAAGAGGGACGTTTGATCACGGGTCTTGGGTACACCGATGTAAACGCACTCCTTCCCGCCAAGGCGATTTTGGCTGGTATCGCCGTTATTTGTTCACTCCTTTTCTTTGCCAACATCATCCGACGCTCTTGGGTGCTACCAGCTGCGGGAGTCTCGCTATTGGTTGTTTCCTCCGTCCTTATTCAAAGCGTGTACCCCGGGATCATTCAGCAGTTCCAGGTGAAGCCAAGTGAGTCTTCCAAGGAAGCGCCTTACATTCAGAAAAACATTGATGCCACCAGGGCTGCCTACGGCCTCTCAGGAGTCAAAGTCACCGATTACCAAGCAACTATTGCCACTTCGGCTGGGCAACTTTCTAAAGATGCCGCGACAATCTCCAATATCCGCCTGATGGATCCCAATGTTTTGTCGGCGACTTTTCGCCAGTTACAGCAGATTAAGCCGTACTACACTTTTCCTGAATCCCTTGATATTGATCGGTACAAGGTCAACGGAGTACAACGAGACACAGTTGTAGCGGTACGGGAATTGAACATTGCCGGCAACCCAAGTCGTAACTGGATCAATGACCACTTGGTTTACACACACGGTTTCGGTTTCGTTGCCGCCTATGGAAATGTGCGCGATGCAGATGGAAAGCCTTCATTCTTAGTGGGCGACCTGCCCCCTACAAAGGGCCTAGGTACTTTTGAGCCACGCGTCTATTTTGGTGAGAATGTCCCTGATTACTCGATCGTGGGTGGCACAAAGACTGGTACACCAGTGGAATTGGACTACCCGGATGATTCCTCAGCCAACGGGCAGAAGAACACCACGTATGCTGGAACCGGTGGAGTCCCCGTCGGCTCCTTGGTCAATCGCCTAGTTTTTGCACTCAAATATCAAGAACAGCGCATCGTGTTGTCTAACTTGATTAATAAGGATTCCAAGATCCTGTTCGTACGTAACCCCCGTGATCGCGTTGCAAAGGTTGCGCCATGGTTGACGTTGGACGGCGACCCATATCCGGCCGTCGTCAATGGCCGCATCATCTGGATTGTCGACGGGTACACAACTAGCGCCGGCTATCCATACTCAAAGAAGACAACGCTCTCAGGTGCGACAACTGATGCGCTCACGACTAACTCGTCGTCGATAACTGCGCAAACTGATACTTCTATTAACTACATTCGTAACTCCGTCAAGGCCACAGTCGATGCCTACGATGGCACAGTCTCGCTCTATCAGTGGGATACCAGTGATCCAGTCTTGAAGACGTGGAGCAAGGCCTTCCCAAATACAGTCAAACCAAAGAGCGCGATTTCTGCTGATTTGTTGGCGCATATTCGCTATCCGGAGGATCTGTTCAGGGTACAGCGCGACATTTTGAGTTCGTATCACGTCACCACGGCTAGCGCCTTTTACGGTGGTCAGGACTTCTGGCGAGTACCCACGGACCCATCTACCTTCGGTGGCAACGCTGGAGCGCAGCCTCCCTATTACCTGACACTTCAAATGCCAGGTGCGACGAAGCCATCGTTCCAGTTGACGACCCCATTTGTTCCAGTCGGTGGACGACAGAACTTGTCCGCGTTCGCCTCCGTCATCTCTGACCCGGGTCCTGACTACGGAAAGATCACTGTCCTTCAGTTGCCACGTAGCACAAATATTGCTGGACCTTCGCAGGTCGCCTCCAACTTCGAGGCGAAACCGGTGGTAGCGAATTCACTTTCGTTGCTGCGACAAGGTGGTTCGGATGTCGTCCTTGGCAATCTCTTGACCCTTCCTGTAGGCGGCGGTTTGTTGTACGTGCAACCGGTCTATGTCAGAGCTACTGCCAACACAGCCTCGTATCCGTTGCTGCAGAAAGTCCTCGTCTCCTTCGGCGACCAGATCGGTTTCGATGACACCCTTAAAGGTGCATTGGATCAAGTCTTCGGTGGGAACTCCGGAACGACTACGACTACTACGGGCCCTTCGACCACAGGGGGGACCGGCACGAAGTCACAAGCACTTTCAAATGCGTTGCAGAGTGCCCAGCAGGCAATGGCTGATGCAAAAGCAGCGCTAGCAAAGGGCGATTTCGCAGCTTATGGTGCAGCGCAAGATCGTTTGAAGTCAGCGATTGCAGCGGCAATTGCGGCTCAAAGCGGGAAGTAATTCTTCGCTTTTCTCGCACAACAATTGTGCGATTTGGTTGCCTTGGTGACTATCGCCTACGATACGTCTTACCGACGCGGGGTGGAGCAGCTCGGTAGCTCGCTGGGCTCATAACCCAGAGGTCGTAGGTTCAAATCCTGCCCCCGCTACTAGTAGGTGTTTTGAAGGCTCTGGCTCTTCGCTTTTGCGGGGAGCCATTGTTATTTTTGGTTATAGGGTCATGGGCGTGACTGAGTCAACGAACCAGCGACCGAGTTCACTTCGCTCGTTTAAGCACCGCAATTTTCGGCTCTTCTTCGGTTTTAACATGGTTTCCAATATTGGCACCTGGGTGCAGCGGGTGGCTCAGGACTGGTTGGTTCTTCAACTTACCCACAGCGGCACTGCGCTGGGGATAGTGACGGCGTTGCAGTTTTTGCCAGTTCTGTTATTCAGTTTGCACGGCGGGGCACTTGCTGATCGCGTTGACAAGCGAATCGTATTGATCATCACGAATATAGGTGGTGGTTTATCGGCACTCACATTGGGCGTGCTCGTCATGACCAATCATGTTCAGATCTGGCACGTCTATGCCCTTGCGATTTCGTTGGGACTTTTCGGAGCCATCGATTCTCCCGTTCGTCAGAGTTTTGCCGTAGAAATGGTGGGCCCGGATGATCTGCCAAATGCGGTCAGCCTCAATTCGGCAAACTTTAATGGCGCGCGATTGGTGGGACCGGCGCTGTCTGGCCTCATGATTAATGCCTTTGGAACTGGGCCCTCCTTCATTCTCAATGGAATTTCTTTTCTCGGGGTAATTTTCGCGTTGACCGCGATTCGTTCAGAGGAGTTGTTTAGAAAGCCAAAGAGCCGAGAAATTGATCAGAGTGTGCGCTTGGGCCTGCGGTATGTTCGCGCCCGCCCCGAACTCCTTGCGGCGATTTTAATTGTCGGAACCATGTCCCTGTGTGGATTGAATTTTCAAATATCAATGGCGTTGATGGCCAAAAATGAGTTTGGACGCGGTGCCGGGGCATTCGGTTTGCTCGGAACCGCCCTTGCGATCGGCTCGCTCAGCGGTGCGGTCCTCAGCGCGCGCCTAGGGCGCAAACCGGAATTGAAATACGTTATTTCAGGTGCGTTGGCGTTTGGCATTTCCACTTTCGTCTCTGCATTGATGCCGAATTATGAAACCTTCGCACTCTTTCTTCCACTCTGTGGTTTTTCCGCGATCATGACCATTGTCGCGGCAAGTTCATTTATACAGGCAAGTGCGACCCCCGAACTGCACGGTCGAGTCGTGGGGATTTACATGTTGGTCTATGTAGGTGGGACACCGATCGGATCACCTTTCATAGGGTGGATCGGTCAGGTGGCTGGTCCGCGATGGAGTCTATTTATTGGCGGGGGCGTGACCGCGATCGTGGCACTTTCATTTGCGATATGGAACTCGCGTCGGTTAGCGCGACTTACAAGGACCGGTGGTGCCTCGCACGATGAGTTTGACCGGCAGAACAACGGTCTTAGTGACGGTGGATGAGTCTGCCAATCGATCCAATAACAGTTCGGCCGCCTGGGCACCTAGGGCGTATTGATTAACCCTCACCGTTGTTAATGGAGGCGTTACAAGGTCTACGAATGGCATGTCGTTGAACCCGATCACTGATACTTCACCTGGACAAGAAATTTTCAAGTCTCGTAATGCTTGCAGCACACCAAGTGCAATTCGGTCATTTGCTGCAATGAGAGCAGTCACGTCTTTGCGCGTGGCGAAAATCTGTTTTGTCGCGGCGTATCCCTCCGATATGGAGTAGTGCTCGCAAAGAAAAATATCAGTCTTGCTCGTTGCCAACTTGCTGTCACGCATGGCATCTTGAAAGGCCTTGGCACGGTCTCGCCCGGTCGAGAGGTCTGAGGGCCCTGCGACATGAACGATATGTTGGTGGCCAAGCTCGACTAGATGGTCGACCGCAGCTCGAATGCCGGCAGCGTCATCGCTGATAACCGAGGAGATGTCGTCTCGATCGGTAGTTCGATTGATGAGCACCATAGGAGTGCCTGACCTAGTGATGTTCTCCAAAATGGGGTGGTTACGTTTTGAGGTGGCGATAATGAATCCGTCCACTCGGCGAGCCCGCAGAGTCTCCACTAGTTTCAATTCCAATGCCGTATCATTGTCGGTATTTCCTAGCAGAGCCACATACCCCCGCTTTGTCAGAACATCTTCAATCCCACGCACTATGGGTGGAAGGAAAGGGTTGGTCAGGTCTGGCAGCACGACCCCGATGCTTGCGGTTTTTTGTGAGCGCAGGCTTCCGGCAAGAACGTTACGTGAGTACCCCAGTCGAGCGGCAGCCTCTCGGACGCGACGGACCGTTTCAGCTTTGACCATATCTCGCGTGGATTCGTTGAGAGCCCGCGAGGCAGTCCCAATATGTACCTGGGCTTCGGCGGCAACGTCGGCCAATGTTGGAGTATGTCTGGCCACGATGCCAATGGTATCTACAGATTTCTTCGCCGTGTCTGGCACGATTGCATTGCGACTTTTCATGCCAGTCAGATTCTAAATTTTATTTAACGTGAGCGTGTTTTTCTGCCTCGTCCAAGGCTGCGTCCAATTCGCCCTGTTTGGCACTGAGGGTCTTGATCCAGCGCTGACCCCCGTAGGTGAAACCAATCCAGTATCCGAGTTCGACAACCTCTGCCTCGGTGAACTCCTCCAGCAATTGAACCCACAGTTCATCAGTGGCTAGGGCCGGGTCCCACATAACGGCATCGGCATATCGGAGGGCGATCTTCTCCCGATCCGAGTAGACCCCAGAAGTCTCATAGTTCAGGAGGTTGGACATCTCATCAGGGGATTCCTTCCATGTCTTGGACAGGCCGTATTCCACGCAGTAGGTACAAGAGGCGCTCGTTGCCACATATGCTCGCATGAGCTCTTTCAACTCATATTCTAGAAGTCCGCCGTGCAGGAGCCACTCCCTTGTCTTGTTGAAGGAGGCCATAACCCCATAACTATGGGCGCGGATTGACTGAATCTCAGGCCCAGGGCGTCCATTCTTGATTGAAGTTTCCAACCAGGCTCGAGTTTCGGGGTTTTCGACCTCCGCGGGGACTTTGTAGGAAATGTGAGCCATGGACGATGTCTCCTCTACTAGTAAATGCAAACGGTTGCGGTTTTGGAATCGTATTGGCGAACTTCGCCCTCGTCAAGGAAGGTGTGGGCAAGGCACGAAAAAACCTGGGGATTGTCTCTGCAACATTCTGCAACAGAGGCCAGCAGATGAATTGGCGAAATATCCATACAGGGCAGGAGTTCTGAGCCATTTTTCGCTAACAAAAGCGTTATAAAGAAAGTGGCAAATAGCCAATCCAATTCGTTGACACGATATGGGCACGGTGCTTTACTTCCCGAAACCCGCAATCGGTTGCAGTATGCAGGCGACATATCCCCTTGCGAGTGGAAGATGGAACCAGCGCACGTCAAGAATCGGGAGAGGACAACCATGAAAAAAGCATTGCACGGGTTATCTTTTAGCGAGAGTAAACGCAGGGGGAGATCCACCGCCGGAATGGTTGGCGTTGGAGCTCTCTGTCTTTCTCTTGTGGCACTAGGCACTATTTCCAGCACGGCATCGGGCTCTGCGGCTACGAGCAGACACCTAACCTCTGCTACATCCACCAAGAAATTAACTTCTATCGTGGTTCAACTCGCACTTGTGCCACCGAAGATGGTCTTCCTCGGCTTCTATGCCGCCCAGGACAAGGGTTTCTATGCTCGCAACGGGCTTAGCGTGAAACTCGTCGCAGAATCGACTGGAGTTCAAGCGGTTCGGGGAATGGTCTCAGGCCACGGATTCTTCGCCGCAGGAGGCACTGACGGTCTTGCTACCGCAACCGCTGCAGGAGCCAAGTTCAAGGGCATCTGGAACTACGCAAGCGACGACCTTTCCATCATCGCCTCCAAAGACGTCGCCACATTGAAGGATCTGGCGGGCAAGACCATTGGCATCACTGACAAAGTCGGTCCTGCCTATACATTGCCGGTCTTAGCGTTGAACAGCGTCGGCCTACCGGCTAGCTCGGCCAAGTATGCAATCTTGGGCGGAAGGCCAGCCCTTGTTTCCGCACTTGCTTCAGGGCAGATTCAAGCAGCCGCCTTCCACGTGGATGATGGTCTAACCGTCGTCAAGAAGGATCCTTCTGTGCATGTGCTTGCAGCTATGAGCAAGCTTGTACCTAAATGGTGGTACGGCACAGTGCTAGTGGATGATACCTATGGAAAAGCTCACCCGGCCGTCGTCAAGGCATTCATCACATCCCTCATTCAAGCTCAGCGATGGATGTTGGCTAACCGTTCGGCAACGATTGCTCTGGGCGTCAAGTACACGGGGTTTGACCCTGATGTTGTAGCTAAGAGCTTTGACATCTTGAAGGCAAACCACAACTGGATCATTGATAAAGCTGGTATGAACCCAACCAATGTCAATTACACCTTGGGATTCTTTAGATCCTCAGGAGTTATTCCTAAGTCCAGCAAGATCAGCTATAACAGCATCATTGACACGTCCTACCTCGACGCGGTCATGAAGAAGTTAGGACCTGGTAAGTACTAGATATGGGGCCTGCTGGTACTGCCTGCCCGCTGCAAAGGCAAGGCAGGCAGTACCAACAGGATTTTATGCACTCTCTCTCAACGTTGGATTTAATAGGAGGTAATTACGGTGTCAGACCCTAAGAAAGTTGCACCATCGGGAAATGGATTGCCCCCTGCGGTTCGCGCACGCAATATCACTAAATACTTTGGTGCAGAACGCGTATTAGACAATGTTGACTTTGACCTACCAAGTGGATCTTTCACATCCTTGGTCGGACCCAGCGGATGCGGCAAAACAACTATGTTGCGAATTATCGCTGGGATTGAGAAAGCTGGCGGAGGAACTATCGAGATCAACGGCACTCCCAGTGGAAAAGATGTACCTGCATTAGGTGTCGTTTTCCAGCAAGGCAGTCTCTTGCCCTGGAAATCTGTGCAAAAGAACGTGGCATTTGGTCTTGAGCTTGCCAAACTGGACAGGTCGGAAATCAAAGAGCGGGTTGCCCATGCTTTGGAAATGGTCCACCTCACCGGCTCGGAAAAAAAATATCCACATCAACTTTCCGGAGGAATGCAGCAGAGGGTGGGAATTGCTCGTGCCCTTGCACTCGATCCGCCGATACTTCTTATGGACGAGCCTTTTGCTTCGGTAGACGCGCAAACTCGAGAAGAACTCCACGACGAACTCCTAAGCATTTGGGAAAAGAGCAGAAAATCGGTCTTATTTGTCACTCATAGCATTGACGAGGCGATAGTTCTAAGCGATGAGATTATTGTCATGGGTGCCAAGCCCGGCAGAGTTATATCCAGACTCAAAGTAGATCTGCCTCGTCCGCGAACCGAGGAGAGTGCCCACCTAATGCCGGGTTATGGACAGCTAAGGTCAAAGATCCGTAATCTCCTCACGCCCTCTTCCTCCGGATCGCATATTGAAGTAGATGACGAGACTCCAGATTTTCTAGAGGGTGGCTCTGACATCATTCAAGACATAACTGATATGACTTTAAATCCACCCGTCCATGAGAATTGGGGGCGCTAATGATGTCCACGCATATCAAAGCAATAAAGGAATCCAATTTGGCAACGATTGATCCTTTGGTTTCTATTTCGATTCCGGAGGTGGGGCCAGAGGTTGCAAAAAAGCGCAATTATATGCGTTGGATTGTTAGCACCTCTAGCGTGGTGATCTTCCTCATCGTATGGGAGATTTACGCTCGCGGAGTCAGCCAACTTCTCTTGGTGGGGCCAACGGCAATTGTGTCGGCCTTTCGAGAGATGATCGCTAGCGGTGAACTTTGGAGTGCAGCGGGAGCAAGTCTGAAAGTGCTCGTGACCGGATTCTTTATTGGGTTCACAGCAGCGATCCCCATTGGATTGTTGTGGGCGCGATTCAAAGTGGTCGATTGGGCCATACAGCCATTTGTTAGCGCGCTCTTTTCGACGCCGCTGGTGGCTTTAGTACCTCTTTACGTCTTGTGGTTTGGATTTGGTTTCGCCGGCAAGGTTGCCATCGTGGGAAGTTTTGCTTTTTTCCCGGTTCTTCTCAATACATACCAAGGTGCGATTTCCGTGGATCCAATGCATCTAGATCTTGCCAAAGTATTCAAAGCAAGTGAGTGGGAGACATGGCGACATGTCGTTCTACCATCTTGCGTACCATTCGTCGTTGCCGGATTGAATGTATCTGTAGGGCATGCCTTGACCGGATTGGTTATTTCAGAGTTTTATACGAACGCTTCTGGCCTAGGCGGAATCGTATTAACCGCGAGTAGCACATTCCAAACTGCACGCATGTTTGTTCCAATCGTGATTATTGTCGCACTCGGAATTACATTGATGTCTGGAACTCGTTGGCTGAAACGACGGATTGCCCCATGGGCAGCTGGACGGACTGGAAGATAACTTTCTTAAGTTGAAGTTGGCTGTAGTGACTTACTGGAGCGCGGAGTTTTTTAGGGGGCAGAGAATGAACGTAATTGTGGAAACGAGGGCTAACGGATCATTGGCAATCGCTGCGGGTAAGGCGTTGATCACAGTAGATCGCAGCGGGGATCCGAATGTCGTGAGTTTCCATTCTGTCGACCTCTTCCTAGCTGGCCTTGGATCTTGCATGGTTGGCACAATGCTTGATGCCGCAGAGGCGGCTGGGATTGCCGTTGGGAACGTCCGGGTGGAACTGCGCCCGATTATCTCTTTTCAGCCAGAGAGAGTATCGAAGATAAAGATGAAGATGGTTGTCGATGGAGAACTTACCGAAGCTCAAGTGGTTGAACTGAAATTGGCCGCAGAGTCCTGCAAAGTGCATAACAGTCTTCATGATGGAGTCTTGACGGAACTTGACCTGGTGGCTCAGCAATTGGATGAGATTGGACAGACTCGTCATGAGAACTAATGCTTTGGTTGAGGCGGAGTGGCTGGTTGAAAACCTCGATAACCCCAATGTTGTGGTTCTCGAGATTTTCATGCCTGGCGCTTCTGCCGGCGGAGATAATCCCGGGATAATTCCCAATGCCAGGCGCGTGAATTGGAAGGATTTTGTCTGGGAATCTAAGCGGCGCGAGTTTGCCGACTCGAAGACCCTCTCAATGCGATTAGGTAATTTAGGAATTCCTATCGATGCCCAGATTGTAATTTGCGGTGACCCAATTCAATTCGGAACGTACGCGTATATGGCGCTTACGATGGCTGGCAATGAGAATGTAAAAATTCTCAATGGCGGAAAAGTGCGTTGGCTAAGCCTTAACCTGCCCCTTTCTCATGAAGCGCCGAAGTATTCGGCAGTAGACCGGCAGTTCGGGGATGTCGATCGCTCCGTCATCGTTGGACGAGACGAGGTTCTAGCTTCACTTGGGGCCGAGGATGTACAAATTCTTGACGTCAGATCAGAGGAGGAGTATTTGGGTCTGCGAGTATCTCCTGGCACGAGTCCTATTGATCATGGCGCCCAAGCATGGGGGAGGATTCCTGGTGCCAGGCACCTCTACTTCGGCTCGCTTTTGAGTGAGGATGGTCGTTTCCTGAATCCAGAGGCCCTGGTCGCAAAATTCACTTCTTCGGGCATTTCCTTGGATCGCCCAGTCTTTTTATATTGTCGACTCGGCCATCGCGCTTCGATGGCGTGGTTCACTCTTTCCGAACTCGTCGGTTTTGATTCATCGCGTGTCTATGACGGATCATGGACTGAGTGGGGCAGCATGGTTGGCATGCCTGTTGAGCGTTAATTTAACCGGTGTTAGGAGTAGCGATTTTGCTTATCGTTGGGCCAAATGGTGTGGACCGTGCCGTGCTCTTTCACCTATTCTCGATGATATCGGGCGAGAACACGGCGATAAACTCAAAGTTGTAAAACTTAATTCCGATGAGGAGCCAGGAATAGCCTCGTCGCGCTTAATCACGCTCAAATCTTTCTCAAAGGACGTTTTAGCAGGTTCAGGGCTACACTTCTAAGACATCTAGTTAGTCCATGAATCACTTTATAGGGACTTGAAAAAATGAGAATCGATATATTAGGAAAATCACCAAAACTTGGCAGGATTGGACTTACTGCGATTGTGGCAGCTTCGGCTCTTTTCTTGCTAGCGGCGTGTGGCGGATCAACACCAGTAGCACAGAAGACTCTCGCATCTGGAGCGTCGTGTTCACCGTATTCTGCCTACAAGGTAATGGACGGCACGACCGTCACCATGTTCACTTCCATATTGGATCCAGAGTTAGGTCACCTCAAGGCTTCTTGGGCCGATTTTGAGACCTGCACCGGCATCACAATCAAGATTGAGGGCTCCAATCAATTTGAAGCACTTCTGCCAGTGAGAGTCAAAGGTGGAAATGCGCCAGACATTGCGGTCATACCGCAACCAGGACTGCTCGCTGCGATGGTTGCAACTGGCAAAATGGTTGCCGGTACACAGCCTGTCATCGATAACGTAACAAAGTACTGGAGCGCGAGTTGGAAAACGCTGGGAAGCGTTAACGGCACCTTCTATGCCGCTCCGATGAGTGCGAATATGAAATCATTGGTCTGGTACTCACCAACTCAATTCACAAAAAACGGATACACCGTTCCAAAGACGTGGGATGAGATGACCGCTCTTGCTAATAAAATGGCAGCGAAGGGCCAGACCGCATTCTGCGGCGGCATCGGTTCGGGCGGCGCGACAGGATGGCCCGCAACGGACTGGCTGGAAGAAGTCGTTGTCCGCATGTACGGTGCAACCGTCTATAACGACTGGATTTCGCACAAAGTTAAGTTCTCTGATCCCAAGATAATCGCTGCAATGAAGGTGGTTGCAGGTTGGATGCAGAATCCTAAGTGGGTGGGAAGCGTCAAGAACATCTCTACGACTACTTTCCAGGCTGCTGGCATGAGCATTCCCACCGGCAACGGTTGCCAAATGCTGCAACAGGCATCTTTCTATGGTGCGCAATTCCCAGCAGGAACCACAGTTGGCCCAACAGGGGATGTAAACGCGTTCTATCTGCCGGGCATCAATCCAGCGGTTACGACACCGATTGAAGGCGGTGGCGAATTTCTGGGAGCCTTCTCAGCTCGCCCGGAAGTAAGTGAAGTTCTCACCTACTTATCCTCAGCGGAATGGGCCACAAGCAGAGTCAAGGTCTCTAAAGGATGGGTTAGTGCCAACAACGGTGTTCCGTTGAGCGCGTATACCGATCCAATTGACATACTTTCTGCAACGTATTTGTCCGATCCAAAGTCCACTTTCGTCTTCGATGCCTCTGATGCCATGCCGGCTGCAGTTGGTGCGGGTTCCGAGTGGACGCAGTTCACTGCTTGGTTTGGTGAAGGCAAGTCCATCACAGCTGTCGCTAATGCAATTGATGCATCATGGCCAGCTAAATAGTCCTTCTTCAACAAAGTAGGGATATTCATCGATGGCCCCCCATTTTTTCGGGGGGCCATCGCTGACTGTGTCCTACAGAGCACGGCTAGACCCCTTGTAGAAGACCTCCAAACTGGGAAAATAGTGGTGTCGCGGCACAACCGTGCCGAGGATCATGCAACTGTTCGGAGAGCTGCACCTCGTACGTGCGGGACAGTCCATAGCGCTTGGATAGGGCGACGGACGATGAAAACTCTCAACCTCAAGCAAGACAGCGCCAATGACAAGCCAGACTTGGTGACTCGTAGTTATAGCCCCCTCCTTCGGGTACTGGTTGTGGGGGCAATTTTCATTGTTGCCGTTTTTGTACTGGCCGCATGCGGTTCCAAAACCAAGACAGCCACATCATCGACGAGCAGGTCAACCCAGTCGGTCGTTGCTACACCGAGCGCCGCAAGTACTGTTGCAAGTGCGCAGACTTGCATGGCTGATGCTTCCTCGGATTCCATAAATGTTGCCACTTACTTTGGCAATGTATTAACCCAAGCAAGGAAGGACTGGCGACCTGACGCAAAAATAGCTAGCGTCCGTTTTGAAGATCGCAATGCAAAGAATTTCGATTCACTCTGTACTTTGCGGACAGATGCGAATTGGAAACTGATCCTCTTCTCCGCAAGTTCTAGAACCTATCTTGTGGCGGACTTAGACATTTTCAACAAGAAGAGCACAGATATGCCGCTCGTGCGTTATGAAGTAGTCAAGAAACTGACGGACAATTCCGAATCGTATACGAGCCTCACGATCGCGGATATGAAGAAACAAAGCGGATGGAGTTTCTTTGCAAATCCCCAAGAGGTGACCGCGGCAACAGATGCTAAGGGTCCGGATAATCCGTTCCTTACCTGGAAAATGTCCTTGAGTCAGGTGATTCAAAAATTCATCGATCGCACAAGGACTGAGAGGATCACAGGCATGGGCTACAACATTTATATCGGAAATTCCTCTATCAAGAATAAATCCCCTTACGCCTATATTTACTGGGAAAATGGTGCCAAGAAGACGGCATTCTATGTTGAGCCAGTCACGCTCACTTCATATGACTATAAGTACTAGGCGACTACTCAATCCGAAGAGAGTTGGTTACAACAAAAAGGCTTGAAAAAGCCATTGCTCCAGCGGCGTACATGGGGCGCAAGGCTCCCATTGCCGCGACGGGAATGCCGATGATGTTGTAGAGGAAGGCCCATGCGAGGTTGCCTCGAATGATTCGCAAGGTCTTGGATGAAAGTTTGAGTGCATCGATAACGCTACCCAGGTCGCGGCGCATTACGACAATATCTGCGGTTGCCATTGCGGTATCGGTTCCCGTGCCCATCGCGATGCTGAGGTCGGCACTGGCAAGGGCGGCGGCGTCATTGACTCCATCACCGATCATGAGGACTCGATGGCCCTTTGCTTGCAGTGCTTTGACTTTTTCGACTTTGTCTTTCGGAAGTGCCCCTGAGATTACATGGTCTGCCGAGATGCCGACTTCTTTTGCAACCGATATAGCCACTTGTGAGCTATCACCCGTGACCAGCCATGGATCGATTCCATACTCTCTAAGATCGGCAATCGTCTTCTTGGAATCGGCTTTGATTTCGTCCCCGACCGCGAACATCGCCAGGGCCACGCCATCCCACGCAAGGACTGAGACGGTGAGTCCCTTCTCTTGCGCTACGGATATTTCGTGCGTGAGTTCATGGTGATAAGGTGTGGTCGCGTGTGCCACGGCAACTGGTGAACCAATTAGCACCACTGGAGATTTCGTTCCTAGATTGACTCGACCCGCAGATCCTGATCCTGGGGTACTGGAAAATTCGGTAACGGCAGTGGGAGAGATGCCCCTTGCTGAAATGTATGTTGCGATAGAAGTCGCGACAGGGTGGTCGCTCTGCAATTCGATTGAGAGGGCAGATGAGAGGATCGTTTCAGCGCTCAGAAGTGCTTTGAAATCTGGCCCGAGAACATCGCCGGCAGAAATCACGACGGCAGCGTTGGAGAGGGACATCGTCCCGTTGGTAAGAGTTCCTGTCTTATCGAGAATGACAGAGTCGATTTTGCGAGCGACCTCGAGAACTCTTGGTTCGCGAATCACGATACCGCGTTGAGCACCGCGTCCGGAGGCCACGAGAAGAGCGACAGGTGTCGCTAGCCCCAATGCGCATGGGCAGGCAATGACAAGGACTGCGATGGCCGATGATATTGATTCAGTGAGCGAGTGGCCCGTGTAATGCCAACCAAGGAAGGTTCCGATAGCCAAGACAGTCACAACGGGAACGAATACTGCGCTGATGCGATCGGCTAGACGTTGAATCGGTGCCTTTGTTCCCTGAGCGGATACGACCATGGCGGTGATTCGGGCAAGTTCGGTGTCAGAGCCCACGCGGGTCGCCCGAATTTCGAGGCGGCCGTTTTTGTTGAGTGAGGAACCGATCACGAGTGCGCCAGGATTCACATCGACTGGTTTTGACTCTCCCGTGATCAGCGAGTTGTCGACGGCGCTTTGACCCGAGATGACAACGCCATCGGTGGCAATTCTCTCGCCGGGTTTAGCTACGAAATGATCGCCGACACCAAGGTGGTCAATGGGAATCTGCACGAGCTCGCCATCGCGAATAACGGTGACCTCTTTGCTGCCAAGAGCAAGCAGGGTCGAAAGTGCGCTGCTTGCCCGTTTTTTTGCGCGCGATTCGAGGAAGCGGCCGGCTACGACAAAGGTGATGATGGTCGCTGATACCTCTGCGTACACCTCGCCGTTACCCGTGCTATTTGCATAGATGGACCACCCAAATGCAGTTAGTGAACCAAGTGTGATGAGGGTGTCCATCGTGGGGTGCAGAACATTTCGAATACCGGCACGATAGATCGGCCAGGCAACGATCAGAACTACGGGGGCACTGAGTCCAATGACCAACCATGCAGTTGGCGAATACTTTGGATACTGCAAACTGAAATTCTCAAGTTGCCCATTGATCCAGCGATCAATTGCTGGGTGCCAACTCATTGTCATCGATATGGCCAGGACTGGTGCCGTAAACAACAGTGCAAAAAAGAGTGCAGTGGCGGACTTCTTGCTGTGCAACGCGACCTGACTGGGGTCGGCTACCTCAGTGGCTGAGTAGCCGGCCGATTTAATAGCGCTAATCAATTGTTTTGAGCTCATCTCGGCAGGTGCCATCACGTGGGCAGTCTCCGAGGCGAAATTGACGGTGGCGCTGACTCCCGGAATTGAATTGAGGGTTCGCTCGATGGTTGCCACGCATGAAGAGCATGTCATGCCCCCGACGCTGAGAGTTATCGGCTCGAGGGCCGTTTTGAAAGCGGGAGCTTTTGAATCGTTTGCGATATTAGCGGTCTGTGTCATTGAGATGCTTCACCACCTGGTCCAGAAGGATGCCGTTGGTTGAAAGGCCGCTACCGTGATGTGGTCCGGGTTCGCCAGTAATTGAAGTAAAAGAGCCGCCGGCTTCGCGGACAATGATGTCCAACGCGGCCATGTCCCACACCGCGAGTACGGGTTCGACTGCAATGTCGGCTGAGCCCTCGGCAACAAGCATGTGCGACCAGAAATCTCCGAACCCGCGAGATCTCCAACTCTGATCGATCAACGACATGAATGCCTCGCGTCGATAACCAAAACCGTGGAAGTCCGAATATGTCACCGATGCGTCTCTAATCTCCGATACCTTCGAGACGGAGATTTTTCGGGGAGTGCCGCCGTTGAAGGAGACGAACGCTCCATGTCCTTTCGATGCGTGCCACCGGCGGGTAACAGCCGGTGCACTCACCACGCCAACGATGACTTCTCCGTCTTGGACGAGTGCGATGAGCGTTGACCACGTGGGAACCGCGCGCATGAAGTTCTTCGTACCGTCAATGGGGTCGATCACCCAGTAGCGCGAGCCCAAATTTTCAGACTCGCCGAATTCTTCACCTAGGACACCGTCATCGGGGCGTTCCTTCATAAGGATGGCCCTGATCGCCGTTTCAGTTGCCTTGTCGGCATCGGTGACGGGGGTGTTGTCGGGCTTTGTGGTGATGACCAAATCTAGTGATTGGTAGCGCGATTGTGTGATGAGATCGGCCGCATCAGCGATCTTTAGGGCTAGGGCCAGATCTTCTGCGAGTGAAAATGTTTGAGTAGACATCTGTCGTAGCCTAGTCCAGCTTGATATCTAGCAGGTTTCTCAAGGATTGAACACGGGCGGCCCGTTCGGGATCTACGACGCCATTGGGAGCTGCCCACTGCGTAAGGGCGCAGCTCTCCTGCGAATGTGAGCAGTTCGGCATGCAATTGGTCGCCGCCTCGGCCAAATCGCTGAAGGAGGCGATGATTCGGCCGGGGTCGATGTGAGCTAGTCCGAAGGCCCGGATGCCCGGGGTATCTATCACCCACCCGTCGCTGGATTTCAAATGCGAGGAGAGAGGAATGGCGATTGCACTCGAGGAAGTATGTCGACCCCGTCCGGTCACTTCATTTACGTCGCCGATGACGCGTTCTGCATGGGGAATAAGGGCGTTTATGAGTGTGGATTTTCCGACGCCGGAGTGCCCCACGAGCACTGATGTCTTGCCGTGCAGCATCTGGCGAATAGGGGCAAGGTCGGCGCCTTTCGCCGTTGTTAAGACTTTCACGTTGAGCGTTTCGTACTCGTGCAGGAATGTCGGCTCGGGACCTAGGTCGATTTTGGTGACCAGAATTACGGGAGTGATTGCCTCGTGAAAAGCGCTCACGAGAAAGCGATCAATGAGTCCTCGTCTTGGTTCTGGATTCGTTGCCGCAACGACAATAACGAGTTGGTCGATGTTGGCGACGATAGTCCGTTCCACTTTCGCGATGTCATCGACAGTGCGGCTAAGCGAATTTTTCCGCTCCTTGACGGTGACGATCCGTGCCAACGATCCGATCGTTCCGGAGGTGTCACCGACAATTCCGACGCGGTCGCCGACGACAACGGATTTTGGTCCTAATTCGCGAGCTTTCATCGCGGTGACGATTACTCCGTCATCGGTAATACAGGTCGTTCTTCCCCGATCAACCGTCGTGACAAAGGCGTCTACGGCGTCGGAATGTGATGGTCGGTCTTTGCTTCGTGGACGGGTACTACGACTAGGTCGAATTCTGACATCTGACTCGTCAAATTTTCGCGCCATAGATTCTGTCTTTATCCGATCAGACTTGACCAGAGCCCAGGGAAATCAGGCAGAGTCTTAGTTGTGGTTGCGACGTTTTCGATTTCGATGCCGGGCACGACCAGGCCAATAACTGCCCCTGCTGTGGCCAGTCGGTGATCGTCATATGTATGAAAGATACCCCCGTGAAGCGGTGCTGGGGTTATGTGGATTGAAGTTTCTTCCTCTCTCACATCTCCGCCTAATGCGTTGATCTCACGTGTCAGGGCTGCTAAACGATCTGTCTCGTGAAGGCGCAAGTGGCCGATGCCGCGCAGAGACGATGGTGAATCCGCCAGGGCCGCCAGGGCCGCAATTGCCGGAGTTAATTCGCCGACATCATGAAGGTCGATGTCGATGCCATGAATCGATCCTGTCCCCTTCAACGTTAATCCTGCATTGTCCATCGAAATATCTGCACCCATCCGCGCCAGAATCGTTCGGAGCTGATCCCCCGGCTGCGTGGTGATGGTCGGCCAATCTGCAATTGTGATGCCGCCGCCGCAGACCATTGCAATAGATAGGAAAGGCGCCGCGTTGGAAAGATCAGGCTCAATCACGAGTTCTTGTCCGTGAAGGCGTGATGAGTGAACTCGCCAGATGTTGCGTTCGTGGTCGATATCTATCTTTGCGCCGAAATCGCGCAACATCGCAACGGTCATTTCAATATGCGGCATGGAAGGAAGCGCGGTGCCAATGTGGCGTGCCGTGATTCCCTTCAACGTTGCCGGGCCAATCATCAGTAGAGCCGAGAGGAATTGGCTTGAGGCCGATGCGTCGATATCAATCTCGCCGCCGCGCAATTCACCGGTTCCGTTAACAACTATGGGAAGGGTGTATCGCCCTTCATGCTCAAGTTGTACGCCGAGCTCTTCCAGGGCTCGAATGACGGGAGCAAGTGGGCGTTCATGAGAGCGCGCATCGCCGTCAAAGGAGATTGCTCCATTTGCCAAAGCCGCCACGGGTGGCAGAAAGCGCATGACAGTGCCGGCATTTCCCACGTCCACCAAGGCCGGACCCTCTAGGGCCTGAGGGGATACTCGCCACTGATGTTCGCCATCTTCATGAGCATCGGCGATGACGGTACCCATCGCGATGAGGCCGTTCTTCATCAAAGTGGTATCGCGCGAAATAAGCGGCCTGCGAAGGATGGAAGGTGAATCAGCAAGAGCGGCTAGGACCAAGGCTCGATTGGTCACCGACTTCGAACCGGGAATGACCACCGTGGATGAGACGGGATTGTCTCCCCGGAAAGGGGCGGGCCAGAGTGAATCTTGGGAAATATTCGTGCTACTCATGGCACGAGCCTACCGTTGGCGTTGTGCTTCCTGATGCCTCAATTTCGTTGTATCTCTCATAGGCTAAGGGATATGTGCGGGAGATTTGCGCAGTCGAAGATGGAAGACGCCCTCGTAGAAGAATATGGAATAACGGGGGCCGTTCCGACATCTCCTCTGCCAGCAAGTTGGAATATCGCACCGACTAAAGACATTTACATAATCCGAGAAGATCAAAAATCACATGCCAGGGAGCTCGGCGTAGCATCGTGGGGATTGATTGGGTCATGGCATAAAGATTTATCTGCTGCACGCGCCTCCCAGTCACATGCAATAAACGCACGGAGCGAATCGGTCTTCGAAAAGCCTACTTTCCGAGATGCCGTACGTAAACGTCGTTGTCTGGTTCCGGCTGATGGATATTACGAGTGGGCCACCGCACTTGGTCCTTACCGTCCAAAGCAACCGTTTTACATTGCTAGCCCTGACGATAATTCGCTTTCTCTTGCTGGAATTTGGAACGAGTGGGTCTCACCACAAGGTCAATTGATAGAGAGCGTGGCGATCATCACCTGCGATGCAATCGGGCGATTAGCAACCATCCACAGCCGGATGCCGGTTATCTTGCCCAAAGATCGCTGGGAATCCTGGATGGAGCCATCCCTAACTGATGCGGATCATTTGCGAAAACTCATGGAATATTCTGACCTCTACGAGGGTTTAAGCGTGTATGCCGTCTCAAATTCCGTCAATTCCGTCGCTCATAACGGACCTGAATTGATCAAGCCCATAACCCTGGGCGAGCCCCAGACCCTGTTCTAGCGGTAACCTTGACGACGATGACATCCACGGAGTTAGTAAAAGAGAGCGCGGCTGAGCGCAACCTTCGTTTCGAACGCGATGCGCTTGCCTTCACCGATCAGCTCTACTCGGCTGCCCTGCGGTATACGAAAAATCCGCATGATGCCAAGGACTTGGTGCAAGACACCTACTTAAAGGCTTTCTCTTCCTTCCATCAGTTCGAACCAGGAACCAATCTCAAAGCTTGGCTTTACCGAGTTTTAACAACAACGTTTATCAATTCATATCGCAAAGCGCAGCGCCAGCCGATGATTTCCAACAATGCAGAAATCGAAGATTGGCAATTGGCCGAGTCCGCCTCGCATTCAAGCGATCAAGGAAAGTCGGCCGAGATTCAGGCGCTTGAGAAGATGCCCGATAGCGATGTGAAGCGGGCGTTGCAAGAAATCCCTGAGGAATTTCGTATCGCCGTTTATTTGGCAGATGTCGAGGGCTTTTCATACAAAGAAATTGCCGAGATCGTAGGCGTTCCTACCGGAACCGTGATGTCGCGGCTTCACCGTGGTCGCAAAGCGTTGCGCATTCTCCTGACTGACTACGCAAAAGAGCGCGGCTACGTTAAGGGGGTGACCTCATGAGTTGTGGTGGAGCACACGAGACACCTTGCAACGAGGTACTCAACTCCGTTGGCCTTCTTATTGACGGAGAAATCCACGAGATGTCGCAGATCCATTCAATCGAAGTCCACTTCGAGGAGTGCTCTCCATGTCGCGAGGAAATGGAACATGAGCGAATCATGCACCAAATGCTCCACGAAATGCTCACGCGTTCATGTCATGAGAGCGCTCCGCAAGAATTACGTGATCAGATTGCCTACCAGCTGGCCTTACTGAAGCAAGGGCCACAGGATTTCGTGGCCGAATACCGCAGAACCGAGATCTCGATACAGCTGGATGAATTTGGAAACGTGGAACACCACGAAATTACCTTCGAAACCAACTGGATTCACGAAAGAAATGATCCGCAAGCACCCGAGGGTTCCAGCGAAGTCTAAGAAATGCGCCGCACTAACGAAATTATCGGAGCCGTCGGTTTTTCCTCGATGTTGATCCGCCCCGGTGATTGTTCGGTCGCAATGGGCTTAGGAGATTTGCCGATCGCCGCGCCATCCCACTTCATCAATGTGATGGAAAGTGCCGCGCTAACGGCGATCGCGGAGTTTCTTGAAATTGGCGAGACAACTCGGCTGGTGAAGATCAATCTGGACGCACCGGAAGCCGTGGGAATCGGAGCCGAGATTCACGCGACTGCGACGTGTTCAGAGTTCAGTGGGCGTGAAATAGTTTTCGACTGCGAGATCTATGACGGTGAACGCCTCGTTTGCCACGCAATAATGAAAAGAGCGGTGGTCGAGCGAGTCTCATTCCTCGCCCGAACCGCCGCCCAATCCATAATCGGAAGATCCACCGACTAGATAGTTTTTTTAGGTAGTGCCCTTACTTCTTGGTTGCAAAGAAGATCTCTGAAATCTCATCGATCTTGGCCAGCAGTTGGTCAGCAACTGCCACGTCATTGGTTCCCTTGGTTCCGCCAGCGCCGGCGAGCTTGGTGGCCTCATTGAATAGCGCGTTCAGGTTTGGATAGGCTTCAAAATGGTTGGGCTTGAAGTAGTCAGTCCAGAGAACCCAGAGGTGCTCCTTGACCATATTCGAGCGCTCTTCTTTGATTGCTACGGCGCGCGCCTTGAAATCTGGGTCGGTGCTGGCGGCGTACTTCTGCATGCAGGCCTTCACTGATTGGGCTTCAATCTTGGCTTGTGCTGGATCATAGATTCCGCATGGAAGGTCGCAGTGGGCGTAAACGGTGATTTTTGGGGTAAACATCTTCATTCTCCAATATGTCTCTCGATGAGGGCACGCCGCTGATTGAACGTGCGTAAAAACTCTTCTGGTGTGAGACTACCCCTCATGGCGCCTAAGGACACACCCAGAAAAAAGCGCAGGCTCGGAACAGTGGCCGTTGCCGGTGAGTCGATGGCGCCCACATATATGGCCGGGGATTGGCTCGTGGTCTTCTGGGGTGGCGCATTTCGCAGGGGTCAAGTTGTCCTCGTTGAAAGAGAAAATCAGCCTGGTGTCTTCCTCCTCAAGAGAGTGGTGGGGCCGTTGGAGGAGAAAATTTGGGTTGAAGGGGATAACAAAGCAGAGAGCACCGACTCACGTCATTGGGGAGCCATTAGTCAGGACGAAATTGTGGCTAGCGTCCTCTTTCGGTTTATGAAAGCCGGTTCACCCAGAGCCAGACGGAGAAAGAAGATCTAGCGATTGAAGGCCTCAATCATCAGTGCCTTGGCCTCTTCTTCATGCACGTAATGGTTTCCGGTTGCAGGACTGGCCGTGGCTCGTCGTGAGACTCTACGCAAAGTGCGATCCCCGAAGACCCCCAGTGTGTTCAAGCGCGATGAATGGCCATGGACCTTGGTTGGCTGGTTCGTCTTGAACCCAGAGAAGGTTCGCACGTGGGTGTTTAGCAGCCTCTGCCGCTAGTTCATTTATAGGCAAAGGATAGAACTGCTCGACGCGCACGATTGCGGTGCTCTCCTCGCCAAGTTTTGCCCGTTCAGCAATCAAGTCGTAATAGATGCGTCCCGAACAGAAGATGAGTCGCGTTGCATTGGTAATGGTTGGATCTGTGATCACCGGTTGGAAATGTCCCTGCGTAAATTCGGTCAGGGCAGATGCAGCGGCGCGCAGGCGGAGCATGGATTTCGGAGTGAAGACAATGAGTGGACGCGGCGTCGGATTCTTGGCGTGCCAGCGAAGTAGGTGGAAGTACGAGGCAGGTGTTGATGGTTGGGCAACGGTCATATTCGTTTCGGCACAGAGTGAGAGGAATCGCTCGATACGTGCAGATGAATGATCCGGGCCTTGTCCTTCGTAACCATGTGGCAGAAGGAGGACAACGCCAGAGCGCTCGCCCCATTTCTGCAATGAGGAGGAGATGAATTCATCGATGATGGTCTGTGCACCGTTGCTGAAATCGCCGAACTGGCCCTCCCACATGACGAGTGCTTCGCTGCGAACTACTGAGTAGCCGTATTCAAAGCCCATGGATGCGAACTCAGAAAGAAGTGAGTCGATGACAAAGAACTGATTTTCTTCTGAGATGAGACCGCGAAGTGGCGTCCACTCGTTGCCGTTCTCTTTGTCGATGATCACTGCGTGACGGTTGCTAAATGTCCCGCGCCTTGAATCCTGACCGGCCAGACGGATGGGTGTTCCATCCAGGAGCAACGAGCCAAAGGCAAGAGTCTCGCCCATGGACCAGTCGATGGTGCCGTCGTTGAGCATCTCGACCCGCTTGTTCAATTGCGGCAAGAGTTTTGGATGAACACTAAATCCTTCCGGAACCGTTATCTGCGTCTGTGCTATCGCACGCGCAGTCGGCTCATCAATAGCCGTTGTGATCTCGTGTGGCGCAGGGGCTTCGGGGGCAGCAAAGGTGAGATCGGTATCAGGGGTGAGATTATGAACAGCAGCAAATACCGCTTCGATTTGGGCCTGATAATCCTGGGCGACTTCCTTGGCTTCCTCTTCCGTGATGTCTCCACGGCCAACGAGTGCCTCGGTGTAGAGGGTTCGAGTTGAACGCTTGGCGTCAATGAGTTTATACATCAATGGCTGTGTGAAACTTGGCTCGTCACCTTCGTTATGTCCGCGGCGGCGGTAGCAGAGCATGTCAATGACGATGTCTTTGTTGAATTTCTGTCGGTAGTCAAAGGCGATTCGCGCAACGCGAACGCATGCCTCGGGATCATCGCCGTTTACATGGAATATCGGCGCCTGGATTCCCTTGGCAACATCGGTTGCGTAGGTGGAAGAACGTGACATCTCAGGGGCTGTCGTGAATCCAACTTGATTGTTAATTACGACGTGAATGGTTCCGCCCGTGCGGTATCCGCGCAGTTGCGACAGGTTCAATGTCTCAAAGACAACTCCTTGTCCAGCAAATGCGGCATCACCGTGAATGAGAATCGGCAGAACTGAGAACGAGCCTTTGACGTTGAGGCGGTCCTGCTTGGCACGGACTACGCCTTCTAGAACTGGGTTTACCGCTTCTAGGTGGGAAGGGTTAGCGGCAAGATAGATCTTCGTCTTTGCCCCGGATTCAGCGGTGAATACGCCCTCGGTTCCCAGGTGGTACTTCACATCTCCGGTGCCGTGGACGGCATTTTTTGTGTAGTGGCCTTCGAACTCTTGGAAAATCTGCCCATATGACTTGCCTGCAATGTTGGCAAGGACGTTGAGACGGCCACGGTGTGGCATGCCAACGCAGACCTCATCAAGTTCGGCTTCTGCAGCCGATGAAATAATCGCGTCAAGTAATGGAATTACGGTCTCGCCACCTTCGAGGGAGAAGCGCTTCTGTCCGACATATTTTGTCTGCAAGAAGGATTCAAAGGCTTCGGCGCCGTTAAGTTTGCGCAGGATGCGAAGTTGTTCCTCGCGCGGCAACTTTGGTGCCCCGAGTTCGACGCGCTCTTGAATCCAATTGCGCTCGACGGGATCTTGTATGTACATGTACTCAACGCCCACTTGGCGGCAGTATGAGTCGCGCAGTATGCCGAGAATTTTGCGCAGCGTCATGAAGCTCTTGCCGCCGAATCCACCGGTGGCGAACTCGCGATCTAAATCCCAGAGGGTCAATCCGTGGGTCACCACGTCAAGGTCAGGGTGAGATCGTTGCTTGTATTCAAGCGGATCAATATCAGCCATGAGATGGCCATAGGTGCGGTAGGCATGAATGAGTTGCTGAACGCGGGCGGTTTTGTTGATCTCTTCATCGCGGGCGAATTCAATATCGGCGACCCAACGAATGGGCTCGTATGGGACACGCAGGGCTGCGAAAATGTCATCGTAGAAATTCTCAGCGCCCAGCAAGTATTCGTTTATCCGTCGCAGGAAATCTCCCGACTGCGCGCCCTGAATAATGCGGTGGTCGTAGGTGCTGGTGAGGGTGACAACTTTGCTGACGGCAAGGCGGGCAAGGGTTTCCTCGCTGGAGCCTTGGAATTCGGAAGGGTACTCGAGTGCGCCAACACCAAGAATCATCGCCTGGCCTTGCACGAGTCGTGGCACGGAATGGACGGTGCCAAGGGTTCCTGGGTTGGTGAGCGAAACAGTGGTGCCCGCGAAATCTTCAACGGTTAAGGAGCCGCTGCGCGCTTTCGCAACCGTTGCTTCATAGGCATGCCAGAACTGTGCAAAATCCAGACCCTCGCAACCCTTGATCGATGGAACAAGAAGTTGGCGGGTGCCGTCGGGCTTGGTGAAATCGATCGCAATTCCGAGGTTGATGTGTTCAGGGTGACCGATGGCGGGCTTGCCATCGAGCAGAGTGAAGAAAGCGTTCATCTCCGGCATTGCATCAAGGGCTTTGATCATCGCGTAGGCGATGATGTGCGTGAAGGAGACTTTGCCACCGCGAGCGCGCTTCAAATGGTTGTTGATGACGATGCGGTTATCAATGAGAAGTTTGGCGGGAACCGCGCGGACGCTCGTTGCTGTCGGGACAGTGAGGGATGCTTCCATGCTCTGCACGACGCGACCTGCGACTCCGCGCAGCGGCACAATATTGGCGGCCTCTGGCGTGGCTAGGACTGGTGCCGGCTTAACAACTGGATCAGCTGGAGTTGGTGTCACCAGGTCTGATTGGCGAACAATCGGTTGGGTCGGGGTGCCCTCTGTAATTTGCGGGGCGCTTTCCGTGACCTGTGGAGTGCTCTCTGTTATCTGCGGGGTGGATCCCGCGATCTGTGGAGTGCTCTCGGTTATCTGAGGTGCGCTCTGGATCAAGGTGCGCTCTGGCACGACCGGTTGAGTGGTCGCACCTTTTGGAATTGGCGGCATTGATGCGCGTGGTGCCTCCGGTGACTGGGCGCCTCGTGGTGGAGTTGCTGCCGATCCCCCTTGCGAGGAGGGCCCGAATTTGGCAAAGAAATCAAGCCAGGTCTGATCTAGGGACGAGGCATCTTTGAGGTAGCGCTCATACATTTCGTCGACGAGCCATTCATTGGCACCGAATTGTTCTGCAGCCTCTTCGCCGAATTTTCCGGCGAATGAGGAATTGCCGCGCGATGGTTCCAAAGGCTCATGTGCCGACACTGGCGAGCTCCTTCTTAAGTAAATGTTCTCCGTTTTTCGCTTTCGAAAGCGGACAAAGCCTACCGACTCAATGTTTCAGGACTAATTCCAAAGTTGGGTACCAAAAGCGATTTAGGCCACATTCACTGGTTGGGACTTATAATCTCACGATAAGAGACTTCCTACATTCCCATCTGGCGAGATTGGTCCATCGCTGGAGATGGCCCCTCTATCGGGAATCGCTAGGCGGGAAGGATTGCGAGGGCGAATGCCAAGGTGATGAGAGAGATCGCGCCCATCGGAATCGCGGCAATCCAGAGGTGAGCCTGCACCTGGAAGTAAGAGACGCCTAGGGCAATGAGGTTGAGCAAGATTGCAGGGGAGCGGCCATAGTTCCGGCCGGCTCGAAATCCTCGAGCGGAGAGCAGAAGGGCGAGCGCGCCCAGGAAGGCAAATATGACTACGCCGGCCAGAGCCAACGGGGCCTCTAGGTGGTTACCGATGCTCTTGATGAGCATGAAGGCGGCTAGGGAAATCAGGCCGGCAGCCTCCATCTGGAGGAGGGTTGCCACGATGTTCCTACGGGATGCCATTTTGGCATCATCAGTGCTCATGTTGGCAAGGGTAGCAAGTCAACCAAGAGTCTCCTAAGACCAAGTGTCTCCCAAGAACTGGAGGGTCATGTATTCCCACGACGGCATACGAGATTCACTCACTCAACTTGCTGCGCCGACACTTTTGTATGAGGAACTTCGTAGAGAGTTGGCAAGGGCGAGGAGAGAGGGTTATGCAATTTCTCTGATTCGATTTCTTCTCATTCCGAGTTGCTCGAAACATCACGAATCCACCGTTGCCGCTTACTCAGAATTTGAAGAGCAGGTAATAAATTTCGCGCAGTCCCTCACGCAACTTTCACGAGGAGAAGATATCTGCGCGCGGATGGGAGAGCTTGAATTCGTTTGTGTCCTTCACAGTCTGGAAGAGGCTAGCGGGAATTTTATATCTCGAATCTCTTTGAGTTGGCGTGAGAGGCAATTCCTACACACCACTTCGCAGGGGACTAACAAACTCTTTTTAGAGGTCGCTTCTTTGGAATCTAGGCCAAGTGAAAGTGCTCTGGACTTTCTCAACAGGCTGGACCTAGAGCCAACCATCCCACGGTGATGACCAGGATATCCGCTTAAGGGGATTGCATAGCTGGCACCTCCGCGACGATCCACATACAGGGTCATGCACTGAGGCATATTCATTCACCCCGTCTTTGGTGCAGGACATTTAATGTCGGCCCATGCCAGTTCAAGATTTTGCGATGACCTTCGGTCCCCTTGCCTCGTTCATGTCCGATAACGAGGTAGAAGAAGTCTGGATTAACTCCCCAGAACGAATCTTTATAGCCCGAGGCGGAAAGAATGAACTAACCAATTTGCTTCTTTCTGGCGACGACGTGAGAAACATAGTTGAAAGAGCATTGATGTGGAGCGGGCGCCGTCTTGATCTGTCTCACCCATTCGTCGATGCCCGGCTTCCCGACGGGAGTCGTCTCCACGTGGCTATCCCAGAAATCACTCCAGAGCATTGGGCTGTGAATATTCGCAAGCATCTTCTGCGAAATCTCTCTCTACGAGACCTGGCCGCGCGCGATGCAATGTCACCTTCGATAGCGACTCTATTGGCTAATAGCGTGAGGGCAGGGGTGAACATTCTTGTTAGTGGTGGAACTCAGGCGGGGAAAACCACCATGCTCAACGCCCTGGTTTCGGCAATACCCGTGCAGGAACGCGTTATAACAATTGAAGAGGTCTTTGAATTGAAACCCAATTTACCCGACATCATCAGTCTTCAGACAAGAAGCGCCAATTTGCAGGGAGAAGGGGAGATTCCGCTACGTCGCTTGATAAAAGAGTCTCTACGTATGAGACCCTCGCGCATAATTGTCGGAGAGGTTCGCGAGGCCGAAGCCCTGGATCTGCTTATTGCACTCAATTCTGGTTTGCCCGGAATGGGAACAATTCATGCCAATTCCGCCCGTGATGCCATAGTTAAATTGCAGACATTGCCGCTCCTTGCGGGCGAGAATATCTCGCAGAAATTCATCGGACCGACTGTTGCAGCTGCGATTGACTTAGTCATACAGGTTTCCCTTGATAGCAATGGTGCTCGACGCATCGTTGAAGTCGCCTCGGTAACAGGTCGAATGGAAAACGACCGGATCGAAGTTGAGACCCTCTGGCTCTGGAACAACGACAAGTATGAACGCGGGCTTGGCTCGCCTCCCCACCCGCAGAAGTTCGCCAAGGTGGGACTTCCCATTGCTAGTTGGTGGAATGGATGAGATCAATTGCGGCGTCTCTAGATCCTTTAGCATCCTTGTTGAATCAGCCCTTTTTCGTTGGCCTCTTGGCATGTTCGCTCTGTTCCTTAGGACTTGCCATGCTGTTCAAGGAATCGAAGGTGTCAGTCGAGGCGAAGAGAGGGAACCGATCTGCCTTCAGTCACCGGGCTGCGATGTCCGGGAAAAGCCGAACACTTATCAATTGTGCGATGAGTTCTGCGGTCGTGACTGTTGTAGTAATTGCCTGGACAAAGTCTTTGATCATCTCGATGCCGTTCTCCATTTTCTCAACTGTTATCACCTGGGTCTTCATGCGAAACAAGGGCCGTCGAGCGGCTGCTGCCATGCTTCAAATATGGCCGGAGGTCACTGATCACCTGATATCGGCGATCCATTCGGGACTGTCGCTGTCTGAAGCCCTGGTTGGCTTAAGCACGCGCGGTCCGGAACTGATTCGCCCGTATATTCACCTTTTTCATCAAGAATTACTTGCTACGGGGGACTTTGTTGGTGCGACGGAGAGACTCAAAGCCCGGCTAGATAGTCAAGGGAGCGATCAAATTCTCGAGGCCATCTTGCTCGCGAAGTCTCTCGGGGGCTCAGAGTTGCTGCAAATATTCCGGACCCTAGGAGATTTTCTAAGACAAGATCTTGCTCTGCGAAAAGAGATTGAGATAAAGCACGGCTGGATCAAGAACTCGGCCCACTTATCTTCGGCAGCGCCTTGGTTATTACTTCTTCTACTTTCTAGTCAACCTGGGACTGCCCAATCTTTTGCCCAACCTGGAGGAATAATGATTCTGCTGATCGGACTGGTCCTTACCAGCGTGGCCTACATGTGGATGGGAAAACTCGGCCAATTGCCAAATCCTCCACGGGTTTTCGGGTAGCACTATGGCGATCGAAGTAGTCATTATCCCGCCCTTACTCTGCGCTCTTGCAATCTTGGTGTGGAGTGGTGACTCGTATTCGGAAAGCTCTAGCCGATTCCTTTCGGAGTCACGCAAACGCGCGCGAGAGTTTCCAGACAAAAGTCGAGTCCAAGCCAGACTTGCGCAAATCGGCCAAGAGAACGAATATGAAGCGTTTCGAGTGAAGCAGATTTTGAGGGCCGCAATAGGAGCAACCGCCATCTTCGCTATTGCCCTATTGGCGTCTAAGACACCGACTTTCGCGATAATCATGAGTGGACTGGCTGGAAGCGGAATATTCTTTCTGATAGATCGCCAATTGAGCCGAGAAGTGATCGCCTATCGCCGTTCCATTGAGAGCGAGTTCGCCTCCGTTATTGAAATGCTGACCTTATCGCTCTCTGCCGGAGAAACACCGATGGGTGCAATCACTCGAATTTCGCTTCGATCGAAAGGATTATTGAGTTCTGAGTTCAGGAAAGTCACTGAGTCCGTTCGTGGCGGGAGTTCGTTTCAGGAATCGCTGGATAGTTTTGGAAGGCGAGTCGACTCGGTCGTAATTCGCCGATTTGTGGATTCCCTTGTTACCGCGATGTCTCGCGGGGCCCCACTCATAGAGGTACTTCAGCGCCACGCTGCAGAGGCCCGGCAAAATCAACGCAACATTTTGATGGATAAAGCAGGTAAGGCTGAATTATCCATGATGGTTCCGGTTGTTTTTCTTATCCTTCCAATTTCTGTGCTCTTTGCCCTTTGGCCCTCATTAACGCACCTCAATCTCTTCGCCTCCTAAGGATTTACACAGTTGGACGGAGTTCGAATTTCTCATCTGTTCAGAAGTCAAGAATTCGTCTGTGAGCGCATAGTGCACTTACCTTTTCAAGTAGGAGACCGTCCGTGAAAATAGCAAATAATAGTCAATGTGCTTCAAAGTG
The DNA here is from genome assembly GCA_963750855.1 of uncultured Actinomycetota bacterium. Lineage (GTDB taxonomy): Bacteria > Actinomycetota > Actinomycetes > Nanopelagicales > Nanopelagicaceae > QYPT01. Next base: position 281,287 of record CAVVSA010000003.1, read on the forward strand.
TAAGAGCGGATTCATAACGCGACGATTCATCAGTGCGCAAATCCGCGTGTTGGTCCTTAGCAACAGAATGCGAGAACGATTGGTTCTTTGCAATTCTCAGAGTACAGAACGAGGAGATGTTCCTGGATGGGTCCTCGTTGTGCTCATGACAACTGGATTAGTGACGGCAATATGGACGATTGCGGCCCCTCGTTTGACCGCAATTCTCCGTAACTCGCTGGATTCGATGAATGGAATTCGCTAAGAAGTTACGGCGCGATCAAGAGGGCGTTGTCGAGAGCGCGCTGGTGATTATTCCCTTGATGGCGCTTTTTCTCATTACAGCTGAATTGATTGTTGCCGTGAATTTCCGAAACCTTGATCTTACATACGCTCAAAGTGCAGCGGCGACTGAGGCTATCTCGTCGGTCGTCCCAAACTCCGATGAGGTGATTTCATTTTCGTCGCCCAATTCATTCGATGAATTGCGTCTCGTGGTGACACATCGCACGAGACTCCTTCCGCACTTGATCCCTTCCCTGCCTTTTCTGGATGGGGTGGCAACTCCTTCCACTGATGTATCGGGGATAGCCGTCATGGAACGTCTTCCGTAGCGATGCTCAAATTAGGTGATGGAAGGCTGCGCCAAAGGCTGCGCCAAAGGCTGCGCCAAAGGCTGCGCACCAATTCCGGCAGCGCATCAGTGGAGTTTGTAATTCTCGCGATCCCTCTTTTTCTGCCGATATTCATGTACCTCGCCCAATTTGCAGAACTTAGCAATTTGGAGATCAACGCAAGGTCGTTGGTGCGCCAAGTCGTTCGTGCATATGTGGCGAGTGGGTCGATAGAAGATGCCCAAACACGAGCAAATCTGGTATTGAACTATGGCGGGCAGCGACTTGGGTTTCGCAGTTCTGAGATTGGCTCAATGCGCCTCACCTTTTCCTGTTCGGCGAATCCCTGTCTGACTCCCGGAGCCAGGGTTCGCGGAACGCTGACGCTGGATGCACCGAGTTCGCATCGATCGGTGCAGGTTTCGGCACAGGAATATGTTTCGCCATGGCAATGAAGATCAAGAATATTCAGGAGAGTCTGGACCGGGTGAAGGAGGAGAAGGGGTCGATCTCGGTTTTAACAATGGGTCTTTTTTTAGTCTCGGTTGCCTTATTGATTTTGATCACTGACATTGCATCCATGGCTGTAGCGAGAGAATCACTCGTTCACGTTAGCGAGGCGGCGGCAATACGGGCTTCGCAGAACGTGGATTTAGGATCGTACTATCGGGGAGGCTCTGGCGTGGCTATCCCCATTGATTGTCAGGCGGCATATCAAAAAGCCGACGAGGAGATCACTATGTGGGCGCAAAGTGATGGCAGTATTCACCGTCCCGAATTGCAACAAGTATGGATGACGGATTTCTCGTGCTCGGGAAATCGTGTGCAACTATCGACGTCGGCGCGCGCGATTCTTCCCTTTCGCTTACCTCAATTAGCAAGCTCTGTGGAAATCCACGCAACCGTCGAGGCCCAGAGTGATCGAGTGCGGTAATCCAAGGCGATAGGAAACTGGCTATCCTTACCCCGTGGCTGAGCGTGAATATGATCTTGAGATTGCCGAGATAGACGCCACCCTGGTTTCCATTGAGAAAGTCCTTAACCTTCCCAAACTCCGCGAAGAGGCCACAGTTTTGGAAGAGGCGGCCGGAGTTCCCAACCTTTGGGACGATCCGGAGGCCGCCCAGAGAGTTACAAGCAAGCTTTCCCGTGTTCAGAGCGAAATCAAACGCCTGGTTGACCTGCGCCAACGCGTTGAAGACCTACCTATTCTTATTGAGTTAGCCCAGAACGAAGCCGATGAAGCCGCTTTGAAGGATGCCGAGCGCGAGTTGGCGCTGGTCAAGAAAGCAGTCAGTGAATTGGAAGTGCAGACTCTTCTCAACGGTGAATATGACGATCGCGACGCGCTGATCACGATCCGATCCGAGGCAGGGGGAGTCGAGGCGGCGGATTGGGCAGAGGCGTTAATGCGGATGTACCTGCGCTACTGCGAGCGTCACAATTACAAAGTAGACGTACTTGAAACTTCTTACGCCGAAGAGGCGGGAATCAAATCCACCACCTTCCGAGTGGAAGCGCCATATGCCTATGGCACTCTCTCGGTAGAACAGGGCACCCATCGTTTGGTGCGCATCTCTCCATTTGATAGCCAGAGCCGCCGCCACACTTCCTTTGCAGGAGTGGAAGTAGTTCCAGTAGTTGAGCAGAGCGATCACATCGAAATCGACGAGAAGGAAATTCGCGTAGATGTTTTTCGCTCTTCTGGCCCGGGCGGACAAGGAGTCAATACAACTGACTCCGCAGTTCGCATCACTCACATTCCAACCGGAATTGTTGTCTCTTGCCAGAACGAACGTTCGCAGATTCAGAACAGGGCAACGGCCATGGCAGTTCTGCAATCCAAACTTTTAGACCGACGTCGCCAAGAAGAACAAGCCAAGATGAACGCACTCAAGGGTGACAACTCCGGTTCGTGGGGGAACCAGATGCGCTCCTATGTTCTGCATCCGTATCAAATGGTGAAGGATCTTCGGACCAATCACGAGACAGGCAACACCTCCGCTGTCCTCAATGGCGAGATCGATGATTTCATCGAGGCTGGAATCCGTTGGCGCCGAAGTTCGACGGGGCGTGCCGACTAGTTGCAGTCGGGTGGTGCTTGCATATCGCGGCCATTACGTCATGCAGGTTATTTCACAAAAAATAGGGCTCGCTCGCCACGATGCGCATATTTTCCAAAAAAAGGCTCGAAATTCCCAACTTCCACAGATATTGCCGATACTCCTTCGCGGTCCGCATGCCAAAGGTCAAGGTGAGGCGTAGGCGGCGGATTTACAGATTCTGAGTACGACCAGCACATTCTGAGTACGACCAGCACATTCTGAGTACGACCAGCACATTCTGAGTGAAAATTGAGGGGGGAATGGCACCCTTTTGGGCCAATTCGTAAAGCCGCTTTGCCTAAACTAGGGTCATAGATTGATGCCGATCCTTTTGGAGTCTTTGTGATTCGTTTTGAGAATGTAAGCAAGCTTTACCCTGGCCAAGAGAAGGCGGCGCTCGATAGCGTCAATCTCGAAGTGGTTAAGGGTGAGTTTGTCTTCCTCGTCGGCCTCTCCGGCTCGGGCAAGTCCACCTTCCTGCGTCTGGTTCTTCGCGAGGAGCGCCCTACAACGGGCACCATCCATGTTGCTGGCAAGAACTTGAACACGTTGGCCACCCATAAGGTCCCAGAGTTGCGCCGCCAAGTCGGAACCGTCTTCCAGGATTTCCGCCTGCTGCCAAATAAAACCATCTTTGAGAACGTGGCCTTCACCCTGCACGTCCTTGGCTATTCCAAGAAGGAGATCGCCCGCGAAGTTCCAGAGGTGCTCGAGCTCGTGGGCCTTGAGGACAAGGGAGATCGCCGCCCTAGTGAGATCTCAGGTGGCGAGCAGCAGCGTGTGGCAATCGCTCGGGCCTACGTCAGCCGTCCAGCCATCTTGATTGCCGACGAACCAACCGGAAACCTCGATCCCGCCACCAGCGTTGGAATCATGAAATTGCTCGACCGGATCAACCGGGAAGGCACCACCGTCGTTATGGCTACCCACGATTCGGGGATCGTGGACCAAATGCGAAAGAGGGTCATCGAACTCGATGCAGGACATGTCATTCGCGATCAAGTTCGCGGCGTCTATGGATACACCGGTTAAGGGAGAAGGCACATGCGCGCACGGTTTTTACTAAGCGAGGTCCGAATCGGGCTCCGCCGCAACCTCACCATGACCTTCGCTGTCGTCATCACGGTTGCGATTTCGCTATCCCTCCTTGGCATCGGCCTCCTCTCCAACTCGCAAGTAAGTGCGATGAAGGACTATTGGTATAACAAGATTGAAGTCTCCGTTTATCTCTGCGGCGCTTTGTCCGATTCTCCATCGTGTTCTGGCGGGGTTGTGACCCCTGCGCAGAGACTGCAGATTCAGCAAGATCTCAAAGCACTACCTGTCGTGCAGGATGTCTATTACGAGTCCCAATCGGAGGCTTTTCAGCGTTTTGAGGAACGATTTAAGGACTCGGCAATCGCGCAGAACGTCACAGTAGATCAGTTGCCGGAATCCTTCCGTGTGAAATTGAAAGACCCGACGCAGTTTCAAGTTGTAGTAAGTGCATTCTCGGGTCGACCGGGTGTTGACGTCGTGCAGGATCAACGCGCAATCTTGGAGAAATTCTTCAGGCTGCTCGGCGTTCTCCGCAACGGCGCATTGTTGGTCGGTCTTGCATCTGTGCTTACCGCGGCCCTTCTCATCAGCAACACTTTGCGTATCGCAGCGTTCAATCGACGCCGCGAGACCGGCGTTATGAAACTTGTTGGTGCTACTTCTCTGTCGATTCAACTTCCGTTCTTGATGGAAGGAATCATCTCGGCCGTAATCGGTTGGGCTATTGCAACGGGATTGTTAGCGGGATTGAAGCAAGTAATTGATACCCGTGTTGCACCGCTTCTGACGTTCACCAAATTCTTTGGTTGGGGAGAAGTCTGGGTTGCCTCGGCATATCTCCTTGGAACTGGACTTGTCGTTTCAATTCTCGCGTCGGTATTTACACTTCGTCGCTATCTCAAGGTTTGATGTCTCGTGAGCGACAATGGTTAAAGAGGTAGGTCGCAAACTCATCGCGCAGAACAAGAAAGCGCGCCACGATTACTCCATAGAAGATGTGTACGAGTGCGGTCTAGTCCTCACTGGGACTGAGGTTAAGTCCCTTCGCTTAGGACGTGCATCCCTCATCGATGGTTTTGCGATGGTGCAAGACGGAGAGCTCTGGTTGAGCGGGGTACACATTCCTGAATACACCGAAGGAACGTGGACCAATCACCCGCCAAGGCGAGACCGGAAGCTCTTGGTTCACCGAGATGAACTCGATCGATTGACGGCAAAGATGAAAGAGGGCGGCCTCACGCTGGTTCCTCTAACTCTTTATTTTAGGGATGGAAAAGCCAAGATTGAACTTGCAGTTGCTCGTGGAAAGAAGTCGCACGACAAGCGGGCCGCGCTCCTTGAGCGCGAAATGGGTCGAGAAGCTGAGCGTGAGGTAGCGCGACGACGTTCTGGGAAGTCTGGCGAACGTTAGAAAAGAACTAATTACGCGATAAGGCAATCATCTTCTACAATTAGAGCGCGGGAGAGATCCCGTGGTAAGTAACACCACCAATCACAATTAAATAGCGATGTAGTAACGCTTCAATCTCCAACCATGGGGGTGAACGGTCTCGACTTTGGATGTTGAGTCAGGGGAAGCGGGCCGAGGAAGCCAGGATGATCTCGTTAACCAATAACCTGTGCAAAAAATAAATGCTAACGCAAGTTCGCATGACTACGACCTCGCTGCCTAAGCGAGCTCTCTAGTCCGTTAGCCCGAGTGAGCCTTCGATTCGGGGTCTAACGTCGCAAGAAGGCTTTTCATGATGTTGGCGTCACGGACGACATCAGAGAACAGCCCCGTGAATGAGTCCGTCGGATACTCGTGTGTAAGAGATCCGGGGCTGAGAAAGCGCTAAACACACTACGCCCGTAGAAGCCCTGTATTGATACCGAAGGACCCGGGTTCGATTCCCGGCACCTCCACCATGCATCAATTTCTATCGGAGTGATTGTGACGCCTTTTGGTGCTCATTCCGCAATTCACAGCTGGTTCCACGCAAACACTCACGCACCATCTTCTTTTTCCCTGCAAACGCTCGGGCACCATCTTCTTCTTCCATGAAAACACTCAGCCATCATCTTCTGTTTCCCTGCAAACACTCAGGCTTAGAAATAAGGTGAATTCTCAGCAAGATCGTTGTAACGAACGCCCTTTTCGTAGCGTTCTGGTACTCAGACCTTACGAAAGGGAGAAAATGATGAAAAGAAAGAACCTTATGGTGATTGCCACGGCCGGTGTAGTGGCAATCGGGTACGCAGCGGTCAGTACGAACGCCTTTGCAGATACCTCTGTAGTTACGCCGGTCCCGGCAGTATCGGCAACAACTGCAGCAACATCCACGATAACTCCACCCGCGGTTCCTTCAATCCCAACCGATATTTCGGCCACCGCAGGGATTCAGGCTCCATCGGGGCTATCGAATTCTTCACTCGCAACAATGCCATCTACGGGTGACGACGACGGAGATGATCAGTCCGCTGGTCTTTCGGCAGGTGTTTCCATCAGCGGCGATGACAGCGGCGATGACGATGGCGGAATTTCGGCCGCAGTTGGAGCCTCAATTTCGCAATCAGATAACAATGGCGGAGAATCACAGCAGAACAATGGTGGCCAAGACGGATCAGGTTCTGACGACTAATTTCACGTTTTAACTGGCAAAGCAGGACAGTCTCTGGCACGGAGGTGCCCTCATCCTCACCTCCGTGCCGGAGATTTTTGATATCCGGAACTGATCAAATCTTGCCCTCTATACGACGGCCTTGCTTACTAAACGGCGACCTTGGATAAAAGTGCCATGTCTATCTGCTCTCCATCGTCCCGCGTGACTTTTTGACGCATGATGCCTTCGAGTTCGTAACCGGCAGATCGCAACAGGGCCCTTGACCCTTCATTGTCTACGTCCACAAGTGCTTCGATCCGTTTGAAGCCCATAGTTTGAAATCCATATTCCGAAATCATCCGGGCGGCCGTGCTGCCAATTCCCTTTCGCCGTGCCGAGACTTCAATCCAGTAGCCGAGCTCGGCTGCATGATTTCCGAGGCTCACACTGTGAAATGAAATGAGACCGGAGAACTTCTCCTCGCCTTCGTAGCCATGGGTAATGACGAAGAGCAACTCTGATTTTGAAGCGAATCGGGCAGGCTCCTGTTCCAGAGCGAAGAACCGCGCATGAGTCATCGTGTACGGCGACGGAACAGTTGTAAATCGGGGGATGAGTGGATCCTGGCATGCCTGATATATCGAGTCGATGTCACTTTCGCGAACAGGGCGTAAGGTGATGAGTCCATGTCTCAAAGTCGGTACCTGCGTTGGCCACCAAATCATAAGGACCACCGGTTCATGAGGAGAAGTATTACCTAGACCGCCTCTTGAATGTCTCGCGCCGGCACGGGATAGCGTTTTCCGTGAGGAGAGGTCCAGACGCAAGACCCATCACTTGCACTCTCCAATTTCCATCCGCCATGCGTTTTCAGCCGGTGATGTCGCCGGCAGAGGGCTCCGAGATTCTCCGCCGATGTCGTGCCCCCACTTTCCCAACTCTGAGCGTGATCGAGATCTGAAAGATAGGCCGGGGCGCGACAACCCGGGAAGCGACAGGTGCGATCCCGAGCGAGAAGAAAATCCACTAGTGGCTGGGGTGGCTCGTAACTATCTCGTCCAAAATCTAGAAGAGCGCCAGTGGCGGGCTCGGTAATGAATCTCCTCCATTTGGAATCCGATGCGAGAGAGCGAGCAAGGGAGGCCGGGATTGCCCCGTAACCGGCCAGTTGGCCGGGATTCTCGGCCAAACCCAAGAGAGTAGGCAGATCGACGGTGACATTGACGGTTATGGGGCGACGGTGCGGCCGCACGGCCGCGCCTTTCTGCGTTACTGCCCAAGCGGCAAGTGCGCTTAACGCATCAGCCCTCTTCATGTCCATGCTCCGACCGTCATCTTCGCCCTGCAATACAAAACTCTCAATTGCCGACATGACCATCTGCGCGTCCTCGGCGGGCAAGATGGCCACGATTGTAGAGAGCCCATCACTCTCCCGATAACACGAGACCCGTCGCGTATCCCGGGCGCAGGCGGCACTATCTTCGAATTCTTCGGGGGCGATCTTGGCAAGAGTGGATCGGACCTTGTTGGCCACTTGTGATGGAGTGTGGAACTCACAATGCGCGAGCGCCTTTTCTTCCACCGCATAAATAGCAATTGGCGACAATCCGTCCCGAATCGCCGATGCGGTCTCGCGCGCGATGGTGGTCGCATGCGACGGAGATATTTCGCCGCTGGCCAGGGCCGAACAAGTATTTGGCAGGTGATTGACGAGGGTGCGCGCTACATCGATGCGCATCTGCGCACTGGACCCCGAGAGTCGGAGTGCCGCGGCGATATCTTCTCGTTCGCAATCATCCACGCCGCCCCAAATATCACTGTTCTGCGAAGGCTCTTCTCCAGCAACCGCGACGATTGCTCGTTGCATTGCAGCTTGCAACCAACTCGATTGGCGCTCCAACGCAGCGAGGTAATCGATTCGTGCCGATTGGACTAAGCAGAAAGGATCAATTTCCAACAACGCAGTCAACGAGGTGATCCCTGGTGTCGCCCGCAGTAATTGGGCTACCACTTCAGTGGTGGCATCCGTGTTCGCCGCGTTGTTGTTCTCACCGTTGATTGCAACCATGTATTAATGTTTCAGCTGGGTACCGACAATTTCCGAGTATTATCCCCAGCCAAGCGGCCGAGAGAAAAATCGCGGGCTAGCGCCCGATTTCGACGTATGGGGAGTAGTTGCTGGCAACACGGTCGGGATCTTCGAACGTCATGGAGAAGACGCCAACTGCGCTAACCAAGATAAGCAGCGGTAGAAGAATGAACAAGATCATGGCCCGTCCTTTCGTTGTGCCCACACATATATTCGTGGGGTATATCTGCCTAAACGTCCTGGAAAGGGGCTCTGTTACATCCGAAGCCCCGACCACAGAATGTTCACAGAATCTCAAGCGTGTAAGTCCTACGGGCATATTGCTTATGTCTCCCGTGTGAACTTCGAAAGGCAGGTTTCTACTTCTCGATAATTGTTCGCGGTGCTCCATGCACGTCGAGGGCATCTGAATCCTTCGTTGGCAAAGACTCCTTCTGAATCGCGGGAATCGTTCCGAGCAATCCCTTTTGGAAGTCCTCAAAAGCCTGCATGACTTCGGCCTTGGTGTTCATAACGAATGGCCCCATCCATGCAACCGGTTCCTTGATGGGCTGGCCACCGAGTATGAAGAGTTCCATTTCAGGAGAGCGGCTATCTTGAACATCGGCTGCGCGCACGACGATGCTGTCTCCCTCACCGAAGACGGTGAGCTGACCCATCCTTACTGGCCGCGCCTCTTCACTGACATAGCCTGCACCCGCGAGTGTGTATACAAGGGCGTTGTAATCCTTGCGCCAAGGAAGTCGGAGTTCGGCCCCTGGTTGCAGCGTTGCGTGCACCAATGAGATCGGAGTCTGCGTTGAGCCTGGGCCGCTGTGTCCATCGACCGTTCCTGCGATGACGCGAATGAGCGCGCCGCCATCGTGTGAGGCGAGCAAAGCGACTTCGCTAGCACGCAGATCTTGATAGGCAGGTGGAGACCATTTTTTTGAAGCGGGAAGATTGACCCAGAGTTGGAAGCCATGGAACAAGCCACCACTGATCACCAAAGACTCCGGTGGAGTCTCAATGTGCAATATTCCAGCACCCGCGGTCATCCACTGGGTGTCGCCATTTGAAATTCTTCCGCCGCCGCCGTTGTTATCACGGTGATCGAAAATTCCATCGATGATGTAGGTGACGGTTTCAAAGCCGCGATGGGGGTGCCACGGCGTTCCCTTTGGCTCACCTGGCGCATATTCCACTTCGCCCATCTGGTCCAAGTGAACGAACGGATCGAGTTCTGCCATATCGACGCCGGCAAATGCACGGCGGACAGGGAAGCCCTCACCCTCAAAGCCAGAAGGGGCTGTCGTGATGCTTTTTACTTTGCGGGCGCGAAGGGTTGAGTCAGCGCTCACTCTTGGCAGAACGGTGATGTCCTTAACGGTTACGGCTGGCATGGTTGCTCTCCTTCGGCTGGCACTGGCCCAATAATAGTTGAAAGTTCAACTATCTGCAACCCAGGATCCTCGCAAAGGCACAACGCCGACTGAAAAGATTACGTCGGCTTTTGCACCTTTCACGACGATCCTGCGCTCTTTGTAGCCGATTCCTCCGACGTTCCCTCGTTCTCGGAGGAATGAGCATCCAGAATCAAAGGGGTTTGCCGTTCGTTCTTCTGACGGATTCTCTCTTCTTGGACCTTATCTTTGCGGGCTTTTTGCTGAATCTTGCTAAGACGCTTTCTATCGTCAGCTCTCATCTTCGCTCCAGTGCTCCAGGCTCATAGGATTCCAGCCTCGTCTTCTCCCGGGCCGAAAGATGCAACGCCGACTGAAAGGATTACGCTCGACTCTTGCACTTTCTTCTGCCCTCCCACGTCCCGGGCGACGAATAGAGTGCAAGGTTCGGCGAAAAGATTACGCCGCACCTCGCACGCTATTCTTCGTCCGACGTTGGGAGCAAAGCAAAAAGTGCACAGCCGAGTAATCTTTTGGCCGATGCGACTTTCGCGTAAAGCGAGTTACTAGAGGTTCTTCAGGGCGCTAACGACCTTGGTAAGGGTGTCCTTGGCGTCTCCGAAGAGCAACGTTGTCTTTGGATCATAGAGAAGCTCGTTCTCGATACCAGCAAATCCAGGACGCATTGAGCGCTTCAAGAAGACGACGTTTGCAGCGTCGGCAACTTCCAGAATTGGCATGCCGTAGATCGGGCAGCCGGGCGTGTTCTTGGCAGCCGGGTTGACTACGTCATTGGCTCCGATAACGAGCGCCACATCGGTCTGGGCGAAGGTCGGATTGACCTCGTCCATCTCCTGCAATTGCTCGTAAGGAACGTTGGCCTCTGCCAGAAGAACGTTCATGTGGCCAGGCATACGACCTGCAACGGCGTGAATACCGTAGGCAACGTCGATCCCCTTAGCGGCCAAGATATCGGCCAACTCGCGAACGGTGTGCTGTGCCTGCGCGACAGCCAATCCGAAGCCAGGAACGATGACAACGCGGCGCGCATAGTTGAGAAGAATTGCGATGTCCTCAGGCGAACCTGACTTGACCGAGCGCGTCTCTGCTTCACCGGCGGCTGCCGTTGGCTTGGCCGTGAATGCGCCAAAGAGTGTCTTGAAGAGTGAGCGCCCCATGGCCTCTGCCATCTTGCGAGTCAGGATCGTTCCGCTTGCTCCAACCAATGTTCCAGCGACGATCAGCAGTGTTGTCTGTAGGACATAACCGCTGGCGGCCACTGTGAGACCAGTGAAAGCGTTCAAGAGGGAGATGACGATGGGAACATCGGCACCGCCAACTGGAAGCACGAAGAGAATTCCGAAGAGCAGTGAAAGTCCGCCGAGAACAGCCAGCGAAGTATTTCCACCTGAGTGAATTACCCATCCGCCAGCAGCGAGAACACCGGCAAGGTTTGCAGCGATAACGAAACGTCCACCTGGGAAAACCACGGGACGAGTAGTCATCAATTCTTGCAACTTTGCGAATGTGATGCACGAGCCGGAGAAGGAAACGCTTCCGACGATTACCGTGAAGACCGTGGCAATAACAGCTGCCGAGCTTGCACCTTTGCCTAGCTTCAAGTATTCAACGATGGCAACGAGTGCTGCCGCACCGCCACCAACGCCGTTGAAAAGAGCAACAAGTTGCGGCATCTGTGTCATCTGCACCTTGCGCGCGGCAGGTACACCGACGAGCAGGCCGATAAGCAGAGCAACAAGAATGAGCCCTAGATGGTGCAATGGGAGCGTGTGCCATTCGGCCTCGCCCTTGTTGCCCGTGAAGAAGAAGACCAAGATGGTCGCGACAGTGGCACCGAAGGCACCGATCAAGTTTCCGCGACGAGCTGTCTTTGGATGAGAGAGACCCTTAAGGGCGAGAATGAAGCAAACTGCTGCGGCTAGACCGATGAGGTCGTATAGGTTGCGGCTCATTTTTTCTTCGCCTTAAACATCTCGAGCATGCGGTCAGTCACAACGAATCCGCCGACCATATTGATTGTTGCAAGAACAATGGCGACGAGTGCGAGAGAAAGTTCCACATTATTGGAAGAGTGATCCGCAACCACGATTGCACCTACCAAAATGACACCGTGGATTGCGTTCGCACCGCTCATGAGCGGTGTGTGCAGAGTAGAGCTGACCTTAGAGACCACCTCGAACCCTACGAATATCGAAAGAGTAAATATTGAAAGCAGAGCCAAGCCGTTACTCATCATTTCTTGATGGCCTCTTTCCCTTCGCCGTTATGGGCAACAACCGAACCGATGATGATTTCATCGTCGAAATCCGGGGTAACTACGCCCTCTTTGGTCATCAGCGAGAGCAAGTTGACGACGTTTCGTGAGTAGAGCATCGAAGCGTGGAAGGGGAGTTGGCTAGGAACATCCTTGCCGCCCCAGATAACAACGCCATTGGAGTTGGTGATTGTCTCGCCTGGCTTTGAGCCTTCGACGTTTCCGCCTGTTTCGGCCGCCAAGTCCACAATCACAGCACCGGGCGACATTGCATCAACCATTGCCTGCGTGACCAACCGTGGGGCTGCCCGTCCCGGAACTGCCGCGGTTGTAATCAGGACATGTGACTTGGCGATGTACGGGGTAAGCAGCTCGCGCTGTTTGGCCGCACGCTCTTCGGTCATCTCGCGGGCATAACCGCCAGTGCCTTCGAGTGATTCGAGTTCGAGTTCGATGAATGTTGCCCCCATCGACTTCACTTCATCAGCCGAAGATGGACGAACGTCATAGGCTGAAACAACTGCGCCAAGTCGACGAGCCGTTGCGATTGCCTGCAATCCGGCAACACCAGCACCGAGCACAAGTACCTGGGCGGGAGTCACGGTTCCTGCAGCAGTCATCAGCAGTGGGAAAAATCTCGGAGAGAGTTCGGCACCGACAATAACTGCGCGGTATCCAGCGCAGAGCGCCTGGGATGTGAGGCCGTCCATGGACTGCGCTCGCGAAATTCGGGGAACCAGCTCGAGTGAGAAAGCAGTTACTTTCGCAGCGATTGCCGCATCGATAGTGTCTTGTTCCTTCGAGGCCGAGAGGAAAGAGATGGTGATGGCGCCCTTTTTCAGGGTTTTCATCTGTGCCGGCGTTAAAGCTGTTACTGAAAGAACGACATCTGCGTCTTTGAGTACATCTCCTTTTACGACGGTGGCTCCGGCTTCTTCATATGCTGCATCTGAAGCTTGAGCATTGAGACCCGCACCGGACTCGATACTTACATCGAGGCCAAGCCGGGTGAGTTTGTTGATGATGTCGGGAACTAGGGCTACACGCTTCTCGCCGTTCCGAATTTCCTTTGGTACCACTACACGCATGGGGATAACCGTAGTGGTTGGCAATTTCAAAGTCATGCCATTTCGTGTCTTACGGGTCACATGCTCGTTTGGTAGTGACCTGCAATGACTTCTTGAACTACTCGTTCCCCTTTATCTCACCCTTTACTAGGTGGTACAGAAGGGCCTGAATCGTCGTCCTTCTGTGGAAGGCCTCGCGCCAGATCACAGAGCGCGGCCCGTCGATCACATCCGCGCTGACTTCCTCGCCGCGATGGGCTGGCAGGCAATGCATGAATATTGCATCCGTTGCAGCCATGTCCATCAGACGGGAATCAACTCCGAAAGGGGCCAGGACCTTGGATTTTTCGGCCCGCTCGGATTCAGGATCACCCATCGACATCCACACATCCGTATAGAGAACGCTGGCATCTTTCGCGGCGAGTTCTGGATCATGCACGACTTCGATTGTGGCGCCGCTGACCTCTGCAATCTTGCGAGCTTGTGCGACCACAGCAGCATCCGGTGCCCATTTGCCTGCAGGCGTCGCCGCAACCACATGTGCGCCCATGATGGCACCCATGATCAACCAGGCGTGTGACATATTGTTTCCGTCACCGAGGTAGGTCAATTTTCTACCAGAAATATCCTCACCGAAAGATTCTCGGATGGTCAACCAGTCGGCGAGAAGCTGTGTCGGATGATCGTCATCGGTGAGTGCATTGATGATCGGAATAGTCGAGAACTTACCTAGTTCATTGACATCTGCCTGGGCAAAGGTGCGGATGATCATTGCGCTCGCAAATTGGCTGATGACTTTCGCAGTGTCGGCAATCGTCTCGCCGCGACCTAGTTGCAGATCATCACCGCGAATGAAGACAGGTGTGCCACCAAGGTAGGCAACGGCTGACTCTGAAGCAAGCCGGGTTCGGGTCGAAGGCTTGGTCATGTAAATCGCGACGGTCCGATTGGCGAGGGCGGTGTGGGCCCCCATCGGATCCTTGGCAAAATCGGCGGCCGTGGAAAGGAGCAGTTCAACGTCGGCTCGGGAGAGGTCTGCGGTGCGAAGTAGGTCCTTCATTTCCTCATCTTACCTTTTCCGTGTTGAGGCAAGTATTCTTTGCGTCATGGCAATATTCCCACGTTCACCTGCGCAAGAGAACGATACCGATGTACTCACGAAGCCAGAACTCAGGATTGATGACGATGGCGATCATGATCGATTTGCCCACTATGTGAAAAAAGGGAAGATCGTGGAATCCGCCGTTAGTGGCAAAGCCGTTCGTGCACTCTGCGGGAAGAAATGGGTGCCCAGCAGAGATCCCGAGAAATTCCCAATCTGTCCGGTGTGCAAAGAGATCTACTCAGGCTTGCGACCAGCCCCTGAGGACAATTAGTCCCACTCTCTGGGAAATCTGTGCGAATGAGGCTCGCTTCGCGCATCTGGGAAGGATTTCGCAACCTCACCCGATACCCTAAAAACCCTATGCCATCATCTACGCGTTTCATTCGTCGCAGTGCGATCTCGGCTGCCCTGATGATTGCCATCACCGCGCTCGCTCCGATTTCCCCAGGCCTTGCGCAATCTCCACCGCGCAAGATCCTCACTGGCTGGATCCCTTATTACGGAATGAAAACAGCCTTGCCCGCTGCGGTTGCCAACGGGGATCTCATCAAAGAGGTGATGCCTTTCTGGTACACACTTAAGAGCGAAACGAAGATTACTGATCTCTACACGCCGTCGAACCCAAATGTTCCGATGTCAACCCCGCTGACCACTATGAGGGATTCAGGCTTTGCGATCATTCCGACTCTCACCGATGGAACAGGGAAGTTGGTGATGGCAAAGCTACTTTCGGTGCCGAAGACTCGCACGCAGGTTGTAAACACCATTACTAACCTTGTTGTTGCTAATAATTTTGACGGAATCGATCTGGACTTCGAAGGTTTCGCCTTCTCTGATGGAACTGCATCGTGGCCGGCAACTCAAATTGCCTGGGATGCCTTCATTTTAGAATTGAGCAAGTCGCTTCATGCTGTGGACAAGTTGCTCTCTGTCACAACGCCGGTTCTCTTTGATCCGGCCACCGGCAAGAAGGGCTATTACATCTATGACTGGGCAACCATTTCGCCCTTGATTGATCGCCTCCGGATTATGACGTATGACTATTCAACGAGTTCGCCAGGTCCCATTGGCCCAATAACGTGGGCCGAGCAAGCAGTCTCGTATGCGGTCTCAGTGGTAGCGGCGTCCAAGGTTTACGTGGGCGTACCTGGCTACGGTCGCGATTGGATAACTAAAGTCGACGGAGTGTGTCCGAGTTCGGTTGCCAGCGCCATCGTTCCGGGTGGGAAAGCGACTCCGGTGATGCGAGACATCGCCAACCTTGCAACAAGTTACGGCGCGACGCCGACGTACAACAACTCATTCGCTGAGGCGACTTTCACGTATCAGAAGGTCTATACCGGGTCTTCTAGTAATGGTTTGCAGACATCCTGCACAGCATCACGTACGGTTTGGTTTCAAAATGCGCAAAGTTTCGCCGCTCGTGCACAACTCGTTGCAAAATATCGTTTAGGTGGCATTACCGAGTGGACTTTTGGCATGGAAGATCCAACGGCAACAGATGCCGTTCGCCAGGTCGCGCAAGCTATCGCACCCGATGAAGTTATAAGCACTGTTACAACGGATCTGGCCACAGTGGCTTATGGCAATCCAGTCAATGTCACCGGCCTATTTCTACTTCCAGATAAGACTCCGGTTGCAGGACTGGCGGTTCGACTGGAAATGAAAGAATCGGGAGAGAGTGCTTGGCGTGACATTCTCGATGCGACAACCGGGCCTGACGGAACGGTTTCCACGCCATTGATAGTTGGCAAAAACGCAGTTCTGAGATTCTCCTCGGACGCCACATGGGAGCGATTAGCCTCGCAGAGCGCTGAGAATGCCCTTATCGTGGTCCGGCTACTTAACGTGTCGCCACCTACTTCGGCTTCTGTTGGGCTGCCCTTTACTTTCAGCGGCACGGTGCAACCTCGCGAAACCGGAGTTCTCGTCTCACTTGAAAAAAACATTGCGGGCAAGTGGCGCAGTGTCGGTAAGCCCACCGCCACAGATGCCACTGGTCAGTTCACATTTGGGACCACTGAAAGTGTGCGAGGGATCGCCTGGTACCGGATCATCGTGGCCGGCAATGCGAATGTGCAGGGAGCGACAAGCCCTATATTTGCTGTTGTCATTTACTAGAAAACCACATGAGAGGTTCCATGGCACAGGCGGAGGGCAAAGTTGAAGAACTAACCGAACCATTGTTCTTCGTTGATCGCCCATGGGTGACGATCGTCTGGGACGATCCGGTTAATCTCATGAGTTACGTGACCTATGTCTTCATCTCTTTATTCAATTATTCGAAAGAACGTGCCACTGAATTGATGCTCTTGGTGCACAACGAGGGACGTGCCGTTGTCTCAAGTGGGAGACGCGAAGAGATGGAAAGGGATGTCGCCCGACTTCATGAATACGGTTTATGGGCGACCTTGGCACGCGATGACAATTAACGTGACACTTGAAATGGTCGCGTGACAATGACCGCCTTCAAAGGGTTTCTTAAATTCAGCGAAGACTCGTACATCTTGGAGATTTCTGAAAGCGAGAAGGATGTACTAATAAATCTTTCGGGGCAGCTCATAGAGATATTGGCTGAGAGAGTCGATGAAACGCATTCGGATCCGTTGGCAAAAATGGTTGGGATCACCGGCTATGACTCACCACCCGATGATGAAGTGCTGTTACGCCTTCTTCCAAATGCGTATGCTGACCCGGTGGACTCTTCGGAGTTTCGTCGGTACACAGAGTCAGATTTACGACGTAAAAAAGCCCAACATTCGATGCAACTTCGCTCCCGCTTGATGGAGATGGATAGTGGAAGTGTCATGTTGGATGCAGAGAGCGCCCTTGCTTGGCTCGGCGCATTTAATGACATTCGGCTGGCTCTGGGTGTGAGACTAGACGTCGATGAGAATTCGCACGAACGTTTGGAATTGCTCTCACCCGATGACCCCATGAGCGCGGTTTTCGCGGTTTACTCATGGCTTGGCTGGTTGCAGGAGAGTTTGGTCCTGGCCCTTATGGAAGATTTTGAAGCGGAGGAAAATTGAGCCTTGAGATCTCGCGCAATTTCGTGGATGCGATTCTGGAACAGTCGCGCGCTGAATACCCGGAGGAAGCCTGCGGAGTAATTTTGGGACCGGTTGGATCGGGCAAGGCGGTGCGCATCAAGCCCATGATCAACGCGGCGCACTCACCGACGTTTTACGAGTTTGATCCCAAGGACCTACTTGCCCTCTATCGCGAAGTAGATGATCAGGATGAGGAAATCGTGGTCATCTACCACTCCCATACCGATACCGAGGCACATCCATCCCGCACGGATATTGCATATGCAGGAGAACCCGGCGCCCACTACGTGCTTGTCTCCACTCGCGCGGAGATCGCCCCCGCGACCGAGTTCCGCTCGTTTCGGATCATCGACGGCGTGGTGACCGAAGAAAGTGTGACGATTACCGATTGAGGCAAAAGGCGGTAATAATTACGCCATGTCAATCGAAGTACGAATTCCGACGATCTTGCGCCCGTTTACCAAAGATCAAAAAGTCGTCTCCACCAGCGGTTCTACGCTCTCTGAGGCGATCACCAACCTCGACACGCAATATCCAGGAATAGCTGAGCGGCTCCTTGAGAACGGGGCATTGCGAAGATTTATCAATGTTTACGTGAACGACGAGGACGTCCGATTTTCCGGTGCGCTCGAGAGCACGCTAAAGCCAGGCGACTCGATAACGATTCTCCCTGCGGTCGCTGGCGGCTGATTTCGACCAAGGTAGGCTGACCCCTGTGAGCGATGCCCCCATTGGAATATTCGATTCCGGGGTAGGGGGATTGACCGTTGCGCGCGCGATCCTCGATCAACTTCCCAACGAATCAACTTTGTACATTGGCGATACAGCGCGTGGACCATACGGTCCAAGACCGCTAGCCGAAGTTCGCACCTTCGCTCTTGAATCCTTGGATTTTCTTGTCGGTCAGGGCGTCAAGGCAATTGTCATCGCCTGCAACACCGCAAGTGCGGCCATGCTCCGTGATGCGCGAGAACGATATTCGGTTCCCGTTATCGAAGTGATCCAACCGGCGGTACGTCGTGCGGTAGCAGCCACCCGCAGCGGAAGAATTGGTGTCATCGGCACGCGGGCCACTATTGATTCCAAAGCTTACCTAGATGCATTTGCGGCAGCTCCGCAATTGGAGATCACCTCGGTTGCATGTCCTCTCTTTGTGGAATTCGTCGAACGTGGTGAGACATCTGGCCCCGAAATCACCGAAATTGCGAGAAAGTATCTGGCGCCGGTGATGGTTGCCGATGTCGACACGCTTGTTCTGGGTTGCACGCACTATCCATTGCTCACGGGCGTCATTTCATACGTCATGGGCAACGCGGTCTCCCTCGTTTCAAGTGCGGAGGAGACAGCAAAGGATCTCTACAGAGTGCTGGTTGAGAATTCGTTACTTCGCACCGCGCAGGATCATCCGGCCTCCCATCGCTTTCTTGCCACTGGCGATGCGGCATCATTTGAGAAGTTGGCTCGTAGATTTCTTGGTCCTGAGGTGGGACAAGTTCAACATCAGGAATTGTCCTAGGAGAGGAAAAGATGTCCCGCATCGATGGAAGAGAGAACTCCGACCTACGTCAGGTGACTTTCACGCGCAACTGGCTAGACCACGCCGAAGGATCAGTTCTTGTGGAATTCGGAAAGACGCGCGTTCTCTGCGTTGCCTCATTTACCCCCGGAGTTCCGCGCTGGTTAAAAGACAGCGGCAAAGGATGGGTGACATCTGAATACGCGATGTTGCCGCGCGCAACTCACACTCGCTCTGATCGTGAGAGTGTGAAGGGCAAACTTGGGGGGCGCACGCAGGAGATTTCCCGACTTGTCGGTCGGTCTCTGCGTTCGATAGTCAATATGAAGGAACTCGGTGAGAACACGATTGTGATCGACTGTGACGTGCTGCAGGCCGATGGTGGTACCCGCACTGCTGCGATTACTGGCGCGTACGTTGCTTTGGTCGATGCAATTGCATGGGCAAAGGCGAAGGGTTTTATCTCCGCAAAGGCCAACCCATTATCGGATTCGGTTGCCGCAATCAGCGTTGGCATCATTGATGGAGTCCCTATGCTCGATCTTTGCTACGAGGAAGATGTCCGCGCCGATACAGATATGAACGTCATTTGTAGTGGCGATGGGCGTTTTATAGAAGTCCAGGGAACAGCCGAAGGCCAACCCTTCGATCGCGCATTACTTGATGGATTGCTTGATCTGGCGGTAGCCGGGTGCAAGGACCTCACCGCCCTTCAGGCGGCCGTTCTAGCAAAGTAGATTCAGTCAGATGAGTTCTATTAAATTGGTTCTGGCTACTCGAAATCCTGGAAAGATAGTCGAATTCCGACGCATCCTTGAGGAGTTGCACCCGGCGGCTATTGACCTTATTGGGCTCGAGCAATTTCCCGAGTTGCAGGATGTCGAGGAAACCGGCACTACTTTTTTTGAGAACGCACTTCTCAAAGCGCGGGCAGTATGCCTTGAAACGGGCTTGCCATCCATTGCCGACGACAGCGGCCTCTGCGTTGACGCACTGGATGGGGCACCAGGCGTCCTTTCGGCCCGTTGGTCTGGCGTTCACGGAAATGACGTGGCAAACATTGAAAAAGTGCTCGAGCAATTGGCTGACGTCGAAGAACGGGGAGCTCATTTCACCTGTGTCACTGCGTTTGTGATGCCCGATGGCCGAGAGAGCACTGCCGAAGGGATTTTGGCAGGGGAGATTTTGCGCAAACCGATCGGCACCCATGGATTCGGCTACGACCCCATCTTTCGTCCGGTGGGAAGTGAACTATCGCTGGCCGAGTTGGATGCGCAGAAGAAGGATTTGATCAGTCACCGGGGCCAATCTCTTCGAGCAATTGCACCACGGGTAGCCGTAATGCTTGGAGCCCTGGGGTAACCTTCTCCCATAAGTGTGCGTTTCCTAGCGTACGTTCTGCTACCCAAGGAGTGACTGTGGCTGTAAAGAAAACAACCGCTAAGAAGTCAGTAGCTAAGAAAGCTACCGCGAAGAAATCGGCGCCAAAGAAAGCGGCTTCAAGGGCAACAACCACCAAGAAAGCCACGGTGAAGAAGACCGCTGTAAAGAAAGCCGCTGTAAAGAAAACCGCCAAAAAGTCTGTTGCGAAGAAGACCGCCAAGAAGGCTGTTGCGAAGAAGACCGCTGTTAAACGCCCCGCAAAAAAGACAGCGAAGAGAATTGCTTCTAAAAAGAGCGTGGAGACAATTGTTATTCCGGAGGCGCCTATATCGGCCCAACGCAGTGCCCGAGTAGAGATCGTCTCTACTCCAGCGCCCATCTCAGTTGCGTCAACGCCCCCAAAGACTCCAACACCTCCGCCAGTAAGTGCTGAGATAAGGCCAGTGCCAGAAAAGAAGCCAGGTGCCTCCGGTCGTGTGGTATTCGCAGTCGTCGTGGGGATTATTCTTCTGGGATTGATCGTCTGGGCAAAGGGAAACAACTCTAATTCCAATGCCAAGCCTTCCCCAACTCCGACTGCAACTGCATCCGCAACTCCCACTGATTCCGCTTCGCCAACCCCGAGTGCGACAGACACTTCGGCAACAATTGCCGCACACGAAGCACCTCAAGGAGTAGTTGCGCATTACACCTCATCTGGTGCAACGATCTTCTGGAAGGCACCTACTGCCGTTGACGGGCTCACCGGGTACAACGTAGAGATCTCTGTAAGCAACGGTCCGTGGAAATTGATTTCAACCGTTCCGGCTACTCAGCTCTCACTTGATGTGAAGAAAGACAGCACAGCAGGTTGGACATCGTTCAAGGTCTCAAGTGTCTACGCTGATTCTCAGACGGTAGCTGCGAAGGCTTTCGGACTTCCAGGTACTTATTCGTAAATCACATTTAGATGGATAGCCCTCGCGTAGAAATATGCGGGGGCTATTTTATTAAGTCAGTATTCAGTGCCGACATGATTGCCCCGACGTATGCAGTGATGCCGTCGGGAACTAGGTGAACTCCATCAGGTCCGAAATATTCAGGATGACCGGACGAAATTTTGCGCCAATCGATGACGGTGGTCTGCGGATAGAGCTTGGCGTACTCCTCGATCAACGAGTCGTTGGCATCTCGCCAAGGTCGAGGAACAGCAGTATTTACCAGGATAATTTGCGGTTGATTCTTGATTTCCTCAAATACTGACACGACTTCTTGGCGAGTGAGTCGATTGTTATTGCCTAGATCCAAGATCACGGGCGAATTTGTCATGTTCACTTTGTCGTGGTGGAGCACGGTTATGAGCTCTCCAGCTTGGCGACCAACTCGCGCATTGACCAATCCAAGTGGCACATGTTGGCTGAGGTCATACCGAATACCTAGGATCACCGAATCGCCAGTTAGCCAGACTGAAGTTTTCGTCGGATTCGGTATCTGAATTTCGGTTCTCGGCGAGACGAGGCTCGACTTGAGCGCTGCGCGTGTTCGGGAGTCATAACTGAGTGCGTTGGCACTTACCAGTGAAGTTGCGATTGTGACTGCAAGCAGCCCCGCGATAACTGAACTCTTCTGGCGCACCCGCACTTTCTTTGTTCGATACTTCATGCCTTTAAACCAGGATTCAACTGCGCCCGATCGGATGGGCAATTCAATCCATCGAAGCGAAATGTCGGCAAGGGCAAAAACGATAAGTAGACGGAGTGCGTAGAGGGCCCAAGTAGCACCTGCCAGATCTACCGATGGTCTCGTTACTTGGAAGATAATCCAGTGCCATAGATAAATTGCGTATGAGCGCTCGCCGATCCAGAGGATAGGCTTTGTACTCAAGATCGGGGCGAAACGCGATGCGGGATGAACTAGAGAAGTAATAATCGCGCAGCCAAAGAGACCGGCTAATGGAAATGCGATGCGATAGAGCGTCGCATCGCTTTCATTGATGAAGAGGAAACAGGCGACAATCCCAAGCAAGCCGACGACGCCTATTCCATCGACAAAATCCTGTGCTCGCTTTGAAATCTTGGTGCTGAGATTTTGCGGCACCCAACTTACCGCGAGTGCTGCGCCAAGAAAAAGGCCGATGCTATGGGTGTCAGTTCCAAAGTAAACATGGCTGACGCTCTGGGTGTTGGTCGAATCCAGACGCATCGAAAGTATGAGCAAGGCCGAACCGGAGATCGTTGCGATGGCAATTGCCGCACCAGGGATCATCTTCTTGCCATATTGCTTGAGGACTAACAGGAGTATCAAGGGCCAGACAAGATAGAACTGACTCTCAACGGCCAGCGACCACGTGTGCTGTAACAGAGGTGGCCGTCCAATCGCCTCGAAGTAATCCTGATGGCGGTAAACCAATGCCCAATTCATGGTGCCTGTAAGCACGAAAGGTATATCGGTGAGGAATCGCTTGATCGCCTCAGGTGCCCATACGCCGACGAAGAGGGTAGTGGAAACGATCATGAAAAGCAGGGCGGGCAACAATCGACGTACTCGGGCGGCGTAGAAACCGCGTAGATCTAGGCCGCCACTTCGTTGGATGGAATCAAGGAGCAGGCGGGTGATTACGTAACCGGAGATAACGAAGAAGAGGTCAACGCCGAGAAAGCCGCCAGGGATCCAACCAAAACCCAAGTGGTAGAGCAGGACCGCAATAACGGCAACGGCTCGCAGACCATCGATTGCCGGAATATGGCGGATACTTCGTTTTGCAGCCACGCTAACTACTTCCGCTTAACGGCAGTTTTCTTGGTCGCTTTCTTGGCTGGTCGGTGAGGCGCTTCCAGCGCCGGTTTGGTTCGCTCGCTGACAACTTTGATCGGCCCGTTCTTGATGACCGTGTCGTCGGCATTGAGACTTTCGACAACGCTCTTTTGGAGTTGGGCCAAGTGCGCAAACGCTGATTCCAATCGTGAGCGAGATTGGTGGATGGCGCTTTCGGCTGCGTCCAGAGACTGGACTTGAACTTTGTAGAGCCGCTCTGCCTCGGAGATCACGCCGGAAAGCCACTGTCGATATTCTCGAATCTCGTGGGTGGCCTCGCCAATGAGGCGATCTCCTTCGCGGCGTGCAGTCGTGGTGAGATGGACCGCCTCGCGCTTTTTGTTCTCTAGCAGAGTCTCGGCTTCAAGTTCGATCTTCTCGCGTAATTCTTGTGCTTCGGTCTCGGCGGCCTGCAGATACTTGCGCCCGCGAGTTTCGGCGCCGGTGAGCAGTGACTTTGCCTTCTGTTCGGCGCTTTCTAGTGTGTCTTTGGCTGTGCGTGCCGTGTCGTTGAGAACGCGGTCAGCCAAGGCTTGCGCTTTCGCCTCGCGCAACTGGGCCGATTTAATGATGGTCATAGCCGTCTCGGTGGCCAGGATTTCGAACTCTTCCTTTGATAACGCAGTAATGTCACGTCGCGCGCGCAGGTCGGATAACTGGGCTTCGAGTTCTCTGATTCGGTCAACTGATCCGGGAGCGTTTGTTTCTTCGCCTTTAAATCCGACCCAGTTAAGGAAGGAACTCTTCTCACTCATTGCCACAGGCCCCCGTTGCTCAATGGTCGCTAATTACCTACAGGAGGACAGGTTAGAGCAACAAGGGAAGGCGTCAAAAGTGCCTGATCCTGATCTGCTACAGAACCTTATTTCTGCCGGTAAATGGCGATAGATACCCCTATGTACTGGGATATCCATGCGGCGATGACGAAGATATGGAAAAGCTCGTGAAAGCCGAAATATCGCGCGTATCGACCGGGGCGCTTTAGGGCGTAGAAGACGGCACCGAGGGAATAGAAAAGGCCCCCCAAGAGGATCGGAATGAGAATCCAGAGACCGCCCGTGCGATACATGGCCGGTGCAAAGACGATGGCGCCCCAGCCCAGTAGGAGGTAGTTCGCGACATAGAGCCAGCGAGGAGCGTTCAACCAGAAGACACGAAGGCCGACTCCAATGATGGCGCCAGTCCACATGACTGAGAGCAAGATCGTCCGGTCGCGACCCTCAAGGAGTGTCACGGCAAACGGCGTGACCGAACCGGCAATAAGTAGATTGATATTGGCATGGTCCCACCGGCGCCATATTCTTTTTTTCGAAGGACTCCACTTCACGCGATGGTAAAGGGCTGAGACGGTAAAGAGAGTGATCGCCGTGAGGGAGTACAGGGCGACAGCAAACTTCAGCGAATCCTTGCTTAGAATAAACAGCACGAGAGAGGCGACGAAGACGACGGGGGCCGCGCCTAAGTGAAACCAGCCGCGAAGCCTCGGTGGTGGCACCTCAGGAGGCGCCTCTTTTACTGACTTCATATTCGTGGAGTCTACGCCCGTTTAATCAATATGCAGGCTCCTTCCTACTTCGATCGAAGCCTGCTGCCCCGTTACTCAGACCGCGCCGCCGCGAATCCAGCCTCAAGATCGGCCTTAATGTCTGCAATGTTCTCAAGCCCCAGACTCAGTCGAACTAGCCCGGGGGTGACACCGGCATCCAGTTGTTCCTGAGGGCTTAGCTGTGAGTGCGTCGTCGTCGCCGGGTGAATAACGAGAGACCTCACATCGCCAATGTTGGCCACATGGCTGAAGAGTTTGAGCGATTCAACAAAACGCCTGCCAGATTGAATCCCACTCTTGAGCTCGAAAGAGACGACGGCACCAGAACCCTTCGGTGCATATTTGGTTGCACGTTCATGCCAGGGAGAGGAAAGAAGAGATGCGTAATGCACCTTCTCGACATCTGCGTGCGCCTCTAACCATTCGGCAATTGCCTTGGCGTTCTCCAAATGACGATCAATCCGCAGGCTCAGAGTTTCAAGACCCTGGGCAAGGAGCCAGGCATTAAATGGGCTGACTGCGGCACCGATATCTCTAAGGAGTTGAAGACGAATTTTGAAGATATAGGAGAGGTTTGCCCCGAACGCCGATCCCACCCCAAGGGCTTGGGAATAAATCAAGCCGTGATAACTCGCATCCGGCTCGTTGAAGTTTCTAAACCTCTCGGGATATTTCGCGAAGTCGAATTTGCCTGCGTCGACGATAACTCCCACCACTGTATTTCCATGGCCCGATAGGAATTTAGTTGCCGAATGGACGACAACGTCAGCTCCATGTTCGATCGGACGAAGGATGTAGGGAGTCGCTACCGTGTTATCGACTATGAGCGGAACCCCGAATTCATGTGCCACTTTCGCGACACCTTCAATATCGAGAATCTCATTTTTAGGGTTGGCGATGGTCTCCCCGAAAAATGCCTTTGTGTTGGGGCGGATTGCGCTTCGCCACGATTCAAGATCATTGGGATCCTCAACAAAGGTGACCTCAACACCGAACTTTGGGAGGGTGTAATGGAAAAGATTGTAAGTGCCGCCGTAGAGGCTAGGGCTCGAGACAATATGATCGCCGGCTTCGGCGAGATTCAGGATTGAAAAGGTCGTCGCTGCGGATCCCGATGCAAGAAGCAGGGCAGCCACCCCGCCTTCAAGCGCGGCAATCCGTTGCTCTACTACATCTTGAGTTGGGTTGTTGATCCGTGTGTAAATGTTCCCGAGTTCTGCAAGGCCAAAAAGATTCGCAGCATGCGTCGTATCGCGAAATTGATAGGCAGTTGTTTGGTAGAGCGGGAGTGCCCTGGCGCCGGTTGTTGGATCGGCACTCTGACCTGCGTGAATTTGGAGGGTTTCGAAGGACCATTGCTTTGAATCAGACATCATTTCTCACATTCTTAAAGGGTTGATTTGAAATTCAGGGTTTACTCGTGAACTTCCTCGAGAAGTCCGGTTGCCACATCGAAAATAAAGCCTCGGATCTGATCGCGATGCGGAAGGAAAGGATTGCGCTTCACTCGCTTCAGTGATTGCCTCACATCCACGGCAATGTCGTTAAAAGACTCCGGTGACCATTCAGGCTTGATCCCAGTCTCCTCATGGATTTGCCGCTTGAACTCATCGTCGGTAAAAGTCAGCATCCCGCAGTCGGTGTGATGGATGAGCACAATTTCCTTGGTTCCCAAGAGGCGTTGGCTAATTGCAAGGGAACGAATTTCGTCGTCAGTAATCACACCACCCGCATTTCGGATTACGTGCGCCTCGCCATCATTGATGCCAAGTAACTTGTAGACGTTAAGTCGCGCGTCCATGCAGGCAACAATGGCGATCTGCCGTGAAGGCGGCATAGGCAGTGGCCCGCTGAAATTCTTGGCGTACTGTACGTTATTTTCTAGGTATTCAATCGTGACCGTCATGCGGATCGCCTCTCCTTTGTTTCGGATACCGAAGTTGGAATGGCGTGACATTAGCGAGATATGTACGAAAGTTCTCACGAGCACTTCTTAGTTGCGAATTGAGGGCAGTTGCTAGTGCTCTCGGTAAAACACTGGTTTATGATGAAGGCGTGGCTAACGAGAATCTTCTAGAAGGTCTGGGAATAATTTCGATCCGCGCAATTGATAGTGACTACCCGAGGCCAGCGAGCAAGAGCGTTTACGATGAGTGGGGCGAGATGGCCCCAGAGATTCGTGACTTGGTCATCACTCGTTGGTTGATAGTGCTTACGCAAGTCGATCATTCGGATATTGCAGTAGGGGATCTTTCTGCACATGCAGTCTGGTACGGCCCGACGCCGGGTTCTAGATCTTTGAATATCGGGATCAGCTTGGTGAATGAGTTTCGGGGCAAGGGGATAGGTTCGATTGCACAGCGTTTACTTGCTGAGGAATTGCACAGGCAGGGAATTGTCCGCGTGGAAGCCCAGACCGATATCGAAAACTTTGCGGAGCAGAAGGCGCTCGAGAGGGCTGGATTTAAGTATGAGGGCACGCTTCGCAAAGCGCAGGCAAGAATGGATGGGCTCCACGATATACAAGTCTGGGCTCACATATATTCAGGCAACCTCGAATAGTTCTAATTTGCCGCTTGGTATTTCAACCCTCTGACAGATTTCAATGTCAAAGGAAGCAATGCGGCCACTAAGGTGATGCTTGCCGCGATAACGAGGGTGTGTGGTGTGCCAATCCAACTAGCAACGGGGCCCGCAAAGGCAATCCCTATTGGGGCCAGCGCATACGACCCGAACGCGTCATATGAGACGACGCGAGAGTATGACTCCTCGGGGATATGTGTTTGCATGGAAGTTCCCCAGACAACGCTAAAGATTTCCACCGCCACCCCTGCGACGAATGCGCCGAGTAATACAACTGGGAGGGAGAGTTCGAATCCCATGGAGTAGATCCAGATTGGGAGAAGAGCGATGGAAAGCATTCCAAGTACGAGCGGGCGTGAAAAATGAATCTTGAACGAGGCAACACCGCCGACGATCATCCCTATTGTGATTGCCGCAAGGTTGAAGGACCAGTTGCGAGGCCCGTGACCATTGGAGTTGTACGCCAATGGACCCAAGACCGAAAGCGTTGCTTCGAAGCAGAGGTTCACGAAAGTGAAACCGATGACGACAGCCACCACCCATGATCGGGAGACGAATTCGTACCAACCAATTTTGAGATCATGGAGCATCGAATTCTTTTCACGTTCAGGCATCGGCGACAAGTTGATATTCCACACCAGCAATCCGGCAATCATGAAGGTGGTTGCATCGACCAGGAGCGCCCACCCGGAACCGAAGAGCGTCACCACGGTACCGCCCACTAGCGCGCCAAAGACGAAGCCAAAATTGCTCAGGAGGCCGACCACGGCATTTCCTTTTTGAAGGGATTCCTTAGGAAGTATCTCTGGAAGAACGCCAGACATGGCTGGCCACCACAGGGCGTTGAGAATTCCAAAGAGGCCCCCCATAAGGCAGAGAAGGGGCACGTTGGCGAATCCGGCAATGAATGAGATGGCGCTCGTTCCCGCGATGAGACTTCCGATCACATCACTTCCGCCCACGATGCGATTCCTTTTGAAACGATCGCCAATGACTCCACCGAGGAGCATGAAGATGATCATCGGTGCGATTCGCGCCGTCATCACCAAACTCAAATCCGTACCCGTCGCGCCCTTCAAACTCAAGACTCCGTAGGCGAGGGCAATGGGAGAGAGCCCGTTTCCCACATTGGAGATAAAGCGCGAGAAGATTAAAGGGAGGAAGCCAGAAAATCGGGAGAGCTCGCGCAGGTCGTTAAGCATTCTCTGCCAGGAACTTGTACATCGCATTCGTATCGATTTGTTCGTATCCGATCCTCTGATAAACAGCATTACTGGTGGGATTTGTCGCATCCGTGTAGAGCATGACACGGGCGCCTTGCTTTACCAATTCCTGCGACAGTTTTGCAGTCAGCACACCGGCATATCCGTTGCGGCGCTGCTCTGGCGGCGTGTAAACGGGGCCAATTCTCGCGACGGTTCCATTTGGCGTTTTAACGAGTGGGGCATGTCCTGCCAGGCAAACTATCTCGTCGTCCACCGACCAGAAACGATAGGAGTTGCGCCCTAATCCGGCGTTGATCGATCCTTGCGGATTAGGCATGGAGAGACCCGTATCTTTGCCGAACTCGATGTACCACTCGAGAATGAGTTCGTAGTCCTCAGAAGAGGCAACTGACATCTCGCCATTTACAGAAGGCATAGACAATTCATTGAGTGCGTAGAGAAGGAGTTGCTCATCAAGTTCGGCGCGACGATTGGAGCCAAGGCTTCCCGTGTGGCGATACTCGTCAACGAATTTCTCGACCACCGCGATTGGGCCCGAGACACTGGGAAGTTCGTCATCCTGCAGTGACACGGCTCTCGCTAATTCAGGCACTGCGCTTATCGGCATGGGCGAGAGAACCATGCCGTGTGGTGCGGTTCGCATAGCGGCGCCGATTGTCTGGCCCATATCTTCGGTGATGACCCACCAGAAGTAGGCGTCATATGTCTGAGATCCATCGGCAACCGCGGTAGCGACACTTCCCAAGATGTTTGTCCTGAATGGATCAGAAGCCCGCAGCGATTGAGTGCGAACTAAGAATTCTTCAGCCGAAGTCAGTAGCTCAATTCGCATGGGCAATTGTGTCACGCAGAGAATATCTCCCGGATGGATAATTTTCGAGAATATTCGATGGAACCGTAGCGGAATAGGCGCACGGCCAGGCGAAGAACGATTGCCGAGAGAGCCCACAATTCAATGACAACGATGATGCCTTGCGAAAGCGGGAGTGTCCCAAAACCGTTGCGGAGCATCCCGGTGACCGGCGCCGAATATGGGAAATAAGAGAAGATCCGAACGATCAAGGCATCTGGGGAACTGGCGATCAGCGAAAAAACGTAGAAGGGGACGAATATCAAAGTGATGAGCCCGCCAAAGATCGGTCCGGCGTCCTTGGCGGTCGGCATCGCGGCTCCGAGGGCGACGAGGGTTCCGGTGAAAAGGGCAAAGCCACCCAGAAGCATGAGAGCTCCCAGGGTCATTTGCTGAGGATTGAAAACTAGGTGAGAGAAGTCAATATTGGGAAGATGGAGGTCGCTTCTGAAGAATGTGTATCCAATGACAATGGGTAGGGCGAAGATCGCCATTTGCAGGACGCCAAGCATGAAGAGTGAGAGGACTTTTCCGAGAACCAAGTTAGTGGGGTTAATAGTCGTCAAGATCATCTCGGTCACTCGATTCTCCTTCTCGTCGAGTGTCGATGTGAGCATTTGATTTCCAAGAAGAATAATGATGATGTAGAAGATGACGAGAAAGAGCATTGAGGGGATTAGCGAGTTTATGCCTCCAGAGATTTCGCCGTCTTTGTAAGTGATGGTATTTGATTTGACGCCGCCGCGGTCAATGGCGGTGAGTTCGGTTGAGCCGATCTTCGTTTCGACGCTTGTCTGCAGAATCGCGAGAGCGACTGATGAGTACTTCCCGTTTTCAAAAACCCCTTTGTCAATTCCGTAGACTGCAATTGGAGTCTGGGAGGGATGAAGTGGGTAGACAAAGAAAGCGTCAACCTTTCCGGATTTGACCAAAGAGATTCCAACTTCGGCGCTAGGCGCCAATCTGCCTTTAAGTTTGGCTACGGTATCTGTATTTATGAGGCCCGAGTTATCGATGTATTCAAAGGAGAAATGGGCGTTCTTCTGGTTCTTAGTCGATTTCGCCGAATTGGCATTGGAGACGACGACAAGGGCAAAGATGACCACGATCATCAGTGGCATTGCCAGCATTCCTATCCAGAATCTTCGCTTCTTTACGGTCCGCATGAGCTCAAAGGAGATAACGTTTCTGAGATTGTGAAGACCCATGATCAACCTGCGTCCTTGAGATCATCTGCGCCATAGATTTCAATGAATATATCGTCGAGGGATTTTCGCGTAGGAGTAAACCTGCTGATGCTGACACCGGCATTCATGAGATCGCGCAGGATGCCTGCCGAATCTGCCCCGGTTGTCACCTCGAGTTTTGCGCTTGTATCACCGTCGACGATGACTCTGTACTTCTCTGATGGGGGAATCTTCCCTTTGTGATCAATGTGGATCACGATGTTTCCGAATTGATCTTGTACCTCTTCAACCGTGCCATAGGCACGGCTCACCCCATCTCGAAGGAGAATGATTCGATCGCAGAGCCGCTCAACCTCTTCCATCTGGTGGGTGACCATGAGTACCGTCGAGCCGATTTTCTTCTGCGTATCAATGATGTCCATAAGCAGGCGCCTATTTACGGGGTCGAATCCTTTGGTTGGCTCATCGAGTATAAGAAGCTCAGGATTATTCATAATGGTCACGCCCAGTTGTATTTTCTGTTGCTCACCGCTTGATAACTTATCTACTGAAATTTTCTCCTTATCTGCCAGACCCACCTGTTCGAGATAATCAATGGACCATTTATAGGCCGCGGCACGACTGAGTCCCTTCAATTTTCCGAAATAGACCATGACATCGATGACGCTCTCTTTTTTGTAAAGCCCTCGCTCTTCCGGCAGATATCCAAGTTTGATCCCATTTTCAGGTCGAAATTCGCGACCATTTATTTGAAGGGTCCCTTTGGTGGGCAAGTAGATTCCCAAAAGTGCTCGAATAGTTGTCGTCTTTCCAGAGCCGTTGCTCCCGAGGAGTCCGAAAGTTTCTCCAGCGTAAATTTTAAAGGAGAGATCCCTGATTACGTTCTTCTTTCCAAAATCCATTCCAAAATGTTCGACATTAACAAGGGGCGCGCTTCCGCTCATGGCATCTACGTTAGTCCTTCAGTCGCGGTCTGTCGTTCCATCGAGAAGTTCGCGATAGATGTCCAGGTGCCCGGCATGTCTGGCGATTTCCTCGATCATGTGGAGATAGACCCAGCGAAGAGATGGATGTTCCTTCCGGCTATTGGGCAAACTCGAAACGTCATCTAAGTTATACGCTTCGCATATTATTCGTGAACGCGCGCAAGCAATGTCGTATTCGTTGAGCAGAGATTCGACTGTCTCATCTGGACCGATATCGAATTCGCCGTCGGGATTCTCGTCGCTGGAACTTCCGATCCAGTCCTCACCATTGAAAATCCTGCAAAACCACCATCCCTCTACTTCAGTGAGATGTTTGACAAGACCCGCGACGGAGGTTGGTGTACTACCCAAGCGTTTCTTCGCCAGATCCAGGGAAAGTCCTTCAACCTTATGACGTATTGCAAGGCGGTTATGTTCTAGATGAGCTTCGAGAAGATCTCGTTCCGAGCCGGCAAACGGCGGATATTTTGGCTTTGTCACCCTTGATTCACCTTGTTCTCGGTCGAAAATTCAGTGCCCCCAGAACAAAGTAGGCATAAGCGATCGCGATGGCGGGGATCGCATTCCACCGTTCGAGGGGATTCCTAGATATTAGGTTTACCGCAGCGCTTAGCCCGAAGAGAATCAAGAAGATGCGCGCTAACAGGTAGCTCGTGCCGGACCAGACACCGCTTCGCTTGAAGAGTTGGACCAGAAAGAAGAGTTGGAAGAGGACTACTAGGGCCTGAACGGCATAGGTAAACCGAAGTGCCGCAGAGAACGAGTGAAGCTCACCGCCGGCGACTCGTGGAGCAACAGATAATGAGTTGAGGGCAACAGACGCGGTCAGGTAGAGCGTCCAGATCAGGGATAGTAGAGAGAGGGCTAGGACGATCTTCTTTTTCATGGCATTCCGATTCTCGTGATGGGCATTGAAGAACTTACCTCAATAGGTCCACGAAAGGATCTCTTTGACAGTTTGAACCTCGCGATGCGGGTAATAACTCCAAAGCGGAGCAAGGAATTTCTCCGAAACCTTCAGCAAATCGATTGCGGCCGCCTCCGGTTGCTGAGCGAGTGCATTAGCGATGACTTTTCCGATTTCCGGATGGGCAAATTCAAAGCGCCGGGAGACGTCCAATGTATCCAATTGCCCATCGTGGGGAAGATGTCGCGTAAGAACTTTCAACAACGCCGTGGTCGCCGTTCCTCGGATCCCTTGCCCAGCTGTGAGCAACTCACCTCTCCTGGCGCGACCAACCTGTATGACTAACGCTGATAGAAAATGTCTAAAGTCCGCCAAATCATCACCGACCACTACCTCTGGCAGCCGGTCTGTCGCGATCAAGAGCGCCCGCTCCACCTCTTCATTACCGTAGGCAAGGCGGTGATGGTTGACTGTGCACCCGCGAAGTTCGTCACAGTCGAAAATTGCGAATTCCAAGACATCACCCGAGTCGTATACGACTTTTAAACCATGTGCGGTCTCTCGGAACCAGAATGCGATCTTTTCAGAATCAGGCAACCACGATAAATCTTGCCGCAGCGGTTCTTGATCATTCGATTCGGTTATAACGAAAAAGTCGTGATCGCTCCATTCATCAACCCGCTCGGTCTCTGCCGTTGATCCAACGAGCACTAAACCGATTATTTTTGGGTTTCTTTTACACGAGTCAGTTAGTGATTCTGAATACTTTATGAAACGGGCGAGCGTGTCTTCCGAAGGCATTGTTGGATATTAACGGCGCGCGATGATCGTGTCTTCATTTTCTCAGGACTCTGTACTACGGTGGCGTCATGACAATGGAGTCACCAATGGCAACCGCCCTTGCCCAATTACGGCGAGCAGTAGATCAATTACAACTCTCAGAAAATGACTGGAAAACCCTCTCTACACCGAGGCGAATCCTAGAAGTAGCGGTCCCGCTTCGGCGAGATGACGGCAGAGTCGAAATTTATAAGGGCTATCGAGTTCAATATTCCACAACGCGCGGCCCTTCCAAGGGAGGAGTTCGCTTCCATCAAGACATTGATCTGGAGGAGACCGTTGCTCTCGCCATGTTGATGACGTGGAAGTGTGCACTGACCAATCTGCCCTATGGCGGCGCCAAAGGTGGGGTGGCAGTTGATGCTCGAACATTGTCAATTGAGGAAAACGAGAGATTAACCAGACGATATACATCTGAGATTTTGCCCATCATCGGGCCAGAACGCGATATTCCGGCACCTGATGTCGGAACAGATGAGCGCAATATGGCCTGGATGATGGACACATATTCAGTAAATGAGGGTTTTGCAGTCCCGAGCGTTGTTACCGGAAAGCCGATAGTCCTTGGCGGTTCCCTCGGTAGAAATTCGGCCACCGGTGACGGAGTTGCCCTCTCCACTCGCGAGGCTTTAAAAATGAGAGGCATAAATCCGCAGGGTGCCACCGTTGCCATTCAAGGTTTTGGCAAAGTCGGGTACTGGGCGGCCGTTGCCCTGGAGAAGATGGGTTTGCGAGTTGTTGCAGTCAGCGATGTCAGTGGAGGCGTTACCGGATTCAAGTCCGTTGAAGATGTCTTTCAATATTCCCTTACCAACGGGACGGTAATCGGGACTCCGGGCACCGACCATCTCACCAATCAAGAACTGCTTGCCCTAGACGTGGATGTACTGATTCCTGCGGCGCTTGCTGATTCGATAACCCATTCGACCGCGCCGAGCATAAAGGCCAAGGTGGTTGTCGAAGGCGCCAACGCTCCGACAACTCCCGAAGGAGATGCCATCATGAACGAAAATGGCATCCTGGTGGTGCCGGATATATTGGCAAACTCCGGCGGAGTGATCGTTTCCTACTTTGAATGGGTGCAGGACAAGCAGAATTACTTCTGGAGTGCAGAGGACGTCCGCGAAAACCTCAACAAGATTCTTATGAAATCGATAGTTGAAGTTGAGGACTTGGCAAAAGAGAAAAAAGTGACTTGGCGCGAAGCTGCGCACATGTTAGGCGTGGCGCGTGTTGCGGAAGCGCACAGACTGCGTGGACTCTATCCATGAGCAATAATTCAAGCGATTGGGCGTTTGAGACCCTCCAGATTCACGCAGGACAAACCCCTGACCCGGTTACCGGTTCTCGTGCTCTCCCCATCTATCAAACGACGGCGTATCAATTCCGCGACACGCAACATGCTGCAGATGTTTTTGGCATCGCCGAAGCCGGATACGTTTACACCCGCATTAACAACCCGACGCAAGATGTTGTAGAACAGCGCATTGCCGCGTTGGAAGGTGGCGTTGGGGCACTTCTTGTTGCATCCGGAATGGCTGCCACTGCAATTGCGATTATGAATGTCGCGCAAGCCGGCGATCACATTGTGGCTAGCCCGCATGTTTACGGCGGCACCTACAACTTATTCAATTTCACCCTTCCCAAATACGGGATCGAAGTGAGCTTTGTCGATGATGCTCAAGATATGGATGCGTGGCGCCGGGCGGTTCGGCCGAATACGAAAGCCTTCTTTGGCGAGGGTATTTCAAATCCGCAGGCCATCATGATCGACATCGAGGCCATCGCCAAGGTTGCCCATGCTGCTGGTGTGCCGCTGATGATTGATAACACGATCGCAACGCCATACATTACAAAGCCCATCGAATACGGCGCTGATGTCGTTACCCATGCCGCGACCAAATTCCTCTCCGGTCACGGCACTGCGATGGTTGGGGCAATCATTGATTCGGGAAATTTCGATTACGCAAAATTCCCGGATCGCTTTCCGGGATTCAACAAGCCGGATGAGAGTTACAACGGCCTTGTATACGCCCAGACGCTCGGCGTCGGTTCGGCCGTCGGTGCAAACGTGGCCTTTATCTACAAGGCTCGGCTCCAGTTATTGAGGGATATGGGACCATCCGTCTCGCCATTCAATGCATGGCTACTGGCTCAAGGTTTGGAGACTCTGAGTTTCCGGATGGATCGCCATGTTGAGAATTCGCAGGCCATTGCAGAATGGCTTGAGAAGCACCCGCAGGTCGAACGCGTCAGTTATCCAGGCTTGACCTCTTCACCGCTACATCACTTGGCAGAGAAATACACTCCCAAGGGGCCAGGAGCCGTCATGTCCTTTGAACTCATAGGCGGTCTGGAAGCAGGTAAGAGATTCGTTGAAGGACTCAAGATGTTCAGTCACGTAGCCAACATCGGTGACGTTCGGTCATTGGTTATCCATCCAGCCTCAACGACTCATTCGCAGTTGCACCCTGATGAACAACTCCACGCCGGCATCACCCCAGGCATGGTTCGGTTGAGTATCGGTCTTGAGAACATCAAAGACATCAAAGCCGACCTAGAATTGGGTTTTGCGGCGGCCAAGTAGTTGAGATTATTTCCCCAGCGCGACCGGAAGTTCAATTCGATAGCGGACCTCTTCGAGTTGGTAGCCGTCGATTTCTGCCAGTTTTGTGGCGCCGTCTAGAGTGAAACCTTTGCTCTCATAAAACCGCCTGCCAAGAGAGTTCTCTTCCAGCACCCATAGTTCTAACCTTTTGGCAGTCTTCGGAACCGCTTTCATAACGACGTCCAACAACGCGGTGCCGATTCCTTTTCCCCAGTATTCAGGGGATAGGTAGATTGCATAGAGCTCGTGGACTCGCGATTGCTCTAAGTCCTCATCCCGCGAAGGTCCACTGCTGGCAAAACCAATGATGTCGTTATGGGAATTAGCGGCCACGTAGACGTTCCGCCTCTTCTCAGAGGTGAGAATTGCATCCCACCGTATCTTTCGATCCTCCCAACGAAGGTCATCGAGCCAGTCATCCTGCAGGAGCCCGCGGTAGGCGCTCTGCCATGAACGTGTGTGAACTCGAGAGATGCCTTCAGAATCGGAGAACTCCGCGGGCCGGATGTGAAAGGAATCAGCCATTGAAGCGGAAGATATGACCCCAGTGTTCGACCACTGGGGGATGGGCGAAGAAAGGTCCAATTATTTCGCGCCACTTAGCAAAGGAATCTGATTTTCGGAAGATCTCAGTGTGGTCTTCGAGGGTGTCCCAGTGGACGATGAATGTATAGACGTTGGAACGCTCCACGCCTCTGAGCAATTCGTAATCTTGGAATCCGGAGGATTTAGAAAGGACTGTTTCGACTGCAACCTCAATGGCCGCTTCGAATTCCAAGACGCGCTCCGAAATAATCTCTACAACCGCAATTTCGGTAACCATCGGTTAGCCCCATTCTTTACCCCAGAGATAGATAGATAAGCCCAATGATAACGACCAAAATGCCAGTCCAACCACGCGCATTGATCGCTTCTCCGAGAACAATCGCGGCAAGAAGTGTGGCAGTTGCAGGCTCGGCCAGAATAAGGGTAGAGGCAGTGCTTGCACGTACCTTGGCAAGTCCGTATGCATATGCGATGTAGGCCACCGCGGTCGGGACAAGTCCTAGCCAGAAAATCAACAGAATGCCTTTAGGTGTCACGAGCCAATGCATGTTTCCAACGAAGAGCAACGGCGTGGAAAGGATCGCGCCCAACGCAAAGATTCGAAACATGGCCTCGGTGATACTGACTCCATCGCTCAGGGCTCGCTTGCTCGCCACTGCAAAAATCGAGTAAGAAGCACCGGCTCCAATTGCAAGAAGAAATCCGCGAATATTGAAATCGGATAATCCTTTGGATGTGCTCAGAAGAATGATTCCCATGGTCGTAACCACGGTGGCCAAGAACCAACGTCTAGTGGGTTTTTCTCTATTGATGAGGTATGCAACTACACCTGTCAAAGCCGGGGCAGAACCAAGTGCGGTCACCGTGCCAATTGCCACGCCCGTGCTCTTAACTGCGGAGAAGAACGTGACTTGGTAGAGCACGACGCCGACGGCACTTAACCAGAGATCCCTGCCTGCGATCTTGGCAGCCGATTTTGTAGCAGATCGGTGAACGAGATAGAGAAGCAGCGCACCGATGATGAGCCGACCGCTTCCAACTGCCAGAGGGGAGATGCCCTTAGGCCCCAGGGCCTGCGCTGTACCTGTGGTGCCAAAACAGATTCCCGCGAGGATTAACGAGGCATTGCGTTTTCGCAGGTTGGACACGGGGGAAGTCTAATTGCTGATGATGCTTTTTATGGTTTTCGCTAGTTGATTCATGTGATCGATAACTATTACTCCATCACCAACGAGGTTGCTCTTTGCAGTGATTCCGCCCGCGTATGCAACGGTTTTCATTCTTGCCGCGAGTGCTGCTTTGACCCCAGTTGGACTGTCCTCAACAACTACGCAATTAGATGGTTCATAACCGAGGGTGGAGGCCGCGTATAAGAATAAGTCCGGTGCTGGCTTGCCAAGAGAGACATCTTCCGCGCTGAATATTCGTCCAGCAAACCTTGGCCAAAGGTTCACTTGCTTCAAAGTGAATTCCATCTTGCTGTGACTACCGTTGGAAGCCACACACATAGGCAGATCGATCGCGTCGAGGGCATCGACGATGCCCTCGACCAGTCGCAAATCGCGCGCAAGGGCCTCCCGATAGAGGTGTTGGTACGCGTCTTCCCAATCGTCGGGAAGCTTGCGCCCTAGATGCTCTTCGACAACTTCTACAAAATAAGCATGCGATCCGCCGACGAAGCGGTCAACGATCTCATCAAGAGTAAGGGACCATCCGAGATCTGCAAGGACTATTTGATCGACTGTAATTGCAATGACTTCACTGTCGACCAGAACGCCATCGCAATCCAGGATCAACAGATTTTCTCGACTTCGGGCCATTCACAAAGCCTACTTTCTGCATCCCTTTGACTACTTCTTGTGGAGACTTCCAAGATGTGTATGTTTGAAATCGTCGTCATATTTGAGGCCGTAACCGAGAATTCGATCCATGCCGATGTGTGCCAACCAGATCAAACCAATACCAATTACAAACGGCCGATGGCTGTGCAACCCGTATAGAGCCAAACAAGCGGGTATGAGATAGGTGTGGCCGATGTTGTATGTAAGGGCGCCGAGTTTGCTTGATTTTGCATAGCCGACCATGAAGATATCTGGCACCAACAGAAGTGCCGGTACCCACCACCAATGTTGGTGCGTGGAATTGAAGAGAAAGAGCGATCCGCCAAGAATCACAGCCCCTTCAAGTTGGAGAAAAAGCCTCGGTCTGCCCACTACGTACATCTGACCTCGACTTTTATTCCTCTTGGAACTGAGCAACGCTAAAACCGAAGAGCACGGAAAGATCCAATACGAACACGAGGAGTGCGGAAGTCATGAGCACCAGAACCGCTCCACGAGTGCCATCGAAGATGAAGATGTACTCCAGCATTCCAACGATGATGCCCTCTGCCAAGAAAGTCCATTTGGCAACTTTAAAGAAAGACTTCCACGCAAAGTTGGGAATTCGCGAAAGCAACACCATATTCACGAGCAAAAGCGCGGCTCCGAGGCCAATCATTATTGTGGGAAACGTCATGGAAACATGCTCGGGTAGATGAGCCGCAACATAGACGCCGCCAATCACCATCGATACGAGTACGAGTACGCAGATCTGTGAGATCGGTGGAAACTTGCGTTCTGCTGAGGGCGCTTCGTGTGTCATCGTTGCCGTGCTCATAATGTTGCAATCCTTGTCATAATCACGAGAATTCCGATGGCCACGATCGCAAGTGCGCCTACGACAATCATGGAAGCAACGACCCAGACGTGATGCTTGTCCGAAGAAAGTATGAATCCCATATGTCTGGCAAGTTGAAAACCACCCGCCAATGTCATGATTACCAAGGTCGGCATCAGTATTACCATTTTTGGCATGAGGCGTTTGGTCAGCTCGACTCGAGATGGAATCGACATCGTGCCTAGGATCGGGCCGAGGATGAAGCCAAGAAAAAGGTCAATGGCCGTCCACATTCCGCCGCCGACGACGTGGTAGAAGCCAATAGCCCATAGGCTGTTCGTCGCAATAGCGACAATGAGGCCGACCATTACGACGGCCACTATGGGGAATGATTTCCGAGGAACGATCTCTAATTTGTTTTGGGGCGGGGCAGCAACAACTGTATGAGCCATGATCCCCACTCTCTCCTTTGGAGAAGAACTTTCGCGAACTGTAACTGACGAAACCAGTCAAATCTAGATATCGCCCATCAAAATCCGCTGCGATTTGGTGGACAAGTTCCGACGTTCTAAGGATTTTCAGTTCAGTCGCGCGTACTCAATGCTTAGGCCGGCGGCCAGAACTAGCCAGACCTGATAGGGGATCAATGCAATTCCTACCGCGGAGGAGGCTTTGAACGTTATGAGAACCACTGGAATATTCAGTAGAGCCGCCATCACAAGGCTGATCGTTGCGGTCTTTAGGTAATGTGGCTGATAAAAGAGGAATGCCCAAGTCAGGGCAGAGATAACGCTGATGGCAAAGATTGTCAGCCAGGAAATTGCCAGTGTCTTGTCCAGCCTTTGCCCAACTAGTGCCGCTGCCAGGCCGAGAGCCACGAAGTTGTATGGCCAGATCACCCCAAAAACCCAGTCAGGCGGCTGCCACGAGGGAGAATTCAGGGATTGGTACCAGCTGTTAGCACTCGAAACCCAAACACCCGAACCAATCGCGTAAATGAGAACAAGCGCAATTCCAATTCCCGATGCGCTCGCTTTGAAGACGTTCACGTGGCCATCCTAACTAGGATGGGAAAGTGGAAAAGGCCCACAATTCACGATTGATGAATCAAGTCTTAACCGTGACCTTTTATGCCCTTGCAATGGCTTATCTAGAATCTGCCGTTGTCGTATATCTGCAACGAGCGCTTTCGATGACGCCGTCAACGCTTTTTCCGTTGCGCGACCAAGCAACACTCGGAGGTCTCGGGGCGATTGAGGTTGGCAGGGAAGTTGCCACCATCGTCATGCTTGCCGCAATTGGCTGGTTGGCCGGAAAAACCTCACTTGAGAGAATGGCATGGACTTCCGTCGCGTTCGGAATCTGGGACATCGGCTATTACTTCTGGCTCTGGGTATTCATCGGCTGGCCCAGCAGTCTGGGTACGACGGATCTCCTCTTTCTCATTCCAGTTCCTTGGGTTGCTCCGATCTTGGCACCGATGCTGGTCAGCCTTGCGCTGATCTTCTTCGGACTCATCGTTGCTCGACGCGCTAGTCGCGGTGAGGCGTTCGCCTTAAAACTCACGCATTGGCTGCTACTTGTCGTTGGCGGCTTGGTTGTCATTCTTAGTTTCACATGGGACGCCGGAAACATTCTTAGAGGCGGGATGCCTTCTTCATTCATGTGGCCAGTGTTTTTTGCGGGGATGGGAATCGCAGTCATGGGAGTCGCTTCGGCGCTACGTCGTAAATAGACTATTCCGATGTTTCAGGTGCGACCGGCTGCCGAAAAAGACGCCGTTTCCTGTGCGGCTATCCATCTTGCCGC
The DNA here is from genome assembly GCA_963750855.1 of uncultured Actinomycetota bacterium. GTDB lineage: Bacteria > Actinomycetota > Actinomycetes > Nanopelagicales > Nanopelagicaceae > QYPT01. The sequence continues at coordinate 322,014 of CAVVSA010000003.1, forward strand.
TCTTACGACCGCGATGCCAATGATGCCGCGGATACATACGGTGGATGAAGATCGAAACTATTTTGCAGGGGTATTGGCCACGCAGAAATGTTGGTTGATGGAGAGAAAGGGAGAAGTTCTCGGCTTCATTGCAGTACACGACTCTTGGATTAGCCACCTTTACGTGTTGCCGAAATATCAAGGCATTGGAATCGGCACGACGCTCTTGGATTTAGCCAAAGAATTTTCGCCGACGTATCTGCAACTGTGGACATTCCAGGAAAATCGCCGGGCAAGGAATTTCTACGCGAAGCAAGGATTCGTCGAAGTTGAACTAACCGATGGGGCGGGAAACGAAGAGCGGACTCCTGATGTGCGACTCGAGTGGCAAGGGAACTGATTTCCTCTTGAATCTAGTCGTCTAGGAGTTCTTCTATCTGGCTTCGAATCAATTCGCCATCAACCGCGTCCGTTTCTTTCTCGAGTTCAGTGAGCGCCCGAGCGACGAACTCGTCCCGCATTTGGTGTTCGCCTGCCGATGCGTACGCGCGGGCAACACCTTCGTTCAGACTTGCTTTAAGCCAACTGGGGAATTGTTCTTCGCCGTGCTTCAAAGAAGTAATTGCGTAGTCGACCGCTAGTTCAGATTGCCCGACAGCGGCGTATGCGCGACTGGCCATCCAATCGGCGATCGCTAATTGTTGAGCGCCCCCGACCTGCTGCCAGTGATAGCGAGAAGTCAGCGCGTAGCCAACTAGGTCTCGCTTCTCATCATCGTTCAGGGTGCGCCCAAGCAAGTCCCAGCACCGCGCGAAGGTTTCCTTGGCGAAGTTCCTATGCTCATCAGTAGTCATTTTTAGGTCGTTTCCCACCCAAGTTGTCGTGGGAGGAATCTAGCCGAATCAGTATCCAACGAATACCCTTTCCGAATGAGCAAATTCGTCGACCGCGCGGGCAAAGCCCTGCTTGTTATTGACGTTCAAAATGATGTGGTCGGTGACGCTTGGCGTCGCGGCGAAGTAATTGAAAATATCAACACACTCGTGACAAAGGCTCGCGAAACTGGCACCCCCGTTATCTGGGTTCAACACTCGGATCCGTACATGGAAATCGGATCGGAAGCGTGGCAGATCGTTCCCGAACTGGTGCCGATGTCGGATGAGACCATTATTCGCAAGCAGTATCGGAGTTCCTTCGAGGAGACGGTGCTCGATGAAACCCTCGCCCAGCTAGATGTCGGTCACCTCTTCATCAGTGGTGCGCAGTCTGATAACTGCATTCGACATACATCGCATGCGGCCCTTGAACGCGGCTACGACGTCACACTTGTCGAAGACGCCCACACGACCTCTGACGGTGAATGGGATTCCGAAACCCTAATGGCGGATGCCATTGTTGACGAGATCAACCGATCCTTCGATGGTTATGAATTGCCGGGACGATCAACGGCCATTCTTTCAACTGCAGAAGTGTCGTTCTAGAACTTCACGCTAACCACGAAAAGATAAATCTTGCTTCTTCATCTCCGTTATCAGAATTCGGATGGCGTTTGGCCCCATCCCATGAAGTGCCTTAACTGCCTCGAGCGAAATTTTGCGCAGGTCGCTTAGTTGATAGAAACCTTCGTCTATTAGGGCTCTTCTGGCTGGTGCGGCCAGACCGACTGCTCGCCAATTTTCATCCTGTTCGAAATAGTCATGCTCAGGGCTTAAGACCGACGAACGCCTCCTTTCACGTTCTGCTTTCTTGACGGCGCGATTGGCCACGGCCGCCTTCTTTGCCTGCGACGCCTTCATTTTCACTTTGGCTGGAGAGGGTTTTGCCACAAGCGAAGGCTAATGCAGGTCCGAGAAAATTGCGTGCGATCAGATTTATAGACCGAACTTTCAAGCCCAGTTAGAGTCCTCGCATGATGCATGACATCCCACCTGCGACGCGTCGTCCGTGGCCAATGCGTATTGGCCCCCTCCTCCTGCGCGAAGTGAACGCCACCGAGATTGAGCAGATGCACATCCTTCGTAATGACAGTTTGGTTAACCGATTCATGCTTCGTACAAATGTCGATGCGGAAACCTTTCGAAGCGAGTGGTTGGCTGTTCCCGCCAGCGAGACCGACATGTCTTGCGTTGTTGAGATGGATGGGGAGATAGTTGCATTGGGATTCCTTGACATCGTGGATGGGATGGGACAGCCCGGTATGCCGCAAGGAACTGAGGGCATCATCGGTTACATCGTTGATCCAAAATTTTGGGGACAAGGCATTGCGAGCAACCTTGTCAAAGGACTCTTATCTGCGGCTTTTAAGTCACTGGGTCTTCGAAGAGTGACGGCGACGTGTAATGCCGACAACGCTGCATCGGTTCGTGTCCTTGAGAAGGCTGGCATGCGACGCGAGCAACATGGAGTTGCAGATTCCTGGCACGAGGAACATGGATGGATTGACAGTTACCAATATGCAATTCTTTCGCACGAATGGCGTGACGACCGTAGATGAGTGCGGGTGGCGAGATTCTGCTATCCCGTTAGCGAATCTAATCTAGTGATATTTTTTTTGCAGCATCGAGTCGGTTATTGACTCCCAACTTGCTAAATAAGGAGATAGCATCTTGCCGGACCGTGGAGACGCTCACCCCTAATTCGCGGCTTATGTCAAAGTTGGTTTTTCCCTCAGCCATCAAGGATTGAATCATTTTCTCTCGCGGGGTAAGAGACTGTCCCAAAAGCCAGGATCGTGCATTTTCCGCTCTGGCTTGAGGCTGCCTGGTATTAGGTTCCAAACGCGATGCGATGAGCAGTGCCAGCAGTTCCATGTAGAGGATGCCCTGCTCGGAGATGGGCAGGTTATCTCCTACCAGTGCCAGACTCCCTATCGGCACTCCCATTTTCGGTATTGGCAGACAGGCAAGGCCCTCACCTTTAGGAAAGTTGGGAATTGTCGTGAGCTCGGGGAAATTTCTCTGTATTTCTGCGCGGTCAGAGAACCACATTGCCTTGTTGAGTCGGATTGATTGGGCAAGGGGTACTTCGTCCAGTAGCGAGACATTCTGGCGCGAGGCCTTGTACTCTGGTTTTACCCCCCAAGCACCCACCATGGAGAAGGTAGCATCGCAGTTTACCTGTGCAATGAAAGCCGAAATCGGTGGAGTCTGTGTGAACGTCGATAAGACGAGGATCTGGCAGATATCGTCCATACTTAGATTGGACCTCTGAAGTTTAGATTCAAAATCCAAGGCGCCTTTAAGGAATCCATTCTCGCTATTGATGATCAGGCACCCCTCTTGGTCCATGCTATTGAAGCCCCGATTTTTTGCCATCGGTTCTTGAACCTTAACCCACATTTTTTCAATTTCAACCTACTGCGTGATTTTTTCAATCAAGAAAAATTCCACACCCCAATAAACCCCGTGCAACTCTGCGCCGTTACGGACCCACCTTCGTGATCAGTTATCAGTTAATAGAAAGTCCTTCGCGAGATTATTGGAACTTGCTGGAATGGCAGTGAAGTCGACCTCCTTGAAAAGGAATGAGGGCTAGCCCTTGTGTGTCAGGCGTGACAGGTCATGACTGGCTATATCCATTCAGTTCGCAGGGGCGTACTTTATGTACCAAGTCAGCCCAATGCAGATCGCAACGACTTGTAAGCAAGAGAAACGATTACGATGGCCAACTTCCTTGATGAAGATAGTCAGGACTTTGACGAAGAGAGTTCGGGGACAGGGATCCGACGTCACCTTGGCCTACTGGGAGTGGGAGTCGCCTCAGGAATCGCTCTGCTGTTCGCTTTGGCAGTGATAGGTCCCCAGACGCTTATGAGATCTGTGGGAGATGGGACAAGTAAAATCCTTGCTGCGCATAGGCCGATAACAATGTTGGAGCATTCAGGGGCAGTCCTGCTCAATGCCTCGAACCTGAAGAACCACATCTCCTTACCCATGCATGGCACTTATCGCCGGTGGTGGATTGGACCTATAACAGGAAGTAAGTACGCGACAGATTGTGTGACCCCTGGAATTTTGAAAGTGAGTTACTTCAGAGCCAACGCGAACTTAGCTAATGCCACTCTCGTCGATGGAGTCCAACCTTTTGTAACGGTAACGGCCTACCAAGATAGCTCGTTCTTTGCCAGGGAGATGCATCCGCTTACCGCTGACCAATCCAAAACTGTGACAAACTCCTTGGGGGATCTGGTCGCCTACGATGCTACGGCCTTGACCAGGCTTGTGATTCATCCCAAAGGTTCTAATGAGATCATCACTCTCAAATACTCAACACCCCAGAGCGTAGCCTCGGCGTTGATAGATGCGCAGAATTTAGTACAACTCTAATGCGGCAGCTCCTCATGAAAGACAGTTCCAGTGCGATATCTCGCATTGCTTCTGGGGATGAGCACATTAGTCACGAGTAGTGCCCGCAGTTTCGGAAATCAATGCGTGCTCTGAAGGCTAACCATGTGCGGACGCAAAGTAATATCACAAATCCAACTGTCCCGTAAATGAGAGACGTGGAGCCAAATGAATTACGAAACTGAATTGCAAGTGTGAAGTCATCACATGAGTGCGGGAGGCGGGACTTTCGCGTGCTCCTGCGGGAGATTTCCCACGAATGTGATTTCTTGGTCATAAAAAAGCACGTTAGCAGTACTGTCCGACACTTCGCAGAGGTTCATGTAACGTAATCAGGCCGACCGGCGAACCCAGCCTATTCGCCTTGTGTGTGTGACGGGTCAGAAGAGGGTCGGCACCCTATCCTGCTAATCATGATGGCCACTCTGCACCAGTTAGATTGTCCTAACGGGTAACAGATGACTCAACATAACAATCAGGGCCTCGCTAAGGATGAACTGAACCCCAGAAGTTGGAGACTCAACTCGTAGCACCCTGAATCCATTCCCCTCTCCGCTTGAAAATTGGAAGCTCATCGCACACAGCACTCAGTATTGGGTTCGAACCTAGATATTGTGTTTCCAGCCGAGCGAGTTGTATCGGCTTCTCACTCCTGATGGAGTCCTCCTGGATTGCCAGAAGTTCCCCGCCCATCAGCACTGGTGCCCATCGGCCACGAGTCATATCCTCCGTGACTCTTGCGATCAGCAATGACATCTCCTGATAAATGATAGTCGGAGGCTATTACCGAACCTCGAACGGGCCGTTTGTCGGTACCCGTGCTTCCTACGCCGCCTGTCCATTCGCCCTCATGAACAACCGCGGTGACATTGACCGACAAAATCTTAGCGACAGATTGCAACATAGAGACAAATGGTACGGATCCAAAGGACAAGGGGCAATCCAATTGCGCTAAGGTCTGCCCCAACAAGTATCAGTCAACCAACACCAAAGAGGATCCACATGAGCAACCATTCGGTCAATCCGCGCACTGGAGAAAGTTTCGGCCCCATCATCGAAGATACCTCCACGGAAGAAATCGAATCAATAATTGCTCGCTCTATGAAAAGTTTCAAAGAGTGGTCCGTCTTCTCCCCATCGCTTCGAGCAAAGGCATTAGTTGCGATTGCAGATGCTCTAGAAGGTAATTCTGATGATCTAGCCGAATTAGCCGATAAGGAGACCGGTCTTGGCATGCCTCGGCTAGTGGGCGAAGTGGGAAGAACTGCATTTCAAATTAGAGAATTTGCTAATGTCTTAAGTCGTGGCGAATTTATTTCGCCACTCGTTGATTGTTCGGTTGATGCGCCATTGCCCAAAGGGCATCCTGAACTAGTACGGACTTTTGCACCGATAGGGGTAGTTGCGGTGTTCGGCGCCAGCAACTTCCCCTTTGCATTCAGCGTACTCGGAGGGGATACCGCGAGTGCGCTCGCAGCAGGTTGCACCGTCATCGCCAAGGCTCACCCCGCGCACCCACAAACTTCAAATCGTGTATATGAATTGGCGGTTGAAGCGTTGCGCAAAGTGGGCGCGCCAGAAGGGACTCTTGGACTAATTCACGGCGTTAATGCCGGGAAAATACTTTTGGAAGATGACCGAATTAGCGCTGCCGCGTTTACTGGTTCTCGGCAGGGCGGACGCGCGCTCTTTGATCTTGCCAATATGCGCCCCCGACCCATTCCATTTTATGGCGAGTTGGGAAGCGTAAATCCCGTCGTTGCGATGAAGTCAGCCCTTTCTGATTCGAAGGCCTTTGTAGCTAGTTACCTAGACTCACTCTTACTTGGAAATGGTCAATTCTGCACCAACCCCAGTGTTCTCTTTATTCCAGAGAACACCCAGTTGATTGCCGAAATCAAGTCACAGATTGCAATAAGGACTCCATTACCATTTCTCAGTGAGGCAACAAAAGCCTTACATGACAAGAACCGCGAATCACTCAGCACTCTCATCAATCCTGAGATTTTCTTTGGCCATGAAACAACCGAGGCAGGTTTCTATTCGACTCCCGCCATATTTATTTCAAGCGTGGAACGTATATCAGCAAACAAGTCGGCTCTTTCAATTGAGTGTTTCGGACCGACTGGCTTGGTCTTGAAGTACAAGAACATCGCGCAAGTTCAGAATTTAATTTCGGAAATGGAGGGGGCACTTGTCGCGTCGATATTCTCCACGACCGCGGATCATGATGTGTCTTCGATGGTACAGAGTTTGGCCAACAAAGTCGGCCGCGTTGCCTGGAACGCATGGCCAACGGGTGTTGCGGTTACGGCTGGCCAACAGCACGGTGGACCGTACCCAGCTTCGACATCGCCTCTTCATACATCGGTGGGTTTGTCAGCAATCAATCGCTTTCTGCGCCCAATTGCTTTTCAAAATTTACCCTCGGCGATCTTGAACCAGATTGCTTTCAATATCGAAAAGAATTAGATGTCGGGTCATCCTGGAAAGAGTGTGGTTGGCCTTCCGTGTACTCCAGGTTTGCACATGAAAGTCATACCGGCTTCTGGTTGACTATGGAGGTCTCCATCGTGAGCCGTAGTGATGATTAGGGTTTGAAGGTCATCGCCGGCAAAGGTGCACGATGTTACGAATTTTGAAGGAATTTCAAGAACGGACGAAATGACGAATCCATTCCTTGCATCGAATCGTCGAACTTCGCCTCCTCCCCAGAGTGCGACCCACAGACCGCCTTCTGCATCCATGCACATTCCATCCGGTGCCCCTTGCTCTGTCGGAATTTCAACCACCGTCCGGCGTTGCGATATCTGATTGCCGTCGACGGTAAAAGCTTCAACTGACTGATTCGCGGAATCGATGTAGTACATGGTTTGACCGTCGTCATCCCAATCCATGCCATTGGGAATTGTGCCCCCAGAAAGAACGCGTTCCAAGTTCATGCAGTCCGCTGACAAACGATAGAGGGCAGATTTTCCGGGTGCATAGTCGTACGTCATTGAGCCCAACCATAAATCGCCAAGTGCTGAAACCTTTGCGTCATTCCAGCGAATAGCCAAATCGCCAGAATCCCAACCAGCGCCACTAGGTATCGGAAGGCTTTCAAGTACGCCATCTAGGTTTCTTAACTTCAGCCCAGAAGCGATCCCTAAAATCTGGCCGCCGCACATTCGAGGAATCGCAAAACCTACATGTTCCTTGCAATCAAATTCGTCCGTTGCTTGCGTCACAAGATTTCTGGATAGTACCTTCGAACCATTGATGTCGACCCAAGTAATGTCGTTGTTCCCCATACCTGAAGAGTTTGGCCCCTCGCCCACGAAACATCTCCGAGAATCAAAGACCTCAACTTTCATGGAATCAACATCACTTTGCCTCGTGGCGCGGGAGCGTTTAGCAAAGCCTCAAAACCCTTCCGCCAGTCAGCCAGCGGGTACGAGTGGGTCACTAGGAAAGTCAAATCTAATTCCCCAGAATTGAGAAGGGCCACGGTCTTGGCCCATGCCTCGCTGGTATATCCGAAGGATCCAACTATTGAATAATCACCGTTCACCAAATCATCCACTACTAAGGAAATCGATTCTTGGTGGCCGATTAGACCCAAGAGCAATACTTTTCCACCTCGCCTGACTTTCTTAAGCGCCATTTCGACCCCGGTTGGGGATCCAGAGGCTTCAATGACGACGTCATAGGACTCTTCACCAGTTGAATCGCAGAAAAACCCGTCCACTCCCGCCTTTTCGGCAAGTGGTGCCTGTGCGACTCGAAGACCAAACAAATCCACTTTCGAGGGGAACCACGAACGCCCGAGCCTTGCCGCAATCAAACCAATCGTTCCGTCTCCTATGACGAGGATCTTCGAGTCTGCGCTGGGGTTTATCTTCATCAACCCCGTTGCCACAACTGCTGCAGGTTCCACTAGAGCCCCTGATTCGTTGGAAGCCTTGAGGCCTACTTTGTGCACCAATCGTTCATTCGCCACAACGGCTGAGGATGCCGCGCCATCGCGAGTGAATCCATACTCGTCATAGATTTTGCATCTGTTGGTGTTTCCAGCAATGCATTCGGCACACTTCTCACAAGGAATGATTCCCTGGACCACCACTCGGTCGCCAATTTCAACGCGTGTTACTTCTGCGCCTCGATTGATCACTATTCCGCACCACTCGTGACCGAGTGTGACTGGATAATGGACAAAGGCTGGGTCAATCTTACTCTCGACGATGTCCAGATCTGTACGGCATATTCCCACCGCTAATGGCTTTATCAGTACTTCGTCCAGACCATAATTTGGAACCGCTTCTTGAACTAATTCAATTCTGTTATCCCCGTAAGCCTTCAAGGCTTGAATCATCAACGTCTGCTTTTCACTTTGCCACCCAGTTTTTTGGTGATCGCTTCGGCATGCTTGTGGATCAGTATGCCAAGTTTCTCAACTTTGTCGTGCGAAAGCTCAGACTTTAATCCGGTGGCGCTGATGCCGCCAGCGCATTGGTCCGAATAGTCGAAAAATGCCGCTCCGACACAGAACACTCCTTGGGCATCTTCCTCATCATCAATCGCGTAACCACGGGTACGTATCTTGCGAATGTCGGCCATCAACTTTGAAATCGATGTCAGCGATTTAGGTGTGCGTGCTTCGAGCCCTGACTCCTCCGCGATCTCCCTAATACGAGCGTCCGATAGTTCGGCAAGAATCGCTTTGCCCACCGAACTCACATGAGGAAGTTCGCGAACCCCAAGGGGGGTGAAAAATCGAACCACCCCGGGACCATCGATGCGCTCTACGAAAACAGGATAGCCGTCATCGTTGCGCGCGATTCGCACGGTTAGCCCGGTCTTCTTGCTCAACTCGTTCAAAGTGCTCCGCGAAATGCTGGCGATGGGGTCGCGTGCACTTGCGAGATCGCCCAATCTAATCAATGCCATCCCGGGGAGGTACCGCGGACCTGGCTCAATTATGCGGAGATACTGATGGTCCACCAAGGTATGCAAGGTCGCATGGGTGGCGCTCTTCGAAGTCTTCATCTCTCGAGCAATTTCGCTCAAGGTCAGACCCTCGTTCGCCCCCTGCACGACGTAGTCCACCAACTTCAAAGCCCGTACAACACTCACCACGGGTGAGAGGCTTCCGGCCTCTGTCATTTGTATGGCCCCCATCGTTGACATTCCGAGCTACTACCCGAATACTAATACCACCGAACGCTGTTCGGCAATACCGAACGGACATATTTATGCTCGCAGATGTTCTATTGAGTGGCTTCGGCCCAGAATCAATCCCGTCTGCAAGTGAAAAGCGTTTCCCCGACGGAGCCGATTTTCGTATCGAGATTCCATCAGTGGAAGGGCCAAAAGTCCTGATTGCCGTTCTGGCTGAAGCCACCAAACGAGGTGTTGTTGTGAACCGTGTGTCTCAGGGCAGCGGCGCGATGCTTCACACGGAATCTGAACTTCGAGAGATGTCGCGTATCGCCTTTGATGCAGGGCTAGAAATCTCGCTCTTTGTTGGACCACGTGAAGAGTGGGGCGTTAGTGCGATGTCTCGTGGACCAGAAGGGGCAGCCCTCAACGGGTCGGTTCGCGGAATGCGACAGCTTCGGTACGCGGTCGAAGATTGCCTCCGTGCCATTGACTGCGGTATTCGAGGACTGCTGGTGGCCGACCTTGGACTACTTCAAGTGTTATCTGATGCACGATCGAAGAGTGAAATTCCGAAAGAGGTGGTACTAAAGGTGTCCGTCATGAAGGCGCCATCAAATCCCGCCACGGTGAAAGTGTTGGAATCCCTTGGCGCGGACACTATTAACTTTCCGACAGATCTGACTCTTACGGAACTCGCGGAAATGCGCTCGGCCTCTAATCTGCCGATTGATCTATATGTTGAAGCTCCCGACAGTCTGGGTGGAGTCGTTCGCGGAAATGAAATTGCAGATCTTGTCGCCGTGTCTTCTCCCCTTTATGTGAAATTCGGCCTCCGAAATTCCAGAGGGCTCTACCCATCTGGCATGCACCTCGACGACGAAGCGGCAATCATCGGCCGGGAAAAGGTCAGAAGGGCTCAAATATCACTGGAATGGTTGCAGCGCAGCGGGGCGGCATTGGTTCAGTCCCTGCCTGGTGCACCAGGACTTGGTATCCCTCAACCGTGAGAGTCATCTATGTTATCTAAGCGTGTGTTGCGAAGCAGTGAATGGTTCGCTGGCAATGATGAGGTGGCTCTTTCTCATCGCGTCGTGATGGCCTCTGTCGGCTTTCAAGTGGAGCCGAATAATGAGCGACCGATAATAGGAATTGCCGACTCTTCTAGCGATCTGAACCCATGCAATCTTCCGTTGCGCCACTACATTGACGACATAAAGGCAGGCATAGTCGAAGCCGGCGGAATTCCCATGGTTTTCCCCGTCATGTCACTCGGCGAAGACTTGATGAAGCCGTCTGCGATGTTGTACCGAAACTTGCTTTCTATCGAAGTAGAGGAATACCTCCGCTCCTACCCTCTCGATGGAGTCGTGCTTCTAGCAAATTGTGATAAGAGCGTGCCTGGAGCATTGATGGGCGCAGCAAGTTCGAACCTCCCCGCAATTATGTTTACTGCAGGTGCTAGACCGGTTGCGATGTTCCAGGGCAAGCGCGTTGGCACCGGTACCGATCTCTGGAGGATGTGGGCAGATTTGCGTGCCGGAAAAATCAGCCAAGACGAATGGCGTGAATTTGAAGGCTGTCTCAATTGCGGCTTGGGTTCCTGCAACACGATGGGTACAGCATCTTCAGTTGCATTGATGGTGGAAGCGCTTGGAATGACCATTCCAGGTACTTCCACCATTCCTGAAGCAAGTCCGGCGAGAAAAATTGCCGCGTTCCAGTCAGGTATCGAGATCGTGAAAATGGTAAATGCCCAAATCTTACCTTCAGACGTCATGACGCCCAAAGCATTTCGTAACGCTGCCCGCGTACTACAAGCGTGCGGAGGTTCGACGAATGCACTCATCCACTTACTCGCTATCTCAGGTCGAATTGGTGGAGATTTGTCGCTAATCGACATCGCTGAGTTCGGCAGGGGTATTCCTGTCCTCGCCGATATAGAGCCATCCGGCACGGGTTTGATTCAGGATTTCGACGCGGCAGGTGGATTGCCGGCCCTTACCTATGAACTGCGCAATCTTCTTGAGCTAGATGCTATGACGCTGACAGGGAAAACATTGGGCGAGTTCATCCGCCCCAGGGACGAGATGAGTATGGCAATACGACCGCTCAGCAATCCACTACAGAAGACCGGGGCTTTCGAAGTCGTTTACGGCAACCTCGCAGCAAATGGCGCGGTCATCAAAGTCTCCGCTGCATCCCCGGAGTTGTTGAAGCACTCTGGGCCAGCGGTTGTATTTAGAGGATATTGGGACATGCGTTCGCGTATCGACGACCCCGACCTAGAAGTAACCAAAGAGAGCATCCTTGTGCTGACGGGATGCGGGGCTGTTGGTGTCCCTGGAATGCCAGAGTGGGGAATGATCCCGATTCCAAAAAAACTGGCGGAACTTGGTGTAGTTGACCTGGTCCGAGTAACAGATGCTCGCATGAGTGGTACTTCATTCGGAACCTGCGTGCTTCATGTCTCACCCGAAGGTGCAATCGGAGGCCTCATTGATTTAGTTCAAGATGGCGATGTCATAGAACTCAATGTCGCGGATTCAATTCTAAATCTAAAGATTTCAGAAGAAGAAATTCAAAGACGGAAGAAGAACCGAGTTCCAAGCGCCAGCGAACACCTTCGCGGATGGCCGGCGCTGTACCAAACACATGTACTTCAACCAGATCAAGGTTGCGATTTCGATTTCCTGCTGGCTGCATCCGTTGAGTCTCGCAGGTTTGTTTCGCCAATTGTTGGTCGATCCTGATCACAATGACAAATCAATAGCCATAACCAGTCACTACAGGAGGAATCATGAGGAAAAGAATAATAGTTGCGGGCGTGCTAGCAATTGCTCTTGCTCTTGCGGGCTGCAGCAGCTCATCTACCAAATCGGCGGCTGGCACGAATCAACGAGTCACGTTGACGCTCTGGCACAATTTGGGTGATACGCAGAATGGGGTCGCAGTAAAAGCATTAACTACGGCTTACACAAAAATCCATCCAAACGTCACGTTTAAATTGGTCAGTCAACCCGCGGACAATTATTTTGCGCTACTTCAAGCCGCAGCAGTATCGAAATCCGGTCCCGACCTAGCTCTCATGTGGTGTTGTTTGTTTATCCACAAGGACTACTTGGCGAATCTCAAAGGATTAGTGCCAGATGCCTCTCTTGCCCGAATGGGTGGACTAGAATGGACGGCAGACAAGTTTGACATTGCCAATGGTCCTAACATCATGTTGACTGATCGCCAATTCTACATGGGCTTCTATAACAAGGCTTCCTTCTCCAAAGCCGGCATCACCGCTATCCCTAAAACATGGGATGAGTTATACACGGCTTGTACGAAATTGAAAACCGCTGGCTACACCCCGATTGTTTACGGAAACGGTGGCCAAAGCCTCGGAGCCCTCTATTACCCTTGGTATGACGCCAGCTACATTGCCATCGGCCAAACACCTAAAAACAGTTTCCGGGATCTTTATAGCGGCAAGAACCAGTGGAATTCTGCTGCCAATGTTGATGCTTACACTAAGTACGCTGCCTTGAAGAGCAAGGGGTGCACTAATCAAGACATACTTACTAAGACCAACAACATGGATGATTTCCTTAACGGGAAGGCAGCCATGATCATCGACGGGACTTGGGACACGCAAAAGTTCACCGATAAATTCGGCGCCAATGTAGGCGCGTTTGTACCACCATTCTCTGATACTCCGATCAAGGGTGTTGTTGAGATGGCCGGACAAGGTCTCTCAATCATGAAGTACTCGAAGAACATAGCGGCTGCTGCAGGGTTTATTACATTCATGACAACAGACCAGGCAAGCGCAATATTCGATAAATCTGGCCTAATTCCTAACGTGATCGGTTCGACCACCTCGAACCCGGTCAACAAGGAAATGTTGGCCTTCACCGAAACCGGCGGATACACGGCCTACCCGATGCTCGACAACGTAATCCAGGGTGATGTCGTAGACGCAGGGAACAAGATAATTCCCTCTATCCTGGCAGGAAAGATCCAGCCCGCAGACGGACTAAAGCAGTTAAAACAGTCCTGGGATCAACTCGCACCGGATGCAAAAACAGAAACCTACAAACTGCCCTAATGATCTAGGGACTCTCACCAGAGGAACAAGTGGGAAACGGAGAGAATGAATGACTAGATTATCTCTCTCTCCGTTTCCCACTTTTCAAACTTCCACGAGAATGCGAACATCGAAAATGAGACAGACGGCATTACACCAGAAGCGCGCCCGAACTGGGATGCTCTTCTCTGTCCCAGCCCTCTTGCTTGTCGCCGCCTTTCTCGGTCTCCCGATCTACCAAGCCATGTACTACTCGATGACAAAATGGGATGGCATCATCTCCACTTGGATAGGTCCCAATACCTATTTAAAGGAATTCAAGAGTCCCATCTTTTGGAGAGTCCTCGAGAACAATGGACTATTACTCCTTGCAGTGCCAGTCGCAATACTTATACCTATGGGCATCGCGTATATGCTCAACGAAAAAGTCATAGGGTGGAAATTCTTTCGTACGATCTATTTCCTACCAACGGCAATCTCGTGGGTAGTCATAGGTATGGTTTCACTTCGTTTCTTCGCCCAAGAAGGGCTCTTGAATGACCTACTAAAAAGTTTTGGTCTTGGATTCATCCACACGGATTTACTATCCTCAGAACGGGGCGCTCTACTTGCCGTCGGAATCACCTTTACGTGGTCTATGGTTGGAACAAACACCATCATCTTCTTAACGGGCATGGCAACTCTTGATCTCTCCCTCTACGAGGCAGCTCGAATGGATGGAGCGAACTCGCTAAGGATCTTTTGGAGTATCACACTTCCTCAACTCAAAAGGTTCATACAATTTTCATTCATCATCACTATCATTAGTGCATTCACCGCACTCTTCAGTCTTATTTTCGTAATGACTGGAGGGGGTCCCGGCTTTGGTACGACCACCCTGGAATTCTTTGTCTACCAAAGTGCGTTTTCGCGGGGAAATTTTGGAACCGGCGCGATGTTGGGAGTAATACTTTTCCTTATGATGGCGATCCTGGGATCTGCGCAATTGATCCTAATTCGGAATAAGGACTGACGCCGTGAAACTCAAACGCACACTGACTTTTCTCCTGATGAGCGCTTTCGCGGTCGTAATGCTCTATCCCTTCGCCTTCATGCTCAACACATCCTTCAAGTCTAAAGCTCAATTCTTTGGAGCACCGGGCCACTCTCTCTCGGCTTGGAAGAAGATCTTCTCGGTAATTCCGGTCGGACGACAACTTCTTAACTCCACCGTCGTCTGTATTGGAGCAATTTCTATAATCTTGGTCGTGAGCACCCTCGCTGGATTTGCACTTGCAAAACTACATTATCGCCGTTCTTCAGTCGTACTCATAGCAATAGTCGGGGCAATGCTCATTCCATTGCAATCAATTATTATTCCGGCGTATATCAATGCAAACAGCTGGCATCTCTTGAGCGGATACTGGGGTGCGATAATGCTTTACGCAGCGATCGGCACCCCGTTCGCGACCTTTCTTATGACTTCATATTTTCGAGGTCTACCCGATGATCTTATTGAGGCTTCCATCGTTGATGGTTTGAACTATCCGGGCGTCTTTCGAAGAATTGCGATCCCTTTGGCTGTGCCGGCCCTCATCACAGTCATTGTCTTGCAATTTATACAAATTTGGGATGATTTACTCGTAGGACTTTTGTTCTTGCAGGACGATAACTACCGAACGATCACTGTAGGGCTTGGCGCCTTAGCGTCAGGAAGAACCACAGATGTAACCGTGTTGATGGCAGGATCTCTAGTAAGCGCGATTCCTGCGATCATCGTCTATCTCGTCTTCCAAAAACAACTTGTCAACGGATTAACCGCGGGCATAGGAAAATAGAAGATGCCTACGCAATATGGACCATTAAAGTGATGGAAATCAATGTCGACGAAATCGCCTTGAAGATAGATCTAGACCAAGGGTCGCGAATTTCGTCATTAGTTTGGAGAGGACTTGAATTCGTTGTTCAACCTCGACCCAGCCTTATGGATTGGGGCTGGTATGCCATGGTTCCATGGGCGGGGCGCATCAAGAATGGACTGATCAAAGGTGAATCGGGCAATGTTTACCACCTGCCAACTTCATGGGAGCCGCCACACGCTGAGCATGGCTACGGGTTCTACTCCCCATGGGAAAGTACAGGTAATGCCACTTCACGCTTGCACTTGCCTCGTCCTTACAACCAAGCAGTAGCAGAACAAACATTTGAGATTGAAGGTAACACTTTTCATTGGACGCTGGACTACACCTCAAACGGATGTGAGATCCCTGCCTGGATTGGGTTCCATCCGTGGTTCCCTCGCGATCTAGGCATCGGGGGCAACGCAATCGTTGAGTTCCAAGCAGAGTCTATGTTGATTAAGGGCCCGGATGGAATGCCGAGCGGTGAATTCGCGACACCGAAACCTCCGCCTTGGGATGATGCCTTCATTGGCATCAAGAATCCACCCTCAATTTTGTGGCCAGGCGCAGCCCGCGTGAGAATTTCCTCTACTTCTCCGTGGTGGGTCATTTATACCGAAGATAAAGATGGGATCTGTCTCGAACCCCAAAGCGCTCCGCCAGATGCTGCCAATTTGGGAATCTCGGGAGAACATCACCTGGAGGCAACTTTCACCTTCTCCGAAGGCAGAGGTTAGACAAGTGCAGACAAGATCTACCAACTCGACTAGAAGTGAGGTCCTAAAGTGAAAATAACAAAGATTACTACGACGGTAATCAATGCAAATATGCGCAACTGGGTGATCTTGAGTGTTCTTACTGACCAACCAGGCCTCGTTGGAATTGGTGAAGCATCCCTAGAGTTTCAGACGATGGCCGTTATAGGCGCAATTGAAGATCTCTCGCCGCTTGTAATCGGTCAAGATCCGCGAGACATCGAAAGATTATGGCAAATAATCTACCGCCATCCATTCTTCAAGGGCGGAGTAGTCACGATGTCTGCCCTCAGTGGCATTGACCAAGCACTTTGGGATATCACGGCCAAAGACTTAGGAGTGCCACTTTGGCGGATACTCGGGGGCCGAGCGCGTGATCGAGTACGTATGTATGACCATCTTGGTGGCGGGAATTCGGATGCAGTTTACAACTCAGATACTGTGCAATTCTTTGCCGAAAAGATGAAACAAACCGTTGCCGACGGATTTACCGCGGTAAAGATCTTGGCCGTGCCGCGGACGTCTCCGCTTGGAGACGCTGCGATGCTGCGGCACGCAGAAGAACTGATGGGTTGTGCCCGAGATGCCGCAGGCCCCGACGTAGATATCATGATTGATTTTCATGGTCGAACGACGGCGGCTATGGCGATTCAATACTCCAAGGTATTTGCCCAGTTCAACCCATATTTTCTAGAAGAAGTAGTGCCACCAGACCAGCATGAAGCAATGATCCGAGCGAGACGAGGCATAGATTTGCCGCTCGCTGCCGGGGAGCGACTACTCACGCGCATGGATTTCCTGCCACTTTTAAGAGATGGCCTGATTGATGTAGCTCAGCCCGATGTCTGCCATGCCGGCGGAATCACCGAACTTAGAAAGATTTCTGCACTCTGTGACGCTTATGGAGTGAGCATGGCTCCTCACAATCCGCTAGGGCCAGTTGCAACGATGGTCAACGTGCATTTGGCACTCACGACCCCCAACTTTCTTATTCAAGAAGTCATGAGAAACGATGTTCCTTGGCGTCAGGAAGTCTTTAATGGGGGCATGGCGCCTACAGACGGCTATATTCTTCCACCACAAAGTATCGGCATCGGGATTGAAATAAACCAAAATGAAGCTCACAAACATCCATATATTCCCGTGAAACCCACGCAGTGGTATCACAAAGACGGTTCAGTAGCGGATTGGTGAAAGATGAAACTCAACAACGAACATATATGGGTCACGGGCGGAGCAGCAGGAATAGGCGCTGCGATCGTATTTGACGCGGCTCAAGAAGGAGCAAAAGTTTCATTTTGTGATGTCGATGATACAACTGGCGAAGAATATGCCGGAAAGCTAATTGAGCTCGGATTTGATGTCTTTTTTCACCACGCAGACGTTGGAGACTTTGAAAGCGTAAAGATCGCGCATCTTGCAACAACTAAGCGCTTCGGATCCGTTACGGGCATGGTAAATAATGCAGGGGTTAATGCGTATCACGACCCCGTGACCATGACTAATGAAGAATGGGAGCGATTCTTCAATGTTGACCTAAAGAGTGTTTGGCACACGGCGAAATGCATACTCCCAGGCATGCGCAATGCAAAGCGAGGATCGATTGTGAACATCGCATCTATCCATGCACGAATGACCTATCCCAATTTTTTTCCCTATTCAGCTGCAAAATCTGGAGTGGTTGGTCTTACGCGGAACCTAGCCCTCGATGAGGGGGTACATGGAATCCGGACAAATGCAGTGTCACCAGGATTCACCTTGACGCCACTCATGAAGTCTTGGCTGGAATTGAACCCGGCGAAAGAGGCGGAATCCATCGCTGTACAACCATTAGGACGAATGGCCCAGAGTTCTGAAATCGCTAAAGTGGTTTCATTTCTGCTCTCAGATGACGCCTCCTTTGTAAATGGAGCAGATTGGGCTGTCGACGGAGGCCATAGTGCGCGGTTCGCCTGAGAGAATTAGAACGAATCTAGACCTAGTGATCATTCAAAAACCTCTGCAAATTGGCTTGCGTACAAATCAAAATAGAAGCCCTTCTTGGCCATCAATTCCGAGTGGCGTCCTTGCTCTATGAGTTGGCCTTCATCCATAACTAGGATCGTGTCGGCATCACGGATCGTTGAAAGCCGGTGGGCGATCACAAAGCTAGTTCGGCCGGTGCGCAACTTCGCCATCGCCTGCTGAACGAGTACCTCGGTACGAGTGTCAACCGAACTCGTGGCTTCATCAAGAATGAGGATCGCCGGGTCAGCCATGAAGGCACGGGCGATAGTTATCAATTGGCGTTCACCATTAGAGACCGTGGCGTTGTCATCGGTGAGAATTGAGTCATATCCGTTGGACAGAGATCGCAAGAAGTGATCGATATTTGTCGCTTTCGCGGCGGAAACGACCATTTCGTGAGATGGATCAAGGCTTCCGAAGGCGATATTTTCTCGCATAGATCCAGTGAAAAGCCAGGTATCCCGCAGAACCATTCCGAACTGGCGACGGAGATCATCTCGCGTTAGAGAGCGGATATCTTTGCCATCAAGGGTGATTGATCCGGAATCGATCTCATAAGAACGCAGAATTAGATTGACCAGGGTGGTTTTTCCAGTACCTGTTGGACCGACGATGGCGACCGTTTCTCCTGGCCTGACGGAGAGGGAGAAGTTCTCAATCAGTGGCTGATCTGCAAGATATCGGAACGAGACGTTGTTAAAGCGAACCTTACCCTCTGCACGGTCGATCTTGACTGCATCAATGGGATCGGGTTTCTCTTCTGTCGCATCCAGAAGATCAAAGAGCCGCTCGGCGGATGCAACTCCTGATTGAACGACATTCATCATTCCCGCAATCTGCGAGAGGGGCATCCAAACTGCCGTGAATACTGGATGAAAGCTTGTACATCGCCGAGTGACATACTTCCAGTTGCAACTCTGTAGCCACCTAAAACCGCGATCGCGACATAAATGAGATTCGAAATGAGCGCAGTCGTCGGCATAATGATGTCCGGACATGATCTGCGCTTTGAAACTGGACTCGTAGAACTCCTCGTTGAGGCTTGTAAAATCCTTGATGGCGTGATCGCGCCTTCTGAAAACCTTTACGAGTGCGTGGCCAGTGTGCATCTCCTCCATGTGCCCGTTGAGTTTTCCGGTCCAATCCCATTGGGCAATAGATTGGCGTTGAGAGCGCTTTGCTATTCGGATAGTGACAAACATGCTTAATGGAATCGCGATCAAGGAAACCAAGGCCAATTCGGGGCTGATCCAGACCATCATTGCCAATACAGAGATGATGGTCAGAATGGAGTTGAGAATCTGTGAAAGACCTTGCTGCAGCGAGTTAGAGATGTTATCGAGGTAGTTGGTGACGCGACTCAGTAGATCCCCTTGTGATTGAGTGCCGAAATAACGCAATGGCAGACGACCAAGTTTCTCCTCGGTACGGCGGCGCAGACGAAAGACGGTTCGCTGCGTGACTCCTGCCATGAGATAGCCCTGAATCCACATAAAGAGAGATGAGATCACATACAACCCGATGGCCAGGATCAGAACATGATAAACGATGTGAAAATCAATGCCTTTGCCGGGTATTACAGAGCTTTTTTGGAGGATATCGGCAAGACGGTTTTCGCCCTTAACTCTAAGTCCCGCAAACGCCTGTGCCTTGCTTACTCCTTCTGGCATCCGTCGGCCAAGAAATCCTTAGAAGACATAGTTTGTCGCCCGCCCGAGGATTTTCGGTCCGAAGGATCCGATTACAACGCTTGTTGTGATGAGAATAAAAACAATTGACATGATTTTGCGTTCGGTTCCCAATTCACGCAAGAGACGTTTGAGAGATCCGCGGAAATCTTTCGACTTAGAGGGGGGCGGACCGAACATGCCATGCATCGGCCCAGCGCTAGGTCCTGCGGGTTTCTTGGCGGCTGGCGCTTGAGTGTGATGTCTTCAGATATCGAGGACGGATGTCTGAAGACATCACAAGAGTGCGGGAGGCGGTGTGAGAGTTCTTGACATTCAGGACATATGTCTCCAGACATAGAGGACGTTTTCTAGGTCTGGGGTGGGGTTATGTCGCTAGCTCGCGTGGTGGTAACAGCAGTCATAGTGGAGGGTCGCTCCAAGACCCAGGTGGCAAGGGATTATGGGGTTGCCCGCTCTTGGGTCTATGAACTCCTTAAACGTTTTGAGGCCGAGGGCGAGGCCGCCTTTGAGCCGCGCTCTCGCAGGCCTCACTCCAATCCCCGCACTACCAGCGCCGAAGTGGAGCAGCGCGTTCTCTTCTGGCGCAAACACCTAGCCGATCAAGGCTTGGATGCCGGTGCCCACACCATCGCCTACCACCTGGGCCTTGAGCTTGGCAGCGCCCCTGCCATCTCCACCATCTGGAAAATACTTTCTCGCAACGGGTTAGTTGTTGCATCACCGAAGAAACGCCCCCGTTCCTCCTACACTCGCTTCGAGGCAAGCCAGCCGAATGAAACCTGGCAGACCGACTTCACCCATTGGAAGCTGCGCAACGGCCGTGGCATCGAAATCTTGAATTTCATCGATGATCACTCGCGTTTCTTGATCGCATGCACTGCCACCTATGTCACCACGGGGCTCTCCGTGGTTGAGACCTTTCGCACTGCCTGCAACGAATACGGCCTGCCGGCTAGTGTTTTGAGCGACAACGGAGCGGTCTTCACGGGCAGGCATCGCGGCGGCCGCAACGCATTTGAAACAGAGATGGCCAGTTTGAAAATAGTCCAGAAGAACTCGCGCCCCTACCATCCCCAGACGTGCGGCAAAGTCGAACGCTTCCACCAAACGCTCAAGATGTGGCTGGCCAAACAACCTAAGGTCACCTCCATCGGGGATTTTCAAAAACAACTCGATCAATTCCGCGAGTACTACAACTTCACCAGGCCCCACCGCGCGTTGGATCGCACAACTCCGGCTCATGCCTATAACGCACGTCCTAAAGCCCAACCCGGCGGCAAGATCATTCCTGATCACTTTCGCCTGCGAAATGATGTCGTGGATAAGCATGGCAACTTGTCCTTGCGCCATAACGGCACGATGCATCACATCGGCATCGGCCGGGCTCATTCAGGAACGGCGATACGGATGTTGATCCATGAGAAAGAGATCCGGGTCATTACAACCTCTGGAGAGCTGCTTCGGGATTTCACTTTCGATGAGGAGAAGAACTACCAACGTCAGTGAAAGGGCACTTCCCAAAGAAAAGAGGTATGTCTAGTATGTCTGGAGACAGATGTCCTCGATGTCTGGAGTCATCACAGAGTGCGGGAGGCGGGACTTGAACCCGCACGTCCGAAGACACAGGTTCCTAAGACCTGCGTGTCTGCCATTTCACCACTCCCGCAAGAGCGTCGACCCCTAAATCAGGATCGCGAAGCCAAGGTTAAGGGCAAGAGCGTTATATGCCAAAACCCAGGCTAATTCTCTAGTTTGCAGACGCCCCACGTCGCGAAATGGCATCTACACCCGCAGATACGAGGAGAACCACGCCAGTGACGATGTATTTGATGCCTGCTGCGTATCCGAGAAGCCCCATGCCGTTATCGATAACGGCGACCACGAGGCCTCCAAGAATTGCATCGCGCATCTTTCCTTTGCCGCCAAAGAGGCTGGTTCCGCCGATGACGGCGGCCCCAACTGCGTAAAGCAATGTGGAACTTCCGCCCGTCGTGGGAGAGATGGAATTCTGACGAGAAGCAAAGAGCATCCCAGCCACGGCTGAGAGGGCTGAACAGATAACGAAAGCTGCGATGCGAACTTGCTTGACGTTGATACCGGCGCGGCGAGCAGCCTCGGCGTTGCCACCGACTGCATAAATGTGGCGACCAAATGCAGTTCGACCAAGAACAAATGTTCCGATAACAAGTAGTCCGAGAATCACGGGAACTACAACAGGGATGCCCTTGAGGCTTACGAGTTGCGGGTTATTGCTGCGCTCGCGGTTGAGGGCAAATACGGCGATACCGGTTATGCCAAGCAAGCCGACCGTCTTGAGAACCCAGAGTTTAAGGAGTTCTGCTTTGAGTCCAACTTTTCGTCGAGCGTTGATTCGGTTGAGTCCACTCAACACATAGAGAACAGAGACCACTAGATAGAAGGCCCAACTCATCGCAGGGGAGAGGTTGTTGTTTTCCACCGCCAAGATTGCCGGGTCTGAAATCTGGATGGTTCCACCTTCGCCAGCTAGCAAGAGTAAGAGTCCTTGAAAACCAAGGAACGCTGCAAGCGTTACGACGAAAGACGGAATGCCGAGTCGAGCAACGAGAGTTCCGATGGAGAATCCGAGTGCGCAACCGACGATGATGCTCACTGGAAGTGCGAGGAACCACGCCCATCCATGTTGGGTGATCAAGATGACCAGGATTGCGCCGCACACTCCCGAGGCATAGCCAGCCGATAGATCAATTTCGCCTAGGAGAAGTACAAAGACCAGGCCCATCGCAATGACGGTCACAGCTGCGGCTTGCGTGATGAGGTTGGCAAAGTTGCTGGAAGTTAAGAAGACGTTGGACATAAAGCCGAAAACACCGCAGAGCACGACGAGTCCAAGTACTGCTGGTAGGGCGCCAATGTCACCGGACTTAATCCGACTCCAATAATCGCTCATTGCATCCTTGAGCGAGGGGCCAGCTTCGAGAGTATCCGTGCTCATATTTTTGCTCCCTGATCGACCCCAGCAGATTTACCTGTGGTGATTAATTCGATGACTTGATTGGTTGATACTTCCGACTTATTGACCTGCGCAGCCATTGTTCCCAGATAGAGAGCTGCGATGTTGTCGGCTACTTCAAAAACATCCACAAGATTGTGGCTGATGAGAATGACAGCGAGCCCGTTATCGGCAAGGCGACGGACAAGATGTAGAACCTGTTCGGTCTGAGCTACGCCAAGCGCTGCGGTTGGCTCATCAAGGATGACCAGTTTGCTGTTCCAGAGAACTGCTCGCGCGATTGCAACCGTCTGGCGCTGTCCGCCAGAAAGCGAGGAGACCGTCTGACGGATCGATTTGACTGTGCGGACGCTCAAGCCATCTAAAGTCTTGCGCGCGAGAGATTCCATGTGGCTCTCGTTGAGGACGTAGCCCTTCTTTACTTCGCGACCTAGGAACATGTTGTGAACGATGTCGAGGTTGTCGCAGAGAGCGAGATCTTGGTAAACGACCTCTATGCCTAACGCGGTCGCTTCGCGCGGTCCGTTGATATCCACTTTGTTTCCCTCGAAGAGGAAATCTCCGCTATCGGGGGAGTAGATACCTGCGATGCACTTGATCAGTGTGCTTTTTCCAGCGCCGTTATCGCCGACGAGGGCAGTCACCTGGCCCGAGTAGACATCGAGATCGACATCTTTAAGTACATGAACGGGCCCAAAAGATTTATTTACTCCTCTGAGCGAAAGTATTGGAGTGCTCACGCCGTGCTCCTTTATTGAAAACTTCATCGAAATCCTGGGGACCGCAGTGTCCGAAGTCTATTCCTGTGTTCAAAATTAGTAAGGGGTGTTACATGAAATAGTTTCGGCCCGGAGCCTTAACTCCGGGCCGAAACCGACTATCTCATCGCTGAAGATCAGCAACGGGTCTGATTATCAGACCTTGTACTTCTTGCAGAGTGCTTCGATGCCCTTGCAGACATCGGCACGCTTCTGGAAGCCATCAGCGATGACAACCTTGACGTTGGCTTTGGTGATTCCGACTGGTGTCAGAAGCACTGAAGGAACGTTGATTGTTCCGTTGTTGACCTTTGCCTTAGCCATAGTTGCTGGCTTTCCGTTAAGGAGAGCAACGGCCAAGGCGGCGGCGGCATTAGCTTCTGCCTTGATGCCCTTGTATACGGTGTTGGAAAGGTCGCCGGTCAAGATTGCGCGAAGACCATCAACACTTGCATCCTGTCCGGAGACGCAGACCTTGCCGTTGAGCTTGTTCTTCTTGAGAATAGCTACTGCTGCAAGTCCGAGACCTTCGTTAGCTGAAACTACTGCATCGAGCTTTCCGCCAGCCTTCGACAACTGCTGTTCGAAGATTGTCTGGCCCTTTGCGTTGTCCCAACCAGGAACTGATGTGTCATCAACCAGGGTGTACTTCTTGGCCTTGATCAAGGGGCGAAGAACTGAGTCATAGCCCTGCTTGAACAAAGTTGCGTTGTTGTCAGTTGGTGAACCGTTCAAGTAGACGATACGTGCGGTCTTCTTGTGCTTGCCGGCAAGGCAGGAAACGATGCCATGACCTTGCAACTTACCGACTGCAACGTTGTCGAATGAAACGTAGTAGGACTCAGAACCGTTAAGAGTTAGACGGTCGTAGTCAATTGTTGGTACGCCTTGCTTCTTTGCCTTGTCCTGAACTGCCTTGGCAGATGCGGAATCAAGGTTGACCATGATGAGAACTTTTACGCCCGCTGTGAGCATTTGGTCAGCAATGGTCTGGAACGCGGCAACATCTCCGTTTGCGTTCTGAATATCAACTGTGACACCTGCTGCCTTGAAGGCTGCGTTGAGGAAGGTACGGTCTGATGTTTCCCAACGGGCCGATGAGGCGGCGTCTGGAAGGATGACGCCAACTTGTGCCCCAGCCGCTGTGGCTGAAGTGGTAGCAAGGCCAGTAAATGCGATGGCGGCGGCTGCAAGAACTGCCGTAATCGCGTTACGACGTTTGGTCATAAGTAAATTACCTTTCGAGAGGGTGTTCTCAACCCTGGCTAAAACCTATTTTTAGCCATTTTTAAAGCTTATTGAAGAACGGCGATTGAGTACGTCCGCGAACTTACGTCTGTAAGTGGAATCTCGCACTAGTTGGAAACGGACATATCGGATATTGCATCTAACGATTGCATAACTATTTTGTCGAACGGAACCACATATCGGTCAGTTAACCTGCGCCTTGGAGGCAGGTGCGAACGGTAGCCTTGCTCAGGTGCCCTCCAATAGTGATCTCCTAGCAGCGCATATCCGGGCTGCCCTGACATCTCTTGTCGCTGCTGGCGAGTTCCAATGCGAGGTCCCGGGCGAGATTCGCCTTGAAAGGCCCAAAAACCGAGATCATGGCGACTATGCCTCTTCTATTGCACTCCAGGTGGCGAAGGAATCGGGCCGGCCACCGCGGGAGATTGCCGAGCTCCTCAAGAAGAGCCTTGAGTCATTGAACGAGGTTGCCTCGGTTGAGGTCGCAGGTCCTGGGTTCATCAACGTGACCCTCAATGCCTCCAGCGCCGGGGAAATCGTGCGGCAGATAATTACGGCGGGTGAGAAATTCGGTTCCGGTACTGCGCTCGCGGGCGTAAACATAAACCTCGAATTCATCAGCGCCAACCCGACCGGACCTTTGCACTTAGGGCATACCAGATGGGCGGCAGTGGGCGATGCACTGGGCCGAGTTCTATCAGCAGCGGGGGCAACGGTCACCCGCGAGTTTTATATCAACGACCGCGGAAACCAGATGGATCTTTTCGGTGCCTCGGTCCGCGCCGCGGCTTTAGGTCGGGCGATTCCCGATGACGGCTACCAAGGTGGCTATATCAACGACTTGGCGCAGATGATTGTGAGTGAAGATCCAGGAATTCTCTCCCTTTCGGAAGACGATCAATTCGTCGAGTTCCGCGAACGCGCATATAAAGCACAACTAGCGCAACAGCAGCAAGTACTTGACGATTTCGGAACTCATTTCGATATCTGGTTCTCCGAACGAAGTCTTCACAACAGCGGTGCCGTCGAGCATGGACTTGAGAAATTGCGCGCACAGGGCCATGTCTTCGAACTAGAAGGTGCTACATGGCTTCGTACTACCGATTTTGGCGATGACAAAGACCGGGTTCTAGTTAAGGGCGGTGGCGAACTGACTTACTTCGCATCCGATACTGCCTATTACATCAATAAACGCGAACGTGGTTTCGACATTTGCATCTACATGCTCGGCGCGGATCATCATGGCTACGTCAATCGTCTTCGTACGGTGGCGGCATGTGCCGGCGATGATCCCGAATACAACATTCATGTCCTAATCGGCCAATTGGTGAAGATCATCGAAGGTGGCGAGGAAGTAAAACTTTCTAAGCGCGCCGGGACAATCATAACTTTAGAGGAACTTGTTGAAAAAGTGGGTGTTGACGCAGCCCGCTACACCTTAATTCGATACCCAGTGGATACGCCGATGGTCCTTGATGTCGATGTGCTCAAAAAACGCACAAATGACAACCCCGTTTACTACGTGCAGTATGCGCACGCACGAATTTCAGGTGTCTTGCGAAACGCGCAAGAACTCAAAGTTGTCTACGATTTGGCCGATTTCGATCCATCATTGCTGATCCACGAGCGCGAAAATGATCTTTTAGGCGCCCTAGCTGAATTTCCACGGGTCGTGCAAGGCGCTGCCGAGCTACGAGAGCCACATAGGATCGCTCGTTATTTAGAGGAACTGGCCGGTGTCTATCACCGTTTTTACGCAGATTGCCGAGTCCTTCCAATGGGTGAGGAGCCTGCTTCTGCCATTCACTCAGCGCGCGCGAATTTGTGCGCTGCTACTCGCCAAGTCATCAGTAACGGCTTGCAACTCCTTGGCGTCAGTGCGCCTGACAGGATGTGACTGCTATGGCAAACGTCTGGTCATCAGAAGTCACCTTCGAAAACGGCCAACTACATTTGAGTGGAATTTCGGCCCAGTCTTTGGCAAGTGAATTCGGAACTCCAACTTTTTTCTTGGACGAAACCGATTTTCGAAGCCGAGCCACTGCCTGGGGTCATGCGCTTCAGAACACTTTCGGTGAAAACGCCGGCACGGTTTATTATGCGGCTAAAGCATTTATCTGTGTCGAGGTTGCCCGTTGGGTTGCCCAATCTGGAATCGGCCTTGATGTCTGCACCGGTGGCGAATTAGCAGTTGCACTGGCGGCAGGATTTCCACCGAGCAAGATGGAATTACACGGCAACAATAAATCGGTTGCTGAAATCGAGATGGCAATCGAAAATGGCGTAAAAACTATTGTCATTGATTCACTGATTGAATTAGAACGTGTGGCCGCGGCGGCACGTGGACGTGGCAAACGCCAAAGAGTTTTGCTTCGACTGACCCCGGGCATTGAAGCCCATACTCACGAATCAATAGCGACGGCGCACGAAGATGTGAAATTCGGTTTCTCGATTGCAAGTGGTGCCGCGTGGGAGGCAATCATCGCCACTCGCACTCATTCTGAAATCGAATTGTGCGGTTTCCATAGCCATATCGGTTCGCAAATCTTGAGCATGGACGCCTTCGGAATTGCGGCAGATCGCTTAATTGGTTTACTGGGTCGTTACAGAGATGAATTCAATCAAGAACTTCCAGAGCTAGACCTCGGTGGTGGTTACGGAATTTCCTACCTTCCAGAAGATGATGCACTCCTTCCGATCGAAGTTCTTCCTGCCCTGCACAAGGCAGTGAAGGAGGCCTGCTCCATTCGTGATCTGCAGATTCCACGTGTTTCCATCGAACCCGGGCGCGCGATCGTCGGACCATCGATGTTCACTTTGTATGAGGTCGGCACCACCAAGAAAGTTGTCCTTGAGGATCAAGGCACCCGCAATTACGTATCAGTGGACGGTGGCATGAGCGACAACATACGCACCTCTCTCTACGATGCCGAATACACCGCTGTTATTGCAGATCGGACTTCCTCGGCCGAATTGGTTGCGACACGAGTCGTTGGAAAGCATTGCGAGACCGGCGACATCATCATTCGCGACATCACGTTGCCCAGCGATATCGCACCAGGGGATTTACTTGCAGTTCCTGCAACTGGGGCATATGGGCGAAGCATGGCCAGCAACTACAACCATGTACCAAGACCGCCAGTGGTTGCCGTAGTCGATGGGAAAGCCCGTGTCATCTTGCGTCGCGAAACTTTTGGCGATCTTCTCAGCCTTGATGTGTGAAAGACTAAGTCCATGAGCGCTCAAATGCCGACGATCAGAATAGGCATTTTGGGGTGCGGTGTAGTTGGCTCTCAGGTCGCAACCCAGTTGCTTCGCCATCAAGGCGAGTTGTCTACTCGCTCTGGTGCCGAACTCGTTCTGACAAAGATCGCAGTCCGAGATACCAACTTGGTGCGCGAGGGAATCGAATCGTCGCTTTTTACAGCCGATGCCAAGTCCGTCGTCACTGATCCAGAGATCGATCTCGTCGTTGAGTTGATGGGCGGCATTGAGCCCGCCCGAGAGTTGATCCTCCTTGCTATTGATAATGGGAAATCGGTCATCACTGCTAATAAGGCTTTGCTCGCCACCCATGGAGCCGATCTTTACAGCGCCGCCGATGCGCGCGGCGTAGATCTCTATTACGAGGCAGCTGTTGCAGGCGCTATCCCGATTCTTAGGCCGCTTCGCGAGTCTCTGGTGGGCGATCACGTTACGCGCATCATGGGCATCGTTAACGGTACGACCAATTACATCCTGACGAAGATGGACGAAGACGGCCTGGCATTCGAAGAGGCGTTAGAAGGCGCGCAGAACCTTGGTTATGCCGAGGCCGATCCCACCGCCGATGTTGAAGGATTCGATGCCGCGGCAAAGGCCGCCATTCTGGCTGGCCTTGCCTTTCACACTCGCGTTACTTCGGCAGATGTTTACTGTGAGGGCATCACCGGAATTACCGCAACTGATGTTGCAGTTGCTCAGTCCATGAACCACGTGATCAAGTTGCTGGCAATTGCCGAGCTCACGCCCAATGACGAGATCTCCGTTCGAGTACATCCCGCCTTGATTCCCAGGACCCACCCGTTGGCTGCAGTGCGCAATGCCTATAACGCTGTTTTTGTTGAAGCCGAAGCTGCCGGAGAACTTATGTTCTACGGCCGCGGCGCTGGCGGAGCGCCGACCGCAAGTGCCGTACTTGGCGACGTGGTTGCAGTTGCCCGTCACCTCTCAAGCGGTGCCCTTGGTCCGCGCGAAAGTGATTACGCAGATCGGGCCATTGCTTCCATTGACGAAATCAAGACGCAATATCTCATCCGTCTGGATGTCGCGGATAAACCAGGTGTTCTAGCAGCAGTGGCACAGGCCTTCGCCACCGAAAACGTCTCAATACAGACGGTGCGCCAGAGCGGGCGAGGAGTCGATGCTGAATTGATAGTCGTCACTCATGGTGCCAGCGAGCATGCACTTGCGTTGACCGTTAAGAGACTTTCGCAGATGGACACCGTCCGCACCGTTGAAAGTGTTATCCGAGTTGAAGGAGTAGTTCAGCAATGACAAAGCCCGGGGCTCATCAATGGCGTGGAGTAATTGAGGAATATCGCGATCGTCTTCCTGTGGATTCAACGACCCCTGTCATTACATTGCGCGAAGGCGGCACTCCGCTGATTCACGCAGCCCACTTGTCGAAGATGTTGAACAACGATGTCTGGCTCAAGTTCGAGGGCGCGAACCCAACTGGCTCCTTCAAGGACCGCGGCATGACGATGGCCATTTCCAAGGCCGCCCAAGATGGCGCGAAGGCAGTGATCTGCGCATCCACCGGAAATACAAGCGCGAGTGCGGCCGCTTATGCTGCCAAAGCCGGGATGACTCCCGCTGTTCTCATTCCGCAGGGCAAGATCGCAATGGGCAAACTGGCACAGGCCATTATTCATGGCTCCAAGCTCTTGCAGGTCGACGGGAATTTTGACGAATGCCTAGTCCTTGCGCGCGAATTATCGGAGAAGTATCCAGTTGCTCTTGTGAACTCGGTCAACCCGTTCCGCATTGAGGGCCAGAAGACGGCGAGTTTTGAAGTCGTTGATTTTCTAGGAGATGCGCCAGATATCCATGCACTGCCAGTTGGAAATGCTGGAAATATTACGGCGTACTGGAAGGGATACAACGAATATCGCGCTGATGAGATCAGCACCAAGTTGCCCGCGATGTGGGGTTTCCAGGCCGAAGGCTCGGCCCCAATCGTGCGTGGAGAAATCGTCACCAATCCCGAAACCATTGCTACTGCTATTCGCATTGGAAATCCAGCCTCGTGGAAACAGGCCGTTGCGGCCCGTGATGATTCTGGTGGGCTGATTGATGCGGTCACCGATGAGGAAATTCTCAGTGCATACCGACTCATTGCCGCAAGCGAAGGCGTCTTCGTGGAGCCATCCAGCGCGGCTGGTCTAGCCGGATTGATCAAGTACGAACGTCTCGGCCGCCTTGCGCACGGAAAGCGCATTGTCATTACAGTGACCGGACATGGTCTTAAAGATGTTAACTGGGCACTCGAGGCAGCGGCCGACCCAGTTGTTATTCCGCCAGATGCTGCACGTGCTGCGGAAGCTTTGGGTTTAAGTTAGAACCATGGCAAAGCCAACATTTAGGGCGACACCAATTCAGGTTCAAGTTCCGGCCACGAGTGCAAATATCGGTCCTGGTTTTGACGCCTTCGGCCTTGCCCTTGGTCTGCATGATCGATACGTCGCACAGATCATGGATGACCCGGGCCTAGACATTGATGTAACCGGTGAAGGTGCCGACACCGTTCGACGCGATGAGAAGAACCTTGTTGTTAAGGCCATGTACGAGGGTTTTCATTTCATGGGCGGCAAACCACGTGGGTTGGCATTGCGGGCCCTCAACGTGATACCGCACGGACGTGGCTTGGGATCATCGGCTGCCGCGATCGTCGGAGGTCTGGTTCTTGCGCGAGCCCTTGTTCTTTCCGGTGACGAGCGGATGAATGACGAAGCGCTGCTGACCATTGCCTCGCGGCTTGAGGGGCATCCAGATAACGTCGCTGCTGCTTTGAGTGGTGGAGCAACCATTGCTTGGCAGGAAGTTCGCCACGGCGAGCGGGTTGCTCGATGCGTTGGAATCCAGGTGGACTCGCAGATCAAGACCCTTGCCTTCATCCCTTCAAATTCGGTTGCTACTACAAAGGCACGCAAACTTCTTCCCGAACTCGTTCCTCACGCTGATGCTGTCGCCAATTCCATGCACGCCGCCCTTTTGGTGAAAGCCTTAACAAATCGACCGGACTTACTGTTTATCGCAACCGAAGATTTTCTGCATCAGAAGTATCGCCAAGAGGCGATGCCGAAATCTTTTGCATTAGTCACCAAATTGCGTGCGGCAGGTGTCGCAGCCTTCATTTCCGGAGCCGGGCCCACGGTATTGGTCTTGCATACAGGCGATCCCAGTGAAGTAGCAGAATTGCAACGTGCGGCAGGTGATTCCTTTTCTTTGCAGACATTTGAGATCTCAGCCCGAGGTGCTGGAGTAGTTTCGGCCTAATTCCCCGACCGCACAGGGGGAGTTTGGCACTTGGCTTACTAGGTGATATGGTTTTGGCATCTGATCCGCCCTATGGCGTGTGACTTTTTAGAGAATCTACAAAAATAATCACGGGAGTATTCCCATAACTGAAATGAAGCTCAATGACTGAAAAAGGCACCGTACGCTCGAGCAGCCCTGAACTTTCCTCCATGCTCCTTCCGCAACTTCAGGAAGTGGCTAATCAATTGGGAGTCGAGGGCGCCGGCAAATTGAAGAAAGCCGCACTTGTGCAGGCTATTAGTGATTTACAAGCAGCAAACCGCGAGGCGGCCAAACTAGAACGCGAGACGCGTCGGGCCGAGCGCAACGCTGCCCGCAACAAGAAGCGGGAAGCCGCTGAGGAGAGCGAAGCAGCCCCTGCCGCTGAAGAACGAGGGTCCGATAACGGCCCGGATAGAAATTTTGATAACGATCGGGACTCAAATTCTCGTCGTGGACGTGACAGAGGTCGCGACCGTGGCCGAGAGCGTGGTCGCGATCGCGAACGTCCTGCCCGCGAAGAGCGCGAGCCGGTCTTATCCGATGACGATGTCTTGGTACCTGTTGGTGGCCTGATCGACATCATGGAGAGTTACGCCTTTATCCGTACTGCCGGATATTTGCCTGGCCCCAACGACGTTTACGTCTCATTGCAGCAAGTCCGTCGCTACGGACTTCGCAAGGGTGATGTCGTAACCGGTGAGGTACGCCAGCCGCACGAGGGGGAGCGTCGCGAGAAGTTCAACGCATTAATGCGCCTGGACACCATCAACGGGATGCAACCTGAGGAAGCGCGCAACCGCGTTGAATTCTCCAAACTTGTCCCTCTATATCCGCAGGAGCGTCTGCGCCTTGAGACCCTTCCAAATATTCTGACAACGCGCGTCATCGATCTGATTTCACCAATTGGCAAGGGTCAGCGCGGACTCATTGTTTCTCCGCCAAAAGCGGGTAAGACCATGGTGCTGCAGGCCATTGCAAATGCAATCACCACAAACAACCCAGAGTGTCACTTGATGGTTGTTCTCGTAGATGAGCGACCTGAAGAAGTTACCGATATGCAGCGATCGGTGAAAGGCGAGGTTATTGCCTCGACATTCGACCGTCCGGCCGATGACCACACAACCGTTGCCGAACTAGCCATCGAGCGCGCAAAGCGCCTGGTTGAACTTGGACATGACGTGGTCGTACTGCTTGACTCAATTACTCGACTTGGTCGCGCATACAACATTGCCGCTCCCGCGAGTGGTCGAATCCTCTCTGGCGGCGTCGACTCAGCCGCTCTGTATCCACCCAAGAAGTTCTTCGGTGCGGCCAGAAATATCGAGGACGGCGGATCGCTGACCATCTTAGCAACAGCCTTGGTAGAAACTGGCTCGCGTATGGATGAAGTTATCTTCGAAGAGTTTAAGGGAACAGGCAACATGGAGCTCAAACTCGATCGCCGCATGGCCGATAAGAGAATCTTCCCAGCCGTTGATGTTGATGCATCAGGTACTCGTAAAGAAGAAATTCTTATGGGCAGCGAAGAACTCAACATCGTCTGGAAATTGCGGCGCGTTCTGCACGCACTTGATGCACAGCAGGCTCTGGAACTACTTCTCGACAAGATGAAGGGAACTAAATCCAACGTTGAATTCTTGATGCAAATCCAGAAGACAACGGTGGGCAATGGCCTCGAGGGCTAAAAGGGCCTAAAAAAGGCTGCAATTTCCATCGATTTCCAAGGTGAGCCCGCGGGCGCTACCCTTGGCCAGTAACGAGCTGGTTCACGACTCTTCCAAGAGCGACCCAGCCCTATCAAAGGGGAAAGAAATGAAGAAGGAAATTCACCCGCCATACGGGCAGACCACCGTCACCTGCGGCTGCGGCGAGACATTTGTAACTCGCTCCACTGTTCCAAGCGGAGCCATCTACGTTGAAGTTTGTTCAGTTTGCCACCCTTTCTACACTGGCAAGCAGCGCATCCTTGACACTGGTGGACGCGTCGCGAAGTTCGAAGAGCGCTTCGGAAAAGCAGGCGCTAAGTAGCTTTCAATGAGACCGCACCCGTTACTTGAGTAACGGTTGCGGTCTTTTTATTTCTCTATTTTTCAAAGTGCATTTCAGGAGCGAGGGGAGGCAGCAGTGAGCAGCGATCGCTTTGCCTCTGCCCACGAACTTGTGCGCGAGTATGCCGAACTTGAAAAGCAGATGGCTGATCCAAGTATTCACAACGATCAAGGCAAAGCGCGTCTGCTTGGCCGTCGCTACGCCCAACTTGGCCCCGTCGTAGCAGGTTTTCGACAATGGAAAACTGCCGAAGATGATTTGGTTGCTGCCAGAGAACTTGCCCAGACCGATCCTGATTTCGCACTTGAGATACCTGCGTTGCAAGAAGAATGCGATCGCGCCGCTACCAGACTCGAAGAGTTGCTTCTGCCGCGTGATCCCAATGATGATCGCGATGTCATCATGGAGATCAAAGCTGGGGCAGGCGGGGATGAGTCGGCACTCTTCGCAGGGGATCTACTCCGCATGTACTTACGCTATGCCGAGAAGCACGGATGGAAGACTGAGATTCTCGATGCCACCGAAAGTGATTTGGGCGGCTACAAAGACATATCGATTGCAATTAAGTCCAAAGGCGTGCCAGAACCAGGACAGTCTCCCTATGCTCGCTTGAAATTTGAAGGTGGAGTGCACCGAGTTCAGCGGGTTCCAGAGACGGAATCCCAAGGTCGCATTCATACCTCTGCCGCGGGCGTGCTTGTACTTCCCGAAGCTGAAGAAATTGATGTTGAGATCAATATGAACGATCTGCGCATCGATGTCTTTCGCTCAAGTGGCCCGGGCGGCCAGAGCGTAAACACGACTGACTCTGCCGTGCGCATCACCCATATTCCCACCGGGATCGTCGTCTCTTGCCAGAACGAGAAGAGCCAATTGCAGAACCGAGAGTCCGCGCTGCGTATCTTGCGTGCTCGCATGCTTGCCGCAGCGCAAGAGGCCGCCGATGAAATTGCCATGGCCGAGCGCAAATCGCAGGTGCGTACCGTGGATAGAAGCGAGCGGATTCGCACGTACAACTACCCAGAGAACCGCATCAGCGATCACCGCGTGAATTACAAAGCCAACAACCTGGATGCAGTCCTAGGCGGAGAGCTAGATCCGCTCATCCAATCGCTGCTTGATGCTGATAAAGCCGCCAAGTTGGCCGCAACGAGCTAAGAATGGATTTCAGGGGCGAATTGCAAAGCGCAAAGCGCGAATTTCGCGAGTCTGGATATGCCGAAGTCGACGCTGAGTTGCTCTTGGCCCATGTTCTAGGAATTACCCGGATGGAACTTCACAACACCGTAATTGTGGAGAGAGTTCTAGAGAATTTCGAGAATTCAGATGATGTCTTCGAACAATTTGAAGCACTTTGTATTCGGCGTCTTGGCGGAGAGCCCGTCCAATACATAACCGGCGTTGCCTACTTCTGCGATCTCACCTTGCAGGTGGGCCGCGGCGTACTCATTCCAAGGCCAGAGACAGAGTTGCTCGTTGAAAATGTACTTCCGCATCTTAGATCCCTGGATCGAGCAACAAGCGTAATCGATTTGGGTTCAGGATCGGGAGCCATCGCGATTGCCATTGCCGAGATGATTCCGTCGGCACATGTGATTGCCGTTGAAAATGATCCAGCGGCCCTTGTATGGCTTCGCAAGAACATCGAGGCCAACGACGTGGATGTTCGAGTCGTTGCTGAGGATGTCGAAGATGCATTACAGGGAGTTAAGGCCGATCTCGTTATTGCCAATCCGCCATACATTCCGAATGACCAAGATCTTCCCTTTGAGGTGAAGAATTACGAGCCACATGCAGCACTTTTCGGCGGCAAGGGCGGAATGGAAATTCCCCGCCGATTCATCCGCGCGGCCGCGCGTCTGCTCAAAGACGGAGGGATCTTGGTGATGGAGCACGGGGAAGAACAGGCGAGAGAAATGGAAGAGGCATTGCGCGCGGACTTTACCGATATCAGAATTCACAACGACCTCAACAACAGGCCACGTTGGACAAGTGCACAGAAGGTTGCAAGATGATCAACATCATCGACATTCAAAGCGGTGAACTCGATACGCACGTCGATCAAGCCTTGCAATGGATCAAATCCGGTTTGATTATCGCTGCACCTTTAGAGAACGGTTATGCCTACGTAGCAGATGCCTTCGACCAAGACGCGGTTCGCGCCATGCATGTATTACGTGGCGATGCCCTCGGGGTCGCTGCGCAGGTTATGATTTCGGGTCAGGAAGTAATCGAGGGGATCACCCGTAATGTCTCACAGGATGCACGCGCCCTTATGTCGCAATTTTGGCCCGGGCAGATTTCTTTCCAGCTCTCACCGCAACGCGGCCTCTCGTGGGATTTAGGCGATGCCAAGAGACTGATTCAGATATCGGTGAGGGTGCCTTCTGCGCAATTCCTACTTGCTCTCCTGCGAAAGAGCGGCCCCCTGGCGGTTGCAAGTGCATCCCTTGCCGGTCAACCGCCGATTCTGGATGTCAAGAATATTGAAGCCCGGGAGTATGACCTGGCAGGGATATTCGATGCAGGTATTTTGGCCCCTGCACAATCCTCCACGGTCGTGTCAGATAACGAGACCGGCATAGAGGTGGTTCGTGAAGGTGCGGTGAGCGTTGCTATGTTGCAAGAGGTTCTGCCTGAGATCATCGTTGCGGGTTCCTCCACATTCCGCCTGAGAGAATAGGCTTGCGTCATGTCTGATACCCCTTTCTATGGCCCTGATTTCGACCTTCTCTCCAGGCAAGATCCAGATATCGCAGCCGTGCTGCTATCTGAACTTCACCGCCAACAAACCGATCTGCAACTCATAGCGAGTGAGAACTTCACTTCGCGCGCGGTGCTGGCGGCTCTGGGATCAACGCTTTCAAATAAGTATGCCGAGGGGTATCCCGGCAAGCGCTACTACGGCGGTTGTGAGGAAGTCGATAAGGCAGAGGTCCTTGCTATCGAACGTGCGAAGTCACTCTTCGGGGCCGAGCACGCGAACGTGCAGCCTCACTCAGGAGCGAGTGCCAACATTGCCGTCTATGCCGCCTTCACAAAACCTGGTGACACAGTTCTTGCTATGTCGCTCCCGCACGGAGGCCATCTGACGCACGGTTCCAAGGTCAACTTCTCTGGCAAATGG
Source organism: uncultured Actinomycetota bacterium (assembly GCA_963750855.1). Classification (GTDB taxonomy): domain Bacteria; phylum Actinomycetota; class Actinomycetes; order Nanopelagicales; family Nanopelagicaceae; genus QYPT01. The sequence continues at coordinate 358,621 of CAVVSA010000003.1, forward strand.
TTCAACATCGTCTCCTATGGCGTTCGCCAAGATAACGAACTCATTGATTACGACGAATTGCGCGACCTTGCGATCAAGAACAAGCCGAAGATGATCTGCACCGGCGCCACTGCATACCCAAGTTTGATCGATTTCGAGAAGGTACGCACTATCTGCGATGAAGTTGGATCCATTATGTGGGTGGATGCCGCTCACTTCATCGGACTTGTTGCAGGCAAGGCGATTCCATCACCGGTTCCTTACGCCGACGTCGTCTCATTTACAACGCATAAAGTATTGCGCGGGCCGCGCGGTGGAATGATTCTCTCCAAGGCCGAGCATGGTCCCGCCATTGATAAAGCCGTCTTCCCAGGCATGCAGGGCGGGCCGATCATGTCAGCCGTTGCTGGCAAGGCCATCGCACTTAAAGAGTGTGCCCAACCCGCTTATCAAACGTATGCAAAAAACGTGATCGCCAACTGCCAAGTTCTGGCGGCATCTTTGGAGGAAGAGGGAATGCGCGCAGTATCTGGTGGAACGCAGACCCACTTGGCATTGATCGATATCCGCAGCACCAAAGTTTCGGGCAAAGTCGCCGATCAGCGTTGTGGTCTTGCCGGAATCGTTCTAAATAAGAATGCAATTCCATTCGATCCTGAATCTCCCGCAATCACCAGCGGAATTCGTGTCGGTTCAGCGGCAACGACAACGCAAGGCATGGGTGCCGCGGAAATGAAGACCATCGCCTCCCTTATCTCGCGAGCAATCGCAAGTGAGGACGAGAAAGTGCTGGCGCAGATTCGCACTGAGGTGCACCAACTGACCGCACGCTTCCCAATCTATTCCGCCTGATACACCTAGAAGATGCGCGTCTATCTCGCCACGGCTTTCTTAGCGGCAGTTCTCTGTTATTTGATTACTCCTTTTGTAAAGAAGTTGGCTGAGCGTTTCGGCGCCGTCGCACAAATTCGAACGCGGGATGTCCATACCCTGCCTACTGCTCGTTGGGGCGGCCTGGCAATGTGGATTTCCATGGTCCTCACATTCGTGATCGCCCGACATCTTTCCCTTGTCGGCAAGGTCTATGGCCACGAACTGCAGGGAATTTTTTGGGCAGCCACATTCGTGATCATTTTGGGAATGGCAGATGATCGCTATCAGCTTGATGCGATCACCAAATTGGCTGGCCAAGCACTAGCCGCCGGCATTTTGTTGCTCTACGGAATCCAGATCCTCTGGCTTCCCATCAACGGCGTGACGACCCTGCCGTCGAGCATCGGCCAATTGGTTACCGTCCTCGTGGTTCTAGTAACGATCAACGCCGTGAATTTTGTGGACGGACTAGACGGTCTAGCCGCAGGTATCGTGGCGATATCGGGGGCCTCCTTCTTCGCCTTCGCATATTTGCTAGCCGTTGTTAATGGTTTCAGCCGTGCCGGTTCGCCTTCGCTGATTACGGCCATCATCGTCGGTGTCTGCCTGGGATTTCTTCCGCACAACTCTCACCCTGCCAGAATCTTCATGGGGGATTCGGGCTCGATGTTTTTAGGACTCTTGCTATCGGCCGCGGCCATAACACTCACGGGACAAGTTGATGCGAACGCAATCGCGGCCGAGGATGGCGGACCCACACTATTGCCGCTGCTGCTTCCCTTTGCCGTGTTGGCAATTCCTTTAATGGATTTGATCCTCGCGGTGCTTCGGCGCGCGCTTTCCGGGCGTTCGCCGTTCGCCCCTGACAAAGAACATCTACATCACCGGTTACTCGATGCAGGTAATTCACATCAAAGAGCTGCCGTGATCATGTATCTCTGGACAGCGACAGTGGCAATACCGGTAACCGTCCTTGCCTTCTGGCCGTGGTGGGCCGCCCTGATCACTGGGGTGTTTTTTGCGGGATCGAGTTTGATTGTTTCCAGTCGTTGGAAAGAGCGTCGATCCGATACCCAAGAGAGGGTGGCGGTACTTTCATGAGTTCCGATAAGACGAATGAGCGAGACCTTATGCGCGGTGCCCTCATTCCTACTTTCGCGGTGGGAATAGTTGGCATCATCGCAGCTGCTTTGATCCGGGGGAAAGCAGGATTGCTTGGCGCCCTGTTAGCGCAATTAGTTGTTGTGATGTACTTCACCGTCCACCTAGCGGTCTCGGCAATTTCTCGAAAACTCGATCCGCTAACTACTTTTGCGTTGGCCATCTTCTCTTACTTCGCCAAGATCGCACTTTTGGGATTATTCCTCTGGCTACTGACTCGATTCACTTCAAGGCAGACGATTGATCGGACAAGTTTCGCGGTGGTGGCCCTCGCCCTGACGGTGGCCTGGCTGGCGGGGGAGATCAGAAGTTTCTTAAAGCTGCAGATACACCTACCATTGCCGAAAGCGCCAACGAACGAGATGAACGAGGAGGAGAAATGAAACCAAACGATGACGGGGCTGCCTGGTCGATCGTGGGTTATCTCCTCTCCGGCCTGCTCTTCTGGGGCGGAGTTGGCTGGGCCCTGGATCATTGGCTCAAGACCCACTTCTTTCTCCTCGGGGGTTTGCTCCTAGGCGTCAGCGCATCCATCTACCTCATCTGGTTGCGGATCGGTAGAAATTCTAAGTAATCCCGGCATGTAAAAGGCGCAAGTCAGGGGCATTTCTGGCCGATTTCACAGTTTTGATTCTTTGCCAATAAGGTTGCCCCGCTGGCCGAATTTCCCCCGCTGTAACCGTAGGTCAGCAAAACTTTTTTCTCTTGAAAAACGAGGAGTGTGCGTGCGCTCGTTGCACTTGTTAAGGGCTGAAGGCGGAGGATTCGTCCCGCCGAGCAGCAACGACTTCAATTTCCCCTCCTTTTTTCATAACAGTCCATACTTCACAAAGCCCATAGCGCTTGTATTTTTATCGGTTCTTTTGATTTCGGTCTTCTTCATCTTGGCTTCCCGCAAAGCAGCGATCGTTCCTTCCAAACTGCAATTTGCCGGTGAGAGCATCTACGGCTTCGTGAGAAACGACCTGGCTAAAGACATCATCGGTCACGAGTTCATGCGTTTCGTGCCTTATCTCTTCACGCTCTTTGTTTTTATCTTGACGAATAACATTTTCGGAATTGTTCCGCTGCTGCAGTTCCCGACTATGTCGCACGTGAGCTTTCCTTACGTTCTAGCGATCTTCACTTTTGTGATATTTCATTACATCGGAATCCGCAAGCAGGGAATTCGCAAGTACATCAAAGACATCATGTTCATGCCCGGTGTCCCTAAGGCCGCCTACATTCTTCTGACACCGATCGAAATCGCGACGTATCTCATCACGCGCCCTCTCACCCTCGGCCTCCGTCTGTTCGCGAATATGTTCGCCGGTCACTTGCTTCTCCTCGTTTTCATCTTGGGCGGAGATCATCTGCTCAAAGGGGTCATCGGTTTGAAATTGATCAGCCCATTTGCCTTCGCTTTCGGCATCGGGCTGACCTTCTTCGAGTTTTTGGTCCAATGTTTGCAGGCATATATCTTTACCCTGCTCACCGCTCTCTACATCGCCGGCGCCCTTGCCGACGAGCACTAACTAACAGCTAGAAAGGTAAAAAAATGAAAGGCACGCTCAACCTGGTCGGTTATGGCCTCTCAGCAATCGGACCTGCGATTGCCACCGGAATGATCTTCGCTGCTTACATCAGCGGCGTCGCACGTCAGCCAGAAGCACGTTCTGTCTTGCAGCCAATTGCGTTCCTTGGGTTCGCTCTTGCTGAGGCACTTGCGCTCTTCGGTCTCGTTCTCGCATTCGTTCTCTAATTTTTACCATGCATTCAATTAATCTGGCTGCGGAGAAGATCAATCCTCTTCTCCCACACACAGCAGAATTAATCGTTGGCGCAGTCGCCTTCCTCCTTCTGTTCCTGGTTCTGCGCTCAAAAGTGGTGCCGATGTTTGAAAAGGCATTCACCGCTCGCACTGAGGCAATTCAGGGTGGGATGGAGAAGGCCGAGAAGGCGCAGCTTGAGGCCGAGCGCGCACTACGCCAGTACACCGAGCAGCTTTCAAAGGCCCGCGATGAGGCACATTCTCTTCGTGAGGATGCCCGTGCCCAAGGAGTGGCAATCATTGAAGAGCTCCGCACCAAGGCACAAGAAGAAGCCAGTCGAATCACTGCCGCTGCTCACGCTTCTATCGAAGCAGAGCGTCAGGCAGCAATCACATCCCTTCGCACTGAGGTGGGCACGATTGCAGTCGAGTTGGCGTCGAAAATCGTCGGCGAAGCACTTGATGACCAGGCTCGCGCATCGCGCGTAGTTGATCGCTTTCTAGACGATCTCGAAAAGTCCAAGTAGAGGGAATGATTTGATGAGAGCACATTTTGGCGGAAGCAGCCGGGAGTCCCTAACGGCCTCCCGTGCGATGCTCGATGCTGCCGTCAAAGGATCGACGCCAGAGATGGCATCGCTCCTGTGCTCGCAACTCTTCGCTTGCGCCCAGGTTCTGGCTGGATCAATTGCGCTTCGTCGCGCGATAACCGATCCTTCGCGGGATTCGGCCGCCAAGGTTGCCCTCGTTACTGATCTTTTTGGGAAATCACTTGATGCCAAGGCACTTGAGATCATCACCAATATTGCATCTCTTCGTTGGTCTTCATCGGCTGACTTAGTGCCGGTCATCGAGCAACTGGCAATTGAAGCTCAAGGTTCCGCCGCGAACATTGCCGGCGAGCTCGACCGTGTAGAGGACGAGTTCTTCGCAGTCTCACAGGCAGTCTCAAGTTCATTCGACCTTCGAAAGGCACTCACTACATCAGGGGCAGATGAGGCAAAAACCTCACTCATAGTTGAGTTGCTGGGCAAGACCAATACCGATTCCACTGTTAAGTTGGTTTCGCATCTGGTCAACAACTTGCGAGGCCGCAGCATTGAGGCCGCATTTGATGATTACTTCTTCGCCCTGGCTGCTCGTCGTAATCGCTTGATTGCACATGTTGAGGTTGCGATCGCCCTTACCGATGCGCAGAGAGAACGTTTGGAGACCTCGCTGGCAGCCCAGGTAGGTCAGCCGGTACGAGTCAATGTCGAAGTTGACCCAAGTGTGGTCGGTGGAGTTAGCGTGAAGTTTGGCGATGAGATCATCGACGGAACGATCAGTACTCGACTTGCAAATGCTGGGCGTGGCCTAGTTGGCGCACATAAGTAGCAGAGAAGAATTTTTAACTAGAAAAGCGATAAGGGAGAAAAAGATGGCCGAACTGCAGATCCGACCCGAGGAAATTCGTGATGCGCTCGCGAATTTTGCAAAGTCGTACGATCCAGGAGTCGCTGCTCGAGACGAGATCGGTACAGTCACCCAAGCGGGCGATGGTATTGCTCGTATTGAAGGCTTGCCCTCAACAATGGCCAACGAGCTTCTCCAGTTCGAAAACGGCACCTTAGGTCTTGCTCTCAACCTCGACGTCCGCGAAATCGGCGTCGTTATTCTGGGAGATTACGACGGAATTGAAGAAGGAACATCAGTTCGTCGCACAGGCGAAGTTCTCTCCGTTCCAGTCGGAGATGGCTTCCTCGGTCGCGTTGTTGATCCACTTGGCCGGCCAATCGACGGCAAAGGCGAGATCAAAGCAGATGCCCGCCGTGCTCTCGAATTGCAGGCGCCATCGGTTGTTCAGCGCCAGCCAGTTAAAGAACCTCTTGCCACAGGAATTAAGGCAATTGATGCGATGACGGCTATCGGCCGCGGACAGCGCCAGTTGATCATCGGTGACCGCCAAACTGGCAAGACCGCAGTTGCTGTCGACACCATCATCAACCAGCGCGAAAACTGGTTGACCGGAGACCCAAAGAAGCAGGTTAAGTGCATCTACGTTGCGATCGGTCAGAAGGGTTCGACCATTGCATCTGTTCGCGCATCATTGGAAGAAGCCGGCGCAATGGAATACACAACCATCGTGGCCTCTCCTGCATCAGATCCTGCCGGGTTTAAGTACCTCGCTCCTTACACGGGTTCCTCAATCGGCCAGCACTGGATGTACGCCGGCCAGCACGTACTCATAGTTTTCGACGATCTTTCCAAGCAGGCCGAGGCCTACCGCTCAGTCTCGCTGTTGCTACGTCGCCCACCAGGCCGCGAGGCATACCCAGGAGACGTCTTCTACTTACACTCACGTCTTCTCGAGCGTTGCGCAAAGCTCTCCGATGAACTCGGTGGCGGTTCGATGACTGGTCTTCCCATCATCGAAACCAAGGGCAATGACGTCTCGGCGTTCATTCCTACCAACGTCATTTCTATTACCGATGGTCAGTGCTTCCTTGAGACCGACCTCTTCAACGCTGGTGTTCGCCCCGCAATCAACGTTGGTATTTCCGTATCGCGCGTTGGTGGCTCGGCACAGACAAAGGCAATGAAGAAGATCGCCGGACGCCTTCGTCTTGACCTTGCCCAGTTCCGTGAACTCGAAGCATTTGCGGCCTTTGGTTCTGACCTAGATGCAGCATCCAAGGCCCAACTCGAGCGCGGTGCCCGAATGGTCGAACTCTTGAAGCAAGGCCAGTACTCACCGTATTCCCTCGAGCGTCAGATCGTTTCGATCTGGGCCGGTACTTCAGGTCAACTCGATGACGTCGCAGTTGCCGATATCCGTCGCTTTGAGAGCGAACTCCTTGAGTTCATCGCCCTTGAGCGCAAGGAAATCTTCGCTGTCATTTCAGAGACGAAGGAACTCACCGATGACACCATCGCATCGATGAAGGATGCGGTTGTTATGTTCAAGTCCCGCTTTATCTCATCTGCCGCCCAGGCTGTCTATGACAAGCCCGTTGATCCTCTAGAGGGCGAATTGAACGAGCAGGTCACCAAGTACGTTCAATCGGTGGAGAAGAAGTAGACAAATGGGAGCCCAACTTCGCGTCTATCGCCGCCGAATGCGTTCGGTTAAAGCGACTAAGAAAATTACGAAAGCCATGGAATTGATTTCGGCTTCCCGTATTGTCAAGGCGCAACAAAGAGTTTGGGCATCAACTCCGTATGCAAATGAATTGACCCGTGCGGTTACTGCATTGGCCACGTATTCAACGACTAGTCACCCATTGACGACGCCATCGGAGAATCCAAAGCGCGCTGCCATTTTGATCATCACAGCAGACCGAGGTATGGCCGGGGCTTACTCCAACAACGCGATCAAAGAGGGGGAGCAACTTGCCACCCTGCTACGAGGTCGGGGCTTGGATGTAAGTTCCTACTTAGTCGGTCGCAAAGCGGTTAACTACTACCGATTCCGCAACCGCCAAGTTGCTGGATCGTGGTCAGGTTTCTCAGATAGCCCGACTTATGAGAACGCCAAGGAAGTCGCTGACTCGCTTATCACCGCATTCTTGGCTGATTCGGTAAGTGATGGTTCCGGAATCGATGAGATCCACATTATCTATACCGAGTTCCAGTCGATGCTGACGCAGACCGCCATGGCCAAGCGGATGTTGCCTCTCGAGGTCGTTGAGACTGATCTGCCGATTCCTAAGGGCCTTCTGCCGATGTATGACTTCGAACCAGATGCCGAATCAGTCCTTAATGCACTTTTGCCACGCTATATCGAAGCCCGAATCTTCAACGCGATGCTGCAGTCAGCCGCTTCCGAGCATGCTGCCCGCCGTCGCGCAATGAAGTCAGCGACTGACAATGCTGATGATCTAATCAAGTCGCTCACACGACTTGCGAACGCAGCCCGTCAGGCTGAAATTACCCAAGAAATCAGTGAAATCGTCGGCGGCGCAGACGCGCTCGCCTCGGCTAGTGCAGGGAGTGAATGATGTCGACAGTAACCGGTAAAGGTCGAGTAGCGCGTGTTATTGGACCGGTGGTGGATATTGAATTCCCCGCCGATGCAATGCCAGCGATCTTCAACGCACTTCACGTTGATGTGACCATGAGCGGTCAGGTTCGTACCTTGACGATGGAAGTTGCACAGCACATTGGTGACAACCTCGTGCGCGCGATCTCCATGCAGCCAACTGACGGTCTCGTCCGTGGCGCAGAGGTTAGCGACACCGGATCTGCGATCTCCGTGCCAGTCGGCGACGTGACCAAGGGCCACGTCTTCAATACGCTTGGCGAATCCCTCGACGTTCCTACCGCATCCCTTGATATCAAGGAGCGCTGGTCGATTCACCGCAACCCACCACCGTTCGATCAACTCGAGTCAAAGACCGAGATGTTCGAGACCGGTATCAAAGTTATTGACCTTCTTACCCCTTACGTAAAGGGCGGAAAGATCGGCCTCTTCGGTGGTGCTGGTGTCGGTAAGACTGTTCTTATTCAGGAAATGATTTACCGCGTTGCTGAAAACTTCGGTGGTGTATCCGTATTCGCCGGTGTTGGTGAGCGTACCCGTGAAGGTAACGACCTTTTCCTTGAAATGAAGGAAACCGGCGTTATCAATAAAACCGCCTTGGTCTTCGGCCAGATGGATGAGCCACCAGGAACGCGTCTTCGCGTTGCTCTCTCTGCTCTGACAATGGCTGAGTACTTCCGCGATGTTCAGAAGCAGGACGTGTTGCTCTTCATCGACAACATCTTCCGTTTCACCCAGGCAGGTTCTGAAGTTTCAACCCTCCTTGGCCGTATGCCATCTGCTGTTGGTTACCAGCCAACTCTTGCTGATGAGATGGGCCAGTTGCAGGAGCGAATCACTTCAACCCGTGGTCACTCGATTACATCGATGCAGGCAATTTATGTTCCTGCCGATGACATCACCGACCCAGCCCCACACACGACCTTCGCTCACCTTGATGCGACCACCGTTCTTTCCCGCCCGATCTCCGAGCTTGGTATCTACCCAGCCGTGGATCCACTGGATTCAACTTCGCGCATCCTTGATCCTCGCTACATTGGTGAGCACCACTTCCGTGTTGCGAACCGCACCAAGCAGATCTTGCAGCGCTACAAGGACCTACAAGACATCATCGCGATCCTTGGCATCGACGAACTCTCCGAAGAGGATCGCATCCTCGTTGGCCGTGCCCGTCGTATCCAGCGCTTCTTGTCGCAGAACACCTTCGTTGCCAAGGCATTCACCGGCCTCGACGGATCATTCGTTCCTGTTGCTGAGACCATTTCAGCATTCGAAGCTCTGGCAAACGGCGACTACGATCACATTCCAGAACAAGCATTCTTCATGTGCGGTGGCCTCGATGACGTCGAGCGTCGTGCCGCAGAATTAGCAAAGGGCTAAATCATGGCTGAAAGCGGTGCATTGCTAGGAGTAGAACTAGTTACTCCAGCCGAGCGAGTCTGGTCCGGGGAAGCTCGGATGGTTTCTGCTCGCACGGTTGAGGGCGACTTGGGAATTCTTCCTGGCCATGAGCCGCTCTTTGGCATTCTCGTCGATGGAAAGGTCAGCATCAGGGCTGCTGATGGTACCGTTACTGATTTTGCAGTACACGGAGGCTTTCTTTCAGTCTCCAACAACCGCGTTTCAATCCTGACGGAAAGTGCAAACTAAGCGAAAAATTTGAAACTCAAAAGCCTCGAGAGTATATCTCGAGGCTTTTGTCGTTGACTCAATGAATGCAACACTAACGAAGCCGTAAAACTATAACACGACAATTCTGACTTCAGCCTCTGAACTTTTGAAAACTTAATTGTCACTCTAAGTAACTTCGGAGATTTCATTCACCTGAACATTCTCCACTTGACTTGAACGCGAGTGGCTTTCATTCTCCCATAAACTATTTATGCTAATTTGAAGCATGGCAAGCAAAGGGGAGATCAATCGAAGCGGTGAGTTACTCTCCAAAGCTCGTGCTGGAGTTATTTCGATAAGCAACCAAGACAAATTAGCAGCAACTTCTATTGTTGAGGATTTCCGAAAGGGATTTGGTTATCCTCTTACGAAGGTGAGTTCGGGGCTTCGTGCGATGGTCCAGCAAGTTTCATCCGAAGTACTTGTAGCCCAGCGCCTCAAACGAATGTCTCAGATAATTCACAAGTTGGAACGCTTTCCGGGCACTAATTTGGCGCGAATGGAGGATATTGGCGGTTGTAGGGCGGTTGTGGAGACCCTTGGTGAAATCGAGTTGTTACTCGAAAGAATTCAACGTAACTGGGACATTGTGCGGATGCGGGATTACGTCGAATCCCCAAAGCAATCAGGTTACCGAGCAATTCACCTGGTAACCGAGCGAGACGGACATAGAATTGAAGTTCAATTGAGAACTAGGGGCCAGCAGGCTTGGGCTAACGTAGTCGAAAAGATTGGGGCGAGGTATCAAGTTCCGTTAAAGGATGAAATTGGTCCCGAGGAATTGATTCATTGGCTACGATTAGTAGCAGAGAATATCGCTTACAAGGATCGGAGCGAGAAGCCGCCCGAGTCTTTTGGAGTGGAACTCGAATCGGCACTTGATAATGCACTCGAATGGATGGAGGCGGAGCGTACCAAATGAACGAACTAGTCCATTTTCTTTTGGTTTTCAATCGCGCTACAGGGGAGTTAGTTTCGATTGACAGTTTTCAGGAACAGGAAAAGGCGACCGCGGCTCTTTCTGTCTTGGAGAGAAGCCATGAAACTGACGAACAAATCGAAGTCGTGCTTATTAGCGCTGATTCGATTGATACATTGAAGAAGACACATGGCCATTATTTTTCCGGTGTGGAAACGGATCCTGACTATAACAAACTGCTAAACGCTTAGTATTACTTCTTAAGGAACGTATCTTGTGATGCGAATTCTGGAGCGATACCATTAACAGATAGCCTATTTCTCTAAGGGCGTTCAGCGGATTCGCGTTCCTAATCCCTTAGGTTGTGCTCGGTCTCAATTAGTCGAACCGTGTGGCTTTCGCCGCGCATGACGATGGAATGGCTAACCGCACCGAAACTGGTGTGCCGAATCCCGCGAAGTAGCTCGCCATCAGTGATGCCTGTAGCTGAGAGAAAAACGTCGTCAGAATTGATGAGGTCTTTCGCAAAAAGTATCTTTGAAAGATCGTGACCTTTGTCGATGGCACCTTGACGCTCTGCATCATCTTTGGGAGCGAGTTGTCCTTGAATTGTTCCGCCCAGGCAGATCATCGCCGCGGCAGTGATGACTCCTTCCGGTGTGCCACCGATGCCCATCATGAGATCTATGCCGGTATCGTGCCTTGTTGTTTCAATCGCCGCTGCGACGTCGCCATCTTGGATAAGCCGAATGCGTGCGCCGACATCTCGTAGTTCCTGAAGAAGTTGCGCATGGCGTGGACGATTCAAAACAACAACCGTTACATCGCTGACGGAGATCTTCTTTGCCTTGGCGACGCGACGAACGTTCTCTGCTGCAGGAATCGAAATATCAATAACATCGGCGGCTTCGTGTCCGGTGGCGATCTTGTTCATGTAGAACACCGCTGATGGGTCGTACATGGTTCCGCGGGGGGCAATGGCGATAACGCTGATGGCCCCGCCCATTCCGTTGGCGGTCAGGGAGGTTCCATCGATGGGGTCCACCGCCACATCGCAGCGCGGACCAAGGCCGTTTCCGACTGCCTCACCGTTGTGGAGCATGGGTGCGTTGTCTTTCTCGCCCTCTCCAATGACCACGATGCCGGCCATATCGACGGTGTTGATCATGCGGCGCATTGCCTCAACGGCGGCATGGTCGGCCAGGTCCTTATTTCCCCGTCCCACCCAGGCGGATCCAGCGAGGGCGGCGGTCTCGGTCACCCGGACTAGTTCGAGGGCAAGGTTTCGATCAGGGTGAACGTTGGTGGTCATTGGGCTAATTTACGCCCCTCGCGGGTGACATCTGCGCCAAGGGCTTGTAGTTGCTCGGCGAAATGAGGGTATCCGCGATCTATATGGAAGGAATCCTCAACGAGTGTGACTCCCTCGCTGACGAGCCCTGCTAGAACGAGCCCTGCGCCTGCTCTGATGTCGGTGGCGACCACTGGGGCACCAGAGAGCTGTTCGACCCCGCGGATCGCGGCGTGGTGGCCGTCGACGCTGATGTGGGCACCTAAGCGGATCAATTCGTTGACGAACATGAATCTGCCTTCGAAAACATTTTCGGTGACGATCGCGTTGCCCTCTGCAATGGCATTAAGTGAGATGACCATAGGTTGCAGATCGGTGGGAAATCCTGGATAGGGAAGGGTAGAGACATCGATTGACTGAGGACGGTTCTCCATCCGAACACGAATGCCATCGGCAGTCGAAGTGATGATGGCACCTGCCGATGCCAATTTCTCAAGTGGGATTTCTAGATCTTTCGCACGTCCGCCGTGAATAGTGATATCTCCGCGCGTCATCGCTGCGGCAAATGCCCAAGTGCCGGTGACTATGCGATCTGAAATCGTGACGTGGTCGGTGGGATGCAATTGCGTGACACCGTGGATGGTCAACGTCGGAGTACCCAGTCCTTCGATCTGCGCGCCCATGCTGATGAGGAATTCTCCGAGGTCGACGAAGTCCGGTTCACGCGCCGCGTTGTCGATCGTCGTTGTGCCCTTGGCAAGAACGGCCGCGGTAAGAATATTCTCTGTGGCGCCGACGCTTGGGAAGTCCAAGACTACTTCAGCGCCAATAAGTCCGTTAGGTGCTTCTGCAATAACATAACCGTGTTCGCTATGAATTTTTACACCGAGGGCCTCGAGTCCCTTGAAATGGAAATCCAATCCGCGCGAACCAATCGCATCTCCGCCAGGGAGCGCAACTTCGGCTGTGCCCAAACGTGCAACGAGGGGACCAAGAACATTTATCGAAGCGCGCAGTTTTCGGACTAGGTCGTAGTCGGCCTTGTGCCCCGGATTGTGCGGAACGTCAATGGACACTGCATTCGGTGTGCGAACGATCGTGCAACCGAGGCGAGTGAGAAGTTCGGCCATATAGCCCACGTCGGCGATATCTGGAACGTTGCTGATCGTGGTCTTGCCTGGGGCAAGTAGCGCCGCGGCCATCAGTTTGAGCACCGAGTTCTTAGCCCCGCAGACCGAGACCTCCCCTTGAAGACGAGTACCGCCAACTATGCGTAGACGCTCAGGCACTGGTACTCCTTTTTCTAATCTTCGAGCTGGTGAGTGGTCTCATCGTAACTGCCCCAATAGGCTGTTCCCATGGTTCATTTAACGCGTATTTACACGAAAACTGGCGACGATGGCACGACTTCATTGGGCGATATGAGTCGAACCTCGAAGAACGACCCAAGGTTAGAAGCCTACGCCACCGTGGACGAGGCGAATTCCGCGATCGGAGTGGTTCTAGCCATGGGTGAGCTTCCTAAGTTGATTCATGATTTACTCGTACGAGTTCAGAACGATCTCTTCGATGTTGGTGCAGATCTTTGCACACCCGTTGTAGATTCCCCTGCCTTTGAGCCGCTGCGTGTTCTGGAAACCCACATCACATACCTAGAAGAGCAGATCGATAAGTACAACGAAACCCTGGAACCGCTTCGCTCGTTCGTTCTTCCGTCTGGTACTCCGGCTGCCGCATTGTTGCACGTTGCTCGGACTGTGACTCGACGGGCGGAGCGCCGAACATGGGCAGCCATTCATGCATTCGGTGCTGGCGTGAATCCATTGACTGCAAAATATCTGAATCGACTTTCGGATCTACTCTTTGTGATCGCCCGAAGTGCCAACAAAGAAATTGGTGATCAGCTCTGGGTTCCCGGAGCACATCGCTGACGTAGCCAGACTTTAATGGTTAGGTCTAGTTTGTGTTTGTAACTGCTGCATCCGATGGCGATGCTTCTGGTGCGGGCGGTATCACCGTATAGATGTTCGATGGAACTTTCTGTGTGGAGTTTGTGACGGGATCGTGGTGGCAACTTATCTCCAGATGTCCAACGTTCACATTATTCTTCAAGGGTTCAGTACTAATTAAGAGGACGGTAATGATCTGCCTTTTATTCGTTGCCTTCACGGTAGTTCTCAGATTGCCATAGGGAACAGGCGAGGAGTCCGTTGCGGAAAGTGGGCCATAGACGATGGAGTCAATTTGCCACCAGGTGCACCCGTTGGATGAGCCTAAAGTGACAACGCCGCAAGCAGACTTGGTGCAAGGTTTTATTTGTGTTGCCAAGGCTGCAATTGCAGAGATAACTCCTGCCAATTCTTGAGCTTTTGGAATCTTGTAATAGATCTCTCCGCCTTTTGGATTAATGAAAGGACTCTTTGGTGGCCACACAGGCTTAGGAGATGGAGAGACCTTCACGACTTTGCGTTTATTGACGACCTTCTTTGGCGAAGGTTTTTTGGCAACTTTTTTCTTGGCAACAGGCTTCTTCGTCACCCTTGGCTTTGCTTTGACGCTAGTTTTTGAAGTCGTCTTTGGGGTGGCTTTAGCCGTAGCTTTAGCAGTCGGCTTGGGAGTGGGTTTTGTTGTGGCTGCTAACACGGTGCTAGACGAGGCAATCATCGCTCCTGCAACGATTATCGCAAGCACACGCCCCTTTATTCGCGATTCCATTTGAACGTGCGGATTGAAATCACAAGCCCAAGGATAAGCCATATGGTCAGAACTAGCAGTGTCCGACTGGTTTCCCAGGAATGTGTGACCTCAGATTGGGCAAAAGCATCGGGTAAAAAGACCGATCTGATGCCCTGGCACAGCCATTTCAGAGGCAACACAGAGGCAAATTGCTGCATCCAGTGAGGCAGTTGAGTGAATACAAAGAAGACTCCGCTGAAGAACTGCAGAATGATCACGATGGGGATCACCACGGCCGAGGCGCCACGACCGCTTTTTGGAACGTTGGAGAAGGCAACTCCCAAGGCCGTGGAGCCACCAATACCCAGGAACATGATGAGGGCGAATATCAGCCACTTATGGGCCGAGGTTGGCAAGTGAATCCCGAAGAAGAGCACTCCGCCGACGAGGAGGAAAAACACTTGGACGATGATGCTGGCAAAGACCAGAATTGTTTTTCCGATGAAATAGCTTGTTGCGGGTATCGGAGTACCGCGGAGCCTCTTTAACGAACCGTCGTCGCGTTCCATCGGGATATTGATGGCCAGCTGTTGGAATCCGCTGTTGATCAGACCAGAGGCAATCATTCCCGCTAAGAAGTACTGGCTAAATTTCACTCCATGTGAAATCTCTCCTGTGAAGACAGAGCCAAAGATCGCCATAAGAATCACGGGGAAGAGTGTTGTAAACACGACGGATTCTTTCTGGCGCGAGAATTGGCGAATTTCGATCATTCCGCGACGCCATCCCATGATCCAAGTGTTTGGTAATGATTTCATTTGGATTCACCATCGGAATCACCGATCATCTGGAGATAGACATCTTCAAGGGTCGCACGCGAGACAGCTAGCTTGGGAATTTCTCCATCAAATTCCTTCATGAGATCCGCAATTACTGCCGTTGGCTTATCGGTGAATTGTTCTTTCATCCTTCCTGCCGCTTCCCAGTGAACTCTGGCAAGTGAAGTCGAACGATCACCCAAGTTGGCAGGAGTGTCAATCTCAAGGATCTTGCCGCGGTTGATCACCGCAACTCGATCGGCCAATGCCTCGGCCTCTTCGAGATAGTGCGTGGTGAGAACAATGGTGGTTCCGAGATCTCGGAGTCCGCGGATCAATTCCCAGAAATCGCGCCTTGCCTCAGGGTCGAATCCCGTCGTTGGCTCATCGAGGAAGAGAAGCTCGGGATTTCCCACAATGCCAAGGCCCACATCTAATCGCCTTCTCTGCCCGCCAGAGAGCGTGTGCACGAGTGCACGTTTTTTCTCTCCAAGACCAATGGACTCAACAACCTCAAGCGGGTTCCGTGGATTTGAGTAGTAACCCGAGAAGTGATGGATGGTTTCATAGACGGTAAGGTCGCCTGCATCAGAAGTTGATTGAAGAACGACGCCGATGCGATCTCGGAATTCCCGCGCACCTTTGCCTTTGAACTGGGGATCGAAGTCAAGAACACGAACTTCACCCGAATCTCGAGTTCGGAATCCCTCGAGAATTTCGACGGTAGTGGTCTTGCCGGCGCCATTTGGCCCCAAAATGGCGAATATTTCGCCTTGCTCGATAGATAGGTCTATGCCGTCTACGGCTTCTAGAAGGTCGTAGGTCTTATGGAGACTGCGAACTTCAATCACGCTCACACCTTCATCTTGCCACGCGGAATCAAAAAATGCGAAAAGATAGGAGAGTGAGCCCTCGTCGTAACCACCCCAAAGGTCGAAAGCCTAAGAATGATGATCGCGAAGTAGGCGTATCTGGTGAAGCAATTGAAGAACATGCAGAAGGAATTTATCGAGTACGCAAGATCACTGGATCCAGTTCTACAAAACCATATCGCTGTCCCGGTTGTGACCAGATGATTCCGATGGCTACGCCGCACACCGTTGCATGGCTCGAAGATGATGTTGAAAGCCGACGTCATTGGCACAACGCTTGTTGGTCAAAACGTGCGCAACGTCAGCCGCGCACAGAGCGCACAAGGAACGCACCCAGATATTAGTGGCTAACCGCGCCCGTTAAATAGTTTTGTAAGTCCAACGATTACTCGATCCCCAAAGGCATTCCGGCTGAAACTTGTAAACGAAATTGGCAGTTGAAAACGCGCTCGTACAATGGAACGGGCAAATGTGAATTCCAAGAGCCCCTCGGGGCCGTGAATTCGACCGTACCCGCTGTTCTTAACTCCGCCAAAAGGGACCGAAGGTACGGCGGCGAAAGATGTTGTGGAATTTATGGCGACCATTCCACATTGGAGTCGGGAAGCAATCTTTTCTCCCGAACTGTTTGACCACACCGAGGCGCCGAGGCCGTAACTTGAAGCGTTAGAGAGGGCGATTGCCTCATCCATGCTCTGGACTTTATTGATGATGATGACCGGCCCGAAGGTCTCCTCTGTAAGTGCAAATGAATCCTCGGGTACGTTCACCAAAATCACTGGCTCAACAAAGGGGCGCTTGATGGAGTCCAGGCCGCCGACTACTGCGGTTCCTCCGCGGTTTAGCGCATCAGCGATGTGTCCTTCAATAATGTCGATCTGCTTGGGCATGGTCGCAGGACCGTACTGTCCAATTCCAGGCGCTCCTGGCTTCACTTTCTTGGAAAGCGCGACCATTTTAGCAATGAAATCCTCCGCCACTTTTTCATGAACGTAGACGCGTTCGGCGCCTATGCATGTTTGACCTGCGTTCGACATGGCCGACCATAAGGTGAAGTCCGCCGCAGTTTTGAGATCGGCATCCGCGTCGATGATCACTGGGTCCTTGCCGCCGCACTCGAGTATCACCGGTGTCATGGTTTTTGCGCAGGTTGCAGCTACGAGTTTGGCTGTCTTAGTTGAACCGGTGAAAGCCAGTTTGTTTACACCACTTTCACAGAGGGCTCTGCCCGTATCGCCCAGACCAGTGATAACGGAGAATATGCTCTCATCTGGGGCAACTTCTGCGAATGTGTTGGCTAACCAGACGCCGACGCCGGGGGTGAACTCGCTCGGCTTAAAGACCACAGTGTTGCCTGCTGCAAGCGCATAAGCGATAGAGCCCATGGGCGTGAAGATGGGGTAGTTCCACGGCCCGATGACTCCGACGACGCCGACGGGGGATCGCTCTACCGCGGCAGACATATTTGCCATCAAGATTCCAGGTTTGCGATGTTGCGTCCGCAGGACTTCGCGGGCATTGCGAGCGGCCCATGAGAGATGACCTATTGCAAGAGTTGCCTCCAAAGTTGCATCACTCGTTGGCTTGCCAGTCTCACTTGATATCAGTGAGGCGCATTCGGCGATGCGATCGGTGAGGAGTTTGCTCCATGCCAGCAGCACTTTTCGGCGTGCAGAGAAGCCAAGTGCCTGCCATCCAGGTGAGGTATCGCGTGCCGATGTGACAACTCGTTGGACGTCGTACTCCGTGTAGATCGGGTAGCTCGCCAGTACTTCGTTATCTACAGGATTGAGTGAGTCAAATGTGTCGGCTCCTGCGGTTGTCATTCAAAAAGTGTAGCCCCGAGAGCAGTAGATACACTTGCCCAATGCCCGAATTAATACGCGCCAACACGACTCTACCTTCCAAGAGGACGCCCTTTACGGTGAAAACCGCAGATGGATTCCAGCTGGTGGGTGAGGTTGCTGCACCTTTGGGAGAAGTGCGTGGAGCAATCCTCTGTCTGCACCCGTTGCCGACGGCCGGCGGAATGATGGATAGTCACATCTACAAGAAGGCGGCCAACAGGTTGCCTGCACTTGCCGGAATCACAGTCGTCCGTTTCAACACCCGCGGAACCACCAGTGATGCTGGGACGAGCGAGGGCCAATTTGATAATGGAGTCAGCGAGCGATTCGACGTCGAGGAGATGCTTCGCTACTGCTTCGAGGATTTGAAACTTACCAATCTCTGGATAGTCGGTTGGTCATTTGGCACTGACCTGGCCCTGCAACATGCAAAAGACACCAGGCATAAGGGGCTCATCCTGCTCAGTCCACCTTTGCGAACAACGACTCCCGAGCAACTTTCATATTGGAACGGCGATCTTCGGCCGATAGTCGCGCTCATTCCTGAACTAGATGACTATCTTCGCCCGCATGAGGCGAGCGAGAAATTCTCGGTTATCCCTCACGCTGAGTTGATTGCCGTTGCAGAGGCAAAGCATCTTTGGGTAGGAGAACCATCCGTGTACCGGGTTCTCTCCGAGATTGTCAGGCAGGTAGCCCCAGAGGCTCTTCCACTGGCGACGGAGTACTAGGCCTTCTCCGCCCTAGGAAACACGACCTCGTCCAGAATAAGTAAGGCAGAGGCGGCGAGCGGAACGGCGAGCAACGCGCCAACTAGACCCAACAAAGTTGCACCAAGCAAAGCAGCGATGATCGTCACCAACCCCGGAATGGAAAGTGATCTGCGCATGATCCGAGGGGTGATGAAGTAGTTCTCAATTTGAATGTAGGCAACGTAGGCGATAAACGCGATGATGCCGATGAGTACAGACTGCGTGAGTGCGACAATGGAAATAATGCTCACGCCAATGAAGTGGCCGATCAGTGGAATTGCCAAGTCGCAGACAAAGACCAACATGGCAAGGGCAATGGGTGAGGGCAGACCGAGAGCCAGCGACAAAATTAATATGAAGGTGCCAGAAATCAATGCGACGGTTATCTGGCTACCGATGTAGGTTCCAATCCGATCCAGAATCCCGTTGGTCAAGCGAGAGATTCGGTCGCGACGTGAAGCGGGTGCGAGCTTTAGGCCAAGTGTGACGATCTGCGGCAATGAGATGAGGAAGTACAAAGTCAGAATGAGGATTGTCAGCGCCGAGAATGTTCCAGAAAGTACGGTGCGACCAACTCCTAATACGCCGCCGAAGGCGGATATCAGGAGAGTGCCGTCTGCGGTAACGGAGTTGAGTTTCTTCTGAAGGGTGTCGACGATTCCGTAATGGTCGTTGAGGGCGGCAATCGTTGAATTGTGTTTTAGATCAGTGAGGAGATTCGGTGCATTCTTGATGAGGTGGGTGCCTTGGGAGACCACGGGAGGAATTACCAGCCAAGCGAAGAGTCCGACGAAGAGCAGAACAGCAGTAAAGATGATGGCCACCGCTGCTGGTCGCGACATTCCTTTGTGGCGGAAGAACTCGACAGCCGGGTTCAAGCCCGCCGCAAGGAAGAGAGCGATGATGATGAGAACAAAGATCTGACTGGCAGATGCAAGTGATCGCAGCAAGATAAGAGCGAGTAATCCGCCGGCTGTTGCGAGGAAGCCAAAATAAAATGGATGAGAATGATTCATCGGGACCCCTGGGATCCCAAAATCATCCTTGGTCTTTGTTCTTTTCTTGGGGACCTTTGCTTCGCCTGTGGAGGTTGCCATAATGACATTCTAAGCATTCTCTATATAAATCAGGGCTAATGGGCCTGCGAATTCATCTCTCGTTAACATTGATAGGAGAGAATGTCCTCATGCCCCTGCGAATCACTGGTCTTGGCGAAGAGATCGCCACCCTTGCTGGATTACCGTGGGAGAAGCCGCTTGAAGAATGGCCAGAGGATCCAACGCTGGCCGAAAAGAGAGGTATCTCGCGGCACGTAGTGCGCCTAGTCAAGGCGAGTGATGCCCCCGATAGCGAGATATATGCGGTCAAAGAGACGGTTTCAGAGTTTGCAAATCGTGAATACCACCTCCTTCGACAGCTGAGCCATTTGGGAGCACCAAGTGTTGACCCGATTGCGGTAATTGAAGATCGTGCTGACATTGCAGGGGATGCGTTGCCGCCTGCCCTTGCCACGCGGTATCTGCCATTCTCCCTGCCCTATCGTGTCTTACTTTCTGGAATTGTTGACGGGCATGACGTGATGAACATGGCAAATGCGTTGGCGCTATTGCTAGTTCGCCTTCATCTTCTCGGCTTCTGGTGGGGAGATTGCTCCCTTTCCAATGCGCTCTTTCGACGAGATGCCGAAGGTTTTGCTGCCTATTTGGTTGATGCCGAAACTGGTGAATTCCATCGCGCGCTATCGACTGGCCAGCGAGAGCACGATTTGGAAATCGCTCATTTCAATGTGGCGGCCGAGCTTGAAGACCTTGCCATCTCCGGTGTTCTTTACCCCGGCATGGATCCCGTCCGAGCAAGTGATGGCGTCATCAAGCGATATCGCCGGTTGTGGGCCGCTCTCAAGGAGCCGCAACTTCTTGACCCGAAGGATCGCCACTCGGTTGAGCGAGCAATGCGCCAACTGCAAGATCTGGGTTTTGCGGTGGAGGAAGTCTCGGTATCTCTTGATGGAAAACACCAAGCCTTAGCGTTTCAACCCAAACTCGTCGCGGCCGGTTACCACCAAGCACGTTTGCGCGAACTCACCGGGCTTGAGACAGAGGAACTTCAGGCTAAGAGACTTCTGGCTTCCTTCGACCGATATCGCACCCGTACCGAATCTCCCAGCGTGCCGGTGGAAGATTGCGCCAGGCGTTGGATTGTCGAAGTCTTCAACCCCATCAATGCTCTGGTGCCCGAAAATCTTCGTGGGCGGGTCGAGCCAGCCCAGCTCTTTCATGAAGTTCTGGAGCACCGTTGGTATCTGAGTGAAAAGGCCGGCCACGATGTGGGACTGGAATTCGCGGCGCGTTCCTATATCGCCGAGATCTTGCCGTTCCGTAGAGATTCAGCGGTAGCTTTCAGGTGATAATAGGCCAGTGACATTACCCTCCAATTTTGGACGCGCGTTTGATCTAAGTGGGCTAGGAAAACCTCCCGTTGCTTCCCCCGTCTCGTCAGTGGGCAAGCAGGTAACCGCCGCGAACCTCGCAAGTGAATTTCTGACACTTTCCAAGACGAAGGTCGTCATTGTCCTATGTTGGTCATCGCGCAGTCCAGAGTCATTGACCGTACTCAACATCCTCGGGAAATTACAGGAAACAGACGGTGACAAATGGGTTCTCGGTTCGGTAAATGTGGACGCCGAAGCCCAAGTTGCAACCGCACTTCAGGTTCGCACGGTGCCCTACGCGGTTGCCTTGGTAGGAGAGCAGATCATTCCGCTGTTTGAACAGAGTTATCCCGAAACCCAAATTCGCGCGGTTATAGACAAAGTCTTGTCGATTGCGGCAGAACAGGGCATTGGAGCTCCCATTGAAGAAGTGATGGAGCCTGAAGAAGAAGAGGCCTTTGCTGCCCTTGAAGCCGCCGATTATCCAAGGGCCGAGGCTGCGTACAAGAAACTGCTTGATCGCAGGCCCAACGACCATTTTGCAAAACTTGGGCTTGCGCAGACCCAACTCTTGATCCGAACCCAAGGCAAAGTTCTTGAGGTCGTCACTAGTGAAGCATTGGCGCAACCGAAGAATCTGGAACTACAGATCCAATGTGCCGACAGTGAGATGATGGCTGGAAATGTAGATTCGGCCTTTAATCGCCTTCTCCAATGTGTTCGAGACTTCAGCGGGGATGAGCAGGCGCGCGCGAAAACTCATCTGCTTGATCTTTTCTTGCTCGTAGATCCGGCGGATGCCCGCCTTGTGAAAGCACGAAGTGCTCTGGCCAGCGCCCTCTTCTAGATGAACTCTCCAGAACGCAAAGCACTGGCCGCACTTTTCTTCATTTTCGGATTTGGAATCATTGCCTGGGTGCCACGTTTGCCTGAGATCAAGGCAAATCTTCATCTCGATAATGGTCGTTTTGGGACCATTTTGAGTCTTGCTGCTGTCGGTTCCGTTCTAAGCCTTCTGACGACGGGCCATCTGGTGCATCGATTTGGCACGCGCAAAGCATTAATAGCCAGTGCCACCTTGCTCTTCGGATCCATTGCACTTCTAGGACATTTGACGGCCGTCTGGATGTTCATCGTCGTCAACATTGCCTTCGGCGCAGGTGTGGCTGCCTTCAACATCTCTGTGAACGCGCAGGCCTTTCACGAACAAGAATCAGATAAGTCCAACCTCATTCCGCGGATGCACGGCACCTGGTCTGCTGGCGCACTCTCCACCGTAATGATTTCAGGCTTTCTCGCCGGCAGAGTGCCGTTGGCCGTACACCTCGATGTCCTCGCTGCAATTGGCTATGTGACCGTACTTTCCCTCATCTCGAAGTACAAGAGCGCTTTCCTGCCCGGGAAGGCAGATCGCGCAACTGCATTTCAAATCAAGTCACTTTTCTCATCCTTTAGAGTCAACTGGATCATCTTGCTGGGACTTTCTGGCGCCACCGGACTTGAGGGCTCAACAGGTGATTGGATAACAATCTTCTGCAAGCAAGAACTTCACATGGGGGTGGGAATAAGTACGGTTCCCTACATTCTCTTCGTGCTTGCGATGATCACTGGGCGACTGACGGTTCATCGTCTCGTTAAATACATTCCGCTTGATCGCCTCGTGAGGATATTTCCGATGGTCGGCGGAGTTAGCTTCATTATCGCCATCAACCTGGGTCGGCTCATCGGACGTTCACATCCCATGGTCGGATTCCCATTGGTGGTACTGGGTGCTTTTGCCGGAGGCCTGGGTCTTTCATTTCTCGCTCCGACTTTTGTGGATGCGGCTAATCGCCTTTCGACTTCACCTGGTGGAATTGTTCTGGGCCAACTCAGCCTGGCAAACACATTTGTGATTTTCTTTCTCAAATCAACGGTGGCATGGACCGCGCAGATTGCATCTATTTCTGTTGCGCTCATAATTCCCAGCCTGCTACTGATCGCCGTGAGTTTTACGTCAAAGACGATTCAGAAGGCGCACGCTCAGTTGAGTTGAAGCCAGATTGTTGCCAAGGGCGGGACGCGAAGAGTGACCTGATTTCCACTCTCTGCCATGGATTCCACCATGCCGTTGGTGATGCCGCTGCCTCCAAAGGAGAGATCGTCGGTGTTCATCACCTCGTGCCATGAGCCAGATACAGGAAAAGGCATTGTGTACCATTCTTGTGGAACCGGGGAGAAGTTAGTGATGCAAACTAGCGGCTTTCGCGAATCATCCCAGCGAACGAATGCAAGTATGTTGCTGGCGGCGTCATGGTTGACCAACCAAGTGAAGCCTTCTGGGGATGTATCGCGCTCCCAGAGCGCCGGGATGCCTTTGTAATTTTCATTGAGGTTCTGAACGGTTTTTTGAATTCCGCGATGCTCATCGAATTGCGTTAAATACCACTGCAGACTTTCGCTATCTTTCCACTCTTCATTCTGGGCGAATTCGCATCCCATAAAGAGCAACTTCTTGCCGGGGTGGGCCCACATGTATCCGTAGAGCGCCCGCAATGTGGCCAGTTTCTGCCATCGATCGCCCGGGAATTTATTGACGAGTGAGCCCTTTCCATGCACGACCTCATCGTGGGAGATCGGCAAGATGTAATTTTCGCTCCAGGCGTAGAGAATCGAGAAGGTAATTTCGTTGTGATGATGGACTCTGTGGATCGGATCCCGTTTCAAGTACGAAAGTGTGTCGTGCATCCAACCCATATTCCATTTGTATCCAAAACCGAGTCCACCCGAATCGGTGCTCCGTGAGACTCCGCTCCATGCTGTGGATTCCTCCGCGATCATCATGATGCCCGGATAGTTTCGGTAGGCCGTCGATGTTGCTTCTTTGAGAAGTTGCACAGCCTCGAGGTTTTCTCGACCGCCGAATCTGTTCGGGAGCCACTGTCCCTCTTTTCGGGAGTAATCCAGGTAGAGCATTGATGCCACCGCGTCAACTCGCAGACCGTCGATGTGAAACTCACCAAGCCAGAAAAGCGCGCTCGCGACAAGGAAATTTTTGACCTCGTTGCGACCGAAGTTAAAGATCAATGTGCCCCAGTCGGGGTGTTCGCCGAGGCGAGGATCGGCATGTTCGTAAAGTGCACTTCCGTCGAATTTAGCCAATGCCCACTCATCCTTGGGGAAGTGTGCCGGAACCCAGTCCAAGATCACTCCGATATTCGCTTTGTGAAGTTCATCGACCAGATATCTGAATTCGTCGGGGGAGCCAAAACGTGCAGTGGGCGCAAAGAACGAGGTGACTTGATAACCCCAGGACGGCCCGTATGGATGCTCCATCACAGGAAGAAACTCAACGTGGGTGAATCCCTGTTCGCTCACGTAGGAGATCAACTCGCTGGCAAGCTCGCGATAGTTCAATCCTGCCTTCCAAGAAGCAAGGTGAATTTCGTATGTGGAGATGGGTGCCTTCCATGATTCGAAGGCAAGCCTTTGTGTCATCCAATGCTCATCACTCCACGTGAATGCAGATTCGAAGACCACCGATGCCGTAAGTGGCGGCACTTCGGTCTGTTGGGCTAAGGGATCGGCATGATCTACCCAGCGGCCGTCCTTCTGATGTATTGCGTACTTGTACCTCATGCCAGGGCCCATATCGGGAATGAAGATTTCCCAGATGCCGCTATTGCCCAGGGATGACATCTTCGCTGTTTCTTTATCCCAAAAATTCGAATCAGAGATCAGACTGACGCCTTGTGCATTTGGTGCCCAGACCGCAAATGACGTGCCAACCAATTTGCCGGAATTCTCGCGCACGACGTGCGCTCCGAGTGCGTCCCAGAGTCTCTCGTGTCGACCTTCTCCAATGAGATAGAGGTCAATTTCTCCGAGAGGGGTCATCAGCTATTCAGTCCAGATTCACATAGGCAATGTGGGCGACTTTGCCAGATGGTCCGTTCGGATCCAGACGGATAAATGTGTCTTGCTGCCATTCATAGACCGACTTGTCCAACAGATCGTGGGCAACAAAACGATCTGATGCCAGACCTAGGACACTCATGTCCCAATGGACGGATGTTTCCTGCACATTCGCTGGATCAAGGTTGACGACCACAAGAATGAGATCCGACCCTTCGCGTTTGGAGTAGGCAATGATGGCATCTGAGCCCGTGTTATGGAATACCAAGTTGCGTAGTCGCTGCAAGGCTGGATGATCACGCCTAATCTGATTGAGTGTGGTGATAAATGGAGCAAGGGTTGCTCCGCTTTTGGCAGCGCCAACCCAGTCGCGGATTCGTATCTGGTATTTCTCCGAATCTAAATACTCCTCACCACCATCACGCAAAGCAAGGTGCTCGAATAGTTCGTACCCGGCGTACATTCCCCACGAAGGGGAGAGAGTGGATGCAAGTACGGCGCGAAGGGCGAACATCGCCGGACTTCCACTCTGCAGATGAAAAGGGAGGATATCTGGGGTGTTCACCCAGAAATTGGGACGGAAGTATGCGCTCGTGCTTTGTGAGAGTTCGTTTCCATACGATATGAGTTCTTGCTTGCTGGTTCGCCAGGTGAAGTATGTATATGACTGATGGAATCCTGCTTTTCCCAGTGCATGCATCATCGCTGGCCTGGTGAATGCCTCTGCAAGGAAGATTACTTCCGGAGATTCTTTGAAGATCGCCGCCAAGACTTCCTGCCAGAATGCCACTGGCTTGGTGTGCGGGTTGTCGACTCGGAAGATGGTGACACCTTTGGCGATCCAGAATCTAAGGACGCGCAGGACTTCCTGCACAATCCCTGCCAGATCCTGGTCGAAATTAATGGGATAGATGTCTTGATATTTTTTTGGCGGATTCTCCGCGTATGCGATGGTTCCATCTGGGCGGTGATTGAACCAATTCGGGTGTGCCTTCACCCACGGGTGGTCGGGCGAGACTTGCAGTGCGAAATCCAACGCGAGCTCCAGCCCAACCTGCTTGGCCGCACGTGCGAACTTTTCAAAGTCCTGCATAGAACCAAGGGCGGGGTTTATGGCATCGTGGCCGCCGTCCTTGCTTCCGATAGCCCACGGCACACCGGGGTCGCTCTTTGTGGCTTGGAGTGAATTGTTAGCGCCTTTGCGGAACGTTTCACCGATGGGGTGAATGGGCGGCAGGTAGAGAACGTCGAAACCCATTGCTGCAATATCGGGCAGTCGGTCGGTCGCAGTCGCGAAAGTTCCGCTGGAAATATCCGTTGCTCCTTCGCTGCGTGGGAAAAATTCATACCAGGCGCCAATCAGCGCGCGGTCGCGGTCGGCTCGAATTGGGAAGTGATCAGATTTAGTTACGAGCCGTCTCAGGGGGAATTCACTGAAGTGGAGGCGAATTTCCTCAACGGTGGCGATGGAGAAACGGTTGGCCGGTGCGAGTTGTTTATTCTGCAACGCTTCCATGGCAGGAGTGAGCAACACAGTTGAAGATGCATCAGCCTTGATCTTTTCCTGAAATAACAAGGCTCCAATTTGGCAGCAGAGTTCGGGATCAATATTTGCGTTGATCTTTATCTCAGAATCATGGTGCCAGGTTTGGAATGGATCATCGAAGGCTTCAATAAAGAAAGTGAAATCCCCGATTGCGGGTGGAACTAGTATTGCTTCATACCTGTCAGTGCCCGGCCAGATCTCGTGCATCCGAACCCGTGTAAGTTCGCTGCCTTGGGAATCGACCAGAACTGCTTGCACACCCAACCCGTCATGTCCTTCTCGGAAGACAGTCGCGCTAATAGTTATTGCTTCACCTGCGATTGCTTTGACAGGGACAAACTCTCCCCCGAAGGCAACAGCGGGGGAGATATCCTCGATCGGAATTCGACCGATCAACCAGAGCCCTCGGTGTTGCCCGCTTCAGCAGCGGAAACGTCGAAGATCTGATATTTCTCAATTGCCTCTTGTACGACCCCCGAATTCACAACGCCAGTCTTGGCTAGTTGTGAAAGGACGGCAATAGCGATGGACTCCGCATCGACTTTGAAATGTCGTCTTAGTGCCCCTCGTGTGTCAGAAAGACCGAATCCATCGGTACCCAGGGATAGGAAGGGCTGCTCAACCCACGGTGCGATCTGATCTTGAACCGCTCGCATGAAGTCGCTCACCGCAACAACAGGTCCTTGGGCGCCCTTGAGTTTGGAGGTTACATAGGCTGCTTGCTGATCCTTGGGATGGAGCAAATTGTGCTTCTCGACGTTGACACCGTCTCGGCGCAGCTCGTTCCATGAAGTGACCGACCAGACCGATGCCGATACGCCCCAGTCTTCTAGTAGAAGTCTTTGGGCTTTGAGGGCCCAGTTGATGCTGACACCAGAGGCCAGAATCTGCGCGGGCTTGGATTCGTGTCCTGAGGCGGGCGCGTACTTGTAAATACCCCGCAACAAGCCTTCAACATCCAGGTTTTCGGGTTCGGCCGGCTGGGCATATGGCTCGTTGTACACGGTGAGGTAGTAGTAAATATTCTCGCTGTTCTCGCCGTACATGCGACGCAGGCCGTCTTTGACGATATGGCCCACTTCGTAGGCAAATGCTGGGTCATAGGCAACCACCGCGGGATTGGTTGAAGCGAGAAGTAGCGAATGGCCATCTTCGTGCTGCAGACCTTCGCCGTTGAGAGTCGTTCGCCCAGCTGTTGCACCGAGGACGAATCCTCTAGCCATCTGGTCACTCGCTGCCCAAAATGCATCGCCCGTTCGTTGAAATCCGAACATCGAATAGAAGATGTAAACAGGGATCATCGGCTCGTCATGCGTTGAGTAAGAAGTCCCCACCGCGGTGAAGGATGCAACCGAACCTGCCTCATTGATGCCTTCGTGCAAGATGACACCGGATGTTGATTCTTTGTAAGAGAGCATGAGTTCGCGGTCGACAGATGTATAGGTCTGTCCAAGCGGTGAGTAGATCTTCAACGTCGGAAAGAGTGAGTCCATGCCAAAGGTTCGTGCCTCATCGGGAATGATCGGCACGAATCTGCTGCCAAGACCCGGGTCTTTGAGCAAGTCTTTAAGGAGACGGACAAAGGCTTGCGTCGTTGCAATTTCCTGATTTCCAGATCCGCGTTGGGTCGAGCTGTAGACCGAATCAGGAGGCTGTGGCAGTGGTTTTGATATCGCCCTGCGACGTGGAATAGAACCGCCGAGAATTCTGCGTCGCTCCATCAAATACTGATTCTCTTCGGAATTCTCTGCAGGCTTGTAATACGGGGGAAGTTTTGCATCCAATTGATCATCAGGGATAGGAATATGCAGTCGATCGCGGAAGGTCATGATGTCTTCCATTGTCATCTTCTTCATCTGGTGTGTTGAGTTTCGGGCCTCGAATGTCGAACCCAATGTCCAGCCCTTGATGGTCTTAGCCAAAATTACTGTCGGCCTGCCTGAGTGATCGGTGGCTGCGCGATATGCGGCATAGAGTTTCTTGTAATCATGTCCGCCTCGCTTGAGACCCCAGACCTGATCATCGCTCCAATTGGCCACCATCGCCGCGGTGCGCGGATCGCGTCCGAAGAAGTGCTCACGGACATAACCGCCGTTTTCGGCTTTGAACGTCTGGTAGTCGCCATCTGGCGTCTGGTTCATGAGTTGAACGAGTGCACCCTCTCGATCTTGAGCAAGGAGTGGATCCCATTCGCGACCCCAGACCACCTTGATTACGTTCCAACCGGCTCCTCCGAAGATCGATTCAAGCTCTTGAATGATCTTTCCATTGCCGCGCACTGGCCCATCAAGTCTTTGCAGATTGCAGTTGATGACAAAGGTCAGGTTATCCAGGCCATCTCGTGCGGCCAGGCTGATCGCGCCCAAGCTCTCCGGTTCATCCATTTCTCCATCACCGAGAAATGCCCAGACATTCTGATCACTTGTGTCTTTGAGGCCACGGTTATGCAAGTACCTATTAAAACGTGCTTGATAGATCGCATTGATTGGTCCAAGACCCATGGACACCGTCGGAAACTCCCAGAACTCAGGCATCAAACGTGGGTGGGGATAAGAGGAGAGCCCTCCACCTTCGTGGGACAACTCCTGTCGGAAGCCATCTAGTTGATACTCGCTGAAACGACCTTCCATGAAAGCTCGTGCATACATTCCCGGGCTTGCGTGCCCTTGGAAAAAGATCTGATCGCCGCCTCCTGGATGATCCTTGCCACGGAAGAAGTGGTTGAAACCGACTTCATAGAGCGCGGCAGAGGATGCGTACGTAGAAATATGGCCACCTACACCGACCCCTGGACGTTGGGCGCGATGGACCAGCATTGCCGCATTCCAACGTATAAAGGCACGGATTCGTCGTTCGATTGTCTCGTCACCTGGAAATGCGGGTTCTTTCTCTGGTGGAATGGTGTTGATGTAATCGGTCGTACGCAGGTACGGCATCCCAACGTTCTTCTCACGTGCTCGCTTCAACATGCTCAACATGAGATAGCGGGCGCGAACGGGTCCGGCATGTTCAAGGGCCGAATCGAAGGAGGCGTGCCACTCCGCCGTTTCCTGGGGGTCGGTATCTACTAGTTGGTCAATCACCTGATCGGGCGCTACGAATTTTTCGCTCATGGGCCTATCTTCCCCTCTCTGAGGGGCCCGCGTCACATTAACTCGTGAGTAGGACCGATAAATGAGATTTTTAACGCTGAGCCGGGTGAAAATTGAAAAAAATAAGGCGAAATGGACTTGCGTATGTGGCGAGTCTTGGGTGGACTTATCCCTCAGTCACGTGTTCGGGCCGTCTGGTCCGAAGTCGCTAAAGAAGGGATGGTCGTTGGTGAATACCCCCTCGGGGTCGATGGCAAGTCGAATGGGGTTTGAGTCGGGATTTCTCGTTCTGGAGTCGGGCTACGGCGACGATTCTGACGAAACATTGCGGCAGGACATTATCCAAGCAACTGGAAATCAATTCATTAGCGGCCATGTTCAAGAAGTTGTTGACGCGGTGCTCGTGTGGTGGCGAGATGATGACGGAGACTTGGTTGATGCATTAGTCGATGTACTCGCATATCTTACTGATGGTGGGCCAATTTGGGTTCTCACTCCGAAGGTCGGTCGGCGAAATCATGTGGAGCCAAGTGATATTCAAGATGCAGCGCCAACTGCCGGATTGAGTCAGACCTCTACCTTATCGGTGGCACCGGATTGGTCGGCGACCCGTTTGGTAGCAAGGAAAGCCAGCAAACGATAGGTTTTAACCATGTCATTAGCCATCGGCTCTCACGCACCAGATTTTGAACTCTCAGACCAACACGGCGTCAAAGTCTCCCTCTCTTCATTCCGAGGCAAGAAGAACGTAGTCATCCTCTTCTATCCCTTTTCGTTCACCGGCACTTGCACTGGCGAGCTTTGTGCGATTCGTGATGATCTGAATGCCTTTCAAAACGATGACGTTCAACTTCTGGCTATTTCATGTGATTCTATTTTCTCGCAGCGCACCTTTGCCGAAGCGCAGGGATACACATTCCCCGTACTCTCTGATTTCTGGCCACACGGAGCGGTCTCCACTCTTTATGGCGTCTTCAAAGAAGATCGAGGGTGTGCAATCCGCGGCACATTTATCGTGGATAAAGAAGGCGTTCTCCGTTGGCAAATTGTGAATCCCATGGGCGATGCCCGCAGCATCGATGAGTATAAAGCGGCAATTGCAGCGCTTTAATTGCCTCAATTCGTTCTCAAGGCGCAATTCCAGTAGAATCGCGCAACCGTTAGGGTGCTTAGCTCAGTGGTAGAGCGCCTCGTTTACACCGAGGATGTCGGGGGTTCGAAACCCTCAGCGCCCACCAAAGGCAACAGTGGTACTAGTTGTAACAGTATTAGAGGAGGCCGGAGAAGATGAAAGCCGCCCCAAGTGATCAACTACAAATCCTGGATGTTCAACGCATGGATTTTGCGGTTGCCACCCTTCGCAACAAATTGGCCGCCCTTCCCGAGATCGCCGAGTTACTTGCTGCAACTCAACGTCTGGCGGTCGTAAGGGATCTCGCAATCGCGGCGGAGACCCAAATAAGCGATATCAAGCGCGAGTTGCTCCGCTCTGAGGCAGATGTGGAACAGGTGACCACTCGGCTGGATAGAGATGAGAAGCGACTTTCTGACGGCAGTGCTTCAGCCAAAGAATTGGAAAAACTCCAACACGAAGTTCAGACGCTTTCAGCTCGACGTTCTGATTTGGAAGAGGTCGAACTTGAAATCATGCTTCGTATTGATTCTATAAAAGAGCGACTTCAGGAACTTAGGGGCGAGGAAAATGATTTAGTTTCGTCTGCGGAGGAAATTCAAGGTCGCAAAGTTGCCGCCAGCCAAGCAATTGAAGCAGAGATCGCATCACTTATCGAGGAGCGCAAGGTAATTACCACAACTGTTGATGGCGCACTTCTCGAACTTTACGAGAAGATTCGCAGCAACAGCGGCACTGGCGCCGCAGCCATGCGAGATGGACGATGCGACGGGTGCCATCTGGCGATTAATAGCGTTGAAATCAGTCGTATAAAGACTCTGTCCTCCGATGAAGTTGTTCGGTGCGAAGAGTGCCGATGCATTTTGGTACGCGGAGCGAAGTAGTGGCTCGTCACTTCGTCATGACCGCCGATGGCGGTTCACGCGGAAATCCCGGCCCGGCTGGCTACGGAGCGGTATTGCACGAGGGCAATGTGGTGATAGCAGAACTCTATGATTACATCGGGATTGCAACGAATAATGTTGCCGAATACAGCGGATTGGTCGCCGGCCTTACGGCCATCCACCAACTTGACCCGAATGCAACTATCGAAGTTCGTATGGATAGCAAGTTAGTTGTGGAGCAAATGTCTGGTCGTTGGCAGATCAAACATGATGGAATGAAGATTCTGGCTCAGGAAGCGCGCACTGCCCATACTCCTTCATTGGTGAAATACACCTGGATTCCGCGCGAGGAGAATGCGCACGCCGACCGACTGGCTAATCGTGCCATGGATGAGAAGAGCGGCAAGTCCAGCCAACAGGTCAATTTCCTCACAGAGCGTCTTCGCATGGACGAAGTTCCAACAATGATTTATTTCATCCGACACGGAGAAACAATTCTCACTCCCGACCGCAAGTTCTCCGGAAGTGGAGAACCCAATCCGCCGCTAACCGTGACAGGACTCGCTCAGG
This sequence comes from uncultured Actinomycetota bacterium, assembly GCA_963750855.1. Lineage (GTDB taxonomy): Bacteria > Actinomycetota > Actinomycetes > Nanopelagicales > Nanopelagicaceae > QYPT01. The sequence goes on from CAVVSA010000003.1 coordinate 390,800, forward strand.
CCGGGCTAGTTGCCGAAGAGATCGCCAAAGTGGAACCGGAAATTCTGATCGCCTCACCCCTTAAACGCACGACTCAGACCGCGGAAGTCATTGCCGAGCGTTTGGGTCTGCCAATTATTTTCGATGAGGCCTGGTATGAATGCGGCTTTGGCCTGTGGGATGGGTTGTCGATTGACGAGGTTGCCCGCAAGTATCCCATTGAATACAAAGATTGGTTGGCCTCCTCAGCATATGCTCCTCCAGGGGGAGAGTCATACGACGCCCTTGGGTGGCGAGTGGATGAGGCCATTGATAAATTGGTGGCGAAATATCCCGGCAAGCGAATTGTGGTCGTCACCCATAACGGCGTAGCCAAGCAGGCCGTGCGCCTTGCAACGGGCGGCTCACCAGATAGCATCTTTCATATAGACGTATCCCCGTGCTCCATCTCCTCCATCTCTATTTGGCCAAGTGATGGTTTACGCGCCTTGCGTTCTGCCAACGAACAGGGACATCTCCGCTAAGCCGCGCTATTCTCCAGTTATGACCAGTGGTGCTCGCATCCTTCACGCTGCCACAGGTTCTTCAATGAGTGCCAAGGGTTGGGGCCAAGAAGCCGCAATTCGCATGCTTCACAACAACTTGGATCCTGCCGTAGCAGAGCACCCCGAACGCCTTGTCGTTTACGGGGGCACGGGCAAGGCCGCCCGAGATTGGCCCTCCTTTGATGCGATCGTTCGCACCCTCACCCAATTACAAGACGACGAAACATTGTTAGTTCAGTCTGGAAAACCTGTTGGCGTCTTTCAAACGCATGAGTGGGCACCGCGGGTGCTTATCGCAAACTCCAATCTGGTAGGCGATTGGGCCAACTGGCCAGAATTTCGCAGGCTTGAGCAACTCGGGCTGACGATGTACGGCCAGATGACGGCCGGCTCATGGATTTACATCGGAACCCAAGGAATTCTGCAAGGAACATATGAAACATTCGCTGCAATTGCGAATAAGCGATTCAACTCAACACTTCAAGGAACGCTTACCTTAACTGCGGGTTGTGGGGGAATGGGTGGCGCCCAGCCGTTGGCGGTCACAATGAATGGCGGAGTCTGCCTCGTCATTGATATCGACAAGACTCGTTTAGAAAAAAGATTGGAGACGCGCTACCTAGATGAGATCGCCCCCCATCTTGATGACGCTCTGGCGCGAGTGCTCAAGGCAAAATCGGATGGAGTCCCACTTTCAGTTGGAGTAGTTGGCAATGCCGCCGAATTGCTTCCGCAGATTCTTGGCATGGACGTTGATATCGATATCGTTACCGATCAAACATCGGCTCATGATCCACTTTCTTATGTGCCCATCGGAGTGGAATTTCAAGACGCGGCACGATTTGCAAAAGATGATCCAGAAGATTTCACGAAGCGCGCTCGAGAGTCCATGGCCAAGCATGTCGAGGCGATGGTTGGTTTCATGGACAAAGGGGCTGAAGTCTTCGACTATGGCAACTCCATACGCGATGAAGCAAGGCAGGGCGGATATGCACGCGCATTCGCTTTTCCGGGCTTCGTTCCGGCCTATATCCGCCCACTCTTCTGCGAAGGCAAAGGGCCCTTTCGCTGGGTAGCGTTATCGGGGGACCCCAAAGACATTTATCGAACGGACAAAGCCGTGCTTGATCTCTTCCCCGAGAATGAAGGACTTCATCGCTGGATTACCCTGGCGCAAGAGAAGGTAGCATTTCAAGGGTTGCCTGCCCGCATTTGTTGGTTGGGTTACGGCGAACGCGACAAGGCCGGCCTTGCATTCAATGATTTGGTTGCGCGGGGGGAAGTCTCGGCGCCCATTGTCATCGGACGCGACCACTTGGACTGCGGTTCGGTTGCATCTCCTTATCGCGAGACGGAGGCGATGATTGACGGTTCTGATGCGATTGCAGATTGGCCCTTGCTCAATGCCATGGTCAATATTTCCTCTGGCGCTTCGTGGGTTTCTATTCATCACGGCGGAGGAGTTGGAATCGGGCGCTCGATTCACGCGGGACAAGTTTCGGTGGCCGATGGAAGCGCATTGGCGGCACAGAAATTAGCGCGCGTGCTCACCAATGATCCTGGCATGGGCGTGATTCGACACGCTGATGCCGGATATGAGGGAGCTATAGAAACGGCGCGTGGAAAGCACGTTCATGTGCCGATGCTGGACGTGGAGTAAGAATGACACGAACACTCGTCGACAATATCGGCCTCCTAGTCACAAATGATCCTTCCTTTGATGGCACTCCTCTCGGATTGCTGAAAAATGCCGCTTTTCTCGTAGAAAAAGGGAGCATCACATGGGTTGGCGAATCTGCTTCAGCGCCGCGCGCCGAAGCGCAGAACAAGATCGACGCGCATGGTCGCTGCGTCATTCCTGGATTCGTTGATAGCCATACTCATCTGATTTTCGCAGGAGATCGAAGCGAAGAGTTCGGTAACAGGATGCGGGGGGAGCAATACTCTGCCGGTGGAATCGGCTATACCGTCGAACTCACTCGAAAAGCGAGTAACGGTCAATTATTGGCGAGCGGGAGACGCCTCATCGCAGAGGCCAATGCATCGGGGACCACCACTATTGAATGTAAGTCCGGCTACGGACTAACAGTTGAGGATGAAGCGCGACAACTGGTTGTAGCCAAGCAACTTACGCCGGAAACAACTTATCTGGGTGCCCACATCGTCCCTAAGGAATATTCCGATATTCCAGATGATTATGTGGAACTGGTCTGCGGACCAATGCTGGAAGCGGCCAAGCCAAACGCGAAGTGGATCGACGTCTTCTGCGACAAGGGAGCATTCACACCAGAGCAGTCGAGAAAGATATTGAAGGCGGGAATGACCAAAGGGTTGTTACCCCGCATCCATGCAAATCAATTTGGACCGGGTGAAGGCGTTCGAATCGGAGTCGAGCTCGATGCTGCCTCCGTTGATCACGTAACGTACTTGTCCGATTCGGATATTGATCTGCTGTCGGAGTCAAACACCATGGCCACTTTGTTGCCGGCTGCGGAATTTTCCACCCGATCTAATTATTCAGATGCCCGCAGACTCTTTGATGCGGGCGTGAACGTCGCGCTGGCCACGGACTGCAACCCTGGCAGCTCGTACACCACCAACATGCCATTTGTAGTTGCAATCGCAGTCAGAGACCTTTATTTTTCACCAGAGCAAGCAATATGGGCTGCGACAAAAGGTGGTGCCATGGCGTTGCGTCGCAAGGATGTGGGTCATCTCGGAGTATCGGCCCGCGCCGATTTCTCGATCCTCAGTACTCCTTCTTATATACATCTTGCTTATCGTCCCGGAGTTCCACTTATAGATGAGGTTTGGCGCGATGGCAATCGAATCAAGTAGGTCGGTCTCACTCGGCGTAGGTGGAGTGAGTTTTGCGGATGTGGTCGCCGTGGCACGAGAAAACGCAAAGGTCGTAATCTCTCCTGAGGCGCGCGCGGCAATCGCCAAGACGAGAAAGTTCATCGAGGGTTACGCAGCAGGAGGAGTGCCGGTTTACGGCGTTTCAACCGGATTCGGTGCCCTTGCAAATCGACATATAGATGTCGAAGATCGAACTCAATTGCAGAAATCTCTCATTCGATCTCATGCTGCCGGCCTTGGTCCGGCAGTGGAGCGGGAAGTAGTCAGGGCGTTGATGTTCCTGCGCTTGCGTACGATGGCAACTGGTCGCACGGGAGTGCGCGTTGAAGTGGCCCAGGTGTACGCCGATTTTCTCAACGCTGGTATCACCCCAGTTGTCCCGGAATTCGGATCGCTGGGTTGCAGCGGCGATCTCGCTCCTCTTTCCCACTGTGCGTTGGCAATGATGGGTGAGGGAGAAGTACACGACGTTCATGGCACATTGATGTCTTCGATGAAAGCGATAACTGCTGCTGGTATTACTCCAATCGAGTTGGAAGCAAAAGAAGGCTTGGCTCTCATCAATGGCACCGATGGCATGCTCGGCATGTTGATTCTGGCCTGCACTGACCTTGCAGCGCTCTGCACAGTGGCTGATATTACGGCTGCGATGAGCATCGAGGGATTGCTCGGTACTGATCGGGTTTTCGCCCCTGAATTGCACGCACCACTTCGCCCGCAGATCGGACAGATCGCAAGTGCTGCGAATATCTTCGCCCTCTTAAGGGAATCAGGAATTGTTGCCTCCCATGTTAAGGATGATTCACGTGTGCAAGATGCTTACTCTTTGCGCTGTGCACCCCAGGTCAATGGCGCGGTCCGAGATACCGTCGAATACGCATCCACGATTGCTGGACGTGAATTGCAAAGCGCCATTGATAATCCCGTAGTGCTCCCAGATGGTCGGGTTGAATCCAATGGCAATTTTCATGGAGCACCAGTTGGTTACGTTTTGGATTTTCTCGCAATTGCGGCAGCAGATCTGGGTTCAATTTCAGAGCGGCGTACAGATCGCATGTTGGACCAGAACCGCTCTAGTGGTCTCCCTCCTTTTCTGGCCAACGACCCAGGAGTTGATTCGGGGCTCATGATCGCCCAGTACACACAGGCGGGTTTGGTCAGCGAGAACAAGAGGCTGGCCACTCCGGCAAGTGTGGACTCAATACCAAGTTCTGGAATGCAGGAGGATCACGTCTCCATGGGCTGGAGCGCCGCACGCAAACTTCGCAAGGTTATTGAAAATCTCTCCCGAATTCTGGCGATTGAGCTCGTAACATCGGCTCGCGCTATCGAATTTCGAAAAGGTCTTACTCCGGCTCCGGCAACGAATTCGGTGATTAAGACTCTGCGAGAAGTTGTTCCCGGCATTGGGCCCGATAGGTGGCTTTCCCCTGAATTAGAAGCAGCGGTGGATTTGATTCAATCTGGAAAAGTCGTCGCGGCGGCAAAGCAAGTGGTCACAGACCTTCGTTAGCGCTGGGCGACCCCACAAGCGGCTTCAAGTACCAATAGCGCTGCCAGACGGATGGTTCTCTGATCTGGAGCATCCATCACGGGGTCAATTTCGGTAATATCTAGGGCTCTTACCCGATTGTCGGCGCCTGCCAAGAAAGCAGCCTGTCGGAGTTCATCCGCCGTTATGCCACCAGGCACCGATGCAGGGCAGGCAGGGGCGACTGACCGATCGCATACATCGACATCTAAATCGACATAGATTTCGCGATCGTTTCCCCCAGCAATATCTAGCGCTTCGGCCATGACATCGCCCATCGGTCTTTTTCGCAAGGATTCGCGGGTCACTATATGAATTCCCGCATCCTTTGCTCGCGCAAAATACTCGCGACTATTTGCAAAATCGCTAATACCGATTTGAACGATGTGAGCACCGCGCACTCCTGCTTGGATCAGGCGCCATACTGGAGAACCGTTTGACTGGCCATCGCGAAGATCAAAGTGAGCGTCCAAAGTAACCAGGCCGCAACGAGAAAGGTCTGGCCAAAGTCCAGCGGCAACGGAGTAGGTGATTGAATTGTCTCCGCCCAATGCGATGAGAAGTTTGTGATTGTTACGCACATGGGCTACTGCAGCTGCAACTCGTAGAATGCCCGCTTCGCCGTCGGGGGAGTCTACGTCGCCAAGGTCTCGAAGATCCCAATTCCGCAGATCGACGTCACGACTTATTGAGTATGTCGAAAATTTAGCGAGTGCTACTCGAATTGCTGCGGGTGTTAGGTGCGCTGAAGTTGGTGTGAGCGCAGTTTCACAAGCTGGAACTCCTAGGAGGGCAACATCTTTTCCGGTTCCCGAGGTAGGGAAGAGAGTATTAGCGCGCACCCATTTTGGATCAACATGGAGCACCGATGCCGTCATGTCTTAGATCGTACGGGAAAATCTCGATAAACGGCTTTGCAATCAACGGATTTCACGGGGGAGGTAAGTACAATAAACCATGATAAATCTCCACTCGGTTGATATTTGGGAGCAGATGTCAATCATTATTGACACTGGCATTGCGGCATTAATTGGTTCAATTATTGGGTGGGAACGGGACCGAGCCGGCAAATCTGCAGGACCTAGGACGATGGCACTGGTTGGTGCTTCGGCCGCGGCAGTTGTAGCAGTCGGTTCATACTTGGACTCGCTATCAAAAGCGGGTGATCCGACGCGGGCTCTGCACGCGATCATCACTGGAATTGGTTTTCTCGGGGCGGGCCTCATATTTACAGATAAGCGATCAGGCATTCAAGGCGTCACAACAGCAGCCACCATTTTCGCGACGGCATCAGTAGGAGTGACGATCGGGCTCGGTTTTCAGGCTCTCGGGGTTGGGTTCGCCATCATTATTCTTGTCATATTGCGATCCACGCAGTTCATGGAAGTAGCCATTCGCCGCACGGAAAAGACCGACCGCAGGGTGTAGTTTCCGGGTTCGCGCTCAGTCATATATTCTCTCTTAGAGAAGAGTCGCCCGGGTCACCGCGTTGCAAGCTCCGTTAATTCGGAGTGGGCACCGAGGAAAGTCCGGACTCCATAGAGCGAGGTGGTGGGTAACACCCACCCGGAGCAATCCGCGGGAACAGTGCCACAGAAAATAGACCGCTCGCTAGCAATAGCGAGTAAGGGTGAAACGGCGGTGTAAGAGACCACCAGCATGTACGGCAACGTATGTGGCTAGGTAAACCCCACCTGGAGCAAGATCAGATAGATAGCGCTTGAGAACTGCTCGTTCGAGCTATCGGGTAGATCGCTTGATTCCGTGAGCAATTGCGGAACTAGATGGATGGTGATCCCTCATTCATGAGGACAGGATCCGGCTTATAGGGCGACTCTT
>CAVVSA010000004.1:0-100626 GCA_963750855.1 uncultured Actinomycetota bacterium
GAGGCTTGCCATCCCCAGAGGGATGCTCTTGGAAAGCCACTGAATAAAGAATGGCAATTGTGCGTCTTCCAAGGTTCCAAGTACGCCAATCTGCTTCCAGCGAAGATCGGTTCCATCTGGCTTGGTGCGATGACCATCTACTGCGGGACGACCCAATCGGGATTCAACCTTGGATACGTCATTAACTGATACGACCCAGGTGAGCCAGCCTCCGCCTTCGTTTGCACGTTGTGTAACGGCTTTGCCAAAGGGCGAAGCATCCGATGCAGGGTGATTAAGCGGGCAAACAACTTCGATGTAGTGGCCATCGCTCAGCGGCATCGTGAAGTTACGAGTGCCAAATCGCGGGTGAACTCCTCCATCAACGAAGGTCGAACCCAGACGAGATCCGAGGCGTTGCACGGTATCTGCAAGTTGCTCGTGGGAGGTCACATAGGAAACATGGTCTAGTCGCATAAGTAATATCTTGCCCTATCGAAAGGGGTGCTAATTACCAAGGAAGGTCGAACTAGATCGGAGAGGTGCAGGCCAAGTCCTGTGCGGGGGGTATTCCCGTTAGCAGATAGTGATTGACGGCATCATCCACGCAAGATGAGCCGTGCCCATAACCCGTATGTCCATCGCCGTTGAGCGAGATCAGACGGGAGTTAAGCAGGGTCTTATGTAAATCCAAAGCCCAGCTGTACGGCGTGGCCGGGTCTCGTGTCGTTCCGACTATGAGAATTGGCGAGGTTGATATCTTTTTGATAACGGGCGAAGTGATCGCCAGTCTTGGAAAGAACTGACAGGAGAGGCCACTGTAGGCAAGGTAGGGGCCAAAAACTGGCGCCTTTGCCGCAAAAACTTTTGCCTCGCTGACTATTTCGGCGGTCGTGCGAGGACCTTTCCAGTCAAGACAATCGATCACGAACTGAGCATCGGACTCATTGCTTGCGTAGGTGCCATCAGTATTTCTCTGCGCGTACTCATCGGCAAGGGCCAGGTAGTCGTCACCTACGCCCGTCATCGCCTGCTTCAACGCTGCGCGAAGTTGCGGCCATCCTGTGGCGCGATCATAGAGCGCAGAGGCAGTGCCAAGCACTACGAGAGACTCAGTGACAGGCCGACCTTTTGAACTCGAAAGAGGTTTCTTTGCGGCACCCTTGAAGATAGAGATGATCTGTTCTCTCGCTTTCTCAACGGGTTCTTTAAGAACGCAATTCGATCGCGTGTAACAGTCCGCGATAAAGGCATTTAAGGCCGCATCAAATCCGATTGCCTGCGTAAGATTTTGTTCCGTGCTCGTCACGATAGGACTGATTGCGCCATCTAGAACCATCCGGCCAACCTTGGACGGGAAGAAATCCGCATACAACGTACCGAGGTAGGTGCCGTAGCTAACACCAAGGTAATCGAGCTTCTTCTGTCCTAGGGCAGAGCGCAACAGATCCATATCGCGGGCCGAATCGGCAGTGCTGTAATGCAAGATGTTATGCGTTCTAGATTCGCATCGTGAAACGTACTCGCGCATCTGCTTGATCAAGACATTCAATTCTTTTTGATTGTCAGGTTTGCTGTCGGCGGCAAAGGATTCGTCGGTCTGGGAGTTCGTAAGGCAGCGAATGGGTTCGCTTGCTCCGATGCCACGCGGATCAAAGCCCACAATGTCGTATTTGGCAAGCAGAGATGGGCCAAATATGAACTCCGCGTTGTAGGCGTAATCAACTCCCGAAGCGCCCGGACCCCCCGGATTGATTACTAGAGAACCAATCTTTGTCCGCTGATTGCTTGCCTTCAGGCGCAAAACGCGGAGATTAAATCGTCCCTCTTTAAAATTCTGGTAATTAACTGGAACTTGCAAGTAGGTACATTCGAAGCCATCGTAGCAACGCGTCCAAGCGAGCTTCTGAGACTCGTACTCCGCAAGGGAGGATGGCAGGTGTTTAGCTTTCTCAATAGAGAATGTGCCAATGACAACGAGCAAGATTGCGACGATAAGGGCGATGCCCTGCCTACGTGGTGAGATCATCGAGCGAGCACGCACATAAGCGCCTCGACCGTAAGCAAGGGGGCTGCGTTAAAGCTTAAATTCGTGCGCGCCTGCATAATCGCATCTAACTTCTCCAGAATCTTCTCGGGACGTTTCTGCTCGGCTAGTTTTACTATCTTCTCAGCGAATTCCTTATTTATGAGAGAGTCACCAACGGAGGACTGAAGCATCAGGACATCTCGATAAAGCGTGGCCAAATCCAGAAGCGCCCCATCGAGTGAGTCACGGACCATTCTCGTCGCGCGAGATTTCTGCTCTTTCTCCAATTCCTTAAGTGCTTTCGCCCCGCCAGTTGCCATGCCACGTCCAGTGGCTCCTTGTCCCCATGCAAGCCCTAACTCCTGCGATTCCTTTTCAGATCGCGCCTCCGACTGCGCGTTGGCCTCAGTCGTTGCAAGTTCGACCAGCGTCGCCGCTGCCGCGAAAGCGGAGGAAATATCAGTAATGGTGAAAGGTAAATTCATGATGGTGTTGCGACGCGAGCGAATTGATTCATCACTAGCAAGATGGCGAGCGCGACCAATGTGACCTTGGCTTACGCGTGATGCGAAATCGGCCATTGCAGGGGAGATTCCGTCGCGACGAACGAGAACGTCTGCGACCTCAGATGCCGAAGGCGTGCGCAATTGGAGGTGCCGCGCCCGAGAGCGAATCGTCGGCAAGACATCAAACAATGTTGGAGCGCAGAGAAGCCAGACAGTACGGGCACCTGGTTCTTCAATTGCTTTGAGAAGCGCGTTAGCCGCCGATTCGGTAAGCCGGTCAGCATCTTCCATTACAACAACACGCCAGCCTCCGACGCTGGGGGCCCATGCCACTCGTTGCAGAAGTTCTCGTACCTCATCAACTTTTATGGACAGTCCCTCGGTGCGAAGTATTTCAACGTCGGCGTGCCCACCTGCTTTGGCAGTTCTGCAGTCGACGCAAGTGCCGCAGCCGCCTTCAGAGCAGATCAGCGCAGCGGCAAAGGCGATAGCCGCACTTGATCGCCCGCTCCCCGGAGGACCCGTAAAAAGCCAGGCATGCGTCATCTCCTGGGTTTCTTCACCGTTGCGTGATGAGCGGACCGCATCCTTTAATGAATTGACGATGTGCGCCTGCCCGACAAGCTCATCGAAAACTGACATCGCGATCACTTCATCTTGGACTTGCGCTTAAGTCCTTGGGGAATCCGACTGATCTTCACTTTCTTTTCTTTCTTGGGAGCTGTGGTCAACGCCGGCAATTCGCTGACTCGAGTCACGATTGCATGGTGAATTGCCTCAACTCCCATACGAGCATCCACGACGAGATAACGCTCGGGGTCAATCAGGGCAAGTTGCAAATACTCCTGGCGGATGCGTTCGTGGAATGCAAGGGGCTCGGCCTCGAGGCGATCAAACTTCTTCAATCTGCTTAAGCCCATTTCTGCCGGCAAATCCAAAATAATAGTCAGCGTAGGGAAGAGTGATTCAGTAGCCCACCTAGAAATGCGCGCTACTTCTCCTGGCTCGAGTACTCGGCCTGCCCCTTGATAGGCGATGGATGAGTCAAAGTATCGATCGGTGATGACGATGTCGCCTGCCTCAAGGGCGGGACGAATCACCGAGAAGACATGATTGGCTCGATCGGCGGCATAGAGCAACGCCTCAGCGCGCGGTGAAATCTCACCCGTACTGTGCGAGAGCAAAATCTCGCGCAGATCCTTTCCTATCGGAGTGCCACCGGGCTCGCGAGTGAGTACCACTGAGTGACCCTCATCCTCTAGCCAATCCCTGAGCAATTTTGTCTGCGTCGATTTGCCCGAGCCTTCGCCACCTTCAAAGGCAATAAACAGACCCTTGGTTGGAGCACCCGTGATCGCGCCCAATTCGCCTTTCAGGGCATTGGAAACATCGCTCCAGAAAGAAACACTCGGTCGGTCCTTCATCTGATGGTAGGAAATGGCCCCAATTGCGGTGGCAATTAATCCGGCAAAGAAAATGGTGATTGCCGCACCGTTGTAGTTGATGTGAATGTTCTGGAAAGCCAGGGATCGCTTTCCGACAACTGCGGCGATCAACGGAGAAATCGCGAGAACCGCAACCAGGGTAACGCGAATGAGTGATTGCATAAATGCAAAAGTGCGACCGCGCACGTCATCGGCTGTTTCCATCCCCAGCATCGTGAATCCGGTGACCCAGCAAACTCCAGAGAATGAGCCCAGCACAACAACGATGAAGACAGCCAGAACCAAGTTCGGTATCAATGCAAGGAGAACAAGAAAGACACCCGATGCTGTCAGGGATGCACCAAAGAGTCGGCGACGTGAGAACTGAGCAAACACTTTAGGTCCAAAGGCAATGCCCAGCGCAAGACCGGTGAAGACGGAACCGAAGAGAACACCGTATGCAGCGTTGCCTCCACCGAGGTCCCCCACGAAATGTTCTAGCCAGACCAATGACAGCGCCAGCCGCAATGAATGCACCTGTCATTCCGACAATTAATCCACTGACAATCTTTGATTTGCGAACCGAGCGCCAACCTTCCAGTAAAGACTTTCCGACACCAGCTTCGCTAGCAGTCTTCGATGCGGCACCCTTGGGAATCTCATGCAAACCCCACGCAGTCCATGCCCCGAAAGCAAAGCTCGCGGCATTTATGTAAAGAGCCAGATCGACAGAGTTGCCTTTGAAAAATGGAATGGCGTTGGCCAGGGCACCACTGACCAGCGCAAGGAAAGAGAAGACCACAGCGGCGATAGGGGCTGTGCCATATGCGGCCAGTAAGGAGACTTGATTGGCGCTCTCCAATTTCTCCTTCGGCACTAAGTTGGGAACACTCGCCTCTTTGGCCGGGGACCAGAACAGAGTCACGCACTCAACCAGAATTGTGGCGGTGTAGAGCCAGACGAAGGTGTGAATGATCGGGATGGAGATGTAAAACCCAGTTCGCATAATGTCAGTAACGATCATCAATCTTCGACGGTCGAAGCGATCAGCGATCACCCCCGCGATTGGCCCCAGGAAGACTGAAGGCACCAAGCGCGCGATGAAGACGCCGGCAATGGCGTAGTTGGCTTTGGTGTAGTTGCCGTGTGAAAGCTGTTGGGCCATCGCAGTAGTCGCCAGTAGACCCAGCCAATCGCCGAGGGAGGAGAAGGCCATAGAGCGCCAGAGCCGGCGGAAAGCGGGTATCGCCATCACCCCACGGGTTTGATCCTGTGCGGGAGGAGCCGGGATTGGGAGTGAGCGTGCCACGGGGTAAGGGTAGTCGGAAGCACCTAGAAAATTCCTATAGTGAAATTTATTAACGAAGCTGGAAAATCTCTACTCCTTGAATCTGAAGCAGGTCCCAGAACCCATCGCTGGCAACAACAACGGCTCCCAGCCTTTTCCCTACGGCCAAGCAACATGCGTCCCCTAGGCTTAGATTTCCGGCGTGACTGCGTTTTTTAGCGACTTTCTCCGCGTAATCTTGCAAATAGGCGATCTCCGCGGCGTCGTCGGCAGTTAGGGGCTCAATTGAGAGTCCAAGTGATTCGAGGGTGTTCCAAATATCATCGCGGGAGAATCCGGTCTCTCTGAGCCGGCAAACATTGAATGCTTCCGCCAGCCCAGTAACCGTCGTTAGGGCTCTTCCGCTCTGAAGGAGTTGTTCAACGGCCTGCCACCCCTTCTGTTTCAGTAGCAGTATTACAAGCGCTGATGCATCCAGAAGGATCGGGCGGTCATCCACTACTGACTCATTCGGGCGAGGAGGGCAGCAGTGCGCTCCATGAGGTCCTTCTCATCGTGAACTTCAAAGTGCTCCAAACGCTGACGGCGGGCACTATCTCCCTCGACGCGGACCTTCTTCAGATTGGCAACTGCGTCCGAATCTTCAGATACTTCCATCGATGCCCATAGCCTCTCTAGCACCCGACGGCGGTTGACCAGCACGATGTCTCCATCCTCGTTGACTTGGGCTATGAAGGTGTCGCCAGGGCCAAAATTTCCGGCACGTTGAAGTGCGACCGGCAACAAGATGCGGCCTTTTTCCTTGATAGATACGGAATAACCCTTCATAAGTGGCACCATATCAGATAAGTGTCACCAACATAATTAAGTGTCACAAATCTTGACACGGGACCCCCAAACTTTGAATTACACCCGCTGGTTGCTCAGGACATCCTGGCTCTAGATGACGAAAGGTTGCAGCGCCCGGAACGGTTAGAAGGAGAAGTCCGCCTGGTTAAAGTCGCTTGGAAACCAACCTTTGGCAATTACCCCCTGGACCGCTTCGGCCGCTAGGCGACGCGCAGCATCCAAGACTTCCCTCGCATGTTCCAGAGTGAGGGCCGATGCGTGATAGTTGAACTCTGTTTTATGACTTTGGCTGAGGGGATCGATCCAACCGAAGCTGGTTGCGTTCGCCCCATTTATGAAACCAGCTCGCTGAGTTTCTTTCCATGCAGCGTTCGGCCATCGGATAGCACTTGTCCAAGAAATCCTTGAATAGAAGGTTCTTGGAGCGCATCGCTTTCTATTATGGTGATTTCCACTTCTCTTCCAACTTCTTGGCGACGCGCTGAACTTGCCCTATAAGCGCGGCGACGAAAGTTCTGCCCTTGCGCGTGATCTTTGGCAATCACAAGAATATCTACGTCGCTATGTGGACCAGACTCACCTCGTGCAATCGATCCAAAAAGTGTCACTGAAAGGGGCTCGGATCCGAGAGCATCTGCGAGGATCTGGCCAGCGTGCTCATCGTGGACTCTGGCAAGATCGACGAGTTGTTTTACGAGCGCATTTTCCCAACAGAGAGACCAGAGGTGAGATCTTCCATCGGCGCGTGAACTTACAATTCCATGACTAGCTAAGTCGCCTAGGGCAAGGTTCGTTGTCGTTGGCGAGAGGTCAGATTGACGGGCGATGGCTCTGCCGCTAAGTGCTTGTGGGTTGGCCAGCAAGACATCTAGCACGCGTGCGCGAGTAGCGTCATAGAAAAGTGCAAGTGGCTTCTCTAATAGGTTCATGAGAAGTACTGCCCCCTTTCTCAGTTCTATGTCCAGTGTGCTGGACATAGAAATAGTACTGGAACCACTCAGTTTCATCTATTAAATAGGCCAGCTGTGATCGTTTGTAGGTCTATGCCCAGAAGGGGTTGGAAGTGAGAGTGCAACCTCGCCTTTCATATGAGATTTTCTCTGGAAACCTCACTACTCATGGTAGATTTCTACTGCGAATCTCACTATTAGGCTGAGTTTCGAGGATTCGAAGGAGCCACATGTCAGAGTTGGTGAGGATCGGGGAGTTATCCAAGGCCGTACATCTCCACATTAATACTCTCCGACGCCTAGCTGATCAGGCAGAGATACCCGTTACAACGACTTCGGGCGGACACCGGCTATTCGAGGTGGCCGCCGTACTCCACGCCTTGGAAATGCGCTCTCTGGCAAAACGTCCCTCTTATCTACCTGGCGCACAGACCATCCAGACTACTGAACCTCCCACGTGGCAGAACGAGTATCCACTCAAAAATCTAAACGAAGATCTGGTCTTCCAAGAACTCAAAAAAGACCTGGGTCTTGATATGTCCTGCGGGGCGGCGGAGATCCTTCCTTACGCATTTACAGAAATGCTAAATAACGCGATTGACCATTCCGAAGGCACTGTCGCCAAAGTAAGATTTTGGAAAGATTCGCAATATTGGGCTTTCGAAATTGTTGATGACGGGGTCGGTGTATTTCGCAAAATAAGTGACTACTTCGATTTGGAAAGCCCCATTGAATCAATCGGTGAGTTAACAAAGGGGAAACGCACAACCACCGCCCAAGGACATACAGGAGAGGGAATCTTCTTTACCTCAAAAGTCGTTGACCTCTTTGAGCTGACTGCAAATGGGCTTGAGTGGGATGTAGACAATTCCTTATCGGACTTCACGGTAATTTATAGGCAGATGGATCGAGGCACCAGGGTTTATTGTCGAATTGCTATTAACACTCGAAGACGCCTCGAGGATACTTTCAGGCAGTTCTCGATTAACCATGAATTTGTCCGCACGCGACCCACAGTCAAACTTTTTGAATACGGAACCACATTTGTTTCTCGCAGCGAGGCGAAAAGAATACTTGCAGGATTAGAAGAGTTCCAAGAGATAGAACTCGACTTCCAAAAAGTTAAATCAGTTGGACAGGGCTTTGTTGACGAAATTTTTAGAGTGTGGATCTCACATCATCCAGGAAAGAAAATTATTCAGATCAACATGAATTCTTCGGTTGAATTCATGGTTCGAAGGGGCATAAGGTAAGGAGAGGCCTTTATTTCGCTTTGCCAGTCGCTGCCTTCTTCGCCACCCTCTTGGCCGCAGCCTTCTTCACGACGTTCTTGGTCAGAGTTGGAGCGCTCTTCTTTGTTGTCGTCCTTTTCGTCGTCTTTTTCGAAGTGCCAGCGCTGGCTGCTTTTTTCCTGCTCTTCTTTGGGGATGGGCCATTTTCAGCCTCCCATGCCCTGCGTCCGGCTAGAAGTTCTAGGCCACGCTCCAAAGTCATACCCTCCAGGGTGTCGCCGCGGCGCAGGGTCGCATTGGTCTCTCCGTCGGTGACGTACATACCAAATCGACCATCCTTGAGGAGCAGAGGCTTGGAAGTTGCCGGATCCGCACCCAATTCCTTCAACGGCGGTTTTGCCACCCCGCGTCGTCGCACCTTCGGCTCCTTGTAAATGGCAACGGCCTCATCGAGTGAGAGCGAGAAAAGTTGGTCCTCGCTGGTGAGAGTTCGCGAATCCGCGCCGCGTTTTAAATATGGACCGTAACGTCCGTTTTGAACGGTGATCTCCTCGCCAGTTTCGGAATCGGTGCCAAGCACACGAGGCAGTGAAAGCAACTTCACGGCATCATCGAATGTAATGGTGTCCAGCGTCATGGTGGAAAGCAGAGATGCCGTCTTGGGTTTGTCGCCCTTCTTGGCATCTTCGGGAAGTACTTGTGTCACGTACGGACCAAAACGACCCGACTTGGCGATTACTTCCAGACCACTGCTCGGTTCGATTCCCAGTTCGCGCTCGCCGGATGGCTGGGCAAGAATTTGCTTTGCAACCTCAAGGGTTAATTCATCTGGCGCCATCGTCTCTGGAATGTTGGCGAGCTTTCGATCATCACCTTCGCCCTGCTGAAGGTAAGCGCCATAGCGTCCGACGCGAATTTGAATATCGTCACCAAGGCGCATCGTGTTAACTTCACGCGCATCAATTGCTCCGAGGTCAGCCGATAATTCATTGAGGCCGGGCTGTCCATCGTGGCCGTAGAAGAAATCGCGGAGCCAGTCAACGCGCTGCGCTTCACCATTGGCGATCTTGTCCAGATCCTCTTCCATGCTTGCAGTGAATTCGTAGTCCACCAATTTTGCAAAGTGCTGCTCGAGCAAACCCGTGACCGAGAATGCAAGAAATGCTGGAACTAGTGCGCGACCGCGTTTGTAAACGTACCCGCGATCTTGAATGGTCGCGATGATCGAGGCGAACGTTGAAGGACGACCAATTCCAAGTTCTTCTAGTTTCTTCACCAGGGTTGGCTCTGTGTAACGGGCCGGCGGTTTGGTGTCGTGACCTTCGCAGTTGTATTCAGAAACCTTTACGGCCTGACCAACGCTCATTGCAGGAAGGCGGCGATCCTCGCTTTCTTCATCACTCTTCTCATCGGTTATATCGTCGTAGGCGGCGAGGAAGCCATGAAAGGTAATTACCGAGCCATTTGCCCTAAATAACGCCTCTTTCCCGTCATTTGTGGTCGCCTCGAAATCAACGCGCATCTGCATCTTCTTAGCATCAGCCATCTGGGACGCAACCGTACGTTTCCAAATTAAGTCATAGAGTGCGAACTCATCGCGAGAAAGTTCTGGGGCAAGTTCTCCCGGAGTGCGGAAAACATCACCGGCGGGACGGATGGCCTCGTGCGCCTCTTGCGCATTCTTGCTCTTGCCAGCGTAAGCGCGTGGCGACTCCGACACGTGGTCGGCGCCGTACAACGCTTTGGCAGCATTGCGTGCTGCCGTAATTGCCTGTCCAGAAAGATTTACAGAGTCGGTTCGCATGTAGGTGATGTAACCGTTTTCATACAAGCGCTGGGCGATACGCATCGTGATCTGCGCGCCCCATCCCAAACGCCCGCCAGCATCCTGTTGCAGAGTCGAAGTAGTGAATGGCGGTTTCGGTCGTTCGGTACGCGGTGAATCCTCAATCGACTTAACCGTCAGAGGGGTCGACTTGAGAGAGTCAACGAGTCCTTTGGCGGATTTCTCATCAAGAAGAAGAATGTTCGCAAGGGATTTTTCTTTCACAGCGCCATCGGCACCGAAATCATTTGTAGCGGCAACTTTCTTTCCGTCTACGCCGATGAGTCGAGCGGTGAATCCAAGTTCGCATTTTGCCGTGAGGTCCCACCAAGAAGATGAGATGAAAGCCATCCGCTCGCGCTCTTTCTCCACGATCAATCGCGTGGCCACGGACTGAACACGTCCTGCTGAAATTCGCGGCATGACTTTCTTCCAGAGCACCGGCGAGAGCCGGTATCCGAATAGCCGATCAAGAACCCGACGGGTTTCCTGAGCGTCGATGAGGTTGTAGTCCAAATCGCGCGTTTCGCTGACTGCCTTCTGAATCGCCTCTTTTGTGATCTCGTTAAAAACCATCCGCTTGATTGGAATCTTTGGCTTCAGGACTTCCACTAGATGCCAAGCAATGGCCTCGCCTTCGCGGTCTTCGTCAGTTGCTAGGAATATCTCGTCGGCTCCCTTCATCAACTCCTTAAGTTCGGCAACTTTGGCCTTCTTGTCAGGGTTGATGACGTACAGAGGTGCGAAATCTTCTTCAATGTTTACGCCCTCTTTAGCCCAGGCAATTCCCTTGTATTCCTTAGGGATATCGGCAGCCCGCTGTGGCAAATCTCGAATGTGACCGACGCTAGCCTCGACGATGTACTCATCGCCGAGGTAGCCGCCAATCTTTCGAGCCTTCGCTGGGGATTCA
This sequence comes from uncultured Actinomycetota bacterium, assembly GCA_963750855.1. Lineage (GTDB taxonomy): Bacteria > Actinomycetota > Actinomycetes > Nanopelagicales > Nanopelagicaceae > QYPT01. Next base: position 10,996 of record CAVVSA010000004.1, read on the forward strand.
ACAATTACCAGCTTCTTGAGGTCCTTTGCCATAGCCGCCTTTAGGGGTGAGGTCGATTACTGTTCGTTCGCTCAATAATCAATCGTGGTCGACTTGCGACGATTATGAATGAGTGCGCCGATGATGACGGCAAAGGCAACCAGACCGATTGCAATGCTTACACCTGTGTGGCCACCCAAGGACATGCTGACAATTGCAGGGAGTAATCAAAAGACCAACCAGGTTCATAACCTTGATCAGCGGGTTGATTGCAGGGCCTGCGGTGTCTTTGAATGGATCTCCAACCGTGTCGCCGATGATTGTCGCGGCGTGGGCATCAGAGCCCTTTCCACCGTAGTGACCATCTTCAACCATCTTTTTTGCGTTATCCCAAGCTCCACCGGAGTTGGCAAGGAACACAGCCATCAATGTTCCGGTGCCGATGGCACCAGCAAGGTATGCACCAAGGGAACCTACGCCAAGACCAAAGCCGACAGCAATCGGTGCCATAACAGCCAACAGACCAGGTGTTGCAAGTTCACGGAGTGAATCGCGGGTGCAGATATCTACCACGCGACCGTATTCGGGCTTCTCGGTTCCCTCCATAATTCCAGGATGCTCAATGAACTGCTTACGCACTTCAACAACAACGGCGCCCGCAGCGCGAGATACCGCGTTGATAGCAAGACCTGAGAAGAGGAAGACGACTGCGGCGCCGATAATCAAACCAACGAGGTTGCGTGGATTGGCCACGTCGAGGACGCCTTGGAACTGCGAGGCAAGATTTGCCGCGTTCTGGCCGGCATCTTCCACCGCTTTCTTGATTGCATCGGTGAAGGCACCAAAGAGCGCGGTCGCAGCAAGCACGGCAGTTGCGATTGCAATTCCCTTTGTGATCGCCTTGGTTGTATTTCCGACGGCATCGAGTGAGGAAAGAATGACAGAGCCTTCGCCAACAACATCGCCGGACATTTCAGCGATACCTTGGGCGTTGTCAGAGATCGGACCGAAAGTATCCATGGCGACGATTACTCCCACGGTGGTCAAAAGCCCAGTTCCAGCAAGGGCTATTGCCAACAAGGAGAGAACGATGCTTCCGCCGCCCAGCAAGAAGGCCCCAAATACTGCTGATGCGATCAAGATCGCCGAGTAGACAGCGGATTCAAAGCCGATCGAAATTCCCGATAGCAAGACAGTGGCCGCACCCGTTTGAGAAGAGGCCGCAACATCGTTAACGGGACGCTTGCCAACCGCGGTAAAGAATCCAGTAAGCGTCTGAATTGATGCGGCAAGAGCAATTCCGATGAGTACTGCGCCGAAGGCAAGAATGCGAGGATTAATTGATCCGGCGTCCGAGACCGCTTTAGCCGAGAGCCCTGTCATGAGATTGAATGAACTTGGTAGGTAGATGAAAGTTGCCAACCCTGTGAGAACAGCGCTGATGATCGCCGATGCAAAGAACGAGCGGTTGATCGAGCTCATCGCTGTCTTATCGCTCTTGCGCATGCGGGTCATGAAGATTCCGATAACGGCAGTGACGGTTCCAATTGCTGGAACGATCAGTGGGTAAATGAGTCCAGCATCGCCGAAGGCTGCCTTACCGAGAATCAGCGCGGCTACGAGTGTGACCGCGTACGACTCGAAGAGGTCAGCAGCCATCCCTGCACAGTCGCCCACATTGTCACCAACGTTGTCAGCGATTGTTGCGGCGTTACGCGGATCATCTTCTGGAATGTTCTTCTCGACCTTACCAACAAGGTCGGCTCCAACATCTGCTGCCTTCGTGAAAATTCCGCCACCAACACGCATGAACATCGCGAGCATCGCTGCGCCAAAACCAAAACCTTCCAGAACCGACGGCGCGTTCTCGCGGTAGATGATTACAACAAGAGATGCACCAACTAGGCCAAGGCCCACCGTCGTCATTCCGACAACTCCGCCGGTACGAAATGCTATGCGAACCGCTTTCTCTGCGGATTTTTGACGAGCCGCTTCTGCAACGCGCACGTTAGCGCGCACTGCGAGCCACATACCGTTGTATCCAACAAATCCGCTGAATATCGCGCCAACGAGGAAGAAGATCGAGCGACCGATTCGAATATCAGCTGCGCCTGGCAGGGCGAAGAGAAGAACGAAAACGATTGCAACGAAGTACGAAAGAGTGCGGAACTGGCGAGTCAGATATGCGGCTGCGCCTTCTTGAACCGCGGCTGCGATTTCGCGCATCTTCTCTGTGCCTTCGTCGGCTGCCAGCACCTGAGCGCGCAACGCCCAGGCAATACCCAGCGCAATCAGAGAAACCGCTAGGACTATGTAGACATATGTGAGATTCGTTCCGGTGACATGCACGAGAGAGCTTGCAGCTCGCATTTCTCCTCCATTGGAGATCGGGGCCCCTAATCGGGTGCAAAGATGACCAGAGTGTACGCACAGACCTACCCGTAAGCCCAAATCGCAGGCTCGCTGTACCTATCTATTAGCGGTAGAGTCGCGCCCCTATGAACTTACTGGATGCCAAATCAATAATTGCCGATCTCGGCCTTGCTGGAGTTCTAGGCATCCTCTTCGCCGAAACTGGCCTACTTATTGGCCTGATCTTCCCGGGTGACTCCCTCCTTTTTATCGCAGGCATCGCCGCCTCCGGAACCGCTGCAGCAATTCTCGGTGGAGTGCATCTCTCGGTCCTTGGCCTCTTCATTGGCGCACCTATCGCCACGATTGTTGGATCTCAGCTGGGCCATTACATAGGTCGTAAATTCGGTCGACCGCTTTTCAACCGACCAGACGGGCGCTTCTTCAATCACACCCGGGTAGTCGCGACAGAGAAATGGCTAAAAAAATACGGGCCTGGGCGGGCCATCGTGCTTGCCCGGTACGTGCCCTTCGTGCGCACGCTCATTAATCCACTATGTGGAATCGTCCGAGTCCCTGCTTCCACCTTCTTCATTTGGAATGTTGTCGGCGGGATTCTCTGGAGTGATGGCATCGCTCTTCTCGGATACATCTTGGGCGAGAAACTCAAGGGATCCATCGACCATTATTTGCTGCCCATTGTGGGTGTAATTATTTTCTTAAGTTTGTTGCCCCTTGGTATTGAAATCATCAAAGAGATGCGCACAAAGCGCCACCTGAGTTAATTTCGGTACGGTGGCGGCTCGCCCATATGTTCATCAATCGGTGCGTTCTCGGGCAAACTTGAATTTAGCAGCGACATTTCTTCATCTGTTAACGAAACCGTAAGCCCAATCAGAGAGTCGCTAACTGAGGAGAGTTTTGTCGCACCCGGGATCGGAATGACCGTTGGGGATGTCTGAAGGAGCCAGGCGATCGCCGTTGCATACGCGCTCACTCCCAAAGTCAGACCAACTTCACGGAAGGCACCGAACTCGCCAGCGCCTAATGCGTCCGCTCTACCAATTCCGCCAAAAGGCGACCAGGGAAGATAGGCAATCCCGAATTCTTCACAGACTTGCATCACGTCCGGTTCGTGGCGGTATTTGGGACTGAATTGATTCTGTACTGAGATGATGCCGCCCTGCTCCGGGGTCCCACCTAACTTTACGGCTCTGCGCAATTGCTCTGCGTTGTAGTTGCTCACTCCAATTCGCTCAATGAGACCGCGCTCCAAAAGCGCCAGCACATTCTCAAATTGCTCTTCAAAGACCATCGAAGGATCCGGGCGGTGGTGCTGCCACAACTTAATTTGATTGACGCCTAGGCGTAAAGCCGATGCTTCAACGGCGCGAAGTAAGTAATCCAGAGATGAACATAATCCCCAACTTTCCTTCGGCCCACGGGTTATCCCACCTTTGGTAGCAATGACCACCCTGCTCTTTGCCTCCGGAGATCCTTTCCAAGAACTAAATGCGGCTCCGACCAATCCCTCGTTATGACCAAAATTATCCCAACTGGGTGCATAGATATCGGCTGTGTCAATCAGAGTAATTCCAGCATCCAGTGCCGCGTGAATTACCGCATAGGCACTTTCAAGATCAAGATTGACTTCCTCGCCGTCTGGATTGTTCTTCGAAAGAGGCATGCCGCCAAGACCCATCGCCGAAACTTCCCAAGGACCAAGAGCGCGCTGAGGCAGTGCCATTTCTATAAACCCAGGTCTTCTAGTGTGTACGCGCTTCGGTATTCCAGACCCGCATCTAGTATCGCCTGCTTTGCACCGCGTTCAACAATGACTGCAACCCCTACGACGATGGCACCCGCTTCCCGAAGTGCTTCGACTGCTGTCAGTACTGATCCGCCAGTGGTTGATGTGTCTTCAACTGCGACAACTCGACGCCCTTTGACATCTGGGCCTTCGATGCGTCGTTGCAAACCGTGCGCCTTCTCCGCTTTGCGAACTACGAATGCATCAATGCTCTTGCCGCGTCTGCCCGCAACGTGCATCATGGCAACCGCAACTGGATCTGCTCCGAGGGTAAGCCCGCCCACCGCCTCGTAATCCCAATCCTTAATAAGATCTATCATGACTTCGCCAACAAGTGGAGCTGCTTCAGCATCTAGCGTCACACGACGTAGATCGACGTAGTAGTTGGCCTCCTTGCCCGATGAGAGAATAACTTTCCCATGCACTACTGCCTTTTTCTTAATCTGTTCTTTTAGAGTTTCGTGTGAATTCATAGTTTGATCTTACCTTCGAAGATGTACTCACTTACTATCCGAGAATGAATTCACAGCGCCTGGAGACTGCGCGACTCTTTCAACGATTTGGTTTCGGACCAAAACCAGGAGAATTTGCCGCGGCACTCAAACAAGGCGTGACTGCTACCAGGACACTCCTGTTGAATCCGCCGGCAATTGACCGCGGGCTCAGCACGATCCCGGATCCCATGCTCGCCGACTTGGGCAACTTCCCGCCCATAGGGACTGCTGCACGTGCCGATTTCAACGCCCAGATGAAAGCTCAGCGACAGACATTGATGCTCTGGTGGTTGGATCGCATGGCACTTGCAGATAATGCGCTAACGGAGAAGATGACTTGGTTCTGGCACGGACATTGGGCGACATCGATCGGAAAAGTCGAATATGCCTTACCCATGTATGTGCAGAATCAGACCCTTCGCACTCACTCCTTGGGCAACTTTGCCGAACAAGCGCGGACGATGATCGTTGATGGCGCCCTCCAATACTGGCTAGACGGCGGAGCCAATACCGTCAAAGCACCCAATGAAAATCTAGCCCGTGAGTTCATGGAACTCTTCACACTCGGCGTTGACCGCTATCTCGAAATAGATGTCCAGTCTGTGGCGCGCGCGCTCACCGGATATCGGGTAACGCGCTCCAACGGCTCGGTCGCCTTCATCGCAAAGAATCATGATTCTTCAACGCTAAATATTCTTGGCACTTCAGCGACGTTCGCGGCCGCTCAAGTTTCCGATCTAGTTACTTCAAGAGATGACTGCACTCGCTTTATTGCCGATCGAATGTGGTTCCGTTTCATTTCCAGCACAGCCTCAAGGCCCGACTCCAATCCCATTCAGGGCGCCTTCCAAGGAAGAGACATCTCAATGGCAATCAACGCACTTGCCACCTCTGGAGTAATGTCCGACCCTCAATACTCAATTGTGAAATCACCAGTCGAGTGGTTCATTGGCTTGTGCAGGGCCTTGAAAGTCACACCATCAAAGCTGCCTAAACCAGAACAGGTACTTAACTCATTGGACAGACTTGGACAGGTGCCGTTTGTGCCGCCCAATGTCGGAGGGTGGCCGGCCGGGGAGGCTTGGCTTACTGCTGCTAGCGCCCAATATCGACTGCAACTCTGCCAATACTTGTTGGCGCACGGTGATATCTCCTCAATTTCCTCTCTACTAACTTCAGAGAGATTCACTGCAGTTGGTGATCTCCTTGGTGTAGCGGATTGGAGCCTGCGGACAGAACGCGCCCTTCGCAACGTACTCCCTGATCCGACTCGACTTATCTTGCTCGCGGCATCTAGCCCCGAGTACATCGTGAGTGCATAAGGGGAAGCATGGACACTCTCAGCCGGCGAAGATTTCTTCAACTCACTGGCGCTGCCGCAATAGCCGCTGCCGCACCGATGCTCACAATGGAGCAGATCGCGCAAGCCGCGCAGATGAGACCGTTACCTATCGGAACACCAATTCTTGTGGTGGTCACTCTTTACGGAGGAAACGACGGACTGAACACGGTGGTGCCGTATAAGGATCCGTTGTATTTCAATGCTCGCCCGGATATTTCATATGCACCAAGTGATTTGTTGCCACTTGATGCTGAACTCGCCCTCAATGGTGCGATGACCGGCATCAAGTCTCTCTGGGACCAGAAGAAAGTTGCAATCGTGAGAGGCGTCGGCTATCCCGATCCCGATCTCTCACACTTCACCTCCATGGCAATTTGGCAGAGCGCCTCACCAGTGCACCATGTCAGTTCTGGATGGTTGGGCCGATGGCTCGACACGCAACAGAAAGATCCGATGCTGGCAATCAGTCTGGGATCAGTCCTGCCACCTTTGCTCGCGGGCAAGAATGTCGCCGGTTCTGCACTTCCGTTGGGAGGAATTGTTGTACCGACTGGGAGCCTGGCTCTGGATTGTCAGAAAATATCGAAGGCTACTCGAACGGACTCACGGCTGATGGCATCAGCGGCAACATCGCTCCGCAATCTTTTTGATTTATCGAGCACAATTACACCCATCCTTAAGCAACCAGTTCCACAGCCCTTGGATCTACCAACGGCCAATGGGGGTGTTGCAGGGGGAAATTCAGATTTGCAACAACAACTGGACGTGGTTGCGAAGTTAATCGCAGCCGGGTCACCAACAAGGGTGTGGTCGGTCAGCCTCGGTGGTTTCGACACGCATGCCAATGAGAAGGGTTCGCAATCGGCACTTCTTGGAAACGTCTCCTCTTCCATTGCCAGGTTTATGAGTCAGATGCGAGCAACCAATCGTGAAAAAGATGTCGTGATTCTGGCCTACAGCGAGTTTGGTCGACGTGTTAAGGCAAATGCTTCGCAGGGAACCGATCATGGAACATCTGGACCCGTCTTTGTTATCGGCGACCGCATCAAGGGAGGCTTCTACGGCGATCAACCTTCGCTATCTAACTTAATCGGAGGCGACCTGGCGGTGACGACTGATTTTCGAGATATCTACGCATCGCTGATTGAAGGAGTTCTGAAAAGTCCAGCAGATTCGGTAATAAGTAATTGGAAAGGTCGAACAGACTTCTTTACTAAGGCCTAACCTTCTTGTTTATAGACAACTACCGGGGAGCTCTGGCGTTTAGCAAGCGACTTGTCGGGATTGGACGCGAGGATGGCATCCATCTCGACGCGCAGTTTCGCTACCTCGATAGCCATATTTGCCACCGCAGATTCCAACTCAATGATTCTCTTGATTCCGGCGTGATTGATTCCTTCACCTATGAGCCGTTGGACATTGCGCAAGAGAGCAATATCCCGAAGTGAATACCGTCGCCCTCGTCCACTCGCGCGTCCCGGCGATACAAGTCCCAATCGGTCGTACTGTCTAAGCGTCTGTGGGTGCAAACCAGAAAGTTGTGAGGCTATAGAAATTACGTATACGGCGGCTTCGTCGTCGTGTTCGGGATTAATCGGAGTTGATTCGTCCGTCATGATTTTGCTCTCGCTTTGAAGTCTGCACGCACATCTTCATCCGCCGTTTCTGCGGCGAACTCCTCTAGCGCTTTCTGCGCTTTGGGAGTGACGCGCTGCGGAACTTGAACCTCCACGCTAACGAGAAGATCACCCACGCCAGAGGCGCCCTTGACGCCATGGCCTTTAATGCGGAGCACTCGCCCACTTGAAGTTCCAGGAGCAAGTCGAACCGTGACTTCTTCGCCGCTTAATGTCGGAACCTTGATGTCGGCCCCAAGTGCTGCTTCGACAAAAGTAACGGGAAGTGTCATCAATAAATTCTCACCCTTATGCGTGAAAACAGGGTGAGGCTTTACATTCAAATGAATAAAGAGGTCACCGGGACCAGCCTCCCCGGGTGCGCCTTTGCCACGAATACGGATCTTGCCACCGTTTTTTACTCCGGCTGGCACCCTTACGGTGATGTTGGTCGGAGTCCCGCCATCACTTGAGAGACGAAGATCCAAGTTCGTTCCAAAGATGGATTCGCGAAAGGTAATTGTGGACTCCGTCTGCAAATCCTGTCCCTTTCGCGGGGCCCGACGTCCCCCACCAAAGAGGTTCGCGAAAATATCTTGCGAATCAGCACCGCCGAAGAAATCGGCGTAATCGCGACTCGCACCCTGGCCACCCCCTTGCGGTTGGCGGAACCCCCCGCGCTCGAAGAGGGAACGCGCCTCATCGTATTCAGCACGAGACTTATCGTCCGAGAGGATCTCATAAGCCTCTGAGACGGCTTTGAACTCCTCTTCAAGTTTCTTGTTGCCCGCGTTTCGATCTGGGTGCAACTTATGGGCCAACTCCCGATACTTCTTTTTGATTTCTTTATCGGTAGCTGTCTTACTCACACCAAGGATCTTGTAGAAGTCCTTTTCGTACAAATCCTTAGCGGCCACGTCTTACTCCGGATCCGCTACCGCTACCCGAGCAGGGCGCAGAATTCGTTCTTTGTACTTGTAACCTGGTTGCAGGATCGCCGTTGCAGTTGGCACGGTAACTTCAGATGAAGTTGAATGCATAAGGGCTTCGTGAATTTGCGGATCAAATGAACTTCCCGCATCACCGAATGATTGCAGGCCAATTCGCGTGGTCACGCTGATCAACTGATCAGCAATGGACTTGAAACCACCCTGTAATTCTCCATGCTCCTTGGCACGATCGATGTCGTCAAGGATTGGAAGAAGTTCAGTCAAGACCGCACTGACGGCCATCTCATGTGCAACTGCGCGATCGCGTTCAACACGCTTTCGATAGTTGATGTACTCGGCTTGAAGTCGCTGCAGATCTGCAGTGAGGACGGCAAGGTCGCCCTCAACCGCCTCACTCTGCAGATCTCCAATAACTTCCTCCGCTAGGGAATCGTTATTCTCGTTCATCTTTATTCTTCGACAATCTCTGCGTCTTCAACACCCTCATCGGTTGACTTACCTTCAGCACTCTGAGAAGTCGCAGCATTGGCGGCATACAGCGCCGTACCGAGTGCCTGGCTCAGAGTCGATACCTTCTCTGTTGCCGTCTTAATCATCTCGAAGTTGGCGCCACCAAGAGCAGTCTTGAGTTCGGCAAGGGCTTCTTCAGTCTCTGCCTTCTTCGCGGCGGCCTCGCCCTCATTGAGCTTCTCGCCGTTTTCTGCGAGGAACTTCTCGGTCTGATACATAAGGGAATCGCCGGTGTTGCGGATCTCGGCCTCTTCCTTACGTTTACGATCTTCTTCAGCGTGAGCGTCGGCATCCTTCATCATTCGATCGATCTCGTCCTTGGAAAGCGCGGAGCCACCTGTGATGGTCATGCTCTGCTCTTTGCCGGTACCGAGATCTTTCGCAGATACGTGGACAATGCCGTTGGCATCAATGTCGAAGGTGACTTCAATTTGAGGAATTCCACGTGGTGCAGGAGGCAGTCCGGTGAGTTCGAACATGCCCAATTTCTTGTTATAGGCCGCCATTTCGCGCTCGCCTTGGTAGGCCTGAATCTGCACTGCGGGCTGGTTGTCATCGGCCGTTGTGAAAATTTCGCTGCGCTTCGTGGGGATTGTTGTGTTGCGTTCGATCAACTTCGTCATGACCCCGCCCTTGGTTTCGATACCAAGCGATAGCGGTGTGACATCAAGAAGAAGAACATCCTTCACTTCGCCTTTGAGAACACCAGCTTGCAAAGATGCGCCGACTGCAACAACCTCATCCGGGTTCACGCCCTTATTAGGCTCGCGCCCACCAGTGAGATCGCGTACGAGATCGACGACTGCTGGCATACGAGTTGATCCACCAACAAGTACCACGTTGTGAATTTCAGAAACTGGAATTCCTGCATCCTTGAGAACTGATTGGAAAGGCTTCTTGCAACGCTCAAGGAGATCAGCGGTTAACGCCTGAAACTGCGCACGAGTGATGGTCTCGTCAAGGAAGAGCGGATTCTTTTCCGAGTCCACCGTGATGTAAGGCAGGTTAATCGATGCTTGCTGAGAAGAGGAAAGTTCGATCTTCGCTTTCTCTGCAGCCTCGCGAATACGCTGCATCGCCATCTTGTCCTTGGTCAGGTCGATTCCGTTCTGAGAACCGAAAGTCTTTACCAAGTGGTCGACAAGGGCTTGATCCCAATCGTCACCACCCAGGTGATTGTCGCCATTGGTTGCTTTAACTTCAACAACGCCGCCGCCGATTTCAAGAAGGGATACGTCGAAAGTTCCGCCACCGAGGTCGAACACGAGGATGGTGTGTTCTTCATCGGCCTTGTCGAGGCCGTACGCAAGTGCTGCTGCAGTTGGCTCGTTGATGATGCGAAGGACGTTGAGACCGGCGATCTCGCCAGCTTCCTTCGTCGCCTGTCGCTGGGCGTCGTTGAAATACGCAGGGACCGTAATGACAGCATCAGTCACGGTCTCACCGAGGTAGGACTCTGCATCGCGCTTCAACTTCTGGAGCACGCGAGCGCTGATTTCCTGTGGGGTGTACTTCTTGCCATCAATATCGATGGACCATGAAGTACCCATGTGTCGCTTGACGGAACGGACTGTGCGCTCGACGTTGGTGACTGACTGGCGCTTGGCGACTTCGCCGACCAGAACCTCACCGTTCTTGGCAAAGGCCACGATCGAGGGGGTGGTACGGGCGCCTTCAGAGTTGGCGATGACCGTAGGCTCGCCACCTTCAAGGACCGAAACGCAACTATTGGTAGTGCCTAGGTCGATTCCAACTGCTCTTGCCATCTTTATTGCTCCTTTTTCGTCGATCGAAGGGCCCAAGTGGGGCCATGGCCTAATTCTCAACCTTGCGCCGAGTCTTGTCAAAAGATTGAGTCGACCCGACTCAAGGTCTCTATGAAGGAGAACAGAGGAGAGCCCGCATTTATTCCGCCCGTCTAAAGCTTCAACTCTTAGCCCCCGTGGGGACACTAGGGTCTCCATATGGTCAAGATCTCTGCCCTGATCGCGGGTTCTCCCAATAGGCGCTTCGTCTTGACCAGAGGTGTCTCCACCGCACTTGCCCTGCTCCTTGCCCTGGCCTATACGAAAGTTCTGGGTGTTGAGAAGAGATCAGTCCTCGCTTTCGTAATGACTGCAAGCTTGATATTCACAATTCTGCTGACTTCCGGTATTTCCCTCACATATAGAAAGAACATTCAAAGAAAAGAGAATGACAAGGAGCTTGATGCTTATTTGACGCTTATCTTCTTCCTGTCGATAGTCGTCGCAATCATCTCCACGGGCTTACTTGCTCTCTACGCGCATATTCAGACCCCGATCCAACTGCCGCTATATATCGTCGCCTTCGTTTACAGTTTCTTTGCTTGTATGAACTTCGGATTCCAAGATGGCCTTCTTGCTGTTGGGAAACTAAAACTTGCAACGATATTTGACTTGGCGACAGTCTTGGTTCAGATAATCAGTTGCTTTTTACTCTTCGAAATCAACAAAACAAGTTTGATCGTAAGCGTCTTCCTGGCGTTCATCATTTCTTATATCTTCATCACAATTTCGACCTCATACGTCCTCTCAGAATCACTGGACTTCCAATGGCATTCGCTAGTGAAGCGAATGAAGGCTTTAATCAAGTCAAGCAAGAAGAACTACCTTTTTGGCATAGCCAATGGGTTAGCAGACCGAATCGATCGCCTCATAATCGGCTTACTACTACCAATCGGATACCTAGCAAAATACTCATTAATTTCGAGTTTGATCATGTACACGAGATTTCTGCCAGACGCTCTCTCAAAATTGAGCTTGATGTCCGAGCAGGCGAGGGCAAAACTTAGTTCTAAAATGCAGGGGTGGCGGAGTCTTGTGCTCGCTTTCACCATTGCAAGCGCGGTGGCGGTTGGAGCTCAGTTCTTCGTTTATCTCGTTTTTGGAAAAGAATGGCTACTTCCTATCTGGGTGCCAATCTTGTTCGCCGCCCAAGAGATCTTCCGTGGTTACTATCAAATAAACGCCGCCCGCCTCATTGCTCACGGCGATGAGTCAAGGGTGGCTAGTTCATCTGGTCTGCTGATCGCCTTCTCGTTGGTATTCATAACCGCCGCAACCTATTTCCTTGGAATCGTCGGTGCTCCGATTAGCATGATTCTCGTTTACTGGAGCTTAAATATGAGGATTAATTCAAAAATGAGGGCAAAGCAGTGAAGTTCGAAGTCTCGATCGTCATACCTCTGTACAACAAACAGGATGTCATTTGGCAGACTCTGGAGTCTGTGAGCAAACAGACTTACGGAGATTGGGAGTGCATCATTGTCAATGATGGATCAACCGACCAAAGTCTAAGTGTCGTTGAATCATTCATAAAGAGTCACAGTGGGAGTTGGCGGGTCATTAATCAGCACAATCAAGGCCAAGTCAAGGCACGAAATAACGGCATAACAAATTCCGTCGGAAATTTTCTTGCTTTTCTAGACGCCGATGACCTCTGGCTTCCAGACAAGCTGGCCGATCAAGTTATCGCATTGAAAGAGAATCCAAGAGCAGCCGCGGTTCTGGCCTCCTATGCGATCTTCGGAAATGGTTCCTTTAGAATAGTTCGGCATTCCTCATCTCAAAAAATGCTTGCTCGTTGGCTCGACATGTCAGGCTTCGGCGGAGGACTTGAGTCTGTTGGGCTCGTCAGGAGAAGCGCCCTCATGGAAGTCGGACTTTTCGACTCCGATTTTTCAACTTCCTCGGGACTCGATCTCACTCTGCGTCTTTCAAAAATTGGAGAAATACTAATATTAAGCAAAGTTGAATTTCTTTACCGACTTAGTCAAGGTCAGTGGCACACCAATGCAGAGGAATTGAATCGAAATACACATATCATCTATGAAAGATATAGAACTGCCTACCGGGGCAATCTGGCCACATCTCACTCGTCGTATATCTTTTGGACCCTTGCAAGGCAGAAAGGGCACGCATATCTTCTGTCCGAGTTTATTAAATCGTTGTTCAGACTCTCAAACGGTCGGGCACGCATGCTCATTCGATTAATCTCCAGAAATCTAAAGGCATCCCTTCTTGGACGTACAAGTAACCGCACTCTAGAACGGATTCTCACCGACTTAGAATCGAAGAACTCCAACTAGGAAGTTAATCAAATCGAGAGCTCTCAACCGGGAAATTGACCCCATCTGGGTGGCCCAAGCCGCTGCCCCTCACGGGTGCCATCTAGATCGTAAAAGTCGCCCCTAGAAGTGCACTCTCAACACCAGAGTCGAATCCGACTTCGGACTGCCGCTCAAATTTCTTGGTTAAATCCGCCACAACATTGCGCTCCCAGATACCCTCTTCCCTATGTCCTATTGGTTGAATTTGATACTTCCGACGATCTCCTACGGAATCACGATCGTGGCTCTTTTTCTCATCGTCGCGAACGGCAAGAAGCTCCTCGCCATCTATCGCGCTGGCCAGCCCGACCCCACTCGCAAAGACAAGCGTGGCTCGCGCCTATCGCACATGCTGGGCGAGATCTTAGGTCACACCAAGATGCTCAACTTCACGGCCACCGGTATCGCGCACTGGGTGGTCATGGTCGGATTTGTCACTTTGTTTGGAACCCTTCTTACCGCTTATGGACAGGTGTTAGATCCGTACTTCAGCCTTCCGCTCATCGGACATTTCATCCCTTATGAATACTTCAGCGAACTCATAGCCCTCCTCACCGGACTCGGAATTCTCGGCTTGATCTTCATCCGCCAGTACACGCGCATCGCTCAGAAAGGCAAACGATCTCGGTTCTTCGGGTCGGGCTCGTGGAAGGCATATTACGTCGAGGCGACAATTGTTGCGATTGTAATTTGTGTAAGCCTGCTTCGCGGCCTTGAAGGGGCGCTGTCTAACGACACCTCGTGGAGTTGGCACTACCCCTTCTCTTGGCGCATAGCTCTGGTCTTCAAGCAGCTTTCCTTGGATGCCATCTTGAACTCCATCAGGATCGTCGCAGCGATCAAGATCATGGTCTCGATGCTCTGGTTCATCGTCATCGCACTAAACCTGACTATGGGTGTCGCATGGCATCGCTTCTTGGCATTCTTCAACGTCTACTACAGACGCCACAGCGATGGTACTAACTCACTTGGCGAACTCCCCGAAATGTTGTCTCACGGACATCCCATCGATTTCGATGATCCATCTGAAGACGATGTCTTTGGCCTTGGAACGCGCGCGGACATTTCATGGAAAGGTCTGCTGGACATGACAAGTTGCACGGAGTGCGGCCGCTGCCAATCTCAATGCCCTGCCTGGCATACAGATAAACCGCTCTCCCCCAAACTACTCATCATGGCCATGCGTGATCATGCGATGGCCAAAGTTGTTGAGACAGAATCTTTAGTAGGTGAATCAGCTCCAATTTCTCTGGACGTTCTCTGGTCGTGCACAACGTGCGGCGCTTGCGTCAACGAATGTCCCGTCGATATTGAACACATCGATCACATTGTAAATATGCGCCGATTCCAAGTGCTGGTCGAATCCGAATTTCCTTCAGAGCTCGGTGGGACATTCCGTAACCTCGAGAATTCAGGAAACCCGTGGGGTGCCAACCGCACAGATCGCGACGGGTGGATTGCAGAATGCGATTTCCCAATTCGCATCGTCGAGGGAGAGTTACCCGAAGACGTTGACTACTTGTTCTGGGTTGGTTGTGCCGGCGCATTTGAAGAACGCGCTAAGAAAACGACGAAGGCAGTTGCAGAGTTGCTCTACATGGCTGGCGTTAAATTCGCCGTACTTGGAAAGAGAGAGACGTGCACCGGTGATCCAGCACGTCGCGCCGGCAACGAATTCCTGTATCAAATTCTTGCCAAGGAAAATATAGAAACATTCAATGAGGTCTTTGCTAGTAGACCCGAGAAGGGCAAGAAAAAAATAGTCGTCACTTGCCCTCACTGCTTCACGACGATTGGCCGCGACTACGCCCAGAGCGGATTCGAACTGGAGATGGTTCATCACACCCAGCTCCTCAATCAATTGGTGCGAGACGGAAAACTCACGCCGGTTAATAAGAGCACCAAAACGCTCACCTATCACGATCCCTGCTACCTGGGCCGGCACAATCAGATCTACGCACCGCCCCGCGAACTGCTCGGAGCCACCGGCATTGAAATTACCGAGATGCCTAGAAACCAGGAGCGCTCTTTCTGCTGCGGTGGCGGTGGCGGTCGGATGTGGATGGAGGAGAAGCTCGGCACGCGTATCAACATGAACCGCGTAGATGAGGCTCTCGCCACCGGCGTGGAGGAAGTGGCCGTGGCCTGTCCGTTCTGCCGGGTCATGGTCAGCGATGGAGTCACCGCACGGGAGAGCACCGTCGAAGTCCTCGATGTCGCCCAGGCCCTGCTCCGCAGCGTCAAACCTCTGATTTAACTAGATCCAGAGGTTGCGTACGGAGTATTCTCAGAAAATCCACAGGGTGAGCGGCAATGATCGGCCCTAGAGGTGATGATTATGACGACTCTCAGGGAGCGTGCAGAAGTGCAAGATACAAAGGATGTTACGACCCATCGGATTTTGGTGGTCGATGACGAATCGAGCATCAGTGACCTGATTTCAACCAGCCTACGCTTCGTGGGCTTTGACGTTCGGACCGCCGCCAATGGTGCTCAGGCACTTCAGGTAGCCCAGGACTTCCAGCCCCACGCGATTGTCCTGGATGTCATGTTGCCCGACCTAGATGGCTTTGAGGTCTGCCGCCAACTCCGCGGTGAGGGCCATAACGTCGGCGTTCTCTTCTTGACCGCCAAGGATGGGATGGAAGACAAGGTTGCCGGTCTCACCATCGGTGGTGATGACTACATGACCAAGCCTTTTAGTCTTGAGGAGCTCGTCGCACGCCTTCGCGCCCTTCTGCGTCGAACTGGCGCCATTGAGACGATGCCCGATGACGAAAAAATTCGCTTTGCCGACCTTGAGTTGGACGAGGCAACCCATGAGGTGCGACGGGCCGGTCAACTCATTGATCTTTCCCCTACTGAGTTTCTGCTTCTTCGCTACCTTCTTATTAATGCCGACCGTGTCGTCTCGAAAGCCCAGATTCTCGATCACGTCTGGCAGTACGACTTCCGCGGAGATGCCGGAATCGTCGAGACCTATGTTTCCTACCTTCGCAAGAAGATCGATATTTTCGAGCCGCCGCTAATTCACACTGTCCGTGGGGTTGGCTACCGCCTGCGTATGCCACCTAAGTAGTACCCCTAAACTGCGCAAACCATGGTCTCACCACTTCGCAAAGTCTCCAATCCGCTGAGCCTTTGGAGCTTACGTAACCGTTTGATCGTGGGAGTAGTGGTTCTTTCTGCCCTCGGGTTCATCGCATCCGATATCGCCGCGCGAAGTTCGTTGCACTCATTTCTGATGGCACAAGTCGATACTCAATTGAGGAGCGTCGCAGGCGGCTCGACACTTCGCCTCGATCGCGCAGGGATTGCACCCGATGAGAATAATTTGCCGGCCCAAAGTAAGGACGAGAGCTCAGTTGCCACTTCGAAGACACGACCCAAGGCGGGACTGAGTCCGCTTCGGCAAGTACCAACCACGATGTCGGTAACACTGTTGAATCCTTCAGGAAATGTTGTTGGAGTGATTGGCGGAGACCTAAACACGCAGGCCATCACCAACTTCGTTACAGGATTCACTCCCGCGGTGGTAGCCGCCCATAAGAACCAGCCATTTACGATTGAAGCACACGGCGCAGATTTTCGAGTCTTGGCGCGCATACTTCCGTCGGCTCTGGGCAGCGTTGTCGTCGCACAATCCATGGACAACATAGACCAGACCGTTCATCGACTCCAAGTTCTCTTCATTTTTATAGGCCTTATCGCGCTTCTACTTATCGCTTTGGCATCGCGCAAAGTGATCGACATTGGTCTACGCCCTCTTGAGGCGGTAGAAGTAACTGCAGAGTCAATTGCCGGCGGCAATCTTTCTGCCCGCCTTCCAGCCGCCAAACCCGATACCGAAGTCGGCCGTCTCATAGGATCGTTGAACAAGATGTTGGCTCGAATTGAAGAATCATTTGCCGCGCGCACGGCCAGTGAAAATCGCCTACGCCGATTTGTTGCAGATGCCAGCCACGAATTGCGTACTCCTCTCACCGCCATTCGGGGTTTTGCCGAGTTGCATCGACAAGGCGCAGTACAGGGCGAGCAAGAGACAAAAGAGTTGATCGCTCGCATTGAGAAAGAGTCCCTCCGTATGGGATCCCTGGTTGAAGATCTCCTGCTTCTTGCCCGCCTGGATCAAGCCCGTGAAATGTTAAAAGATCCCGTAGATATTTCATCGACCGTTAAGGAAGCTGTTGAATCTGCACGCGCTGCAGGGCCAAACCATCCGATAACACTCACTCTTCCCGAGGAAGAGATTTACGTATTGGGAGATGCCAACCGAATTCACCAAGTTATCGCCAACTTACTTGCCAATGCTCGCACACACACACCAGTTGGTACCCCCATCGAAGTAACCCTTGCGCACTCCGAAACTGGAACCACAGTCTCGGTTTCAGACAAGGGTCCGGGGCTGACCGAAGCCGATCAAGAAAGAATCTTTGAGCGCTTCTACCGAGCAGATCCTTCACGTGCCCGAACTACGGTTGATGGAAGCGGTCTTGGGTTGTCTATTGTGGATGCGGTGATGCGAGCACATGGCGGAAGTGTGAGCGTCACCTCAACATTGGGAGATGGCGCAACTTTCACGCTCTTCTTCCCGCCAACGAGTAATTAAGTAGCAGGTCCCAAACTTTCCATAGCTCGTAGCGCCGCAATTCTCTCTTCAATTGGCGGATGAGTTGCAAAAAGACGTGACACCGATTTTGCATCCAAAGGCGATTCAATCCAAATGTGGGCAACGGCAGTTGAACGTTGATGAACAACTGTGCTGTCCGCCGCTAATACCTCAAGAGCAGAACGCAAACCAGCGGGGTTTCTGGTAAATGCCACGGCGGTTGCGTCCGCCAACGCTTCGCGGCGCCGCGATATTGCCGATTTAAGCAATAACGCTGCAATCGGCGCCAGGATCAAAACAATAAGGGAGACCACCAAGGCAAACGGATTTGAATTGTTGTCACGACTGTCTCGGCGCCCTCCGCCGAACCACATCATCCGCGTCAAAATATCGCTAATCATCGCGATCGCCCCAGCTGTTGTCGCCGCTACTGCGGCAACCAACGTGTCACGGTTGCCTACGTGCGACATCTCATGTGCGACTACTCCTTGCAGTTGATCGCGATCCATGACGTCGAGTATCCCCGTTGTGAAAGCGATGACAGCATGTTCGGGATTTCGCCCGGTCGCAAATGCATTAGGGGCACTGTCTTGAACGATTGCGACCTTCGGCATCGGCAATCCACTTGCTATCGTTACCTCTTGGATCAAGTTAAAGAGATTCGGATTGTCACTTTGTTGAATCTCCCGTGCACCCGTCATTCGAAGGACTATCGAATCGGAGGCGTAGTACGAACCCCAGACAGAAATTAGTGCGATTCCAACAGCGATAGGAACGATCGCACTCGTACTTCTTCCAAAATAAGTCAGGGCGGCATAAACAACGAGCCAGACGAGGGCGCCCATGCCCCCAAGGAGCAAGATGGTTTTCCGTTTATTGGCGCTCTGGGATGCGCGAAAAGATACGCCTGCCATAAACGCGCTTTAGAACTTAACCGTTGGTGCTTGGCGTGATTGAGGATCTTCCACCTCGTAGAACGCCCGCTCGGTTACTTTAGCCATGCCTGCGAAGAAGGATGTAGGTATGGTCTTGACGGCGGCGTTGAGTGCTTTCACATTGTCGTTGTAGTACTGACGAGCGAAGGAGACCTTATTCTCAGTCGTAGACAATTCTTCCTGAAGAGCTAGGAAATTCGTGGACGCTTTGAGGTCTGGGTACGCTTCGGCGACCGCCAGCAAGCCTCGCAGTGCCTGAGTGAGCATCCCGTCGGCTGCGGCGACTTCCGCGACTCCTGAAGCCGTTGTTGCCTTTGCGCGTGCAGCCACAACTTTCTCAAATGTCGAACTTTCATGAGCCGCGTACCCCTTGACGGTTTCGACCAAATTCGGGATCAGGTCAGATCGACGCTTCAACTGCACTTCGATTTGCGCGAAGGCTTCATTGACGTTGATGTTTAGGCGGACGAGGCGGTTGTAAAGGGAAACAACGAATAGACCGAGAACAACTATGACTACCAAAACGATGACGAGTGTTTTCATGCTTTTAACTTACTCCCTATTGATTGGGTGTACATCTGAATTCGCTGGGTGTAGATCACGGATCTACTGAATATCGCTCTGGTGAAAATTCATCCATGAACGACTCGCCGTGGGACCGCGTTGCCCCTGATAGCGAGAGCCATAAAGGGCTGAACCGTAAGGGTGTTCAGCGGGAGAGGAGAGTTTGATGAGGCAGAGTTGGCCGATTTTCATCCCGGGAAAAAGTTTGACCGGCAGATTTGCGACATTGGAGAGTTCAAGGGTGATGTGACCTGTGAAACCTGGATCGATAAATCCCGCGGTCGAATGTGTGAGCAAGCCCAGCCGACCAAGTGAGGACTTCCCCTCAAGTCGCCCTGCCAGGTCATCGGGAAGAGAAATGACTTCATATGTACTGGCCAGAACGAATTCTCCCGGGTGGAGAATAAAAAATTCCTTGGGTCCCACTTCGACTTCACGTGTGAGCTCGCTCTGTTCGACCGAGGGGTCGATAACGGAGTACTTGTGGTTTTCGAATACTCGGAAGAAACGATCCAGGCGAACATCGATGCTGGAGGGCTGAACCATCTCTTGGTCATATGGTTCTACCCGGACTCGACCGGCCTGGACTTCTGCGCGAATATCGCGATCACTTAGCAACATGGTTGGCGACTTTACCGTCTCTCTCTATGCTTACCCAATATAACCACTCGCGGGCGTAGTGAAGTGGTATCACGTCAGCTTCCCAAGCTGACAGCGCGGGTCCGATTCCCGTCGCCCGCTCTCTCAGAAAGTCGAATTAGTTCACTGATTTAATTACTTTTGCGAGTTCCTGCGCTGATGAGACTGAATCTCCGGCAATAAATTTGGCCCCGCATTGTTCAGCAATTTCTCGATTCGCTCCCTGACCGCTCAGCACGAGCGGTGTATTAGCCGCGATAACTCGCAACTCAGGGATGATCGACATGAAACGTTCTGGCATTGTCGCCGACATGAGAACGAGCGAGGGCCGAGTCTGTGAAGCTATTTCGGTGACATCGCTCAAAGGGGTGTCAGTGCCAAGATATCGGATCGTCCAGCCGTTGCGGTGAAGCATGATTCCGGTGATCAGCAAGGCGAATTCGTGCGCTTCGCCGGGGGGGCAAGCGAGCAAGGCGGCGGGTCCGGAGCCCTCACCCCACCCCCGAGCCAATTCAGCAAGTCGGCCTCTAAAAATATTGCTGGCGAAGTGTTCCTGGCCCACACTCAAGGTCTTGGCCTCCCAACGCGTGCCCATCTCCTGAAGGTAGGGAATGAGAACGTGAGCAATTACAGTATCGACAGTAAAGTCAGTAAATAGTCGGTCCAGAATGGCTTGCGCTGCAGGCTCGTCTAATTGGTTAAGACTCTCCCTAAGACGCAGATAAGCCTGCTCTAGGCTGATTTTTTCGGGAAGCTTCGACATTTCGCGCGTGCCGCCATTTTCGGATTCCACCTGGGCAGCGTGAGCGGCCTGTGCAGCCGCCAGACCCTGCGACAAGTAAGCCAGCATTCGTCGCACTCGAAATTCGTCGGCGGAGGTATAAAGGCGATAACCACCCTCTGAACGGGCCGGCTTCATGAGGCCATATCGCATCTCCCATGCTCGAAGGAGATGTTCACTGACTCCCACCCGCTTGCTGAGCTCGCCAATTCTGAGGAAGGGCACATCCATTACTTCATCCATGGCGTTACCTTACAAGCATTAGACAAAGATTTGACAATCATTCGACAGAATCATACCATTCCTTATACAAACCTTAGACAAATGAGAGGCCACGGGGGATTATGTCAACACCAGCAACTCCGACCCGGCCCTCTGTTGCCGTAATCGGTTCCGGAGTATCCGGCCTCACTGCCGCCTATCTACTGAGCCGCACTCACACGGTCTGCCTCTTTGAGGCCGATGGTCGCCTCGGTGGCCACGCTCACACCCACACCTTGAATGGAGACGGTAGCGGTGCCCTCAAAGTTGATAGCGGGTTTATCGTTCATAATGACAAGACTTACCCGTGGTTACGCAGACTTTTTAGCGAGCTCCAAGTTGAGGTGCATCCAACAGAGATGAGCATGAGCATCCATTGCGAAGGTTGTGGTCTCGAATTTGCCGGTGGTCGTGGGCTCTCTGGCATCTTGGCCCAGCCATACCGGCTCCTCGACATCAATTTTCTGCGTCTACTTATTCAAGTCCGCCGCTTTCACCGACGGGCCAACCTATTTATGCGGACACACGATGATAGCGATCTGACAACCTACGGAGCATTTCTTGAGAAAGAGGGATTTTCAGAGCATTTCATTTCTCATTACGCCATCCCTGTTGTCTCATGCGTCTGGTCTTCAGGTCGAGCAGATGCGATGCAATATCCCGCGCAGTATCTTTTTCGCTTCCTCGATCAGCACGGGCTTCTTCGCGTCACTGGTTCACCACAGTGGTACACCATCATCGGAGGTTCAAGTGCATATGTAGAAAAGCTTGCATCCTCATTGTCCGACGTTCGTATTTCGCGAGCGGTCATGGGAATCACCCGCAAACATGACGGCGTAGAAATTCGCGACATTAGTGGCGAAATCACCAAGGTGGACCGAGTTGTGATCGCAACACATCCCCATCAGGCTCTCCGACTTCTCCACGATCCGACCGAGGAAGAATCAGAAGTGTTGAAGGCTTTTGATTATGCTCCAAATGAAACAATACTTCACACTGATTCCAGCCTCCTTTCTGATAATCAATCCGCCCGCGCAAGTTGGAACTACAGAATGTTTTCATGTGCCGCCGCCGATGTGCCGCCGGTTGTGACCTACTGGATGAACCGCCTACAAGGTCTTATCTCCACAAAGGAGTATTTGGTTACCCTGAATGCCACCCAGCGCATAGACGCAACCAAGATTTTGGCAACAATGGACTATGAACATCCGATTTACACAGCACGATCAGTCGCGGCACAGTCAAAATTATCGACACTTGCCACGGATCGCACTGTCTTCGCGGGCGCGTATCACGGATGGGGCTTTCACGAAGATGGGTGCCGCTCTGGCGTCCAAGCCGCGGAGCATTTCGGTGTGAAATGGTGAAATCAGCCTTAGCCCTACCCGCTACGCCTTCCCTCGTAGTCGGAACTGTCACTCATGCACGGCTAGAGAAGATCCATCGGAAATTCCAACATAAGACATACCAGTGGCTCGTAGATCTTGACAATCTTCCCCTATATCCCTGGTATTTGCGCCCTTTTACAACCTTCAACTCCCAGGATCATCTCGGCGATGCGAAGAAGTCGATTCGAGAAAATGTCGATCACTTTCTCGAATCAAACGACATTAAATTGGCTCCTTCCTCCAGAATTCTTATGTTGGCGAACGCGAGGATACTTGGACATTCATTTGATCCATTGACCGTTTTCTGGTGTGTAGACAAAGATGATTACGTCACTTTTGTTCTAGCCGAGGTCCGGAACACCTACCATCAACGTCATCTCTACATTCTCTCACCAGACTCATCTGGGAAGGCGATGACGCAGAAGAGATTCCACGTCTCGCCTTTTCTTGATGTCAGTGGACATTATGAAATGCGATTCACTCTGACATCGGGAGTGGTTTCTACAACCGTGACGTTGCTTCGCGGAGAGAGTGCTTCATTTTCGGCAAACTTTCGCGGCCAACCCATCCCAGCGACACAGCGAGCTATTTTCTTTCAGCTTTTTGCAAGGCCATTCATGACCCAACGAATATCCATCCTTATTCGGATTCATGGAATCTGGCTCTGGCTCGGACGGCTACCCGTTTTCCAATTACCGCACCACGACCCTCAAGAAGGTGTATGACATGTCTACAAATACCAAAATGTGGCCCGCAATAGACAAGACTCCGTCGGCTCCACTTTCGGCCCCGATTGCTAAATTGCTATTCAAGCGAGCGGTCCAGCGCCTTCCTGTCAGAGTCAATCTTCCGAAAGGCAAGCAGATCGGAGGCGACTCGGACACCCTCCCATCCTTTGAAATAGTCCGCCCACGAGCATTTTTTTCTCGACTTGGGCGAGACACCAAAATTGGTTTCGGAGAGGCCTACATGGCCGGTGATTGGCGTCCGGGCCCTGACACTGATTTGGCCGACTTATTAACCCCTTTTGCAGCAAAACTCTCCAATTTGGTACCAAAGACACTTCAACGATTGCGAATCGTCGTCGATAAGCGAGTTCCTACCCATCAGGCGAATACGCTCGAAGGCGCCCGCGAAAATATCAGTGCCCATTACGATTTAAGCAACGACCTTTTCGCGGCCTTCTTGGACCCGACAATGAGTTACTCCGCTGCTTGGTTCGACGACAGTGAGCCAGTAGCCACAGCCACCAAACTTAAAGAAGCCCAACTTAGGAAAATCGACGGCGTTCTCGATTACGCCGGCGTATCGGCTGGAACAACACTTCTGGAAATTGGAACAGGTTGGGGTGCACTCGCCTTGCGGGCTGCCCAGCGGGGGGCGCTTGTAACATCGGTAACGCTCTCAGCCGAACAGTTGGCATTTGCACGCGATCAGATCGCTGTAGCAAATATGTCTGAGCGAGTTGATTTGCGACTCCAAGACTATCGGGAGGTCGAGGGAACTTTTGATGCAATAGTCAGCGTGGAGATGGTTGAAGCAGTGGGTGAGGAATATTGGCCAACATATTTCTCTACCATCGATCGGCTACTTTCTCCCGGCGGCAAAGCCTGCATTCAAGCGATTACGATGGAACACGAACGGGTACTGGCAACTAAACGCTCCTTTAGTTGGATCCAGAAATACATTTTCCCGGGCGGAATTATTCCTTCTCTTCAATCCATTAATGAAATACTTAACGTTCATACAAACCTGCAGGTAACGGCCCAACGAGAGTTAGGCCCGCATTACGCAAGAACTCTGAGACTTTGGCGTGAACGATTCGTCTCGCAGTGGCCACTCATTCGGCGTTTGGGGTTTGATGAGACTTTCCGTCGTATGTGGGAGTTCTACCTTGCATACTGCGAAGCCGGCTTTCGAACGGGATACCTCGGCGTTAGCCAACTTCAGATTGCCAGGCGTTAACGATGAACCTAGAAGGCAAAATTTGCTGGGTTATCGGGGCATCAAGTGGAATCGGCGCCGCCGTTGCGACTGAATTAGTATCGCGCGGCGCCATCGTGGCGATCTCAGCAAGACGACCTGATCAACTCGAACAAGTTGCCGCGGGGAATATGCTCACGGTACCTGCAGACGTCACCGACATATCCTCCCTTCAGAGTGCTGCTTCCCAAATTCGAAAGAAATTGGGGCCGATCGACATCGCCGTGATTTCGGCTGGGTACTGGAAGCAAATGTCGGGAAATAATTGGCAAGCGCCCATTTTCAATGAACATGTCCAGGTGAATCTCATCGGAACAAGCAATGCACTGTCCGTGATCCTTCCTGAGATGCTGGAGCGACGCTCTGGTCTAATCGCCGGGATTTCTTCAGTCGCTGGCTACCGTGGATTGCCTGGATCGGAGGCGTATGGTGCGACTAAAGCCGCCCAAATAAACCTTTTCGAGGCACTTAGAATCAGTGTTGCGCCGAGCAACGTACACATAACAACTATCTGTCCCGGCTTTGTTCGGACCGAGTTAACAGCCCTCAATGCCTTTCCGATGCCATTTATTATTGACGCCGATGAAGCGGGCAGGGAAATTTGCGACGGAATTGAAAAGGATCGTCTGGTCATCGTTTTCCCGAAACCGATGGCCATCCTGATGAAATTGGCACAGTTTGTGCCCGCCCGAATTTGGGCTTCGCTGTTAGCGCGCAAGAGAGGAAAGTAAAGATGAGAATTCGTAAAGTAGTAAGGGCCAAGAAACCGCTTGAAAGGGTTTTTGCTTATTTTTCAGATTTCACCACGACTACGTTATGGGATCCGGGAACCGTGGCCACTGTGCGAATTAAGGGTGAGGGTGCCGTTGGTACCGAATACTTAAACACATCAACGTTCGCTGGGCGCCAGACGCAACTGACGTACGTCGTAAAAGAATATGTCTATGGTCAGCGAATTAGTCTGCGAGGCGAGAATAAAACAGTTGTGGCCCTTGACACGATTGTTTTTCGAGATTTGGGCGATGAAACTGAGGTTACCTACACGGCTGAGTTCACTTTTAAAGGCCGCGCAAGGTTTATTGCACCATTTTTGAAACCTGCCTTCGCCAAACTAGGAAAGGCAGCCAAAGAAGGAATGGAGCGAGCACTAGAAGAGCTCTAGATTGCCCTCCGAATTTCAAGCCAATGCTCCCCGTTAACGGAGTCAAAAACTGCCCGCGTCCGTCTCTCACCACCCCCTCTTAATCCGCTACCAATTACGATGGCGGCCCGTTGAAGGTCTAGGCAGGAGGAGACCACGGTTAGGCATTCCTCATTTTCGTCAAGATAAAGGGTTATTTGACACATTCCTGTCTCTATTCCCGCGAATGCCTCACACATTGCAATGCGAACCTCCGCGGAGACAGAGTCTGAGTCGGTCAGTGCTTCGACTGCCGCGATGGTCGGAGTCCAATTCTGCTTGGCAGCTACATTGACCAGATCCAATGCAAGTTGGGCGAAACCCCCTGTTACAAAAGGATCCAACTGAATGCGAGCGCGCAGCCGTGCCTCTTCTATATGAGCCTGCTTCTGCAATTCTGTCTCGACGAAGGTGCCGCTCGTCGCCGACCTGGCGAATCGATCTAGATAATCCATTGCGGAGAACCATTGCTCTGCCCGGTCGGCATCAATCTTTCGCTCGATACGACGACGAGTAAGTTCGGCACTTCGAGCTCGACTAACTCGCAAGCTTGCCCGCCAGCGATTGCTCTGTCGCCACAGGGTGAGAAGAACTAAGAAAAATCCAAGCAGCGCACTTGCCGGAGTCAGCAAAGCGCTGGAACACGCCGCAGGCAATAGAAGCCCCATGAGATAAAGGCAGACAATGGTTAGTGCAATAAAGACCAATCGCAGTCTTCTCGGTACGTAAAAAACGGCGCCGATACTTGTAGTACTGCAGAGGAAATTGGCCGCCCACCGAAGTTGCCCAATATTTTCACATGCGTTGGAATTAATCGAAATCAAGAGAACGGTGAGAAGTCCAGCGAAGAGGCCAACAACAATCAGTGCCCATCCTCCCTTTCGACGCGGATTCATAGACGCCACAAGAACAGAGACAACGTGAATCGCGAGCAAGGCAAACAAAACTGGTCTCGGGCTGTAAGGACTGACCAACCACCAACTTAGGCCCGCAACCGCGAGAGCCGGTGCAGCAAGAAGGATCCTTCCCACCGAATCAAACATTTCAAATAGTGAATGCGGCGGTGTGTGGGAAATTGTCGGGCGGTCTTCTTCGTCGAGAGGGATTACCAGTTCGATCTGAGTCCCCGTTCCTTCGCCAGTAGAAATATGCATTTCCGCGCGGCGATCTGCCAGAATTTCGGGCAGAATTTGACCGAGTCCAAGTCCTTTACCCGACTTCTGCGATAGCCCAACCCCATTATCCTGAACTTTGATGGTCAGGCTCTTCTGCACTCTCTCCCAAGAGATAGTGACTTTGCTCCCGCCCGAGTGTCTAACGGCGTTAAGAATCAGTTCTGCCATTGCATCGCGGACATCGCGTGCAATCTTCTGAGGCAAGAGAACGTCCTCGCCTTTCTTTATATCCAGCAATGGATCTCCAGGCGCAAGGGCTGGAACAACGGAACCAATAATGGCCGACATTGAAGTCGGCGCAACAAGACCTTGATAAAAGCGAGCTTCAGCGATTTCACTCTTGAGGCGATTAAGAAGCGTTTCCGTTTCGCCCGTATTTTTCCGGACCATGGTTGCCAGCGTGTTTAAAACCGTTTCATGAAGTCGCCGCCGCTGTGATGAATGTTCCTCAGCTAGGGCGCGCATAATTGCATCACGCGCTTTGAGAGTCTCCATTGATTCAGCAATGCGATCTTCTTGTGTGAATGTCTCCTCCAGCCCATGGAAGGCAAATCCCACGAATGCGCCAAGGAGAAAGATCCATAGCGGCGTTATCCATCCGTTCAACCAGAAAACGCCCGCTGAGTAGAGGGGACTAGATTGACTCACAACAACAAGATGTTCGACTACCGCAGCAAGCCCAATAAAGAGGAGTGAGATCGGCCACGTCGAATACAAAGCTGCCAGAACGACCGTTGCAACGCCCGAGAGGCTTACGGCATACCAAATCTGCGAATGCGCGCCAGGCTCGAGTGAAGGAACATAGAGAATCGCGATCGCTAGCAGCGTTGAGACGACGTTGCCCTGTTTTCGAGGGACAGCGTATTCCAGCAGATACCAGAGAATGAGACTAAGAAAGAGGAGATATGGCAACCCACTCTTGCCAGCCTTCCAATTTACAAGTGCCAGCGCGATCGATGGAAGCCAACACAAAGTGAAAGACGCCCTCGCCAGCGCGAGTTTCACTTGATCTAGTTGCGTTGCCCACGTTGGTTTGGCCCGGGACGGATGGGCGAACTTTATGATATTCATTGAGCGAATACCCAGTGTGGCGGCTTCATGGATGAGAGTTTAGGTTATTGACTTCGTTGATAGGCTAGGTGAACGAAGGGAGCATCAGAGTGTCATTTGTTATCTTAGAAGACCATCCGTTGCTTCTGACTGCCCTAGTAACTCAGATCCGCGGGTTGTACCCGGAAGACAAGATCGCCTATGAGGGCAAAGACGTTATAGCGGCGGCAGAGTTCTGCGACAAAGACACCGTAGCAATCGTCGATTTAGACCTAGGTGATAACCGCTCTGCGGCGGAGGTTGTTGCAATCATCGCTGCAAAAGGCGCGCGCATTCTTGTTGTATCCGCCCTTGGACAGGCCGAGACCATTCAGTCTGTCATGATTTCCGGTGCACACGGTTACATGTCAAAGCGAGCAAATGACGCCCAATTCAAAGAGGCCATTGATGCCGTGATGACGGGCGGGGACTGGATGTCTCCGGAAGTTGCAGGAGCAATTGCTTCCATCAAGACTGGACGTGTCAATCTTTCAAACCAAGAGCGAAAGGCGCTGGTCTTGTACGCATCAGGCTTGAAACTCGAAACAGTTGCACGTCGCATGGGACTAGCCCCTTCGACCGTCAAGGAATATCTTGATCGAGTCCGGGCGAAATACGATGCAACAGGTTTAGACGCCCGAACCCGCATGGATCTATACCACGCAGCACGCAGTGAGGGCCTGCTCCCTTAAGCAAGAAGTACGTACATAAATCCGGCAATCGTGGAATCCACCCGCTGTGATCCACCGGAAGTAGTCGGACTCCCCTTCACCCCCTTGGAATTCGTGGCTCCCATGCTCGAGAAGGTTGACACAAGGAATAGTCTGCGTCCAAGTTGGACATCGTTGACGAAGTCCAAAACCTTGCTGTAATCCCCGGTGACACCAATCGTCACGGGTATCGTGACGAAATTTGTCGTAGTTATCTTTGGATTCGTTTGGGGAGAACCCGATGTCGTGGTTTTGGCGGCAGATGCCTGGGTAGTGGGTGTGTATGCCCGTGCATCACTCACGTTTATTGACTTCAAAGTGACTTTTCTGGCATTAGCCAAAGAGTTCAATTCTGTTACAAATGAAGACACATCGGCTGTGG
This sequence comes from uncultured Actinomycetota bacterium, assembly GCA_963750855.1. Lineage (GTDB taxonomy): Bacteria > Actinomycetota > Actinomycetes > Nanopelagicales > Nanopelagicaceae > QYPT01. Next base: position 39,874 of record CAVVSA010000004.1, read on the forward strand.
TGGGAACGGATTGATGAAGGGTTGAGATTTGGTTTTTGAGCGCATCAATATTCTCATAATCACGCTTGAGTTTGGCCAGAAGAATCTCGTTTCTGGAGTTGGCGGCAATTACAGTGGCCCGATCGCGATTAGCCGAGGCCACAGTTGCCAACTGTGGAGATATCCCAATTAGCCATCCACCTGCCACGGTCACCACAATTGCCAGTACTGCGCCGATAACCCACATCCTGTTCTTGTTCATATTCACTTTCCTACCGTCGCAAAGCGGTTCGTGAATGCCGCTTGGTTAATGTGCATCGTGATGTTCACCGAGTATGAACCAGTCTCTGTTCTAGTCACTGAGCCAGGGTTTGCATCGGCGTACCCCGGGAGAGTGGCCAGGGCGATAAGCCACTGCGGCACTTGAGGAAGCGTCGAACTTATTGCAGTGAAACTCAATGTCGCGATCCGTTCACCTTGCAGAGGCGCGCTCGCTTGCGCGTAACTTGCAAATGGTGTCGCGGAGTCAATGTTGACCGAGTCAAGTGTGACATTTGGCGGTAAGGTAGTTTGAACAGATATTAAATAATTCTTCCAGTTGATTTCAGTCGAAGTGCCAACTTGTTGAGCCGCTTGAATGGTACTGACCTGCTTCTGAATCTCAGAAACCTCTCGATACTTTCGCTGCTGAAGCAAAATGGACTTTGTGTTTGACTGTGCGATTGAGAGATCTGACTTCGCTTGAATCGCTTGAGCTCGAACCAAGGCGCTTATGCCAACTACTATCACCGCAATTAATACGATTAAGAATCCGAGGCGTCGACGAAGAACTTTTCCCTTGCGTTTGTCCCTCAGTTCTTGCGGTAGGAGGTCGACTCTCGACTCGCCCCCCACAACTAGATTGGCGGTCTTTGAAACCCGACTCATGTGGTGCTCCGTAGCGCTAAACCGAGTGCTACTGAAATCGAACCGTCCAGATTCATCCTTTTCGCCGTTTTCTTGCGCGGCAGCCCCACCATCGAAAATGGATCTGCCGCCACAACTGGAACGTGGGTGATCTCCGCGAGTGCGCCCGCGATCCCCGCAAGCAGTGATCCACCGCCTGTCAGCAGAATCTGTTGAACCGGGTCCTGCGGTCTGGTGTTGTTGAAATAATTCACGGTACTCCGCAAGCTTCCCAACAATTCTCCGCTGACAGTATGCAGAATTTCAGTGGATCGAGAATCGTCAACATATGGATCATCGGCAACGCATTTGGCACATTTGCACCCAACGGACGTGGAATTCGAATCATCGGCTTTAACCTCGACCGCATCGAGAGTGAGTGACCGCTTCAATTCCTCAGCAGTTGGGGTGTCAATTCCCAAACCCTCAATGAGCGCTTGGGTCAGATCGTCCCCACCTGTCGGGATAATTCTGACAAACCATGGAACTCCATCAGTGGAAATAATGATGCTGGTAGTTGTTCCGCCAATGTCGATTAGGGCCACTGTTCCCAGGATCTGTGGTCGGCTAATAAGAAGCCGATTTAGCGCGAAGGGAATTAGGTCTACTTCAACTGGAGTGAGGCCCGCCTTCTCGACTGCGCTCACATTCCCTAAGATTTCCTTCTTCTCTGCGGCAACTAGTAGGCCGTTAAGAATTGGCCCTTGTTCGCCGATGCTCTCGGAGGTCGGGTAGAAATCCAAAAGTGAATCGGTTAGCTGCATCTGCAACGTACTTTGAACATGGAAGGGAAGTGACTCCCGTATGTGCTTGAGCGACATCTTTGGCACTGTCAGGTCACGGACGATGACACCCTGGTTGCCGGTTCCCAATACGACCTTCTTGCTCTTAAATCCACCCTGGGACCAGAGTCGCTTTAATGCTGCTCCGACGACGTCGGGTTGAACTACTTCACCGCGCACAACAACCCCGGGGGGCAGCGCAATCTCGTAAGCGCGAACCAATGTTGGCTTATTCTTTCCATTGGAGCTCAGTTCGACGCCGCGCACGCCTGTGCTCCCAATGTCCAAACCAACGATGCTAGTTGCCACTTTATTGTTCCTCCCGTGCCTAGTTGCATCAAAAACGATTGCTTAACCCGAACAGCGATAAATACTGTTGAACGATTGTCGTGCTGAAGAACACGCCGACCCATGCTCCTGTAAGCATCCACGGCCCGAACGGGATACCACTGGTGCGATTGGCTCTTCGAAAGAGAATTAAGGCAAGTGCAAAGAAACCACCTAAGACGAATGCGGAAAAGGCACCGACAACGAGAACATCCCAACCTAGATATCCAAGAAATAACCCTAAAACACCTGCGAATTTCACATCCCCCATGCCCATTCCCCCTGGGTAGATAAGAGCCATACCGAAATAGAACAGGGCCAGTGCCGTCATTCCGAACAGGCCGCGATAAATGCCGGCGTAATTACCGTGAAAGAGCCCAGTCGCGCCAAGTAGAAGTGCCCCGACTAAATAACTTGGCAGCACTATTCGATTCGGAAGGGTATGTGTTTCGAGGTCTATCAGTGCGAGCGCAATACTCACGGCCGCGAGATAGAGGAAAGCAATAAGCAAGAAGAGAGCATTGCCGTGAAATTTCCAAGCAACTACGCCGAAAAAAACACCCGTACTCAATTCCACAATTGGGTAGCGCATGGAGATTGGCGCCTTACAAGAACGGCATCTACCACGAAGCAGCACCCATGAGAGCACAGGAATGTTGTCGTATCTCTTAATTCGCATCCCGCATTCTGGACAGGCACTTGGTGGGGAGACAATCGAGCGTTTGAGTGGGATTCGATATATGACGACGTTGAGGAATGAACCCACAAGTGAGCCGAATATTCCGATGAGGATTGCCATGTTAGTTTGACACCAAATCTCGAATCGACGTTCTATCGCCGAGGACTCCCGTACCAGCGGGTGCTAAGTACTGCCCCGTACTCAGGTTCACCGTCGGTAAACCGATTTGGATGAAATTCAATAAGAAAGCCGAACTCGTCCCGATGGAAGATGAATACATCTGCCCCGTCCACACATCTCCACCATTGCTTATCGCACAAGGTGAATAGATCATCGCGGCAACGTGCGGGCCGACCTCCACGTTGTTCCCGATGCTTGCCGAACTTCCTGTAGGACAAGTGGGCTGACGATCCGCCACGGAGTCAGGAATGATGATCCATAGTCGTTTGTCGGGCGCGCTCGAGGCTTGAATATTGTTATTACCGAAATTGAAACCATTGGCGATAATCACTGAATCACTGGTGAGGGTCATATCGTAACCTGAAAAATTAGTGACGGCGCCGCACACCCGGGTATCTAAAATCATCGGGGTAGCTGAGCCGGCAAGGGAGGCGAGGGCATTTGAAAGGGCAGTTGACGTGCAGGTGGCCATCGTCAACACGGAATAGGGAGTGCTGTTGGTGGCAACCCAATCGCTCGGGCTGTAAGCATAATCAACCCATTGGGGCGCAAAAGGAACGGTGGGGGTGACTATTCCGGCCTTATTTTGAGTGACTGTCCCTTTTATCACTCCAGCAGATGCCGACACGGTTCCGGCGGAGACTACCGAACCTCCGACCGAGGCTTTACTGGAGAAGGTTGATACACCCGCGATCGGTCCTGCAACGACGTTGCCACCCACTTTGCCAGCAATGGAGACCGGACCAGCTGCAAATATATTTCCATCGATAACTCCTGGAGTCGCCAGTGTGACCGAGACGCCACTTTGCACCCCAGCGGCGTTTACGCTTCCCGTGACTTCTCCAGATTGGATGCTTACGACCCCTGAAGTCGAAAGATCGCCGTTAATTGTGCATCCAGATGTCACCGAAAGACCGCCACCGCCGAGGACAACATCCCCCGTGATCTGCGAACCTGAAGTGCACGTCGTACTACCTGAAAGATAAACAACGCTCGGCCTTGTTGTGCCACCTTGAGTGATAGTCATGTTGTTGATCGTTGGATCTTGCTGCGAGTAGGAATATGTTGCCGGACCTGAGGGAGTGATCGTATTCGCGGGCGGTGATGGCGTATAAGGATAAATCGCCTCAACTTTGCGAATGTTGCCGGTGGTATTTCCTGCCACACCTGCCGTACTGGCGGTTCCAGTTGAAACGAGTTTGAGTCTCTGCGCACTCGTCGAGGAAGGACAACCAAGTACCCATGAAGTGTCTGTGGTCCCAGGAGAAGTTGCCAGGCTGGAGTAAGAGACCACTACAGAAAATATCGGCGCGGTAGCACTTGAATATGTGGACTGACAAACTGAAGTTGCAAGTTGCGATGCTGCATAGTCGATGCCTGCTTCGGCAGCAGCCTCGGCTTCGACGCTTGCTCGCGTTGCCGTTGTAATACCCACAGCATGCAACGAGGCGGTCGTCGTGGTTACAGCGATCACTATCGTGACTCCCATAACACCAAGTACTCCAAGGATCGCGCTACCTCTTTCGCTAGAAATTCGCGCGCGGGATTGAGAATAGATTCGTTTTAGAAGCATGGGGCACTCACCGACGTTGATTGAGAGTTGTATGTCATCGTGTTAATGAGCACGTAAGGGTGAGAACCAGCAGCAACATCGAATTTGAGCTCAACTCGACCTCCATTAGGGGCGTTAAACACCTTGCCGGTAATGGGATCTGCGGGACTGACACCAGAACCAAGGATTGTCCACACGCCTTGCGGCCCGCCAGTTGGCAATGTAATGGCTGTGGCAGGAGTGGTCTTCGTTGTGTACACAGCCCCCCCGTTAGCCGGTGTGTAATACCAAGCTTGACAAGAGGGTGCAGTCGAAGCGGGATCAGAACTGACGGTGCGGACAAGGAGAAGTTGAGTGCCGGTCGTCGTATTACTCGTGACCGTTATGGCGGATGCGTTCTTCACTCCGGCCTGAACCGAATGAACAATCAACTGCGCGGTATTGGCTGCATCAGTAACGCTCCGGGCGATCTCCTGAGTTCTTAGACCGCTAATCAGAACTCCACCGGCGATAACTAGGACAATCAAGGTGAGTCCTGTGGAGATCATCAATTCAACGAGTGTGAAGCCCCGTTGCTCGGTGCCAAGCGCATGGATTCTCATCAAGTAGCCGATGCAACGTAAATGAGGGTGACCGCCTGGGCCACGATGGTCGAAGAACTGCTTCGAGTAACTGAGACTCTGGCTCGCACGACCCCTGGATAACTCGTTGGACACGTCGGGGTATCCCATTTCGGCAAAAGAGTGACTCCTCGTGGATCTGTCACCGAGGCAAGAGTCACATTCAGAAAGCTCGTTATGTCAAGGCAACTTGGAGTCGTCGACGTGGGCGAACGTACCGCCCTAGCACCCTCAATTTCTTGATTCACGATCTGCGTGGCCGTTGCGATCGTCGTGTTCTTGCCCGTGCTTTCGATGGAATTTACAAGAAGTGGGATGAAAGAAATTGAAAGAATCGAGAGTAAGAACATTGAAATTACGACTTCCACGACACCAAAACCATCGTCGAGAGCAGGTGCGAAGTCGCGATGCCTGAACCACAACTGATCGGTCTCCATTGTTTGCATCCTCTTACTGGGCGGGGATAGAAGTCGTATGGGTGGGAAGCGCTGCCGCGTCCCACCCATACGATTTGAAGCTATTTCTAAACGGCTTCCAACTAGCAAGCGGTCGGAGTCGTAGGTTTCGTAGAGGTCACACCGGAGGAGTCAGTAACCCAATACTGCTTGCCGGTGACGCCTGTACCAACGAGGCAGAAAGGACCGGAGGCGGTAGCAGGAGCACTTGGGCTGTATGCGATGGTGGTTGTGTTCGAACTTTGTGTGAAACCGTAGGTACCCAAGGCTGCAGGAGTCAGCGCTGTCGTATCTGGTGATACGCCAGGCAAGGTGTTTTTGTCAGTCAAATATGCGATGACTGCGGTCTTCGCATTTGTGAGGTCAGACTGCACGGCGGAATTCTTGGCGTTGTCCTGGACACCCATGTATACCGGAATAGCGATAGCGGCGAGAATGCCGATAATGACAATGACAACGAGAAGTTCAATAAGGGTGAAACCCTTTTCCTTCTCTTGCAGGGAAATGCGGCGAGACTTCATCACGCCAGCGATGCGAGAAATCATGAGATCATCCTTTTCGTTTCAATAGAACACGGAACATCTGATTCAGGAAAATTAGCATTATGTTTTTTAGGCGACAAGGAAAATCTTGTCCCCTCTTTGGAGATGACAGTTAGTGAATAAGTTTTGAAATATTGAAAATTGGCAAGTACAACGCAACAACCATTCCACCGATAACGACGCCGAGAAATGCAACCATTAATGGTTCGATCATCGCAGTTAACTGTTCGGTAGCTGCTTCAACTTCTTGATCGTAGAAGTCCGCAATCTTGTTGAGCATGACTTCCAAAGAACCAGCATCTTCACCTACCGCAATCATCTGCGTCACCATCGGAGGAAATACCGGATGGTCGGATAGCGGGCCAGAGAGGGAATGTCCCTGTCGGACTGAGTCTGCAACTTCTTCAAGCGAACGTTGTATGACCCAGTTGCCGGATGTCTCGCCGACGATTTGAAGTGCGCGAAGTATTGGCACGCCTGCTCGAATCATGTCCGAGAAATTCCTAGAAAAACGGGCGATGGCAATCTTTTTAAGTAATATTCCAAAGACGGGAAGTCTAAGTTTGAATGGGTCGAGGCGTCTTCGGACCCGTTCGGTGTTCTTGTTCTTCGGCCACCATATCGAAAAAGCAATGAAAATCACTATCATTAGCGGGCCGATCCAGACCATTGCTTGCGATAAATACACCAGCATCATGGTCGGCAACGGGAGTTTTCCACCCAATGTCGTGAACATCTTTTGAAATACGGGAACGATAAATACCAGCATCGCCACCACTGAAACTAATGACATGACCAAAACTATCACCGGATATGTAAGCGCCGATTTTATTTTTCCTTTGAGTTTAACTTCCTTCTCAAAGTTGATCGCAATTGAGTCAAGAGCACCTTCAAGAAAGCCGCCGGCCTCACCCGCTCTGATCATGCTGATCATCAGCGGCGGAAATACTTCTGCGTGTTTTGCGAATGCGTCTGAAGTGGAGACTCCTGTCTCGACGTCGTCTCGCACCTTGCCCAAGAATTCTGGCCAACGAAGTGTTCTCGGTCTGATCGGCGAGGATATTCAAGGATCGAAGGAGCGAGAGTCCAGCTCCGATCATGGTCGCCATCTGACGACTCATGACTGCCAGTTCCTTCAACTTTATTTTCTTTTTGAATCCCGGGATGGAGATCTCTTTCTTCAGACCAGAATGCTCTGAAGCCCGGACTATGGATACAGGTGAAAGTCCCATGGAGACTAGTCTCGATGCGACTGCTACTTCGCTCTGCGCTTCCAACGAGCCCTTTATTAATTTTCCCGACGTATTGCGTCCGGTAGTAGACGAATGCCTGCGCAGTGGCCACTAGCGAACCGCTTTGGAAAATGAATCGCCGAAATCGATGGAACCATATTGAGCGCCTGTACCTGTCGTTTTAGAATCAAATCCTTGCAACAGCCGGTTCAGGCCATCAATGTCATGGGCCTTTTCCATGGCGGCCTCATATGTCACGGTTCCCGATTTAACGAGATCGGCCAGATGCTGGTCCATCGTGTGCATGCCTTGCGCACGCCCTGCCTGCATCATGGAAATGATCTGATAAGTCTTGCCTTCACGGATGAGATTTGAGATCGCAGATGTTGTCACAAGAACCTCGGTCGCCACGGCACGTCCATTGCCGTCAGCACGTTTTACGAGAGATTGGCAGATCACCCCTTGAAGGGTGGCAGCCAGTTGTGCTCGCACTTGACCCTGCTGATGAGGTGGAAAAACGTCTATAACACGGTCAATTGTCTGGGGTGCATCCTGTGTATGCAGGGTGGCGAAGACTAAGTGGCCAGTCTCGGCAGCCGTGAGGGCAACCGAAATCGTCTCCAGATCGCGGAGTTCGCCGATGAGTATGACATCTGGATCTTGGCGAAGAACGTGCTTGAGTGCGGCGGCAAAACTATGCGTATCTGATCCCACCTCACGTTGATTGACGATGGATTTCTTATGGTGGTGCAGAAACTCGATTGGGTCCTCAACCGTCACGATGTGATCGGCGCGCGTGCTGTTGACCAAATCAATGAGAGCGGCCAAGGTCGTCGACTTTCCCGAACCGGTGGGTCCCGTCACTAGGACTAAACCACGGGCAAGCTGAGCAAAATTGCCGACACTCTCGGGAACGCCGAGGGCCTTCAACTGCTTGAGTTCGGTCGGGATGATTCGAAAGGCGCCCCCCATCGATCCGCGCTGTTGATAGATGTTGACGCGGAATCGGGCTTCGCTGGAAATCGTGTATGCGAAATCCATCTCCAATTCCCTTTCAAAGATCTCCCTCTGTTCCTGCGACAGGATACTAAATAGGGCCGAGACGACTTTCTCCTGGGGCCATGGCTGCGATGTTCCTGCCGGTTGAAGACTGCCATTAATTCGAAGCATAGGTGGGGCATTCACGGTCATGTGCAAGTCCGATGCGCCTTGGGTAACCACCTCTTCAAGGGCGGCGATAAGTTCAGGGTCAGCCTGTCCGACGAGTTGCACTACGCCACAACTCGCAAGATCTCTTCAACTGAAGTAAGGCCCAATTGAACTTTGGCCCAGCCATCCTCGCGCAATGTGATCATTCCTTGTTCGCGTGCAGTCCGTGCAATCTCAGCGCTGGATGAGCGGGCAACGGCCATTCGCTCGATTTCCTCGGTCACGGTCATCACCTCATGAATTGCGATTCGACCGCGATAGCCGGTGTTGGAACAACTGGTGCACCCAACTGGTTGATAAATGGTGGGAGGCGGCACGTCTGGATCAAAACCGAAGCGAAGGTCCTTCAAGTACTGAGGTTGATGCACTACCGGCAATTTGCAATGCTCGCAAAGACGACGTGCGAGGCGCTGAGCAACCACGCAGTCCAGGGCAGAACCCACTAGGAAGGGCTCAATATCCATCTCTGTAAGGCGAGTAATGGCACTTGGTGCATCATTGGTGTGCAGGGTCGACAAGACGAGATGCCCCGTGAGAGATGCTTCGACAGCAATCTGTGCAGTCTCGTGATCTCGAATTTCCCCGATGAGTACGACATCCGGGTCGCTTCGCAAAATAGAACGGAGCGCGCTTGCAAATGTCAGACCAGCCTTTGGATTGACTTGAACTTGATTGATGCCTTCCATTCGATATTCAACAGGATCTTCCACGGTGATGACATTGATCTCGGGTTTAGCGACGGCGCTAAGCGTTGTGTACAGAGTTGTTGACTTTCCCGAACCGGTTGGACCAGTTACCAGAATCATTCCGTAAGGTTTCGTGTATGAAGTTTCATAGGCTTTGAAATTACGATCTAGTAAGGCTAGGTCGCGAACGTCAAGACTTGAGTTTGGATTGTCAAGAATTCGCATGACGATTTTCTCGCCCCAGACCGTGGGCAATGTTGCAACACGCAAATCTATTTTGCGACCACCGTGTCGCACTGACATGCGACCGTCTTGGGGCTTGCGTCTTTCGGCAATATCAATATCGCTCATGATCTTTAAGCGTGAGATGACACCGTTCTGAATACTCTTAGGAGCATTCTGCATTTCATGTAACACGCCGTCGATTCGATACCGGACTTTTACATCATGCTCGGCTGGTTCAATGTGGATATCGGAGGCATGATCTTGAATTGCTTGGCTAACGAGCAAGTTCACAAAACGAACGATTGGTGCGTCTCCTTCTGGAGATTCCATAATGCCGAAGTCATTTGTTTCGGCGGGCGCGTTCGATTCAAGCAGGGCCGATGTAAGGTCATTTAATTCATCATCTGCGCGCAGATACCGATCAATGGCGCTAAGTAGGTCACTACGTGTAACACCCACAGCTTCCACTTGAATACGTGCCGCAGCGCGCACATCATCGATGGCAATGACGTTTCCGGGATCAGCCATCGCCAGCACGAGACGACCATTGTGAATTCTTAGAGGAAGAACTTCATGTCGGCGACATATGGCGGCCGAGACCAATGAGATTGAGGTGCGATCGATCGGATAATCAATTAATTCAACGAATGCGATCCCAGCCATGGCGGCGAGGGTCTTCGCATAATCCAGCTCTGTTAGATCCGTAGAGTCTTTGACCAGGACCAGTGCCGGTGTTGGGGGTACGGGCGCTACTGGAACTTCTTCAGCGTTTGGCCTTTGGGGCGGAAGGATCTCAAAGGAGGGGAAAATCTCCGTTATGGACATCTCACATCACCCCCACCCTTTTTCGGGTAGGCAAAACGCCAGGGAAGTTCTTTTCACGTTGCTCAGTATGTTCACGCTGCCATACCACCAACAGAGGTCGTTCGGGGGACATATCCACAGGGCGGGCGAGTCGGGGTTGCATATGTTACTGACGAGTAGCATCCTTGGGCTCTATTCAAACGTACTGGGGGAATCACCTGATGGGCCACTACACCGCCAACCTGCGCGATATCGAATTCTGCCTTTTTGAGCTCCTGGGGCGGGGTGAGATTCTCGGCAAATCCCTCTATAAAGATCTTGACCGCGAAACTGCAATGGGCATGCTTGAAGAGATCAAACGTTTAGCAGAGGAAGACCTGGCCGCCTCTTTTGTAGAAGGTGACCGGTTGGGCGTGGATTTCAACCCCGCAACGGGGGATGTAAAAGTTCCGGCATCTTTTAAGAAGTCATACGACGCTTACATTCAAGGTGAGTGGTGGCGCGTTGATACACCGCCAGAATTAGGCGGAACAAAAATACCGGCTTCACTACGTTGGGCGATAGCCGAGATGGTTCTGGGTTCCAATCCTTCCGTACACATCTACGCCTCGGGGTATGCATTCGCTCAAGTTGCCTACTATCTCGGAACAGATGAGCAGAAAAAGATTGCAAAATTGATGGTAGACCGCCATTGGGGAGCAAGCATGATGCTCACAGAGCCAGATGCCGGCAGTGATGTCGGGGCTGGTCGCGCGAAGGCGGTTCAGCAAGCAGATGGAACGTGGCATATCACCGGTACAAAGCGATTTATCACATCAGGGGATAGCGATCTCAATGAAAATATTGTCCACTTCGTACTTGCCCGACGTGAAGGCGGCGGGGGCGGCACCAAGGGATTAAGCCTATTTCTCATTCCGAAATTCATGTTCGATGTGGAGACAGGCGCTCTCGGTAAGCGCAATGGTGTCTATGTCACCAATGTCGAACACAAGATGGGTCTCAATGTTTCATCAACGTGTGAGATGAATCTTGGTGAGAAGGAGCCAGCAGTTGGCTACTTGCTTGGGGAAGTCCATGAAGGCATTGCGCAAATGTTCAAAATCATTGAATTTGCACGGATGATGGTCGGGACGAAGGCAATCGCAACTCTTTCGGCAGGCTATCAACAAGCACTCGCTTACGCCAAGACACGTGTCCAAGGCGGCGACATGAAAGTAATGAACGACAAAGCTAGTCCTCGCGTGACAATCATCAATCACCCGGACGTTCGTCGCTCACTTATGGTGCAAAAGGCCTATTCCGAGGGTATGCGAGCGCTCGTTCTATATGCGGCCTCCATTCAGGACGAGGTAGCCATTGCCCGCGCCGAAGGCATGGAAAAAGATAAGCAGGACGACCTTGATGCCCTTGCCGACCTTCTTCTTCCCGTAGTTAAGGGTTATGGCAGTGAAAAGTCTTGGACACTCCTTGGTACCGAATCGCTCCAGACTTTCGGCGGTTCTGGCTTTACCCAAGATTGGCCCATAGAACAGTACGTGCGTGATGCCAAGATTGACACGCTTTACGAAGGCACAACTGCCATCCAAGGATTGGATTTCTTCTTCCGCAAGATCATCAAGGACCGCGGTCGTGCGATTGGTCTTCTCAGCAAGGAGATCGGCGCTTTCGCCAAATCTGGCGGTACCCATGTTGAAGAGAAACTTGTACTTCAAAAGACACTCGAAGACCTCAATGCAATCATCAGTGTCCTGGTTGGCCACGCTATGGCCTCGCAGTCCGATCCCTCAGAGATATACAAAGTTGGTCTCAATGCGACTAGATGCCTTATGGCGGTGGGCGAGACCATTACCGCTTGGTTGTTACTTCGCCAAGCCGACATTGCAGCGAGCAAGTTGCCCACAGCCGGCAAGGACGCCGACTTCTACTCTGGGAAAATTGCCACGGCCAAGTTCTTCGTACGCAATTATCTGCCGCACATTTCGGCAGATCGCGCAATCGTGGAATCTACTGACAACTTGATCATGGAGATTCCCGAGTCAGCTTTTTAAAGTACTCTGTCTGAGTGCTCAAATCACTCCGCGCCGAGGCCTTCTTAGTTTTCGGAGCAGTGGCTTTTGCCTTCAACGGTGTTATTTCAAAGTTGGTTCTCGCGGGTGGACTTTCGGCTTGGCGACTAACTCAAGCCCGGTGCACTGGCGCTTTCTTGATTCTTCTTCTTTTCGTACTTGCCCGCAAACGTGATTCACTGAAAACCACTCGTGATGAGTTGCCTTGGCTTGTTGCATATGGAGCGATCGGATTTGCCGCTGTTCAGGTGGGCTATTTCATTGCAATTGCACGCATGCCGATCAGCATTGCCCTCATCATCGAATTCACTGCGCCCATTTGGATAGTTCTTTATATCCGGTTCTTTCTCAAACTTCATGTGCCATCCATGATGTGGCTCTCCCTCGGCCTTGGATTCTCTGGGTTGCTGCTTGTGGGGCAGGTTTGGCGTGGACTCACACTCAATGGAATTGGTCTAGTTGCCGCCTTTATCGACGCCTTTGCCCTCGCTGCCTATTTTCTTCTGGGGGAAAAATTGGTGGCTAAGAGATCTACCGGAACGTTGACTCTCTGGGGGCTTGGGATAGCTTCCTTGGTCTGGGCAGTTCTCACGCCGTTATGGAGTTTTCCTACTCAGATATTTAGCCAACACATCAACCTACAAGGCACATTTAAGAACTACACGTTGCCAGGTTGGGTGCTCATCCTCTGGATTATCGTGATGGGCACGATCCTGCCCTACGTCCTTGTCCTCAATGGCCTAAAGCTTCTATCGGCTTCTACGAGCAGCGTTATCGGAATGCTCGAACCCGTTGTTGCAGGAGGATTTGCCTGGTGGTGGTTGGGTGAAATCCTGACACCAACGCAATTGGTCGGAGGCGCAGTAGTAATTGCGGGGATCATCCTTGCCGATCGTGTGCGCAGACAAGTGCACGTATCCAAAAACTTGATCTAGTTATTGTCTCCGCGTTGTTGCGTGTAATCAGTGGGTGCCGAACTCTGCGGCATATCGACGAAGCGAGCAAAGTGTAGTTGCGCCGACACTGTAATAGTGCGGGTCGGTCCATTTCGGTGCTTGGCAATAATAAGGTCGGCTTCACCCGATCGGTTCTGACTGTCGTAGAGATCATCGCGGTGTAACAAGATAACAACGTCCGCATCCTGCTCGATCGATCCTGATTCGCGAAGGTCAGAGAGCATCGGCTTCTTATCCGATCGTTGCTCGGGAGATCGGTTCAACTGAGAGATCGCGATAACCGGAACGTCGAGTTCCTTGGCTAGCAGCTTCAATTGCCGAGAGAATTCAGAGACTTCTTGCTGGCGGCTTTCAACGCGCTTACCGCTCGTCATCAACTGCAAATAATCAATAACTATCAGCTTTAAATCATGCCTCTGCTTGAGACGCCTTGCCTTGGCCCTAATCTCCATGAGTGAAAGGTTGGGTGAATCATCGATAAAGAGCGGCGCTGCTGAAATCTCTCCCATGCGCCGTGCTAGACGTGACCACTCTTCATCACTGAGATTTCCGGCGCGGATATTGTTAAGTCCCACGCGCGCCTCAGCCGACAACATACGCATTGTGATTTCAGATCGGCTCATTTCAAGAGAGAAAATCACCGAGGTGTTTCCACCATGAATAGAGGCATAGCGAGCGATATCCAAACCGAGGGTCGACTTACCCACCGCAGGCCGCGCTGCAAGAACGATCATGTTCCCTGGGTGAAGACCGTTGGTCAGAGTGTCGAGATCTTTGAATCCAGTCTTGACGCCTTCGGCGCCAACACCCTTTGAGATCGCTTCGATCTCGTCAAGTGCTTGTGGAAGCAAGGTGCTCAGTTGCACGTAGTCTTCGTTAGCGCGACGTTCGGTTACGGAGTAGACCTCTGCCTGTGCCTGATCTACAGAATCATCAACATCGCCTTCGGCGCTGTATCCAAGTTGCACAATCTTGGTTCCGGCTTCGACCAGACGGCGCATGATCGCACGTTCGCGTACGATTTTTGCGTAGTAGCCAGCGTTGGCTGCGGTCGGAACCGATGAAATCAGAGTGTGCAGGTATGGGGCGCCACCGGCACGGGCGATCTCGCCCCTCTTGGTGAGTTCGGCAGATACCGTAACTGCGTCAGCTGGTTCGCCGCGGCCATACAAATCTAAGATTGCATCATAAATAGTTTCGTGCGCTGGTCGATAGAAATCGCGCTCGCGGAGAATTTCGACAACATCGGCGATTGCATCTTTACTGAGCAACATTCCGCCGAGAACACTCTGTTCGGCAATCAGGTCTTGTGGTGGCGTTCGTTCAAACTCGGGTTCGGATCGCGGTCGTTGGGGAAGTTCCGTAATGCTCACACAAACCACCATTCCATTCGCCACTGACAAAGTAGCGTTGAGGTGAACCGTAGGCAGTAGCCCGCCCAGACGCTAGAAATGAACTCCTACGCATGTGTATTGCTTGTGGAGAAAGAGGGAATAACTCCCCTTTTCCTGTGTAATACCCTGTTGATGAAATGTGGATAACTCGCCTCAACTCCCTCTCCTGCGAGTAAGAGGGCAGGTCAGCGACGATTCGCTCCTCCACAGCGTGTGTAGAAAAGTTTATTTCTGCATCTCATATTTTGATATTTAGGATCGAATTCTCGAACTCGTCGGATCAAAAAGTGGCTCAGCAGCAATGTATCCGCTTCTCCAATTACCGAAGAATTCGACATCCACCTTCGTTCCAATTCCACTGTGCTCGATGGGTAGATAGGCATATGCGATGGCTTTGTTGATCGTATAACCCTGGCCACCGCTCTTTACTCTTCCGATAATCGTTTCACCAATTCGTATCGGTTCATTTCCAAGCGGCACCTGCCGAATATCATCAAAGAGAATCGGGACGAGCTTCCTTCGAACATCATCTTTTACCCTCATCAGTGAGCTCTTGCCGATAAAAGACTCTTTCTTCAACGCAACTGCAAATTCAAGGCCAGCTTCAAAAGGATTCGTCTCTGTAGAAATCTCCACGCCCCATGCTCGATACCCTTTTTCCAGACGGAGGGATTCAATTGCTCGATAGCCACAGACTTTCATTCCAAAATTCTCTCCAGAAGCAATCAACGCACGCCAGACGACTTCACTATCAGCTACAGGAACATAGAGTTCCCATCCGAGTTCGCCCACATATGTAATTCTCGTTGCTCGCACGGTCGCATTGGCGATCTCAATCTCTCGCGAATGCATAAATGGAAAATTCGTGTGACCTAAATCGTATGACGTGACGGCCTGCAAAATTTCGCGCGCGCGAGGTCCCCAAATACCAAAACATGATAGAGATGAAGTGATGTCGGAAATACTGACATCGAAGTTGTGCTCTCGTCGAATCTTCTCCAACCAACCCATATCGTGAACAAGAAATGCAGTGCCAGTAACGATCATAAACTCATGCTCGGATACTTGAGTGACGGTGTAATCAGATTCAATTCCACCTCTTGAGTTCAGGGCCTGGGTGTAGACAGTGCGACCTATCCCCTTAACCACGTCGTTGGCACACGTAAAGTTAAGGAAAGACGCTGCTTTTTCACCTTTTACGCTGATCTTCGCAAAACTTGATTCGTCAAAAAGTCCCGCGCTCTCGCGGGTTGCAAGGTGCTCGGCCCTGACGGCGCTAGACCAATGTTTGGCAGCCCAACCGTAAGGCGCAAGCTCATCGTCGCTGATGTTATCCGCGTAGTAATTCACCCGCTCCCAACTGGCCTTTTCTCCAAAGACCGCGCCGTGCGCTTTGTGCCATTCATACAAGAGAGACTTTTTCAAAGGGCGAGCGCTCTTGCGTTCTTCGCCGGGGTAGTGAATGTCGTAATACTCTTCATAGTTCTCGGTTACACGTTCAAGGGTGAATTTCGGAGATTTGTACGCCTGCCCGAAACGACGGATATCCATGTGCCAGAGATCCATAGTGGGCTCGCCGGCGACAATCCATTCGGCAACGACCTTACCGATTCCGCCAGCCCCTGCGATTCCATGTGCGCAAAATCCAGCCGCAACATAAAAGCCACCGACTGATGTCTCACCTAAACAAAATTCGTTGTCCGGAGTAAACCCTTCAGGGCCGTTGATAAAATTCTTAACTCCCACTTCGCCCATCTTTGGCACGCGTCGCTGAGAATTCTCCGCAATCTCTTCAAATCGATCCCACTCCTCTGGCAACAACCTTCCATTGAAGTCGGCAGGAATATCATCGAGATGTTCGTAGTCCGCAGTCCATGCTCTTGAATTGCGTTCATAACCGCCCATCAGCAGACCGCTCACTTCTTGGCGGAAGTAGATGAGCAAGTCTGGATCCCGAAGGGAAGGAAGGTAAGCCGTTCCAGTTGGCAGGAAGTTCTCCGTAATTAAGTACTGGTGACTCATTGGAATAATTGGAATCCGAACATCCACCATTCGCCCCAGTTCGGCGGCAAACATGCCGCCGCAGTTAACGACGACCTCACACTCAATGGCTCCTCTGTCTGTCTGCACGTGGGTAACTCGGCCATCCTTGGTTGTAATTCCGAGAACTCGAGTGTGTGTGAAGATGCGCACTCCGCCGCGTCTAGCCCCGGAGGCTAAAGCCTGGGCGAGCTGCGAGGGGTCGACCTGACCATCCGAGGCCATATAACAGGCCCCCACTACTCCATCAAGATCCATCAATGGGAAGAGATCCTGGGCTTCTTTGGGCGATATTTCCTTCAAATCCAGCCCGAATGTCCGAGCCCAACCAATCTGACGGCGAATTTCTTCCATCCGTTCAGGAGATGAGGCAAGTTTGATACTCCCGCACTCCTTCCAACTCGGAGGAGTATCTGTTCCTTCTAGTTTTCGGTAGAGATCAACAGAGTGCATGTTCATCTTCGTTAAAGTCGGATCTGCCCGCAATTGCCCCACCAAACCAGCTGAATGGAATGTGGATCCGCTAGTGAGGTCGCTTCGATCCAGCAATATGACATCTTTTTCGCCGAGTTCGGCCAAGTGATAGGCAACTGATGTGCCGCCCACTCCGCCACCAATAATGACGATCTTTGCTCTTTCCGGAATTGCTGACGTAGCCATGGGTGCAAATGTATCCTGACAGCGTGATCGACTCCACTACTTCATTAGAAGAGATTTATGGGTCGCTCCTCGACCAAGTTCCCTGTTTAAGAGATCGGATTTCTGTGACCGAGCTATCCGGCGGTCTGACAAATCGAAATCTGTTAGTTCAAGGAGCCAACAGGAAGTACGTCGCTCGCATTTCTAGCAATAGTTCCTCATTGCTATCAATCGATCGCGAGTCCGAATATCAGAACTCATTACTAGCCTCCCAAATAGGAATTGCCCCAGAAGTTCATTGCTATCTCCCAGGTCAGGGGGTGCTGGTTATCGAGTATCTCAACGGTCGCACGTTTTCTGCCAAAGACGTGCTAGATAATTTGCCACGAATCGCCAAGAGCTGCCGTGTTCTCCACTCGGCTAAACCCTTCGTCAGGGATTTCAATATGTTTGATATTCAGAAGTCATACCTGGCTATCGTGAAAGAGCGTGGATTTCGTTTGCCGGATAACTACCTAACTTATGCCCCACAGATCGATCAGATGTTTGAAGCGATGAAAATTCTGGATGAGGGAACGGTGCCTTGCAACAATGACCTCCTACCAGGCAACTTCATCGACGATGGGGAGAAAATTTGGATCATTGATTACGAATACTCCGGCAACAATGATGCTTGCTTCGAATTAGGCAATATATGGGCCGAATCCTTCTTGGACCTCGAAGCACTGGAAGAGCTAGTTGATGCGTACTACGGGGCCCACCGCCCGGAGAAAGTCGCGAGGGCCTGGCTCCAAGCACTACTAGGAAAATATGGGTGGACCCTCTGGGCCTCTATTCAAAGCTCGGTCTCAGATCTAGATTTTGATTTCTGGTCTTGGGGCATGGAGAAGTACGAGTTGGCCCAAGCAGAATTCACGAGCCCTCACTTTTCGAAGATGCTCACCCAAGTCACGGGAAAATAAAACGGGCCCACTGTAATCAGCGGACCCGTTCTAATTCTGTCTTCTCAGGCTGCAGCAACCACCGAGATCGAGACGTTGGCTACTACCTGGTGAGCGAGAGAGACCTTTACCGCGTGGGTACCGATCTTCTTGATGTGCCCAGCCAATTTGAGGTTATGTCGATCGATATCTAATCCAGTCGCAGCCTTGATGGCAGCGGCTACATCTTTATCGGTAACAGAACCAAAGAGGCGACCAGAAGTTCCAACTTTGACCGAAACGGTCACGGTTGCAGATTCCAGCGTCGCCTTGATTTCTTTTGCATGGTCGAGGTCGCGGACTTCACGCGAAGCACGTGCGCGGCGAATGCCTTCGATCTGCTTTTCTCCACCAAGGGACCAGGCAATTGCATTGCCACGAGGAAGAAGGAAATTGCGAGCGAAACCATCTTTAACGGTTACAACATCGCCAGCTTGACCAAGATTTGCAACTTCGCGAGTGAGGATAAGTTTCATTTGTCTCAGGTCCCCTTATCGCGCTGTCGAGGTGTAAGGCAGGAGAGCAACTTCGCGGCTGTTTTTTACAGCAGTTGCAATCGAGCGTTGGTGTTGGGTGCAAGCTCCCGTGACACGGCGGGCGCGAATCTTGCCGCGATCGGAAATGTACTTACGCAGAGTCGCAATATCTTTGTAATCGATATAACTGACTTTGTCACGACAGAAGCTGCATGGCTTCTTCTTGAACTTCTTGTTGAGCGCCGCAGCCTTAGCAGACTTATTCTTCGGCTCCTTGAGCGCTCTGTTATTACGTGCTCCCATTGTGGTGCTCCTTTACGGGTGCCCTGCTAGCGCAGGAATGGATGGATGGTGGGTTTTAGAAAGGTGGCTCGTCGTTGGTGGTGGTTGCCCATCCGCCGCCGGCCGGTGAAGTCGATGCAGCAGCCCATGGATCGTCATTGAAGGTGTCAGATGCTGGAGCCGAGAACCCACCACTTGCTCCTGCTTGGCGAGTGGTTTTTGTAACCTTCGCTGTTGCATTTCGCAATGATGGTCCGACCTCGTCAACTTCTACTTCAAAGACTGTGCGCTTTTCGCCTTCTTTGGTTTCGTATGAACGTTGTTTTAGGCGACCAGAAAGAATGACTCGCATCCCCTTGGTCAACGACTCAGCAACATTCTCTGCTGCTTGACGCCAAATTTGGCACTGGAGGAAGAGGCTGTCTCCGTCTTTCCACTCGTTCGTATTCTTATCTAAATAACGAGGTGTGGAGGCAACACGGAATTTCGCAACCGCAGCACCCGATGGGGTGAAACGGAGTTCTGGATCATCGACAAGGTTGCCGATCAAGGTGATGTTTGTATCTCCTGCAGCCATTTGTTTCTCTTCTCTTAAGTGATTTGCGGACGCTGAAAATTATTCGCTAAATAATTCGAAGATTATTCGGGACGTATAACTTTTGTGCGTAGAACCGCTTCGTTCAAATTGAGTTGACGATCCAACTCTTTGATCGCAGCTGGTTCGCAGTGCATATCAACCACGGCATAAATTCCTTCAGACTTCTTTGAAATCTCAAAGGACATGCGGCGTTTGCCCCAAACGTCGAGCTTGTCGACGCGGCCACCACTTTCTTTGATGATTTTGAGATATGTCTCAAGGCTTGGTGTGACCGTGCGTTCTTCTAGTTCTGGATCAAGAATGACCATTAATTCATAGTGACGCATGCGTTAACCCGACCTCCTCTGGACTAAAGCGGCCACGGTATCTCCGTGACAGGAGTGTTAGTGCTCCCCGCACCTGTTGGCGAGGGGAGGCTAAGGGTAACTTGCCCCGGCACTGAATAGAAAATCAGCCAGACGGCCGCGGGATATTTGAGCCTGTGGAGATGGGGATTTAAGCAGATACCTGACAAAAACGGCTATGAGATAGATCGAGGTGGCGATTCGGCCCAGGCTGGCCAAGGCATAGCCCACATCAGGCAGACCAAAATGAGAGCCTGAAACCGAGGCTAAATGTTGCCAGATTGCCACGTGATAGATCATCTCCCCAACCTGCCAGAGCCAGAAGGCGAAAAGCTGACTCCTGTCTCTGAGGGCGATCACCGCCAAGGGAACCAGCCAGAGAACATATTGCGGGGAATAGACCTTTCCTATACACAATGTCGCCGCCATGAGAATGAAGCTCACCTCGGCAAGTGTTGGAGTGTGCTCAATCTCTAGAAGAAAGACCATCATCGCCGAGAGAACGAGAAGAAGGGTCAAGATCGTCAGGTAGTTCAGAAAGCGAATATGAACTCCCAACAAGGAAAGCGAATACCAGAGCGAGCCCCAATCGGAGCCGCGATCCAAATTCAACTTGTAGAAATGCCACCACCCTTGAGGCGTTGTTACCATCACTGGCGCATTGATCGCGAGCCACACGGCACATGTTGTCATCAGGTACTTAGCTATCGCCTTAATGTCCTCTCGCCTCCAGAGTATGAAGACAATAGGAAGGAGGAGAAAAACCGGAAAGAATTTAGTTGCGATGGATATGGCCAGGAAAATTGCACTGAGGTTTAGCTTTCTTCGGTCGAAACAATAGATCGCCAAAAGCATTGTTGCGATGCCCCAGAGATCCCAATTGATGTAAAGCGCAGCTATGACACCGGGAGATAGTGCAGAAAGGTATGCGTACTCGGGTCGGATCTTCCAAACAATAAGAACCGAAAAAATAAACAGAAGCGCAATGAGCAGGGCATTGAAATCGAAGTAACCTCTGAGCGAATGCGACCCGCTTGGCGCAATCCAAGAGGTAGCCCACATGACCGCACCCATCACAACCGGATACTCAACTGCATTGGTGCCACCTTTATAGGCCCACTGATGGGAATCGAGGGAGCGAGCGCTGTAAAGAATGGGAATATCCGAGTAGCAAGCGTGCACATAAGAATCCGGTGCGGCCCAATTTGTATTACGGCAGTGATCGAATTTCGCAAATGATAGAAAGCTGGCAAACACCGCTAAGAGAATCAAGGTTTTTGCTAATGAACTTGACCGAATGAGCGCAAACATTAGATCGACTCAGCGGGATCTCAAGGTATGGGTGTTGCAGCATCAGTAGGACCAGAAGGGCCTGTGGCACCCGAAGGGCCTGATGCCCCAGATGGACCCGCAGGCGTTGGAGTCGGAGTCGGAGTCATAAGCGATGGAGACATAGGGATGGCACCCATCCCTCCAATGTGAACCGGTTTCGGAAAGTACATCTTTGGCTGGCCAAGCAGGGCACCTTTCATAAAAGCTGTCCACACTTTGGCAGGGAAAGATCCGCCGGTAACGGAATTCAACCCACCAATTCCGTTGAGGGATTGCGACGCGTTATCTCGGAAGAAAGCTACCGAAGCGGCCAGTTGCGGTGTGTAACCACTGAACCACGCTGAAGCGTTCTGCTCACTTGTGCCGGTCTTGCCCGCGGCGGGCCGGCCCAGTCCTTGCGTTCCGTATGCGGCGGTACCTCTCTGGACAACTTGAGTTAAGGCATATGTTAAGTCGGCCATAACATCTTTTGCGAAGACTTCTTGGCCTTGGGGTTTTGCTTGATACAGGACGCCTTTATTGAAGCCCAGTACTTGATTAACCAAGAATGGCTTGGCATAAACGCCCTGTGCTGCAAAAGTGGCAAATGCGGCGGCAACATCAATAACGTGTGGACTCGCAGCTCCCAACACGACCGATGGGGTAGGCATCATGGCAACGCTTAGTGGAATTCCTGCGCGACGAGCCGCATCGACGACCGCGTTTGGCCCAACTTTAATTCCCAACGGAACGTAGACAGTATTTACAGAATAAGCCGTGGCATAAAGAAGTGAAATTTTCGGGAATTGCTCATTGCCATAATTTGCAACTTTGTATGGTTTACCAGCATCGTCAAAGGTTTGCGGAGATCGCCCATTCCACACTGAAGTCAGCGGAATGCCTTGTTCGAGTGCCGCCGCCAATGCAAATGGCTTGAATGTGGAACCTGCTAGGGCAATTGACTGGGTGGCATCGCTGAATTGCCGTACTACATAATCTTTTCCACCATAGAGCGCAATAATTTCTCCGGTGCCCGGACGAATGGCAACCAATCCAATGTGTAAGTTGCTGGGAGCTTTCTTGGGTGTCTGTTTATTTACTGCGTCTACCGCAGACTGTTGCGCCTTCTCGTCCAAAGTTGTCTTGATAACAAGGCCACCGACCAACAACTGCTCATCCGAGAAACCCAGCGCATTCAGCTCCTGTTGTGCCAGTGCAATCACATAACCTTTAGGGCCGGATAGAGAGCCCGTCGTAACGCGAGGGCTGATGGTTGGAAATGTTGCCTTGGCAGCCTCTTCCTTGGTAATCCATTTAGCACCAACCATGCCATTGATCACATATGTAAAGCGAGCGCGCAGGCGCGCTGCATTCGCGGCCGAATATGAAGGATCGTAATAGCCAGGTGAGCGAAGAATGCTTGCTATTACGGCGGCCTGGGCAAGACTCAATTGGCCAACATCACGATTGAAATACTGTTGTGCCGCGGTCTCCACACCGTAGGACCCACGTCCGAAATAAATGGTATTCAGATAATTCTCGAGAATTTGATCTTTTGAAAGCTGCTGCTCAAGTTTGATCGCAATAACAAGTTCTTTGATCTTTCGCTGAATCTTTCGATCGGGAGTAAGGAAGGCTGTCTTCGCATATTGCTGGGTGATTGTGGAACCTCCCTGCAAAGCTCCTCCGCGCAAGTTGTTCAGCACGGCGCGCCCAATGCCCGTGATGCTAAATGCATGTTCGGAGTAGAAATTTCTATCTTCAGCAGCTAGGACCGCCCGTCGGACATTGAGTGGAATGTTGGCCAACGGAAGACTCGTGCGGTTCTGAGCGCCAATGCGTCCTATCTCTACTCCGTTCGAGTACTCGATGATGGTGGATTGACTATTTACATAGGCCTTCGGGTTCGGAATACCTACTGTGAAATAGGCGTATATGAAGAGACCGCCGAGCGCCACAAAGCCAAGGCCTGCACCGAAAATTGCTGTCCTCAGGAGAATTTTGCGAGTCACGCGTGAAGGTTACCGCTTAACCCAATCTTCATCTTCCAAAGTCCGCTGCCGTCTTGGCGCTTTTCTGGTCACCCCATCGCCTAGGACAAAGGAGGCACACAGGTGATTCCAAGAGCATTCCCTGCACACTTCAACCACGTAAACCCGAAATTCGCCGAACTCTTTCTCCATCTCTTTGAGTTCGGCGGTGGACTTGATCCGCCCGGAATACTGCCCAAGTTGGTCCCCGAAGGTGTACTGAAGTTCCACAAGCGATTTCTTCTTACATACTGGGCAGGCTCGATTCGCGGGAGACCCATGAAATTTAGCTGCCTTCAACAAATACGGGTCAGCATCGCAGGCATCTGCTTTCCCACGGTAAAGGGCCATCAAGGTCGCACGCTTATCCAACGTGTAGTCGACATAGGCCCTCTGTGAATTCATAGCGATAAGAGTAACGAGACTAATGAAGTTAAAGAAACTATTCTTCCAAGATGCAATCTTTGAGTTTTCTGGGACTAGTGCGCCACCCCAGGTTGTCGAGACTCTTTGCATTGCGCTGGACCGGCCAGGCTGTCGATGGCGTATTCCAAAGCGCCCTCGCCTCCTTCGTCCTCTTCTCCCCGGAGCGCCAAGCAAGCGCACTCGGCGCCGCCCTAGCCTTTGCCGTCGTGCTTCTGCCGTACTCGCTGGTTGGCCCATTTGTCGGAACTGTCCTTGATCGCATTTCGAGGCAACGTGCCTTGTTCGCCGCTAACTTATTTCGAGCAGTGGACTTACTTCTAGTCGCGTTACTGGTTTTTCAGGGAAGAACCGGAGTTGAACTTACCGTGGCCGTGCTCATTGCATTTGGAGTTAACCGATTGATACTTGCGGGGTTGTCCGCCGGACTTCCTTTGGTGACTGAACCCAAATCACTCATCGCTGCTAACGCACTAGCGGTGACAGGTGGGTCTCTTCTGGTTGTACTGGGTGGCGGAATCGGACTTGCCATTCGGAAAATCCTAGACCCATTGCATAACGCAAATCACTCGGATGCCACTTTGATGCTCATTGCCTCGCTCGGATACTTCATGGCGGCGATGCTCACTCTTCGTCTGCGGCGACAGGAGATCGGTCCCCTTGAACATGAGAAAGTGAAGGCAAGTTTCATGGAAGGCCTCATCGAAATGCGCGAAGGTTTCACTTATCTATTCAGACATACTGACGCGGCGCGCGGAATTCTAGCTACTGCAATTCAACGAGGCGGCCTTACGGCACTTGTGCTAATTGCCCTGCTCCTTGAGCGAAACTCTTTCCATCTTTCTTCGAAACCGGAGGCGGGATTGGCTGGCTTGGCCGTCGCACTCTCAATCGCCGGTGTGGGCATTACCCTCGGTGCCCTTCTTGCCCCATTTGGAGTTGAACGCGTCGGCCGACATGCGTGGATTCGCTACATGATGGTCGGAAGTGCAGCCTCACCTCTCTTTCTCGCATTCTCCTTTTCGCCGATTTCACTTTATTGTGCTGCGTTCCTTACCAGCTTCTTTGGCCAAAGCCTCAAGGTCACCAACGACGCCCTAGTACAGGCAAAAATCGACGACATATTCAGGGGCAGAGTCTTTGCTGTCTACGACGTGGTGGTAAACGCAGCGATTGTTTCAGGAGCGGTTCTTGCAGCTCTTGCCCTGCCAACATCTGGGAAAGCCCCGCTCGTACCCGTGCTGATCTCCTTGGCTTACATTGCTTCTCTTGTCGTCGTACTACGACCTTCGAAATTTAAGGCTGATCTGCCCACCACTTCATAAGCTCTTCAGTGGCACGCGCCTCTCCCAGTGGACCATTCTCAAGACGAAGTTCGAGAAGGAAATCAAGAGCTTTACCGACGGTGGCAGAAGGTTTGACGTTCAGCAACTTCATAACTTGAGCACCATCCAGATCCGGACGGATCTTTGACAGTTCTTCTTTCTGCATCAATTCATCTATTCGTTCTTCCAGACTCTTGTACACCGCTGCCAGAGAATCAGCTTTTCGCTTATTTCGAGTTGTGCAATCCGCTCGAGTTAGAACATGCAGATGCACAAGTAGATCGCCGGCATCGCGTACATATCTTCTAACGGCAGAGTCGGTCCATTCTCCTTGCCCGTATCCATGAAAGCGGAGGTGAAGGGCGATAAGTTTTTCAACTTCTTCAATTGTGTCTCCGTCAAACCTAAGTTTCTTCAAGCGCTCTCGTGCCATGCGAGCACCGACGACTTCGTGGTGATGAAATGAAACGCCACCGCCCGCGATCAGACTTCGTGTCTTCGGCTTGCCAATATCGTGCAGAAGGGCTGCAAGACGGATAACCAAATTGGGGCCGTTGAGTCGATCCTCTAACGCAATTGCTTGTTCGAGCACTGTTAAAGAATGCTCGTACACATCCTTGTGGTGGTGGTGTTCATCTATCTCAAGTTTAAGTCGTGGGATCTCGGGCAAAATGATGTCGGCCAAGCCAACTTCTACGAGCATCGTGATTCCAGTCCGAGGGTTCTCAGACATGAGAAGTTTTGCAAACTCATCACGAACACGTTCGGCAGATATTATGGAAATGCGCCCGGCCATATCCCGCATCGCTTGAAGAACGTCATCGGCTACCGTGAAATTCAATTGACTGGCAAATCTTGCTGCACGCATCATCCGCAACGGATCGTCGGAAAAAGATTGTTCGGCACTGCTTGGAGTTCTAAGTAGGCGATCGCCCAAATCCTTTAAACCACCATGCGGGTCTACGAAGATCGGCTCACCTTGGGTAAGTTCCAGAGCCATCGCATTGATCGTGAAATCGCGGCGAGACAAGTCCCCTTCCAAAGAATCACCGTATTCGACATTTGGATTACGACTATCTATTTCATAGCTTTCACTGCGGTAGGTAGTTACCTCGACGGTGGTTTCCCCGCGCTTGCCAACTACTGTTCCGAAAGCGATCCCCGTGTCCCAGACATTCTCCGCCCATTTGCTAAGAATCTTCTTGGAAACCGCGGGCATTGCGTTGGTTGTGAAATCAAGATCGTTGCCCAAGCGCCCCAAGATCGCATCGCGCACCGAACCGCCCACGAGTGCCAATTGATAGCCGGCACTCTTGTAGGCATCAGCGAGGGAGCTAGCCAAGGGGGCTCGGTCGATTAAGGATCTAATGGCAAGTTCCCCTGCGGCACCCAGTGCTCTCTTCATAATGGATAAGGCTAGGGCAGTACGCTTGATCCATGACCCCAGCACCTGGTGCGGGCAGCGAAAGTACGAAAAAGAGGAGGCGGCGCAAACGCTCCGCCAATCGCGCCCCCCAAACTCAAGATTTGAAGTCCGAAACACCCCCCTCGCATAAGCCTGTCGAGAGAAGGGACCGACCCGCATTTGCAAAACGCGTCGACGAGGTCAGCGCTGGGGGTCTCGTCATTGATTTCAGTGGCACCCAGGGACTTCTTATTGGTCGTATCGATCAGAAGGACACTGCAAGGACGCGTCTGCTCTGGTCTTTGCCCAAAGGGCACATTGAAATAGGTGAGACTCCTGAAGAAGCGGCCCTACGTGAAGTCATGGAAGAAACCGGTATCGAAAGTCAGATCTCACGTTCCCTTGGCATCATTGACTTCTGGTTTATGGCCGGCGGCAAAAGGATTCATAAAACTGTGCACCACTACCTTTTTCGAGAAGTTGGGGGCTTACTCGCACCCCAAGTCACTGAAGTCGATGAAGTTGCCTGGTTTCCTCTCCACGAGATCATCGAACGACTCGCCTATCCGGACGAGAAGAAGTTGATCGCTCGTAGTGGAGAACTAAAACAATGAGGGCACCAATCCGCTCGGCAATTCTGGCCCTATTTATAGCTTCGGTATCACTTCTTATATTACCGACGGGAGCGGAGGCAGCAGATTCTAAAATAATTTTGATGGATGTACCTCACACCGACCTTCTGGGTTCACCAATGGACACCGAATTGAGTGCGTCGTTGCAGCCCACCGGCCGTCTTGGACAGTTGATTTACACGCCCGTTTCCAAACCGCGCACCTGGTTAATTGATGCCGCCTTAATAGACGAAATCAGCGCGCTCGCAGTCAAGGACGTTTCTGCACAGAATTGGTTGGCGCAATTAAAGTTAGAAAGTGTTGACGACACAGTCGTTGCCATTCCATACGGACATCCAGATCTTTCGCTGACCAGGCGATTGGTCCCTAGTGAATTGACCTACTACTACGACTCGAGCCAGAGAAAACTTGAACTAGTCCTCGGACGAGCGGTACTCATTGAACGCGGCGCCAGATGGACTACAACTGGAACAAAGATTGCTGCGGATGCGATTCACTCTTACACCACCAATCGCCACGCAATTGCACTTTTGAGCACAGCGGTTCCACCGCAACAATTGGATGAATTACGCTCAAAACTTGCCCTTCTACTCTCATCTGGTTCCACCACCACGCTACAGCTCTATTTAGCCCACAATGCGGATATGGCAGTCGCTGCTGCAAATCACAAATTGCGGATTGTTCCTGGCAAGTATCGGTTGACCTCTGAACATGAAAAGGTCCCGATCACTTTGGTAAATGACTTCGCCGAACCGGTCAGAATCACACTTCAACTCACCCCTCTCAATTCCCGAATTAAAGTGGGCCGGCCAGTGACCCTCTCACTCGCTGCAAATTCAAAGACTCAGCTCAGCGTCCCTTTCACTGTTGTTGCACCCGGGGCAACAGCTGTGCTCGCCGAATTTCGAAATCCCAAGGGTAGGCCTTTGGGAGATTCAGTTATTTTGACGTTGAATCTCTCTGTTATTAGCCCGGCTGTTGCATGGTTTACAACAGGTGCAGCGATACTCCTCTTCCTCGCGGCTACTACCCAAAGTGTGCGCAGAGTTCGGAGGTCTCGCAAATGAAGCCCAATGAACTTCTTCACGCCTCCAGCATCATGGCGGTCGGCACAATCATCTCCCGCGTTACCGGTTTTATCCGAAATATTTTGGCTGCCGCGGTTCTCGGAACAGCACTGTTAGCAGACACATACAACGTCGCCAACACAATGCCAAATATTCTTTACAACCTCTTGGTAGGTGGCGCACTTACTGCAATCTTCGTCCCTCAACTAATTCGTTCCTTTAGTGACGCCGACGGGGGACATGCATTTGCATCCAAATTGGTAACGACGATCAGTTCGGTGTTATTAGCTCTTGTTGTACTTGGGGTGGTATTCGCGCCGATTCTCGTACGTATCTACGCCCCCGAATTTGCCACCAAAGGCTTTGAAAATGAATACCACTTGGCAATTGCCTTTACTCGCTACTGCCTACCTCAGATATTCTTCCTGGGGCTATTCACGATGCTTGGGCAAGTTGCCAATGCCCGCGGTTCTTTTGCGCCTCTTATGTGGGCGCCAATCGTCAACAACCTCACCGTTATTGCCGTCTTTGTCATAGTTTTAATAAACGCCCCCCACCTTTCAACACACAGCATCACCACTGCACAGACGCAGTTCCTTGGCTGGGGAACGACTTTGGGGGTCGTCATACAAGCGCTCATTCTTATTCCAGTGGTGAAGCGGACCGGGATGAGTTTGCGCCCCAAGTTTGGATTGCAGGGGCTTGGTAAATCCTTCTCTCTTGCAGGTTGGACCCTTATATATGTTCTAATCTCTCAACTCGGATATCTGGTCACGGTAAACGTCTCAACTAGTGCCGCTGTCCGAACTGCAAAGGAAGGGGTGAATACCGGAGTCGGTTTCACGCCATTCGTAAATGCATATTTGATCATGATGCTCCCGTACTCGATCGTCACTATTTCTATCGTCACCGCATTGCTTCCTCACCTGTCAAAATTGGCGATTGAAAAGAAGAGGGAGGATGTTCGCGATCAATTGATCCGCGCAATAAAGATGGTTGGCGTACTAACGATTCCTTCTGCCGTGGCATTCATGTTATTCGGGCCACTCATCACGCGGGTCCTCTACGTCGGAATCAGCAAGGCAGATGCCATTTACGTTGGACAGGTTCTGTCCGCACTAGGGATCGGTCTGGTGGCCTTTAGTATCAACATTATCTTGATCCGTGGATTTAACGCCTTTGAAGATACGAGGACCCAGGTTCCCTCAATTTTGCTCATTAATATCATCGCAGTCGGGTTGTCTTATCTCTCTCTGGAAGTTCTTCCAAGCCAGTGGGTGACCGTTGGCCTCGGAGTAGCCTTCTCTATTAGTTACATACTTGGGCTCTTCTTCACGTTGGTTCTCCTTGATCGGCACACGGGAAGAATCCGTATTCGAGATTTTCTCGGACAGCATGCCCGGGTCTTTGCGGCATCTGCCATTGCAATGTTGCCCTTATTTGCTGTAGCTCAATACTTCGCCTGGGCCAATTCAGATTCGGGTGGTCTCATCAGATTTGTAGAACTTGCACTAATAATGGTGCTCGGCTTCATAGGGTATTTCTTCGTCGCCCACAAAATTGGTGTCTCGGAGATAGCTCTTTCGAGTGAACTCGCTAAGGCCCAGTTCGCCCGCGCTATTGGCTCTCGTCGAAAACCACCGGCTGCGGGTGGGGAATAAACCCACTTGAGTTTGGGTTATGGTGAAGCCATGATTTCGACAGAGAAAATCCACGATTTAGTGATTGTTGGTTCGGGACCGGCAGGGTACACAGCCGCTATCTACGCCGCGCGCGCCCAATTGTCTCCGATTGTCTATGAAGGTTCTGTGACTGCTGGTGGGGCACTCATGAACACCACCGATGTTGAGAATTTCCCTGGATTTACTGACGGGGTCATGGGCCCGGACTTGATGGATTCCATGCGCAAGCAAGCCGAGCGTTTCGGTGCCACACTTATAACAGATGACATCGTCGAAATGAATCTCTCCGAACCGATAAAGACTTTAAAGGACGGTTCAGGAAATACGCTGCAAGCGCGAGCCGTTATTCTGGCGATGGGCTCTGCTTTCCGCGAGATAGGGATTCCAAATGAAAAACGCCTTTCAGGCAAAGGCGTCTCATGGTGCGCAACCTGTGACGGATTCTTTTTCCGAGATCAGGTTATTGCCGTGGTTGGTGGGGGCGATTCCGCCATTGAGGAGGCAACATTCTTAACTCGATTCGCCACCAAGGTAGTTCTCATTCATCGGCGCGACAGTTTGCGCGCATCTAAAATTATGGCCGAACGTGCATTCGCAAATCCAAAGATTGAGTTTCTCTGGAACTCCGAAGTCGTGGACGTTCTGGGCGAGAACAAGGTGCAAGCGCTCCAGTTGAAGAACACTCTGACTGGTGAGGTCTCCAAGCGCGATTTTTCTGGCCTATTCGTAGCCATCGGGCATGATCCCCGCAGCGAACTCATCCTTGGTCAAGTCAACGTGGATTCTGAGGGGTACGTTGTGGTCGAT
This sequence comes from uncultured Actinomycetota bacterium, assembly GCA_963750855.1. Classification (GTDB taxonomy): domain Bacteria; phylum Actinomycetota; class Actinomycetes; order Nanopelagicales; family Nanopelagicaceae; genus QYPT01. The sequence continues at coordinate 70,548 of CAVVSA010000004.1, forward strand.
GGGCGATCCACTCGCACCAATCTTGAGGGAGTTTTTGCCTGTGGGGACCTGGTTGACCATACTTATCGTCAGGCAATAACGGCGGCGGGGACCGGCTGTCAAGCAGCACTAGATGCTGAGAGGTTTTTATCGCACCACTAGGTCTATCGGCAACGATCACACAGATATCGGATTTTCGACAGTATTGTTGGAAATTGAAAAACATGAGTAGGGGTAGAAAATGAGCGCATCACAGCCAGTAACAGCATCGAATTTCGATGAGGTCGTATTAAAGAGCACCAAACCGGTTTTGGTAGATTTTTGGGCCGAGTGGTGTGGCCCTTGCCGCGCGGTTTCACCTATTCTCGAGGAAATCGCCAAGGAACACGGCGACAAATTGACGATCGTAAAGCTCAACACGGATGAAGAGTCCGCCATCGCGATTAAATATGGAATTACATCTATCCCAACACTCAATGTTTTCGTCAATGGCCAAGTAGTCAAGACAATCATCGGGGCGAAGCCAAAACCAGCACTTTTGCGGGAACTTGAAGCCTTTATCTAGTATGTAATGGAAGAGCTTTCGGTTGGTAAAGGTGCAAGCGGAGATGTCGCGACCCACATTGTCAACATCCTTAACCGCCTAGGACTTCTCGTTTCACATCCCAGTCTGATCGATGAGTCCGTTGTAAACGCTATCCGCAGCTTCCAGCAAACTCGCGGTTTGAGTGTTAGCGGAATTGTTAACTCTGTAACTTTGCGAGCACTTGAAGAGGCCCAGTGGAAACTTGGCGATCGTTCTCTATACCTGCAACCGGCACCGCTGTTACGTGGAGATGATGTCGCAACGCTGCAATCGCGTCTTACTGAGATGGGATTTGATTGCGGACGAGTTGATGGTGTTTTCGGCGGCAAGACAGAAAATGCAGTGCGCGAATTTCAAAAATCTGTTGGCGTTGTTGCAGACGGCAAATGCGGACCAGCCACGATTACCGCACTTATTAGACTTACTCGTACGGTCTCTGGTGGCACGCCGTCTGTTCTCCGTGAAAGTGCCACTCGTAAAGATCGCGGTCCTTCGCTCGCTAACAAGATAATCGTCTTAGATCCAAGCTGCGGCGGCGATGACCTTGGAATTTGCGCACACGGAGTTGAGGAATCAGAGATTGTCTACGACATTGCCCAACGCCTTGAAGGCAGGTTGCTCGCGTTAGGGGTGAGCGTTTTTCTCACACGTGGAGCCAACAATTCACCTGCAGAATCTGAACGTATCTCATTTTCAAACGGGACGAACGCCGATCTGATTGTTTCTTTCCACACTGATGAGTACGTGAATGAAAAAGCGCATGGGGTAACCACTTACTACTACGGTGCGCAGGCTCACGGAATTCACTCCGTGGTAGGTGAGCGTTTTGCCTCTCTGGTTCAGCGCGAGATCTGTGCTCGAACCGACCTTCTTAACTGCAGATCCCATCCGAAAACTTGGGATCTCCTCCGCCTAACTAAATCTCCGACAGTGCGAATAGATGTCGGGTACTTAACCAACCCAGGAGATGCCGAAAGATTGGCAAGACCAGACTTTCGAGATGTCATTGCCGAAGCGGTGGTTATCGCCATCCAGAGGCTCTACCTGGCATCTGAAGATGATGCTAAAACCGGAACGCTCCGCATAGTCGATCTGCAGAAAGCTGGTCTTCGAAGATAGGGCACCATCAGGGCATCTAGGTGTGGGAGACTTCGCTAATGCCCAACATCATTGCGCGCCATCAGACCGGAGAACCTCAAAATCTTGAGGAGCGCTTCGCCGCGCGCGCAGCCGGGATGCAGGCCAGCGAGATCCGCTCACTTTTCGCAGTCGCCTCACGCCCGGAGATTGTTTCTCTTGCCGGCGGGATGCCAAACCTCTCCGCTTTGCCTATGGAGATGATGGCGTCGGTCGTGAATCAACTGATTCTGACAAATGGCGCAGAGGCCCTGCAATATGGAAGCGGACAGGGCCACCCGAAACTCCGTGAGCAAATCTGCGAAGTTATGGCCCTTGAGGGCATCCGCGCAAATCCCGATGACGTCATCGTCACCACTGGCTCGCAGCAAGCCCTTGATCTTATTTCGCGGATCTTCATCGATCCAGGCGACGTTGTTCTCGTTGAGGCGCCTTCCTATGTTGGAGCCCTTGGAACTTTTAGACAATATGAAGCCCAAGTCGTCCATGTCGCACTCGATGATCATGGACTTGTCCCTGCCGCGCTGAAAGAGGCGATCGCATCGGTCCGTGCAACCGGACGAAAGATCAAGTTTTTGTATTTGATTCCGAACTACCAGAATCCAACTGGCGTGCTGCTTCCAGCAGATCGCCGCACCGAGATTCTGGACATATGCCGTGAAGAAAGTATTTTCATTGTTGAGGACAATCCTTATGGATTGCTAGGTTTTGACCGCCCATCGCCGAATGCCATGCGTGCCGAAGATAGCGAGAATGTCATTTATCTAGGTTCATTCTCAAAAACAATTGCTGCCGGACTTCGTGTCGGTTGGGCGTTAGTGCCACCATCCCTCAAAGAGAAATTGATAATTGCAAGCGAATCATCAATTCTCTGCCCTTCCAATTTCACACAACTGACTATTTCAAATTATCTAGCGGACCAACCATGGAGGGATCAGATTGCATCGTTTGTCGAGCTTTATAAAGTCAGACGTGATGCAATGTTGGACTCGCTCGAGCAGTATTTTCCTGCGTCTGCAACGTGGACGAAACCTGGTGGTGGATTTTATGTGTGGGTAAATCTCCCACCCGAAATCGATACAAAACTTATGGTTCCGAAAGCCATAGTTGCCAAAGTTGCCTACGTGCCGGGTACAGCCTTTTACGCTGATGGCTTCGGTAGTTGGGCGATGCGACTGTCTTACTGCCACCCAACGCCTGAGCGCATTCGCGAAGGAGTTAAAGCACTCGGTGGCGTTGTAAAACAGGAAATTGCGCGTCGAAGCAGCGGATTCGAAATTACAGAATAAACCTATTTCTCAAGCATTCCCAATAATCGCTCGAGATCATCTGTTCCCGAGAACTCGATGACGATCTTGCCTTTGGATTTTCCTGATTGCACTTGAACTCTGGTGTCGTAGTAATCAGAGAGCCGCTCAGCGATCTCTGTCATTTGTGGCGCGTGATGCGTCCGGTTATTTCGCTTTGTTTTCGCGCTAGATAAGCCGGCTGCAACGATTTCTTCTGTTGCTCTAACACTAATTCCTTCGGCAATAATGCGATTTGCGAGATGCTCAATGTCAACCTCATTGCTAAGTCCCAATAGAGCACGTGCGTGTCCTGCTGACAACACTCCAGCCGCCACTTTTCGTTGCACTGTCGCAGGCAAATTCAATAACCGAACCGTGTTTGATATATGCGAACGCGACTTCCCAAGTCTCTGTGCCAACTCTTCATGCGTGCAATTGAAATCATTCAATAAATCCGTGTACGCAGCAGCTTCTTCCAATGCATTCAATTGACTTCGGTGAATGTTTTCAATAAGTGCGTCACGGAGTAGGTCGTTGTCGCTGGTCTGGCGAATGATCACAGGGATGGAAGCAAGCCCAGCTGCTTTGGCCGCGCGATAACGTCGCTCTCCCATTATTAATTCGTAATGGCCCTGTGAAGTTTCACGAACCACCGGCGGTTGCAGCAATCCAACTTCTTTAATGGATGCCGTTAATTCGCGAAGAGCATCTTCATCAAATACCGTACGGGGCTGTCTTGGATTCGGAGAAATTGAATCAATTGGTACTTCATTTTGTTGTGCGACTTCCCTACCTTCAAGAGTCAACGAGGTAGGAATTAATGCATCGAGATTTGTCCCGAGTCCTCCACGCTTGACGCTCATGCGCTCTCTCCTTTTTTGTAATTGATACTTACAACATTTGAATCAAAGGGTTTACCGCGCTCTGATATCTCGCGTGCAATCTGCATATATGCAATGGCGCCAGGCGATACAGGGTCATACGTCATAACGGTCTGTCCATACGAAGGGGCTTCCGATATTCTCACTGCGCGCGGAATCGGGATATCGATCAATTCATTTGGGAAATGCGAACGGACACTTGCGGCAACGTCGTTTGCAAGACGCGTCCGGCTATCAAACATGGTGAGAACAATGGTGGTGAGTTTGAGGTCTGCGTTGAGTCTCTTGCGAACGATTGAGTAGGTCTCCAGCAATTGAGTAAGCCCCTCAAGGGCGTAGTACTCGCATTGGATCGGGATCAACAATTCTTGCGCCGCAGCGAGCGCATTAACAGTGAGCAGCCCCAAACTTGGCGGGCAATCTATGAGGATGTAGTCATAGCCAATGCCTGCATTTTCACGCGTTTGGACTAGTTCAGTAATGGCTTCCTTAAGCCGCAATTCGCGGGCCACCATAGAGACCAAGTTGATTTCAGCCTGGGCTAGGGCTGTATTTGACGATATGCATTCGAGGTGGGGAAAGCCAACTACCTTCTGTACCACGGATTCAATGGAAGCCGAGCCCATGAGAACCTCGTAAATACCCTCGTTGGCCTGATGCTCGACACCAAGGGCCGTACTGGCATTTCCTTGTGGATCCAGATCTATCACCAGCGTTCGAAGGCCTCCCATCGCAAGGGAAGCGGCAATATTGACCGTAGTTGTGGTTTTGCCGACGCCACCCTTCTGGTTGGAGACAGAAAAAATGCGCAATCGTGCCGGTTTTGCCATCGCCTCTTTAAGGCGGCGTACTCCAATGACGGTTCTGCTCTGAGGGACTGTTTCACGTGAATCCGTCATAGGGGTTAGTTAACCAGCCTTTGGGAGCGAAATTACCCGTCCGACAGGCAAGCCTTCGAGTTCAATTTCATAAAGGTGGGCCCCGTTGACCGTTTCAACTTCTTCGGCAGCGCTCTCCCCTTTGATGGCCAGGAGTGCCCCACCTTTTCTGACCAGATGCCAACTTATCTTCTTTAGTTTCTCTAATGGCGCCACGGCCCGAGCGGTCACAAAATCGGCCTTCAGATTGAAATCCTGAGCTCGCCCTCGCAAGACGGCGATATCCAAGTCCGCTACTGCATCGTTGAGGAAGTCCACCCTCCGCTGCAAAGGCTCAATCAACGTCACCTGTAAATCCGGGCGAGCCAGGGCGATGGGAATTCCAGGTAAGCCCGCCCCGGAGCCGATATCAATCACGGTGGAACCTTCCGGAATCAGCGAAATGATAGGGAGGGAGTTGAAAATATGCCGCTCCCAAATTCGATCGCCTTCGCGAGGTCCAATTAATCCCCGTTCGATTCCATCCGTGACAAGGAGTTCGGCGAAGCGTTCAATCTCTACCCTCGTCGTCGGGAAATAAAGGTCAAGCAGGGTTTCACGTGAAACCGGCGAGAAGGTCAAGTTAGTTAGGGAAAATTACTACACAGCGATCAGGGTCTTCCCCTTCAGATTCACTGGTAAGTCCGAGATCTTGAATAGTGTCGTGAATAATCTTCCGCTCAAAGGCATTCATAGGGGCCAACTTGAGGGAACTCTTAGTCGAGGTCACCTCCTGCGCGCTCTCCTTAGCCAGTTTGCGTAGTTCTTCTTTGCGACCGGCTCGGTATCCATCTATATCGAGCATAAGCCGGCTGCGGTCACCTGTGGATGTTTGAACCGCCAGGCGGGTGAGCTCCTGAATTGCGTCGAGCACTTCTCCTGATTTACCCACCAGATGTCCGAGTTTCCCACCGACAATGGCAAGGGCGGCCCGGTCATTCTCCACGTCGATATCTATATCGCCATCTAGGTCGGTGATATCCAGCAATCCTTCCAGGTAATCTGCAGCGATATCGCCCTCTTCCTCTAGTTTGGCAACGAGAGAGGTCGTTGGCTCCTCAGCTTTATTAGTATCAGTCATTCTCTACTCCTCACACCTTATGTATTAACCCTTTTGTCGGGTTTACCCTATTTTAAACCTTTTTGTCCTACTTTGATTTCTTCTTGGACTTCCCTTGGGGCTTCTTCTTTGGTTGTTGGCGTTGCCCTTTGGTTTCACCGGCACTTGGCTCGGCAGTGATCTCTGGGGTGGTGGAATCGAGAATCGGTCCTCCGAGTTTGCGAGCCTTCTTGGCTTGCAGTTCAATGAAAGCTGGTGAACCAGGAGTCGGATTTCGCTTGATCACGTAGAACTGTTGACCCCAAGTCCAAAGGTTCGTCGTTGACCAATAAATCAGAACACCGATAGGGAAGTTCACGCCGGAAATCGCAAAAATAACAGGGAATGCATACAACATAATTTTCTGCTGCTGCAGCATCATATTGTTGCTGGAATCCATTTTCGGCATGCCTTTAACCATCAATTGTCTCTGTGTGGTGAAGGTCGTAGCCGACATGAAAACAATCAATAGGACGGTAACAAGTTTTACAGCCCCGCTTGTTGAATTAAGGAATGTTGCAGAAATCGGGGCACCAAAAAGAGTTGCATGCGCCGCGTTAATCACGTCGGCTTGAGTTAAAACACCATGAGCAACCGGCGGTTTTTTTCCAATGCCATTTAAAACCGTAAAGAGCGCAAAGAAAATTGGCGCCTGGGCCAAAATGGGAAAACAGGACGCCAAAGGATTCGTCTTGTGCTCTTTATAGAGCTTCATCATCTCTTCGGATTGCTTCTGCCGATCATCCTTGTGCTTTTTTTGAATCTCTTTCAAATGTGGTTGAAGGGCCGTCAAAGCTCGTTGACTTTTGATCTGCTTTACGAAAAGCGGAATGAGGAGAATCCGGATAAGTATTACAAGGCCGATAATAGATAGGGCCCATGAAATTCCACTGTCTGCTCCAAACATTGGGGAGACCAATTTGTGGATGGAGACAATCACCCAAGAAACAGCGATATATAAGGGATTTAGGATAGAACTCATTGAGCAACGCCCCCGCTTATGTGTGATTCATCTATGGGTTGGAAAGTAGTCTTCTTGATTTTTGCCGGCACATAATCAACCCCGCCATGTGACCAAGGATTGCAACGCACTAAGCGCCACAGAGCCATGCCAAGCCCTTTCAGTCCATAAGTGGATATAGCCGTCACTGCGTAGGAGGAACAAGATGGGTAATACTTGCACCTCGGCGGGAACATCGGCGAAATCCACTTCTGATACAGCTTGATTAGTTGTACAGCCAGCGTCTTCATTTCAGCGCCATGGCTTTCTCTATAACTTTAGAGATCAGAGGGTTGAGATCTTTTTTGAGATCCGCGCCGGCTGAACCCGTCAGCGCACGAACAACAATGTGCGATCCTGGTGGAAGAGTGTTTAGGTGCACTGAGAGTGAGTGCCTGAGTTGGCGGGCCACTCTATGACGCACTACAGATCCGCCCACGTTTTTGCTTATGATCAATCCGGCTTGGGCAGGGGTATTCGTCATGGTTGGGTTGAGATACACAACAAGAAATTTACTCGAAACCCGAAAACCACTTTTTGTTGTTCGCGCGAAATCATTCGGCGAAGTGAGCCGTGCGTAGCGTGGTAGCACGAGAGGTAGTTACGCGGACAGGCGTGCGCGACCCTTGGCGCGGCGAGCTCCGAGAATTGCTCGACCTGCTCGAGTGGCCATACGGGCGCGGAAACCATGTTTCTTCGCTCGCCGACGTACGTTCGGCTGGTAGGTGCGCTTGGTCGACATGAGAGGGCTCCTTGAAAATTCTTATATTTCGATTAATTGGAACAAGGAGGTAACGGTAGAGGTCTGGGGATAAGAGGGTCAAACTGGGGTCAAAGGGAGGGGGTGACACCCCCTCTATAGGTCAGAGTTGTGGATAACTACTTGCTTTTATCCGCTAACCCCTCTATTTTTTCATCCTCCCTACAGGGCACTTGAGCCTCAACCTTTGGTTTAGACCACAGCCTGTGGATAACGTTGTGGATGAATCTTGAGAGGTTAGGTTTATGACCCTAGTTGAGAATGACCTGGCCGAACTCTGGACCCGAGTTATCACAGACGTCCAAATCGACACCCCTCAACACAGGGCTTTTCTCTCCCTCACCAAGCCTTTAGGTCTCCTGAAAGGCAACGGGGTCACCAACCTATTGGTCGCGGCCCCAAATGCCTTTGCTAAAGACGTCCTTGAAACCCGTCTTCGAAATGTGGTGAGTGAGGTTCTCTCCCGCGAGCTTGGTGAGAAGACAAACATCGCGGTGACCATTGATGAGGCTCTGGAATTGCCGAATCCGCCACAGCCTGAAATAGAAATTGAATTTATCGCACCTAGGGTGGGCACTGGTCGAGATGACCGCGCCTCAAACAAAGGCAGTGAAGTTTCACAACTAAACCCTCGGTATGTGTTCGAAACATTTGTAATCGGGGCCTCTAACCGTTTTGCTCATGCCGCGGCGGTTGCGGTCGCAGAGGCACCGGCGAAGGCATACAACCCGTTGTTTATTTACGGCGAATCGGGCTTAGGGAAGACCCACTTACTGCACGCTATTGGTGCGTATGCAAAAGAATTATATGGGGGCGTTCGAGTTAGGTATGTCTCTAGTGAGGAATTTACCAACGATTTTATTAACTCGATCCGTGATGATAAGGCCTCTGTATTTCAGAGACGATATCGAGATCTGGATGTATTGTTAGTTGATGACATTCAGTTTTTAGAGAATAAAGAACGCACCCAGGAAGAGTTTTTTCACACTTTTAACACCTTATATAATGCTAATAAGCAGATTGTAATATCAAGTGATAGGCCACCAAAACAACTCACCACTCTTGAAGATCGGCTTCGCTCTCGATTTGAGTGGGGGTTAATCACCGATATACAGCCCCCTGAACTCGAGACTCGAATTGCCATCCTTAGAAAGAAAGCAGCTCAGGATAAATTAAACGCTCCCGATGATGTTCTTGAGTACATTGCCAGTAAAATTTCAACCAACATCCGTGAATTGGAAGGTGCGCTTATTCGTGTGACGGCTTTTGCCAGTTTGAACCGACAAGGCGTTGATCTGAGTTTGGCAGAAATTGTTCTTAAAGATCTCATCCCTAATGAGTCTTCTTTAGAAATCACCAGCGCCACAATCATGGCCCAGACTGCCGCCTATTTCAGCTTGACGTTAGATGACCTTTGTGGAACTTCTCGCTCCAGGGTCTTGGTTAATGCGCGCCAGATTGCGATGTATCTATGTCGAGAATTGACCGAATTATCCCTTCCTAAAATCGGGCAGTTATTCGGCGGAAGAGACCACACCACTGTGATGCATGCTGATAGGAAGATTCGCCAACTTATGGCCGAACGCCGTTCCATTTATAACCAGGTCACTGAGCTCACCAACCGGATCAAGCAACAGGCTAAAAATGGTTGATTTGAACGAGATGTCCTTTTTGCGGGTATTTACCCCCAGGGTGTGTAAAAGCTGTGGATAACTGTGGATGAACTCCCTTTTTTTGTGGGTTTAGGTCGTTTTTACACCTTTATAAGGTGGGAGAACGGTCTGCAGATCTTGGTTTTACCAGAGTTGTCCAGATGAAAAGGCAGGTTATTAACAGGTTAGGAAAGAGGAAACGCTGAAGCGATGAGGGGTTTTACCCCTTTCCCACAGTTTAAGGCTCTGGTTACTACGACTATATATAACTATTTAAAGGTTGAGGGTGGAGAACTTTATGAAAGACTTGAAAGCACAGGCACCTCTGTTAGAGGTTTGCGAGCGACTAGACGTTACGAGAGGTGCGGCGTGAAATTTACCGTCGAGCAACAAACCCTGGCAGATGCCGTGAGTTGGGTTTCTAGAAGTCTTTCAAACCGACCAATTATGACGGCCCTTCTAGGAATTGTTATTGATGTTGAGAAAGATCAGGTTTTTCTATCGGGATCTGATTTAGAAACCTCAAGCAAGGTTCATTTCTCAGCCGATGTTAATCAAACTGGAAAGGTGCTTGTACCCGGAAAGCTCCTCGCGGAAATATCTCGGTCTCTCCCGAATAAACCCGTAACCGTTCAACTTGACGGTTCAAGAGTTTTAGTCACATCAGGCACAGCCAAATTTACATTGCCAACCCTTTCTTTAAATGATTACCCAACCTTGCCGGAATTGCCAGAAACCACAGGGATGATTCCAAGCGATATTTTTGCAACAGCCGTCGCTCAAGTTGCTGTAGCTGCAGGGCGAGATGATTCTTTGCCGACCTTAACAGGCATACATGTCGAGATTAATCACGACACTATTACTTTAGCCGCGACTGATCGTTACCGCCTAGCGGTGAGAGAAGTTCAATGGCAAGCAACAACACCAAATTTAGAAACTTCTGCATTGCTGCGAGCAAGGACTCTAGCCGAAGCTGCCAAATCATTAGTAGGAATAAAAACACTTTCAATTTCACTAACCCCACCAGCCTCACACGATCGTTTAGTGGGATTTATTAGTGACGGGAAATCAATGACTTCAAGAATGTTAGATGGGACTTTTCCTCCCTATAAACATTTACTCCCACAAAATATTACAACGACTGCGGTTGTTGAAGTGGCTTTGTTGTTAGATTCAGTCCGCCGAGTTGCGTTGGTGACTGATAAGACGGTTCCGCTTCGGCTGTCCTTTAATGAATCCACCTTGGAACTTGAGGCTGGTGCGGGGGAAGAGGCGCAAGCAACTGAAGTCTTGGATATCTCTTTAACAGGTGAGCCGATATCTATAGCTTTTAATCCGACGTTCCTAGCGGATGGATTACAGGCCGTAGGCACTCCATATGTCCAAATTTCTTTTACTGGTTCTAATAAGCCAGCAATTCTCACCGGAAAACAGGAGAAAGATGGCGAGCCGGTAGAGAACTACCGGTACCTGCTAATGCCGATGCGCTACGCCTCGTAAATGGATGCGAATAAATCAACTCTCCCTCACAAGTTTTAGGTCCTATCCTCAATTAGACCTAACCTTCCAACCTGGCGCAACCACCTTTATCGGCGACAACGGCTCCGGCAAGACCAATATCGCCGAAGCTATTATTTATCTTTCATTTCTCTCATCGCACCGCGTCTCACAGAACCAACCATTGATCGCGTTGGGAGCAGAACAGGCGGTAATTCGAGCGGAAATATCAAGGGATGACCGCACCCTTCAAGTCGATTTAGAAATCAATTCCAATAAAGCAAACCGAGCTCGTCTAAACCAAAACCCTGTGAGAAGTCAGAGGGAAATTTTAGGGGCATGCCAAAGCATTTATTTTTCACCAGAGGATTTGGATTTAGTAAGAGGTGAGCCAACAACCAGAAGAGATTTTCTTGACAAACTTTTAATCACCAGAGCGCCCAGACTCGCTGGAGTGATGAGTGACTACGAGCGAATTATCAAACAAAGAAATGCTCTTCTAAAAACCCGCTCCCCACAAAGCTCATTAATTCCTTGGAATGAGCAGCTGATCTCTGTTGGTTCCGTGCTAACAACTGAACGAATAAGACTTTGTGATGCCCTCAACCCATGGGCCGCCGAGAACTATGCGAACTTAAATGAGGCTAAGCCAATGGAAATCTCGTACAAATCATCTACAAAAGAACTCTCGAATAACTTAGAAGAGAATAGAGCGATTTTAGAGAAAAAAATGGAGGAAGTGCAATATCAGGAGGTTGAGCGCGGAGTGACACTTGTGGGACCTCATCGAGATGATCTACATCTACAACTAGGGCAATTCCCTGCAAAAGGTTATGCCAGCCATGGTGAATCTTGGTCTATAGCAATTTCATTGCGGTTGGGCGCCTTCAACCTCTTGAAGAGCGAAGGTGCAGAGCCCATACTTATTCTCGATGATGTATTTTCTGAACTAGACACTTATAGACGGATGCAATTGATGAAAGCCACCCAAATTGCTGAGCAGACGATCATTACTGCCGCAGTCGAAAGTGACCTTCCGCCCGGTTTAGAGACGCAACGACGTTATGTTCAACTAGGCCGAGTTTCATCTGCGAGGCAGTGATGGCAAAACGGGATTTAGCTCTAGACCTCTTCCACTCTTTTCAGAACGGAAAGCGAAAAATTAAAAAGCCAACACCTAACAATTCTCAACTTTTAGGTGGTTCTGAAGACACCAATGAACCTCACCTTCTCAAAGATGTTCTCGCCCAGGTAATTCGAGAGCGCGATTGGAAAGGCGGGATCGCCGAAGGAACCCTCTTCTCCACATGGGCCGATGTTGTAGGTCCGGAGATTTCCCTACACGCCACTCCCATTTCCTTGCTCGAGGGAGTGCTTACGATCCAGACCTCATCCACTGCCTGGGCTGTCCAACTCCAACTTGTCGGACCCGATCTTCTGGCAACGATTCGGGCAAGTTCGCCTGGGGCTTTAGTTGATTCACTTTCTATCATTGGGCCCCACGGACCTTCCTGGAAGAAGGGTGTCCGGACGATCCGAGGAGCAAAAGGACCCCGGGATACCTACGGATAAAGCCCTATCACACCCCACTCCTAATAGGAACCTTCACCCCTAGTAACTTCTCGCCCCTACACCCACCTCAAAGGCTTATCTGCGCTACAAGGATTCCAATTTCAGGGTAAGATGACGGGGTGCTCACAGGGATATTCTCCCTAGAAGGCCGCTAGGGAGCCCTTCCTTATTTGAGGCTGGGTGAACGCAAGGCAAGTAAGGGAGTCTCGTGCCGGCAAAAACAGGCAATTACGACGCCAGTTCGATCACCGTCCTCGAGGGTCTAGAAGCGGTCCGCAAGCGTCCCGGCATGTATATCGGCTCTACAGGTGAGCGGGGTCTCCACCACCTGGTTACCGAGGTTGTTGATAACTCAATCGATGAAGCCCTAGCCGGCTACTGCAACGAGATCAATGTGACCCTCATGGCCGATGGCAGCCTGCAGGTCATCGACAACGGCCGAGGCATCCCCGTGGATATTCACCCGATCGAGAAGAAACCCGCCCTAGAAGTAGTCATGACGGTCCTGCACGCCGGCGGAAAATTCGGCGACAGCGGCTACTCGGTTTCGGGCGGATTGCACGGGGTTGGAATCTCCGTTGTAAACGCCCTCAGCACAGATTTATCAGTTGTTGTTAAGCGCGACGGTTTCGTATGGAGTCAGGATTACAAGCTCGGGGTGCCAACTGCCCCTGTTGCTAAAGGCGATCCTTCCACCCAAACGGGTACGACGGTTCGATTCTGGCCCTCAGAAGAGATTTTCGAAACTACAGATTTCTCATTTGAAACCCTCTCCACTCGATTTCGGGAGATGGCATTTCTCAACAGCGGTCTCACAATTACGCTTCGAGATGAGCGAGCCGGACACGTAGATGAAAAAGGAGAACCCCTCCACGTTAAATATCACTATGACGACGGAATTGCCGACTTTGTCCGTCATTTAAATTCCACTCGTGGACAAACACACAAATCCATCATTGCCTTTTCGACAACAGATAAAAACAACAAAATGTCGCTGGAAATTGCTATGCAATGGAACGCCGGATTTTCCGAATCAGTGCACACTTTTGCCAACACGATCAACACACAGGAGGGCGGAACCCACGAAGAAGGTTTCCGCACTGCTCTCACCTCAATTGTTAATAAGTTTGGCGAAGAATGGGGTTTCATTAAGAAGCGCGAAGACCGACTCACAGGCGATGATGTCCGTGAAGGGCTGACGGCCATCGTCTCCGTGAAATTGGCCGAACCGCAGTTCGAAGGCCAGACAAAAACCAAACTTGGAAACACAAATGTAAAATCATTCACACAGAAAGCGATCAACGAAGAACTCACTTCATGGTTTGAGAAGAATCCTGGAGAGGGAAAAGACATTCTCCGCAAGAGTATTGATGCCGCCGCCGCTCGCGTGGCGGCAAGAAAAGCACGCGACCTGTCTCGTAATCGCAAGGGCCTTCTTGAAGGTCGCGGCATGCCAGGAAAATTGGCGGATTGCCAATGGACAGAGCCAGAAAAATGCGAGCTCTATATTGTCGAGGGCGATTCGGCTGGCGGCTCCACAAAAGGCGGCCGGGACTCACGATATCAAGCAGTTCTTCCGATCCGAGGAAAGATCCTCAATGTTGAAAAGTCCCGTATCGACCGTGTGCTTCAAAACAACGAAGTGCAAGCGCTAATTACCGCACTTGGCACAGGCGTCCATGATGATTTCGATATAGCGAAATTGCGCTATCACAAGATTATTCTGATGGCCGATGCTGATGTTGACGGACAGCACATCCGGACTCTCCTACTGACGCTTCTATTTCGATTTATGCGCCCTCTCTTAGAACAAGGTTACGTTTACCTAGCCCAGCCACCGCTTTACAAATTGAAATGGGGCGGGAAAGAGCCCATTCAATACGCATTCTCTGACCGCGAACGCGACGGCTTCATAAAAATCGGTATAGATGCCGGCAAGCGCCTTCCAAAAGAAGACGGAATCCAACGCTTTAAAGGCCTAGGAGAAATGCCGGCCAAAGAGTTGTGGGATACCACGATGGACCCACAGCACCGTGTTCTTATTAAAGTCGGACTAGAGGATGCCGCAGCAGCCGATGACCTTTTCGCCGTATTGATGGGTGAAGACGTTGAGCAACGACGTCTTTTCATCCAGCGCAATGCCAAAGATGTTCGCTTCCTAGATATTTAACGCAGAATAACAAAAAGGCAGATAGGTAAAAATGGACGAGCTCAGTAAAGATTTTGATCGACAAGAGGTTGTGGATCTCCAAGTGGAGATGGCGCGCTCTTACCTCGATTATGCGATGAGCGTCATCGTCGGACGCGCGCTGCCCGATGTTCGAGATGGTTTAAAGCCCGTGCATCGTCGAGTGCTTTATGCAATGTTCGATGGCGGGTACCGGCCAGATAAGGGTTACTACAAATCTTCTCGAATCGTCGGAGATGTGATGGGTAATTATCACCCTCATGGTGACACCGCGATTTATGACACGGTGGTTCGACTGGCTCAGCCATGGTCACTTCGTTATCCATTGGTGGACGGAAACGGAAACTTTGGTTCCCCTGGAAACGATCCCGCTGCCGCAATGCGTTACACCGAAGCTCGCCTTTCTCCGATCGCGATGGAGATGATGAGGGATATCGATGAAAACACAGTTAATTTTTCACCTAACTACGACGGCCGCTCCCAGGAGCCAGATGTACTTCCAAGCCGTTTCCCTAATCTTCTAGTCAATGGGAGCGCAGGCATTGCCGTGGGTATGGCGACAAATATCCCGCCGCACAACTTGCGCGAAATTGCCGAAGGGGTGGATTGGGCATTAGCCCACCCGGAGGCCAAGCCAGAGGAACTCCTCTCGCAACTCTTGAAATGCGTGAAAGGCCCCGATTTTCCTACCAGGGCACTCATTGTTGGTCGATCTGGCATCGAATCTGCCTACCGCACTGGCCGTGGTTCAATCACGATGCGGGCCGTCGTCAATGTTGAGGAAATCAACAAACGCACCTGTCTAGTTGTCACTGAACTTCCCTACCAAGTCAATCCAGACAACTTGGCCCTGAAGATCGCTGAGTTAGTCAAAGACGGAAAGATTAAGGGCATCGCCGATGTTCGCGATGAAGGTAACGAACGCTTGGGCCAGCGCCTCGTCATCGTCTTGCGCAACGACGCCATTCCAAAGGTTGTCCTAAATAATCTTTACAAGCAGACACAGTTGCAGGACACCTTTGGTGCAAACATGTTGGCACTGGTTGATGGTGTACCCCGCACTCTTCGCTTAGATGAGTTTGTCAGGTATTACATCGATCACCAGGTTGAAGTTATCGTGCGTCGAACGACGTTTCGCCTTGCAGAAAAAGAGCGCCGCGCGCACATCTTGCGCGGTTATCTAAAAGCCCTGGATGCCCTAGATGCAGTGATCGCTTTAATTCGTGCCAGTTCAACTCCGGAGGAGGCGCGCACTGGCTTGATGAAGTTGCTTGATGTTGATGAGATCCAAGCTAATGCAATTTTGGATATGCAGCTGCGCCGCATCGCCGCTCTCGAACGTCAGAAGATCAATGATGAGTACGACGGGCTTATGGCCGACATCATCGAGCTCACAGCGATTCTTGCAAGTGATGCCAAGCAGCGCGAAATTATCAAGACAGAGCTTTCAGATTTGGTCGCTAAGTACGGAGATGAGCGCCGCACGCAAATTGTTGCCAGCGAAGGTGATTTCTCTGCCGAGGATCTCATCCCTGATCAAGACGCGGTGGTGACAATCACTCACACCGGGTATGCCAAGCGAACCAAAGCAGATCTGTATCGCTCACAGAAGCGCGGCGGCAAGGGAGTTCGAGGCGCGGCTCTCAAACAAGACGACGTTGTGGATCACTTCTTCATTGCCTCAACCCATGACTGGCTTCTCTTCTTCACCAATCAAGGTCGGGTTTATCGCTCCAAAGTTCACGAGTTGCCAGATGCCGGGCGCGATGCCCGCGGTCAACACGTTGCAAATTTGATGGCCTTTAAACCTGACGAGCAAATCGCACAAGTGTTGTCGATCAAAAATTATGAAGTTGAGCCATACCTGGTCCTTTCAACAAGAAACGGGTTGGTTAAAAAGACTTCCTTGAAAGAATACGACTCGCCTCGCGCGGGTGGCTTGATTGCAATTTCCCTACGAGACGGCGACGAAGTTGTTAGTGCCTCCCTAGTAAAGGGTGACGACGAGCTTCTCCTAGTTTCCAGGAAGGGAATGTCGACGCGTTTCTCCGCCGATGATGAGTCCCTACGTCCAATGGGTAGATCGACAAGCGGGGTCATCGGAATGAAGTTCCGAAAAGGCGATGAACTTCTAACGATGGCCCGGATCAATGCCGAGGATTCCAATCTCTTGGTTTTCACTGCCACAGATGGTGGATACGGCAAGAAGACACCACTGGATGAATACAGGCTTCAGGGCCGTGGTGGAATTGGCATTAAGGCCGCCAAGATCGACGAAGATTCCCGTGGGGTCTTGGTGAGCGCCCTGGTCCTGCGTGAAGAGGATGAGGTGCTCGCAATTACATCTGCTGGTACCGTCATGCGCACGCCGGCCTCACAGGTTCGTCAAACTGGTCGAGATTCTATGGGTGTTAGGCTGGTAAATCTTGCCGATGGGGTTACGGTCGTCTCCGTGACTAAGAGCGCGGAGGTGGAAACAGAGTAAAGACTTCTTTCGGTTTGGGGTCTACCTCTAATTACCTGTAGCCTTACGCAGGTTTTCGGGCCTTTAGCTCAGCCTGGTTAGAGCGCTTCCCTGATAAGGAAGAGGTCGGAGGTTCAAGTCCTCCAAGGCCCACTCCCGATGACCACGGGGACTTAGCTCAATTGGTAGAGCACCGCCTTTGCAAGGCGGGGGTTAGGGGTTCGATTCCCCTAGTCTCCACATGACAAAGACCTCAGCAACCCTGCACACTTCCTTAGGCGACATCGTCATCGAACTGTTTCCTAACCACGCCCCCAAGACCGTCGCCAACTTTGTGGAGCTAGCAACCGGAGCTCGCGAGTGGACCGATCCACGAACCGGCGAGAAGAGCACAGCCAACCTCTATGACAACACGGTCTTCCACCGCGTTATTGAAGGCTTCATGATCCAAGGTGGAGACCCACTAGGTCGTGGCACTGGCGGTCCTGGCTACAAATTTGCCGATGAATTCCACGGCGAACTGGTCTTTGACCGTCCGTACATTCTGGCTATGGCCAACTCAGGCCCTGGAACTAACGGTTCGCAGTTCTTTATCACTGTCGCACCAACCACCTGGCTCAACCGCAAGCACACCATCTTTGGCGAAGTAAAAGATCCAGCCAGCCAAGCAGTAGTGGACAAGATTGCGAAAGCAAAAACTGACGGTCAAGATCGCCCAGCGACACCGATAACAATTAACTCCGTCACCATCAGTTAATCAACGTTATGCGCGTAAAGGCGAACGCTACAACCGGGCTCATCACTCTGATCTGTGGGTTCTACTTACTTGAATACCTAACGCCTTCACTTCAAGAAAAACTCTACTTAGTCAACCGCGCAATTTTGAGCGACGGCCTCGTTCATGGCGTAGGACAGGGCGAGTGGTATCGCATCTTTACGGTGGCTCTCGTTCATGGCGGATTGACACATCTGGGGTTCAATATGTGGGCCCTTTATGTTCTGGGAACCCCGATAGAGCATGCTTTTGGGCGAGCGCGTTTGCTCACCATCTTCATCGTTTCCCTGATAGCCGGATCCCTAACATCCCTTGCTCTGGCGGCGCAGAACCAGGTTTCAGTAGGTGCCTCCGGTGCCATTTTCGGGCTCTTTGGGGCCTTTGCCGTAGTCGGTAAACGGATCGGCGCAGATGTTCGCAGCATCGTTGTGCTCATTGGAATCAACTTCGCTCTGGATTTCATTCTTCCCAACATCGACTGGCACGCCCATTTGGGCGGCCTGATCGGCGGGGCACTTACGGCTTTAGTGATCTTAAGGAAGCGACAGCGCTAACTTATCCACAGGAGTTATCCCCCATGTGGAGAATTACACCGCTGTTATTCGCTAGTTCAGCGCCACTTCGTGGCTAGGGAGAAGCCGACGCCGATGAAGCCAAAGCCAATCACCATGTTCCAGGCGCCAATTCCCGGCACTGGGTAACTAGTCGAGGTCACGTAGAAGATGACGATCCAGATAAGTCCGGCCAGAAACGCCCCGACCATCACCGGAGCCAGCCATCTTGGGCTTTCCTTTGGCAGGGCTACAGGGTGAAGGATATCCGCCGGGATGACCTTCTTATCTTTTTTACGGAGCTTGGACTTGGGCATAGAAGAGGGTAACACGGCAGCAAATTTTTTTCCTCGACCCATCATGGCAACGGGCTCGCCCCGAGATAAGAGAGAATGAGCCCCATGTCCGCGCGCAAGATCCTCGTCATCGACAACTACGACTCTTTTGTTTTCAACCTCGTTCAATATTTGGCGCAATTGGGCGCCGAGTGCACGGTGGTCCGCAACGACGAAATCGATGTAAGCCAGGCATCTAAATATGACGGGGTCCTTGTTTCACCGGGACCCGGAACTCCTGAGCGCGCCGGAGTCAGTGTGGCAATGGTTCACTACTGCGCCGAGCACGAGATCCCGCTCTTTGGGGTTTGTCTGGGGCATCAGGCGATTTGCGCGGCTTTCGGTGGAACCGTTTCGCAAGCACCAGAGTTGTTACATGGCAAGACTTCCCTCGTTCATCACAAGGGAATTGGCGTAATGGAGGACGTGCCCAATCCGTTTACCGCAACCAGGTATCACTCGCTGGCATTGGAGAAATCGACTCTGCCAGAGCAACTTGAGATCACCAGCGAAACGGATTCAGGCGTCGTGATGTCGGTGCGCCACAAGACTTTGCCGATCGAGGGAGTTCAGTTTCATCCCGAATCTGTTCTCACCGAACACGGACACCTCATGCTTGCGAATTGGCTTGCAGAATGTGGCGATGAAAAAGCGCGAGATCGTGCCGTCGGGCTATCTCCTGTCGTTGGAAGGTAAGGGCAAAACCCCGTTATTGAATTCGGTTGATGGTGATGGTGACCGTTGAACCAATCGTCTGAGTAGTGCCGGCATCCGGTGCCTGTGCAAGTACAACTCCGTCAACTTGGGTTGGATCGGAAGCTTCGATCTGTTGAACAAGGAAACCTGCTTGAACAAGAATCGTGCGTGCTTGGATTTCATTTAATCCAACGAGCAAAGGCACTGCAACGTCACCACTAGCAATTGTCAGGATGACTCCACTTCCCGCGGTTATTGTTGAGCCTCCGCCGGGTGTAACGCCAAGGACGGTGCCTTGCGGTTTATCTGATGAGACAGCATTTGTTTGGGCGATGACCAGGCCAGCAGCAGCCAGAAGTGCGCGCGCATTAACGAGAGACTTTCCCACAAGGTCCACCGGAACAACGCTGTCGCCTGGTCCATCCGAAAGCGTAAGCACGACCCCCGTGGCGCGTTGCACCTTCGATGTCGCGAGAGGAACTTGGCTAGTCACCCTGCCCACGGGAATGTTTGGATCATGGGCATGCTTGACCGTCACAGTAAATCCAGTCAGAAGATTTTGAGCATCGCCCTGAGTTAAGCCGACAACATTGGGCATAACCACCAAGACATTTTTCTGGGTGTTGTTGAGCGCTTGAATCCCATAGGCAAAACCTGAACCGGCGAGCAGTAATGCCACAACCGCGCCGATAATTTTCTTGCGATTGATTGGCTTTCGCGCAACCTTCGCGTTAATTGCCCTTCCTGCCCTGAGATTTCGAATATCGGTCAACATATCGCTGGCGCTTTGATAGCGATCGATTGGTTTCTTCGCCAGCGCGACAGTGAGTAGGACGCTCAAACCTTCAGGGATTTCGGCATTAAGGGAGCTTGGCTTGATTAACTCACCAGAGACATGCTGGAATGCGATCGACACTGGGGTGTCACCGGTATATGGCGGTCGACCCAGGAGAACCTCGTATAAAAGGCAGCCGACCGAGTAGATATCACTTCTATAATCGGCGCTCTCGCCCATCGCCTGTTCAGGCGAGAGGTATTGCGCAGTCCCAACGACATTCCACGTACTTGTAAGCGTGGCGCCAACATCATCGAGTGCTCGGGCAATGCCGAAATCCATCACCTTTACGACGCCTTGATCAGTAATCATGACGTTTGCGGGTTTGATATCTCTGTGGACGATTCCTTGTTCATGAGAATACTCAAGGGCGGCCAAAATGCCTTCCGCGATTTCGAGCACTCGATCGATCGGAAGATGCTCTCCTTGATGGATCAATTCGCGAAGTGTGTGACCCGAGACCAATTCCATGACAATGTAGGGAGCAGGTGTCTCCCCAGAGTCATAGACGGCAACGATGCCAGGGTGATTGAGCCCAGCAGCCGCAAATGCCTCTTTGCGGAATCGAGCAACAAAGGAAGGGTCCCTGGCGAGATCACTGCGGAGAACTTTTACTGCCACTTTGCGCGAGAGACGTTCATCATCGGCGATATAGACATCGGCCATTCCACCCGTGCCGATCATCTCACCGAGTTTGTATCTATCGCCAAGTAGTTTCTTCATTTTGCCGATCCTAAGAAAGTGAGAGGAGAAGGTAGCGTATTCGCTTCAATATCAGCCAGTAGAACTGTGACATTGTCGGGAGCTCCGGCCGTATAGGCAGCGTCGACTAAATAGGTGGCAGCATTTTCGCGGTTATGGATCTTCATTCCTGTTTTGATTTCTTTCTCATCAACAGAACTTGAAAGACCATCACTGCAAAGTAGAAATCTGTCCTTGGGTTTTACGTCGTACACCATAAGTACAGGTGCAAGCGGTCCTTCACCCATCAAAGCCTGAGTGAGAAAAGATTTCTGCGGGTGCTCGTGAGCTTCCTCTAAACTCAACGAACCCTGATCTAGGAGTTCCTGCAAAACAGTATGGTCGTGACTCAGTTGCGTGAAGGTATTTCCGCGCAACCGGTAGCAACGAGAATCCCCAACATGAAGAAGTGCCACCTTCGGCGCGTCTACCGGGCCATAAAGTGCTAGCGCACTGAGTGTCGTGCCCATTCCGGTGAGATGAATGTTCTCTCCGGCGATCCGCCCGATTTCCGCGTCAATATTTTGAAGCGCGCTTGATAAGAGATCCTCGATTGAATCTGGATCAATGTTTTCATTCTCAAGAACTGATGTGAGGTCAGAGAGGGACTTCACGGCAATTGAGGAAGCGACTTCACCTCCAGCGTGTCCGCCCATTCCATCGGCTACTGCAATCAAGTTTGGATGCAACAATGCGGAATCTTCATTGTCGGCTCGCACCAGCCCGACAACAGAGCGTGCAGCGATGGCGAAACGTGATGTGGTCATCTCGCCCTTCCTTCAACTAACTGCGATTCTTAGGTGCCAGCCTAATGGTGCTAATCTGCCTTTCGTTAGGCGTGAGTGGCGGAACGGCAGACGCGCACGGTTCAGGTCCGTGTACTCGCAAGGGTGTGGGGGTTCAAATCCCCTCTCGCGCACTAGTGTGATGTCTCCAGATATATTGAGAAGCGCTTGGCTGTTTTCCTAGGATACATCCTTGGGGTTGGTAGTGCTTGCCTTCATTTAACGTGAATTCTGTAAGCAGTTTCCCCAGTGGTAGTGATCTAGTTGTTCTGGAAAATCCCTGATCAAAGTCACCGTGGGCGCCTCGGCATGGCGCTCCTCCGACAACTTCAGCGACCTATCGACTTTGCCGCGTCCCTGGGGAGACTGTTTCAATATCGCACAATGCGATTCAAAGGTAGAAAATATTTACGTCAAGCGATCTCGAAGGGCCTCAACGTCGAAGGCTCCATCGGTGATATGTCGAGGCTTGAATGAGATCATATGGCGCCAGTTGTCGCCGATGAAGCTGAGGCAGTCAAGTCCTTTTTATCGCCCCTCCAGATGACTCTTCAATTATTCTTAATCCCACAATTACTACCTTTCGAGCAAGTGACTTCAGCCCGCTCCGAAATTAGAAAGCATCTCTCGATTTAGAGACTTATTCCCTCAATCTCAAATACGCACTTATTCGGCTTTGCTAAGTGTTTAGTCGTCACCTACAAGTTGAGCCCAAGCAACGCCTGTCGCTATTAGCCAAACAATAAGCATATTTTATGAGGACTGTGTTTTGCCGGTCGCCTGAGAATGAGACCCACCGCGGTATCACTAACCTTGGTGCTGAAGTGGTTAGCATTTCAGTTATCAGATTAAGCCGAAGTTACATGACCCATATTTCAACTCGACGGTTGAGTTGATCGGCCCTACGACCGGCTGCAATTAGATGGGTACTTCCATCGCCCTTAACGATGTACGTGCCAAGTATTTGATTTTTTATCAAATAAGCGTGCACGGTGTTGGCACGCGCTCTTGAAAGAGCAATATTGTCTAGTCCCTTAGTAATATCGTCAAATCCATTAATAAATATCGTTCGGAACTTCCTACTCTTTAATACGATCAAGATCTTCTTGAGTGCCACGTATGCCCTGTGATCTAGGGCGGAAGTGCTGCGTGTGAAATAAACGACTCCAATTTGCGTTGGCTTTGGAGCAACAAAAACTTTTATGTTTGAGATAACTATCGAGTTTGACGCTTCCGATGGTAAGGATGTGCCTATGCCATTGGTTGCGGTTACGGTGAAAGAGTAAGCAGTGCCAGGAGTTAGTCCAGTAACCTTGATGGCACTTGAGTTATCTGACGTCGAAACCCCAACAAGTCCAATGGGAGAAGAGAACGCGGTGAAATAGGTAATCGCACTCCCTCCGTCGAATCTGGGGGCAATGAAAGAAACGATTGCAGAGTTTGGTCCAGCGGCAGTTGCTAAACCAATAATCGGTGCATGAGGAACAGTCTTATAAATAGTGACAGTCAAAGCGGAAGAAACAGAGTTCGTGTAGATGCCGCTGCCAGACTTTGCAGCAATCATCGTGCATGTTCCCGGGAGTTCTGCGATTAATAGTCCAACGGTGGAAACAGAACATGTGTCGGGAGTGTTGGACGTGAATTCAATCTTGCCGTCACCTGAGCCTCCAGATATCGTAAGTGAACTTGTATTTCCCACTGCGAATCTATGTGAACTGGCAGTTAATACTAAAGGTCTTTGTGCAATCTTTGCCCCGAACTCGGTTAAGTGGCGAGATAGAATAATTGTTGAGCCATCCATTGCACGGTAATAGCCCTGCTGAAGATCCGTGGTAAGGATGGTTCCTGACAGTGGCTGGATAGCTGTCCAGACATTTCCATCTTGAGAAAATACAGGAGTCGCGCCGGCGGCCACCTTGCCGAGATTGATAGCCAGAGGCTTTTCAAATTGTGTGACCGCAAGGCCTTCCGAGTCGGTCGCTGAAATTTGGATTGTCACATACCCAGAGGCCACCTCAGATGCCGCAATAACTGGCCGGATCGTAATAGTTAGATCTGTTAGAGTTGATTTAGACGGGACTGTGACTGATACCTTCACCGTCGATCCATCCCCGGCCCGGATAGAAGCAAAAAGTATGGCCCCTTCGTTTGCCTTTACGACCTCGGTTAGGGGCTTGGTGATTGAAGCAACGGGAGGTGCAACAACGGGAGGTGCAACAACGGGAGGTGCAACAACGGGAGGTGCAACAACGGGAGGTGCAACAACGGGAGGTGCAACAACGGGAGGTGCAACAACGGGAGGTGCAACAACGGGAGGTGCAACTGATGTAGTAATGGAATTCGAGGCAGAAGATGGCGTAGAAGTGCCGGCGCTATTGGTGGCAGTCACGGTGAAGGTGTAGGCAGTGCCCGGGGTAAGACCGGTGACCGTGATAGTTCCAGAACCTGCCTGAGCCAAAGTACCCGCACCACCTGCGGGCGAGGAGGTCACCGTATAGGAGGTGATGTTTGCTCCACCGTTAGAAACCGGCGCAGTAAATGCAACCGTAGCGCCGGTCTGTCCAGTGGAGGTAGCTGTTCCGATAGTGGGCGGCCCAGGGGCGGTGACAACTGATGTAGTAATGGAATTCGAGGCAGAAGATGGCGTAGAAGTGCCGGCGCTATTGGTGGCAGTCACGGTGAAGGTGTAGGCAGTGCCCGGGGTAAGACCGGTGACCGTGATAGTTCCAGAACCTGCCTGAGCCAAAGTACCCGCACCACCTGCGGGCGAGGAGGTCACCGTATAGGAGGTGATGTTTGCTCCACCGTTAGAAACCGGCGCAGTAAATGCAACCGTAGCGCCGGTCTGTCCAGTGGAGGTAGCTGTTCCGATAGTGGGCGGCCCAGGGGCGGTGACAACTGATGTAGTAATGGAATTCGAGGCAGAAGATGGCGTAGAAGTGCCGGCGCTATTGGTGGCAGTCACGGTGAAGGTGTAGGCAGTGCCCGGGGTAAGACCGGTGACCGTGATAGTTCCAGAACCTGCCTGAGCCAAAGTACCCGCACCACCTGCGGGCGAGGAGGTCACCGTATAGGAGGTGATGTTTGCTCCACCGTTAGAAACCGGCGCAGTAAATGCAACCGTAGCGCCGGTCTGTCCAGTGGAGGTAGCTGTTCCGATAGTGGGCGGCCCAGGGGCGGTGACAACTGATGTAGTAATGGAATTCGAGGCAGAAGATGGCGTAGAAGTGCCGGCGCTATTGGTGGCAGTCACGGTGAAGGTGTAGGCAGTGCCCGGGGTAAGACCGGTGACCGTGCACGGTGAGGAAGCACTGGTGCAGGTGAGGCCACCGGGTGACGAAGTGGCAGTGTAAGAAGTTGCACCAGTTGATGTTGTCCAAGAGATCGCAGCGGAGGTTGAACCGGCAACGGCGCTAACACTATTGGGTGGTAAGGAAACTCTCGTGACAGTAATTGTGTACAGTTTCGTCGTTATACCATCCTGGGCGGTAACCAAAACTTCAATAGGGTTAGAACCAGTATTCAAGTTGAGCGGTGCAGAGGCCGACCATGACGCCACTGTTGCATTGGTACCGCCATTGATTCTTACCTGGATTGTGGCATTAGCCTGATCCGTCGCAGCGGGTGTAACGGTAAGGGAGGTCGTAGATGAACTCACACTAGATGCATATGTTGCTGTAGCCGTATCGAAAGTGGGCGAAAGTACACCTGGCCATGACAATACCAACGACTGCAAAGTCGCATCCGTAGAAAGTCGAGTAACGGTGATCGTATAAGTCGAGGTTGTTGTCCCATCTTGAGCGGTGACCAATACGTAAACATAATTGTAAGCGCCTACATTTAGAGCGAGAGCCGCTGATGCGGTTCCAGAAGTCACTGTCGCGTAGGTGCCAGTATTAACTTTCAGTTGAACCGTGGCGTTCACTTGATTCACTGTGGGTGTGACTGTGATCGAAGAAGACGTGGTGCTCGCCGTATAAGAGATCGTCCCTCCAGCAAAAGTCGGAGAAAGCGTGCCAGAAGATAATGTCAATGCGGACAGAGTTGCATCAGTGGAGGCAGGTGCGGCCCTCGTGACGGTGTAGGTGTAGGCCAGGGCTGTGATGCCATCCTGGGCAGTAACAAAAATCGTAATTATGTTTGCGCCGACATTTAAATTCGCCGTGAACGTCCCATAGGAAGCCACCGTTGAATAGGCGCCATTGCCGATTTTCACTTGAATCGTCGATAAATTCGGCCAATTTGTCGCAGGCTGCACGCTTATCGTAGTCGTTGATGCACTTGCGCTAGCTGAATAAGAGTATGTACCACTGGCAAAAGCCGGAGTCAGTGAAGAAAGCGTCCCATTTGACCAAGCACCCAACGCGGAGAGAGTCGCATCCGTAGAAAGGGCTTGGGCATCCGGCATCACTGCGAAGGCTATGAATACACCGAGGATTGCGCTGATCCATCTACGTCTACTAGATCTATTTGTCATAGCCAATTCCAGGATATCTTTCGAGCAGTTTTGGAAACCGATTGTTGTCGTGCGAGGACGTATCCGAAATCTCCCTTGGCAAACACTCACCTGCCTAAATTTCTAAACCCCAACCCTATAATCTTCGAAAAATCAAACATAAAAATCTGATTGCAGTATGAATCACAATAAACGAATAACAAGCTCTAATTACTCACGCAGTCGATATCGTACCAAAGGTTGGGTGAAATTGCCCGCACATCATCACTTTGAGAAGGTGTGTGGGCGTAACCCCTTCCTGATTTCAGAGAGTGGTTTAAATGACAAATTTGCTAACTGGAGATTTAATTTCAGAGCTCAAAGCGGGATTAAAAAACAACGCAGAGTTGCTTGGAATATCCCGCGCTGACTACTCCCTGGGGTGTACTAAGGATCTTGGAAAGATTCTCCTCTAGCGAGAGGATAGGTCCGTGGCTCAACATCGAAGGAAGTTCTCACCCCAGTTCAAAGCTGAGGCAATACAGTTCGTGCTCCAAACCGGTCGACCAGTGACGCAGATTGCCCAAGAACTAGATATCAACAAAGGCACTCTTCACAACTGGGTGAACACTTGGAAACTTAACAACCCCGAGCCTTTAAAGGCCTTATCACCAGTGGAGAGTGTCCGAGTGGCTGAAATGGAAACTGAGATGCGACGGTTGCGGATGGAGAACGAATTTCTAAAAAAAGCAGCGGCCTTCTTCGCCAAGACGCAACCCTAGCTGCCAAGGCTGCGTTCATTGATGCCGAGAAGGCCAACTATCCGATCATCTGGATGTGCCAGATGTTGAATGTTTCCAGGTCATCCTTCTATGCCTGGCGGGGGCACCTGGATAGTGCTGCAACCACCAGACGAGGGGAGCTTGCAGCTCTCATCGCTGCTGCATTTAATGACTCTCGCCAAACATATGGATGTCGGCGCATCACCGCAGTGTTAAACCGCCAAGGCCATCGATGCAGCGTTGGACTGGTGGCAGATCTGATGAGCGAGCTAGGGCTAAAAGCAGTGCAACCACGCTCCTATCGCACCACCACAATCCACGGCAATGAGCATCCAGATATTGAAGATGGGATCAATCGCGACTTCACATCGATGCAACCGGGAATACGATTAGTCGGCGACATCACCTACTTGCGCACCGATCAAGGATGGTTGTATTTAGCAGTCGTGCTCGACCTTGCCACGCGCATGATCATCGGCTGGCAGATGGCCACACACATGCGCACCTCCTTGATAACCGATGCCCTGGAGATGGCACGTATGCATGGGCATGTCGCTTCTGGGGCAATATTTCACTCGGATAGGGGCGCCCAATATACGTCGAGTGAATTTGCAAAGTACTGTCGTCGCTCCCGTATCACCCCGAGCATGGGGCAGGACTGGAGTGTGTTGGGATAACGCTGCAGCGGAGTCTTTCTTTGCAACGCTAAAAAACGAGATGTACTACCGACACCGATTCACAACACAAGCAAAGGCACGCTTTGCTGTTGCTGAATACATCGAAGTCTTCTACAACCGCAAGCGCTTGCACTCAACTCTTGGTTACCAAACCCCTAGTGAAGTACTCGCCCAACACTATGCCGCGGCCTTCGCGGCATAGTTAAACCAAACAATGAACGGAGAACTGTCCAGGTTTCTTGACACAGCCCAATCACCCCTTTGGTTAGATCAACTTATTAATGTTGACTCACCAAACGTTGCGTTGACTGGTTGAACCCGCCGAGTGCTATACGCCCTGGAAGTAACCAGAAATCAACTTCTCTAGGGTGTCCATTAATTCGTCAAGGTCTGGTAAGTCTCGTTCGCGATAAGTTGGAGAAGATTTATCAAAAGCGCTATCACGCATAAACCGGAGAACAGGATGATACTCATTGATAAATGGGGAGTCTTCTGCAGGCTTGTAGTACCGCTCGGGTCGACCCCGATGAATGCCGACCGTCTTCATATGGTTATTTATCGCGTTCATTGCCTTATCCCTAGTCAGAATGGCGTACTCTCTTCTTGGCTCAGGTATAGGCGTGCCACTAAATGGATTTGTGCCGATATCCATAAAATTTTTGACGTGAAAACATAAAAGATCGAATGCGACATTCCGGGATATTTTAATTTTTGCCATCGGATCATTCTTCCAATCCTTCCATTTGATGATATCTTTTCCTGATAATCGAGTCTTTTACTATTTTTTTCCCGACGTAGGAACCTTCATAGTACGGAATGGGGCGATC
Source organism: uncultured Actinomycetota bacterium (assembly GCA_963750855.1). Taxonomy (GTDB): domain Bacteria; phylum Actinomycetota; class Actinomycetes; order Nanopelagicales; family Nanopelagicaceae; genus QYPT01. The sequence continues at coordinate 99,008 of CAVVSA010000004.1, forward strand.
GTTCCGCCAAAAAAACAGAGTTCGGCTATTAGAAACATATCTCCATTTGTGGCGACACCTAGAGAGAAAATGGAGTCCAACCAAGAATGGTAACTCGCCGACAATTCATCAAAGGACTCGCCTCCTTTTAAGGCTTCGAGAATTCCATTGAGAGTCCAATTCCAGGCCCTGAAACATACACTGCCATTTCCTTATCATTTTCGTATTCAAAGTCTGCTGAAATATAAGGCGAGATTTCCATGACTGAAGATCTATAGGCGGAATTTTACTTACCCTATTGGCCATTTTCCAAATATGCATCTCTTCCTCAGACACACTATTATTTTTCTCAATAATTCTCCCCAGCTTCTTCGAATTTGCGTCCATTTATTTTCCGCAAATCCCTCGTCAATCCCTTGATCATTTATTTGAGTCCAAGAACCTTTTCAAGAAGCACCAATCTGCCATAAATTCACCTACTTTTTTGCTTACTGCAAAAAGTCTAAGGTTTCTTAGCCCATTGTTTATCCTCCGATTCCCTCTTTTTGTCGCCGATCCAGATTAGCCCAAGAAACAAGGTCATGAATCACATTTGTGTCCAGACAATTAGTGGCTGGGTTCGCGGTTTTCCCCGAGTTGTAAGTACGAAAAGACCATTTGACAATTTCAATGACATATTTAGTACCCTGTCTATTTAGTTTAACTTCAAGTTACCCAGGTAATCAAGGTGCAGAGATTTATTGCGAGGAATATGAAGCAAATTATGAGCCTTGGAGTTCGACACCCATATTCGGTGTATTTCGAGTGCTTCTTCTTCGGTGGCAGAGAACTTCTCCTTACCCCACTCGTTCGTAACTTCGTAATCAAGAATAGTTCCGAAAATTAATGGGCGACTATCTTCATGCCACGTAGTCTGGCATTGTCCGAGCCGGCTAGTCGCGACTCGGACGTCAGCGACAGTATCCGAGGCGATAATTCGGTAATCTGGATGTCGAAATAAGTCTAGGTATCGGTCACTGGTAATTTTCCTCACGATCATAATAAATAATCATGGCAGTCATTATGAATGACCAAAATACAGATTGCAATCGATTCTCCACCAAATGTTGATCACCTGCTTGACGTTAAGCGAAGAATAAAATCTGGTAAAGGAATAGGAATTCATCCCGCAGTGGGGCAGAAAGAGTTTCGCCACGCACACAACGGCGCTGTGTTGATTGATGTGGTTGTTCCCATCAACTCTGGCAGTACGTCGCGAGCAATCAGGAATGAGTGAGTAAGTGCTCGTTTAAAATTCTGGAGTTGGATTGGTGCCAGCCACTACTCAAAGCCCTCTGGGGCTGGCACGACTTTGAATGACCTGAATCCAGAGTCTATGGCGTCCATTAGATTTCGGCAGTGCTGCTCCAGTTCTATAGGTGTAGTTTCTAACTCTGACATGCGCACGCCAGCACGAGTTACACCTTCGACAATAAGCCAATCTGAACTCTGCCTGTGCCTCTGTGTCGTCATCTAATTCGAGACGCGCGAGAGCAACATAGCAATCATTATGTCCGCGATTTTGGCTAGCAGGTCGCTTGAGGAGATGGTCTTCTGGAATACCGATACAAGCATCGCGTAGATTACTAATATAAACTGCC
>CAVVSA010000005.1:0-152678 GCA_963750855.1 uncultured Actinomycetota bacterium
CGGCATCGGCAGCATCAGCAGCGTAGTTAGCTGCATCGGTTGCTGCGTTTGCTGCATCTACAGCGGCGGAGTTGTCTGCGTTTGTTACATCAACAGCTCCTGAAGTAATCGCTGTCCCCTGAAGGGCAGTTGGGAGACCAGTTCCGCCAACGGCAGAGAGCGTTACGCTCGATGCGAAGACAGGCATGGTCACCTTGAAGGTCGCAGTTCCAGTTGAACCGGTGGTCGTGATACCGGTTGTTGGAAGTGAAACGCCACCAAGTGCGTAGTTAGAAACCAAGCCAGTTGAATCGAAGATGTTGGCATAGGTTGCATTTGGAACAGCATTACCTGCTGCGTCCTTCAAGGTAACAGTAACTGTCGCTGTCTGACCAACTGTGTAGCTGGTGGCATCGAAGGTCACTGCAACAGTTGCTGGTGTTGATGATCCAACACGAACAGCTACGGCAGCGGCATTGACCACGCCGGTTGCAGCAGATGAACTACCGGTTCCAACTGTGATGTTTGCAGTTCCAGCAGCTACACCTGTCAAGGTGAAGGTTGCAACACCAGCGGTGGTTCCACCAATGGTGGTTGAACTGTATGAGTTGCTTACGACACCAGCGGTGTCAGAGGTGGCGTAAAGGGTTCCAACTGGAACAACGTTTCCACCAGAGTCCTTTGCAACAGCGGTGATCGCACCAATGTTTGCGCCTGTGCTGCCAACTGCGATTACTGAGTTAACAACTGTGGTTGTAATGGACGCAATTGCTCCGTAGAAGGTAACAGTCTTGGTTCCAAGAACTGTTGATCCGGAGGAGATTGTGATCGTTGCTACACCAGCGGTTCCATCTGGCCATACAGTGACGTAGTCACTTGTGACAGAGGTGGTACCTGTTGTAAGTGAGCGACCTGTTCCTGCTGCCGTGTTCGTTCCAAGACCAATAAGTCCTGGGCCGGTAATTGTTGCAGTCAAAGGAACACTTGCTGACGCACTGTTGTACATAGGCGTTACCAAGATGTTAGCTGCCTGCGTACCAGTTGCCATCGGAGCATTAACAGCCACTGCGTTTGTTGTGGATGTTGGGGCAGTCGTACCAGAAGCGATGTAGACCGTTGAAGTCGCATCAGCAGAAGCTGCAGACGCAGCGTTAACTGTTACGGTCCAAGTTGCCACAGCAGCGTTTACGGTGCCAGTGTTTGGAGAAACTACACCTGCAGTGAACTTAACAACGTAAGTTCCAGCAATTGCAGTTGAAGGCAACGTAACGGTGTAGACACCAGACGCAGCATTGTAAGAAGTTGCGCTTGCTGTGTCAGCGGTGGTACCAACAAGACCATTTAAGGACGTGGAAGCGTTGGTATTAGATGCCTGGTTGATGGTCAATGCTGGAACTGTTGAGTTTCCAGTTGGCGCGCTGCTAAGTGAAGCAGTTACCGTCATGGTGTCGCCACCAAGTCCAGTGAAAGCCTGGGTCAGCGTAGTGGTAGCGGCCGTCCCAACTGTCACAGTTGTTGCTGTAGCACTGAGCGTTAGGGAGTCTGACTGTGGAGTTGCCGATGATGGCACCACAGAGAGAAGACCCAAGCCCAACGCAGCAACAGCTACAAGCGATACTCGCTTGAGAGTTGTCTTTGTAGACATTAGTTTCCTTTCGATTGTCGCACTTGAGACGTTCTCGAGAGCGGCTTTTCGATGCATCGCACGTGCTGATGCACCAAATTCCCCACCGCGTATCCGGACCCGGCGAGGAAAGTTAGATGGAAGGGAGATCATTAGATGGTTGCTCCCTTTCCTGTATCAGAGACTGAAATTGCTTGGGCAAGAATCTGTGTCTTGCCCGCACTAAGAAGTAGGCGTGTTGTAATCGCCTTCGGGGCTGTGCTCAAATCATACCCATTTCCAGTTGTTGGCAACTGGAAATCTGACTTAATAGCCGAATCTATGACCATGGTCACTGTCATTAGGTACTGGCCATTGGCAAGGCGCTCGATATTGGTCGTTGTCGAGGACAACTTCAAAGAGGTCCAAATGCCATTGATTCCGGCAGCAGGGGCAACAGAATAACTAGTGCCTGTCCCATCGACGGTGATCGATTGGGCAAGAAGAATATTTGGACCGCCACTTAAGGTCATGGCTTGATTGCTCAGAACGATTCCAGAGTCAGTAAGTACCGGAGCATCTTTCCCGACAAAGAGATTGCCGATCATCTTATTGGAATCAGTGATCGTGTTTCCAGTTGGGATGCCATCCTTATCTAGGCCAGCGAAAGTGATTGGTGAACCTTTTACCAAGAAGCCACTGACGAGGCCATCGACCTTCTTTGAAGGAGTTGAGGCAACCGCCGTGGGAGTCTGCGAAGCTGCAGATGCCCTTGGCTTTGTTGGAGCAGCAACACTCGGATTACCAGTGAGTGCGGTGATTGCTGGCGAAGCAATCGTTGGTGCAGTAACAACCGGTGCATTAGTAGAGCCAGTTACACCTGAGAGAGCAACTGGGACTCCTGCGCCATTGCCTGCCATTGAATTGAATCCAAAGAAGGCAGTGACAACTAGGAGAAGCGAAAAGGCAACCTTCGAGGATTTCTTCGCGATTGCAGAAGACTTCTTGTACGTCGTTGAAAGAAGATCTAGAGCGGTCAAGCCGCGCTCTTCATCGATAATGAATTCAGAGAGAATACGACGCAACGAGGCGCGCGCACGTGAAACGGTGTGACGCACTGCGGCGGTCTTAATACCAAGTTCGGCGGCGATTTCTTCGGTGGAGCGACCTTCGACTTCCCACATAACAAGGGCGGCACGTTCGGCCGGTGAGAGCATAGATAGAGCCTGTCGAACTATGGCTGCATCTTCGGCTGCACTTAGCACAGCAGAGTGGTCGCCATCGTTCTGCCATGTGGCCTCGATCTCGGCCGTGGCATCATCCAAGACAACTAGATTTGGTCGGCGGCCTTCCATGCGGAACAGGTCAATGCAGAGATTTTCGATAGTGCGGTGAAGATACGACAGGGCATGATCATCGGAATCGAGTTCGGGGGCTGCGAGCATGAACTTGATCAAGGCATCTTGAGTGATTTCCTCGGCCTTGGCTGAATCCTTGAGAACACGACTGGCGTGGGCGAGAAGTTCTGATCGGTGCTCTGTGTAGAAAGCACCCAGCTCAGTAACGGTCCAGACCATCGGACCTTCCTGAACCATTATCTTCGCCACGGGATATTCCTTTTTGAAACCGGTTTTTTGGTGCAGAAACGACCGTCGTCGCCTCTACCTGCTACTACGTATCTAACCGTAAATTGTCGCGTAGGTCGGACAAAACGGACAATTCACCGAATACCCACAAAGAGGAATCCCCTATTTTATACGGAAAACACGCCTGTAGACGACCTTGTCCTTGATAGTGATGACAATTGAGGCCGTTCCCGGCTTGACCGTGTTCTTACCAACTTTGCCAGGCTTGCCATTGATAAAGACCAGAGGTTTGACGCCGATGGCGATGACCGTAAGAGAGCGACCGCTGGCAGTGACTTTTAATGTCGTATTAACTGGCGCTTTTGTTGGGGTCGGTTTGGTCGGAGTCGGCTTGGCCGTTGGGGTCGGAGTCGGCTTGGCCGTTGGGGTCGGAGTTGGCTTGGCCGTCGGGGTCGGAGTCGGCTTGGCCGTCGGGGTCGGAGTTGGGGTTGGTCTTGGCTTCACCGTCAACGTGGTTTGAACAACGTTAGATTGTGAGTAGGCCCCAGCAGATTTCTGCGTCGCCGAAATAGTCGCACTTCCTGACCCAATTATGACCAGGGAAGATCCATCTACTTTGGCCACCTTGGCATTAGAGGAAACATACGTCCACGTTCCCAAGGAATTTGAGGTCGGCGGAGTTATGAGTTTCGGAGAATCCCCCACCGTTGCCGTTATCGGGGCAAAGGTACCAAGAGTGGGGATATGTCCAAATACTTGAATAGACATCGAAGCAGTTGCTTGTGTCCAAACACTTGTTGCAGCTTGCGTAGCCACAATATTTGCAACTCCAGCTCCCTTCACTTTGGCCACACCGTTATCAATCTCAATCACTGAAGGATCAGATGAAGTGAATGCCCAGGCACCATCCGAATTCGAAGTCGGGGGGGCAAGGGTGAAGTCGGGATCGTTAACCACTTTCTGAAGGCTGGACCAGGGCCCGACAGTCGGATTTCCCACAATTCTCAACGTCATGGTCAACGGCGTCGGAGATGCGTAAGTGCTCGTGGCAGCCTGCATCGCTGTGATAGTTACGGCGCCGGCCCTTAAGAGCGTGATTACGAGGCCATTTATTGTGGAGGTGCTTGTGTCCGAGGACGTAAATGTCCAAGCGCCACTCGAAGTAGAGGTCGGTGCGCTGAGCGCAACGGATGAAGAGGTAGATAAGTTGGCGGTCACATCAGGAAATAGACCAACGATGGGAGTGGGGCCCTGAACCGTCAAAGTCATCGACGCCGTCGCTGACCCATAGTCACCAACTGCATTCTGCGTTGCAGTAATAATCGTTTTCCCGAAAGAGCGCGGTGTCACGATGTTTCTGTCTATCGACGCAACAGCAGGATTTGATGACACGTATGTCCACGCCCCGGCTGAAGTGGAGGTCGGCGGATTCAAAGTAAGACTACTAACGCTGTCTTTCATGATGGAAATGTCGCCAAAAGCCCCTAGCACTGGCGCAATCGTGACAACCGTAAAAGTCATGGAAACCCCAGCAGATTTCCAATTTGGAGTGCCTGCTTGTGTTGCATATATCTGAGTAGAACCCCCGGCACGAGTAGTAAGGGTGGTTCCTACAATCGAGGCAACACTTGGATTTGAGGAGACAAAATTCCATGCCCCGTCAGAATTTGAAGTGGGAGGCACGATTGTGTACGTCTTCTGGGTTATTGGTATGGACTGCGGAGCAAATGCGCCGATAGTAGGCGTCCCTTGATTTACACGAATGAAAGTCATGCGAGACCGAGCGGTGTAACTACCGATCGCCGCTTGCGAGGCCGTGATAGTTGCATACCCGGCACCGATAACGTTGACCGTCTTGCCCGATATTGTCGCGACCTTCGGATTCGAGGACGTAATTACCCATGGAGCCGGAGAGTTGGTCGTAGGAGGGATAATCGGGATAGATCCAACTCCATATGTAGTCGTGATGCTGGGGAATGGACCAAAAATTGTGAAGGTTGTCGCTTGAGCCGCATAAGGCGCCCCGGCGACAAACAATGAGATCACCACTGCAAAAACTGCAAAACGATGGAAGTTTTTCGATCTTGAAGGCGTAGCGGCCACAAATGAGGTCAACATAACTTCATTATCCTCAACGATCCTTACCAACTTGGGATTTGGCGAGCGAGGTCTCTGTGAAATCCATGCGAAAAAGCAAGTGAAATTAGTCGCATTGACTTCAATTGCCTTGCGCCTAAAGAGAATAAGGAGAAGGCTGATGACGTTCTTCGGTGTAGGGAGAGGCCACCAATGTTTCAAGTGCGTATTCATGGTCGCGGCGGACAAGGCGTGGTTACAGCCGCTGAGTTAATAGCCCAAGCAGCCTTCGATGAGGGTCGCCATGCCCAGGCTTTTCCGAGTTTTGGCTCGGAGCGAACTGGCGCTCCCGTGGTGGCCTTCGCCCGCATCTCCGGAACCGAGATCCGAGTGCGAGAGCCGATCATGGCCCCCGATGCGATCATCGTGCAGGATGAAACACTCCTTGGGGCGATCGACGTGTTCAGCGGACTCAGCCCATCCGGCTACGTCCTTATCAATTCCACAAAATCATTAACGGAGCTGGGTCTGAAAGAGAGTGACATCCTCAAGATTCGCTCGATGACCGTGCCCGCCACGCAATTAGCCCTCGAGTACCTAGGTCGACCAGTGCCCAATGCAGTGTTGCTGGGGGCTTTCGCCTCTCTCACAAACGTCATCTCACTCGAATCAGTCAACAAGGCGATCACCGCGAGATTCAGCAGCAAATTGGCTGCAGGTAACTGCGCGGCAGCGACGGCCGCCTTCGAATTTGTTCGAACAAAATTGAAGGAGCCAACGCATGCTTAAGCAGGTCGAAGGATCAAAGGCGGTCGCTGATGCGGTGGCCTGTTGCAGACCTGAAGTAATTTGCGCCTATCCCATCTCTCCACAAACCCATATTGTCGAAGGTCTAAGTCGGCTAGTGAAATCTGGCGATTTAAAAAACTGCGAATTCGTCAACGTCGAGTCCGAATTTGCCGCCATGTCGGTGGCCATCGGCGCAAGTGCCACGGGGGCGCGAACATATACGGCAACGGCTAGCCAGGGGCTTCTCTTCATGGTGGAGGCGGTCTTCAATGCATCGGGTTTGGGTCTCCCCATCGTGATGACGGTGGCCAACCGCGCTATCGGCGGACCGATAAATATTTGGAACGACCATAGTGATTCAATGTCACAACGCGATTCTGGCTGGATACAACTTTATGCAGAGACCAACCAAGAGGCAGCCGATCTTCACGTGCAGGCCTTTCGCATCGCTGAAGAGCTCTCATTGCCGGTCATGGTCTGCATGGATGGCTTCATTCTTACCCACGCCTCAGAACGCGTGGATATACCTGAGCAAGAACAAGTAGATGCTTTCCTTCCTCCTTACTCTCCGCGACAAGTTCTCGATCCCGACGAACCCGTCTCTATCGGCGCGATGGTAGGGCCAGAGGCTTTCATGGAAGTGCGCTACATGGCACATGCAAAGACATTACTGGCCTTAGAGAAAATCCCGCAGGTTGCCAAGGATTTTGAGAAGGTTTTTAACCGCGACTCTGGAGGTTTGGTCCGTTCATATCATTGCGAAAATGCGGAAACGGTCATCATCGCTCTTGGATCAATCCTCGGAACAATCAAAGACGTTGTAGACGAGTTGCGTGCCAAAGGCACCTCCGTTGGAGTCCTCGGAATCATCACCTTCCGCCCCTTCCCCTTTGAAGCCGTCAAGCATGCACTCAAAAATGCCAAGCGGGTCGTTGTTATCGAAAAGGCTTTCTCAATCGGCATCGGTGGAATCGTTGCTGAAAACGTCAAAGAAGCAGTTTCAGAGCAGAGAACTCCCATATACACCGTCATTGCAGGCCTGGGCGGGCGACCAATCACGAAGGACTCTTTGCAGGCACTCTTTCACCAAGCCTTTGACGATTCTTTGGAGCCGCTGACTTTCCTTGATCTTGATCAGGATCTGGTCGAACGCGAAATTATTCGTGAAGGGTCACAACAATGAGCACTGCGCCCGTTAAGTTTTACCAAGTCGGCAGTTTCGCCGTTGGCAATCGACTTCTTCCCGCCGACCAACGGTCCATTCAATCTGATGCCGAGCGGACGAATGCGCTGACTTCCGGACATCGCGCCTGCCAAGGTTGCGGCGAAGCCCTCGGGGCGCGTTACGCACTTGATGCAGCAATGCGCGCTAGCAATGGAAAGATGATTGCCGTCAACGCGACGGGCTGTCTTGAAGTTTTCTCAACGCCTTATCCTGAAAGTTCTTGGCGAATCGCATGGCTTCACTCTCTCTTTGGAAATGCTCCGGCGGTTGCCACCGGCGTTGCTGCGGCTTTGAAAGCAAAGGGCCAGTCCGACACTCGCGTTGTGGCCCAAGGCGGTGACGGAGCCACCGTCGATATCGGATTCGGCGCTCTCTCTGGAATGTTCGAGCGAAACGATGACGTCCTCTATATCTGCTACGACAACGAGGCGTACATGAATACCGGCGTTCAACGCTCGGGAGCCACGCCCCCTGCGGCGCGAACCGCGACGACCCAAGCTGTTGGCCCCGAGCCTGGCAACGTATTTGGTCAAGGCAAGAATTTGCCCAGGATCGCCATGGCGCATGAGATTCCATACGTCGCGACTGCAACGGTTGCCGACCTGCGCGATCTCGAGGCGAAAGTGACACGGGCAATGGAATTTCGCGGAGCGCGGTATCTGCACGTTCTCGTTCCCTGTCCGCTGGGTTGGGGGTCTGCATCCTGCGACACCGTCCGCATCGCCCGCCTCGCCACCCAGAGTGGAATGTTCCCGGTCTTTGAAGCAGAACACGGCGAAGTCGTCTCGTCCACGCCAATTAGACAACGAGTTGGAGTTGAGGAATATCTGAAACTGCAATCACGCTATGGGCATCTCTTCTCTCCGAAACGGCGAGATGATGTCATTGACCACCTGCAAGCCAATGCCGACCGAAATATTGCACGATACAACCTGGTGGATTCAGATACTAAGAACGCTGACTTGTCGCAGGAAGGGTTACTCTGATGGAGAAACCTTTCGCGATAACGCTCGAAGTCGAATCCAGCCTTGCCAATCACACCGGGTCGTGGAGAGTCGAACGGCCTCAGTATGTAAATCTCATGCCGCCATGCAACAACGCCTGTCCTGCCGGAGAAAACATCCAGAACTGGTTGTACGTTGCAGAGGATGGTTCCTACGAAGCAGCCTGGAAATCTTTGATTGTTGAGAACCCCTTTCCGGCGATCATGGGCCGGGTCTGCTATCACCCATGCCAGACGGCATGTAATCGCGCACAACTCGATGAAGCAGTAGGAATCAATTCAGTGGAGAGATTCCTGGGCGACTTGGCGATAGAAAAAGGTTGGACAATTCCGGTCACTGCCAAGCCCTCTGGTTTCCACGTGCTCATCATTGGCTCGGGGCCGGCCGGATTATCGGCGGCATATCACCTGCGCAGATTGGGACATGAGGTCACAGTCCGGGAAGCAGCAAATGCTTTGGGTGGAATGATGCGATGGGGAATTCCAAAGTACAGGTTGCCTCGCGAAATACTGGATGCGGAAATCAAGCGCATCTCTGACATGGGCGTTAAGTTTGAAATCAATACGCGCGTGGATGATCTTCCAGCGGCACTCAATGAGGGCTTCAACGCCGTCTTCCTCGCAGTGGGTGCGCATATCGGAAAACGGGCTTATATCCCTGCAGGCGAAGCCGCGCACATACTTGACGCCATCAACGTCCTGCACGATGTCGAAGACGGCCAAGCACCGATGTTAGGTCGCAAAGTGGTCGTGTATGGCGGGGGAAATACGGCGATGGACGTAGCAAGAACTGCCAAACGATTAGGCGCAGAAGAATCGATCATCGTCTACCGCCGAACTCGCGAAAAGGCACCTGCGAACGACACTGAAATCAAGGAGGCCCTCGAAGAAGGCGTGCTCATCAAATGGCTCTCCACGATCAAGCACGCTGAAGTTGGGAAACTTCAAGTAGAGAAGATGATCTTGGATGAGAAAGGATTTCCTCAGCCCACCGGAGAATTTGAAGATCTTGAGGCAGATTCTCTCGTCCTGGCACTCGGCCAAGAGTCCGATCTATCGCTCCTGAAGGATGTGCCTGATCTTGAAGTTGAAGATGGCGTAGTGAAAGTCAACGCGATGATGATGACGGGTCACGCCGGAATATTCGCAGGCGGCGATATGGTGCCGGCTGAGCGAACCGTGACCACTGGTGTCGGTCATGGCAAGAAGGCCGCACGCAATATTGACGCCTGGTTGCGAAGTGTCGAATATGTTGGTCACGATAAACATCAGATTGTCGAATTCAAAGACTTGAATCCTTGGTACTACTCGGATGCCCCACATGCGGTGCGTCCGCGCTTGGAGGGCGCACGTCGAGCGTCGACATTCGATGAAGTCGTGCAGGGGCTAGATGAATCAACTGCACTCTATGAAGCCCGCCGTTGCATGTCCTGCGGCAACTGCTTCGAGTGCGACAACTGCTTCGGCGTCTGCCCAGACAACGCGGTCATCAAGCTGGGCACTGGAAACGGCTTTGAAATCAACCTCGACTATTGCAAAGGTTGCGGCATCTGCGTCAGCGAATGCCCTTCGGGGTCGATCGTCATGATCCCAGAGAAGAACTAGCAGGAACAAAGTGATCCTGCAGAGCGTCAAGCCTCTGCAGGATCACTTCCCCTGGAACCATTAAGGAAGAATTACTTTTTTACTTCTTCTTCTTCTTGGTGGCCAACAATGCATTTGTCCTGGCAACCTGGCTAACAGCTGTTTGGACATATGCATTCGTAAATGTTGCATTAAGATTCACTGCAGCCTGGACGCTCTTAGAGTATCCGTTACCACTGGCGAGTACTCTCAGAATATTTGCCGGTGCTCCAGGAATCATCCGACCTGACGGGTTGTACATGGCCATCTCATCATTGAGAGCCTTTGTATAAGCATCGATGCCGATCGCGGAATAGTAATCAACTGGCATTTGTTGTGCGATCTGAAGTGCAGAGTGAGTCTTGATGAACTGCATCGTGTCGTAGAAGGCGTTTACCACCTTCTGAACAGTGGCCGAGTTGGCCTTGACCCAATCCGTTTGCCCATATACACATGTGGCAACGTATGGCCCACCTAGCGCTGCTTTAGTGAGATTGCCATATCGCATGTCGACTAGCACATAGCCAAGTCCGGTTGAAAGGACGCGAGAGACAGTTGGTTCTGTAGTCATTCCACAATCGATAGCCTTCTGTTGCATTGCGGCCACGAAAGTATTTCCTGCTCCAACTGCTAGAGAGTGAACCTGATTTAGCGGTACCCCTGCATGCGAAGCAATCGCCTTTGTGAGGAAGTTGGTGGAAGATCCAAGACCAGTGACACCAGCATTTACGCCACTCTTCCAATCTGCAGGTGTCTTGAATTTATCCTTCAAATCCATCCGACAGAGTTCGACTTCTCCGGGGGATTGCAGCAAAGTTGCAACATTAATTGTGCTTTTCCCTTTGGTTTGTAGATCAATATTGTGGTCATAGAACCCTAGAACTAGGTCAACCTGTCCTGAGAGCATGGCGGTTTCAGCGTCAACTCCTGCTGGCTCATCAGATAGTTGCACATTTACGCCATATTTTTTGAAGTTGCCCAGGATTTCAGAAAGTTTGGCGGGCAAATAGATCTGCTTATTCAATCCACCTACCATGATTTTTACCGTAGGAATACTGTCAGCTGCCTTAGCGACGGTACCGGTGGTAATTGTCAGGCACAGGGCTAGCGCACTCAGAAGCGCGATTCGCCGATTTCCATTTTTCATTACATTTCCTCCCTAGTTGTCCACTTTTCTGGATCTCTATATTTCTGTTCCAGAAACTTGCGTTGGTCGCCAATTCAGCAGGCGATCTTCTAACTTGGTGATAAGCCATTCGGCGCTCAGTGCCATAATGGCAATGATGAGCATGGCGGCGTAGACACCATTTGGATTGAAAGTGCCTTGTGCAGTCGCGATGATTAGACCCATGCCGTGTTGAGAACCCAGGAACTCCCCGACGATTGCGCCAATGAGCGCAAAGCCGAAACTCACATGCATGCTTGCGGTAATCCATGAAAGCGCTGACGGCATGACTACGTGCCGCGTGACTTGACGCTTGGAGGCACCGAGCAAGCGTGCGTTGGAAATCAACTTCTTATCAGCTTCTCTTGTACCTTGAAAGGCATTGAAGAACACGGGGAAAAAGACAAGAACAAAGGCCAAGGCAACCTTCGATAACGTTCCGAGTCCAAGCCAGACAATAAAGATCGAACCTAATACGACTCGAGGTATGGAATTGGATACTTTGATATACGGAGCGAAGACCTCGGCGGCAAGATGATTTCGGCCAAGAAAGACACCAAAAAGGATCCCCAGAAAGACTCCCGAAAGAAATCCCAGCGAAGCCTCCTCGAGCGTCACCCAAGCATTCAACCAAATCGAACCCACATCAGTTCCATGTTGCAACCAATAGACAAGTTGATGCCAGATTCCTGATGGCTGCCCAAAAAAGAATTTATCGATTACCTTTCTGTCTGTAAGAATCTGCCAAGAGGTCAAAAGTCCAATTCCAATTGCTAGTTGTAGAAAGTGAATGCGTATCTTGCGACGAAAGTTGATTCCTTTGATCTGTTCTTCCGTTAAAAAATCTTCAGTCATGATTCGTTCCTCTATATTCGTTACCTCACGTGCTTTTTCGTGGATACTCATGAGTTCACCGCCAAAAGTTGGCGCTGGTAAGCGATGTCGACTTCATCGCGCAATTCACTCCAAATATTCTGGTAGATATCCAGAAACTCTGAAGTGAATCGGATATCCCTGGCCCTGCGCGGTCTAGGCAAGTTGATTGTGAAATCAGCTTTGACCTTTGCAGGGCCAGCAGTAAGCACGATCACACGATCGGAAAGAGCAATCGCTTCTTCTAAATCATGCGTTACAAAAAGCACAGTGGCCCCCGAACTCTCCCAAAGGGCGAGCAACTCATCGGTCATAATGGCTCTCGTCTGAACGTCCAACGCGCTGAAAGGCTCATCCATGAGAAGCAACTTCGGCTCATTGATAAGGGCTTGCGCAAGTGCAACTCGCTTTTTCATCCCGCCAGACAACTGATGAGGAAAGTGCTTCTCAAAACCCGAGAGTCCCACTTTGCCGATCCACTTTCTGACACTTGTTTCAAACTGCTCCGGCGCAGCGCCACGAAATTTGGGGCCAGCGGCGATGTTGTTCTTGACGTTCATCCACGGGAACGTCGCATCATGCTGGAAGACGAAACCGGTACTTGTATCGATATCCTTAACCACTTTCCCGTCAACTGAAACTGTTCCCAGACTTGGTTCTTCAAGACCGGCAAGAAGAGTCAAAGCCGTTGATTTACCACAACCGGTTGGCCCCACCAGAGAGACGAATTGTCCTGGCTCCACAGAAAAACTTAGGCCAGACAATGCCTGATACCAGTCACCCTTTGGTGTTCTGAATCGTTTTGAAACTTCGTTGAATTGAACTTGTAATCCATTTGACATGGACGGAGATTAGGGCGCGACGCAATATGTCAAGCGATAGTTGCGATTACTTCAAATAAAGAACTTAATTGGGCGTTTTGCGCATTTATCTCACGATTTGCCTAAAGACTTTTGGGGGGAACTGGAGCAGAATGCGGGCAATGTATGAGGGAAAGGGGTCCAATTGCTCACTCTTCGCCAGACCCTGCTTCGCATTGGATCAAACCGAATTCTGGTTATCCTTATTGCTGCCTTAATCGGTGCCACCCTTGCGTTCCGCGTGGCTCAATCTGCGCAAGACAACCAATACAAATTACGGGCTCTCGCAATTGCAAATGCAACTGCAGCAATGCCTGATGTCATAACCCTTCTGACAATCGGAGATCCAACTCACGAACTGCCCGCAATAGCCGAAAGCATTCGCAAAAAAACCGATGCCACTTACATCGTCATCGCCGACAAGAACGGCATTCGTTACACCCACCCAAACCCTGCACTTATTGGCTTAAGACTTGATGGCCCCTTGCCGGCGCTACAAGGAATGACAACGACCAGCACCAACGAGGGGAGCTTAGGACGTTCAGCCAACGGCAAGACACCCGTCTTTAGCGTCAATAATCAGATTGTCGGGATGGTCTCCGCTGGT
This sequence comes from uncultured Actinomycetota bacterium, assembly GCA_963750855.1. GTDB lineage: Bacteria > Actinomycetota > Actinomycetes > Nanopelagicales > Nanopelagicaceae > QYPT01. The sequence continues at coordinate 13,390 of CAVVSA010000005.1, forward strand.
ATCTTGCAAAGTAAGTTCGCAGCAGACAACAAATACTTGCTACGTGCATTTCTTTTTTTCGGTATTGGCTTTATTCTTCTGGGTCTTCTACTCGCAGAAGTTCTATCTCGTCGGCTCAGCGGTTTGAAAATCGCCATGGAATTGGAGAGGGTCACATCCAAGTATCGGGAACATGACGCAATGTTGCACGCCATCAAGGAGGGTGTAATAACACTGACTCCGCATGGAAAAATTACCTTGATAAACGATGAAGCACTCAGATTGCTCAATCTTCAAGAGAGCGTGCTGGGGAAAAATATTGGCGACGTGCTTCCTGAGGGAAGACTCCTTGACCTTCTCCTCGGGCAAATCCCAAAAGGCGATGACGAGCTGGTGCTCAATGAAATTTTCTCCTTAAGGGTCAACCGACGCGCTGTGCGGCAGATGGGTCGTGATATGGGCGCGGTCGTGACCCTGCGCGATCGCACGGAGCACATCGGCCTTATGCGCGAATTAGATAGCGTGAGAAACCTTACGGACGCACTACGTGCTCAACAGCACGAGTACTCCAATCGCATGCATACTCTGTACGGTCTCCTTGAGTTGCGCCGATTTGACGAGGCATCTGAGTACTTAGGTGAAATATCGTCCATAAATGCGGATTTAGCCGAGACTCTCCACGATCACATCGCCAATCCCACTATTACGGCTCTTCTCATTGCCAAGGTATCCATCGCTCGCGAACGTGGGGTGAATCTTTCTATCAGTGCGCAAGTACCTCTAAATGACATAGCGATTGATCAGAATGCTTTAATTACAATTGTCGGAAATCTCTTGGACAACGCAATTGATGCAGCATCTGGAACAAAGGACGCTCATGTTGAAATCGGTATCACGGCCCTAAGCGGCGGTCGAAAGTTGATACGTGTTCATGACAGTGGACCTGGCCTTCCCGATCCCAATCCCGAAGTTATATTCGAAGATGGGTACACAACAAAACCACTGCGAGTTGGTGGACACCGAGGGATCGGTCTTGCAATCGTCCAACGCCTCGTAAAACAAGCAGACGGTGAAATCACTTGCTTCAACCAGAGTGGGGCAACATTTGTAGTCGAACTACCGACGACTTCCAATATCAACGATTTGGTGATCACGTGATTCGCACTCTTATAGTCGAAGACGATTTTCGTGTTGCGGACATCCACGCTGCTTACGTCTCAAGAGTTGCCGGGTTCGAAGTCATCGGCAAGACCCACACCGCTGCTGCTGCCTATGAGTTCATCCTCACGCAAAAGCCAGATCTTGTCTTGCTAGATCTCTACCTTCCTGATGAGCACGGACTTGAACTCTTTTCTCGCCTTCAACAACTACCACGCGGATCGAAGATGGATATTTTCGTAATAACGGCCGCCAGAGACTCACAGAGCGTTCGAGATGCCCTTCAACTTGGCGCGGCAAATTACATCGTGAAGCCGTTCACTCACCTCCAACTTGCAGAGCGACTACTTGCCTACCGCGCTGCTCGTAACCGCCTCATCGATGCGCGAGAGGTTTCGCAGGAGGAAGTTGACCGAGTTTCTGTCTTATTGCGTGGCGCAAAGATCGATTTATATAGAAGCGACAACTCGAAGAACCCCACAACGGATTCAATCCTTAAGTTCATTGAAGCCTCTCCCGAACCGGTCTCCGCCAGTGACATATCGCAAGCCCTTGGCCTCAGCCGAGCAACCGCCCAGAGATATCTATCTCAAATGGTCGAAGGCAGGCTGCTCGATCTAGAGCTCCAGTACGGAACCACGGGTCGCCCAATTCACAAGTTTCGGGTCCACAAAAAGTCGCTGCGCTGACACAATGGCTCCAAGGATTCCAACGAGTAGGAGCAGCAATGATCGTCTGTGCGCCAGTGACACCAGATGGAAATATCGACCCCCGATGGGGACGTGCTGATTGGGTAGCGATTGTTGAAATTGTGGATCATAAAATCAAGACCTGGCGTGAAGTCGAAGTCTCGTGGAGTCGTCTCCACGATGAAGGCACCGAAGGTTCACATCACGCGCGTGTAGTCAAATTTCTCAAAGAAAACGGGATTGAGGCTGTCGTTGTAAACCACATGGGCGATGGAATGACGAGAATGCTCAAGACGATGGAGATCCCAGTTCACTTAGGTGCCAGCGGTGATGCTCGCGAAGCCGTTCAATCAATGATTGTGTGAATTCCGTCAAACGGATTACGTTCCTTATCGCTCTCATGTTCAGCGCCGGGCCGACCGTGCGATTCTTAAAGCCCTAGCGTGAAACCTTCACAGTTACGGCGAAACGACCGCTCTTGCCGGTACACCGCAGGGCTTCGCCGCACGTTGTTCGGGATGCAATCAGGTGGGTAGTCCCAACCTTGGTGGCCACGAATTCCCAAGTCTGAGTACCACAGCCACTCCCGGCGATCTTGCACCCGGCAGGGGCACTGGGACTTGGAAAGATCGGCTTAAGGATCGGCGCTCCATTAGAAGTCAACGAGGAACTCTTTGCAGGAACGGCTAATCCCCAGTACATAGAATGCAGCGTCAACTCGACGCGGCTTCCCAATTTCACTGCGACAGTCTTAGAGGCGTTCTTCTCGGACAAGGTCGTCGTAGTTGTGGCTTGGGCAGAATTAAGTCCGAGCCCAAGCATCAAAAGCACACTGACTAGAAACGTTCCCTTGTTTCGTACGATCTTCACGTAACGCCCCTTTCAAGGATCGCCACATACTAAGCGGAGACTCTGTGATTTCCCTTAGAGATCGACTGCTGAACTATTTCTTTTGTATTACTTTTTCCCGAAGAGTTTGGTCAAGAAATTGGGGCCAGCTGGCTCCTTGGCATGACCTTGGCAGCGTTGAGATTTTGGGACACCACGAAGGACGATCTCAACGTGATTACCGCAACCGCTCCAGGAGGCTTTGCCACATTTCCGACAAGTTGTTCTACTGCACATAATTATCTACCGAGCCCTTTTCTCTCTAAAGAATCATTGGTAAGGAAGTACTTCAATTAGTTAGCAGGAGCAACGATCTTGCTCTGGAACACCGTCGAGTGCTGAATCGATGTGATTGCCACAGCCTGACCATGTTGGTTTTCTGCAGATATGACAGGTTACGCGTGAACACATATTCATTCTCCTTCTCATCGTGCCTAACTGGACAACGGAAAGATACCCCTAGGGGTATGTGGAGTCAAATCATGAAGCCTTTGCGTCTACTATCGATGGGCATGAGGGGACGGATTTGGCATACCCCAGGGGGTATGCTCTATACTCGCCGTAAGGGGGAAATACATGTCGCTTAAAATAATTAATCTCGATACACCTACTCTGGGAGATCGTTCCTACATTGCCCACGACGGCAAGATTGCACTGGTTGTAGATCCACAGAGAGACATTGATAGAGTCGAGGAAGTCCTCGCTGCCGAGGGCCTAGAAGTCGGCGCCGTGGTCGAGACTCATATACACAACGACTATGTCAGCGGTGGTTTGGTGCTTGCTCGCAAATACGGCGCCAGATACATCACCAGCGCAAGTGACGATGTGAGTTTTGATCGCGTAGCAGTAATGGACCGAGAAATAGTCAATATCGGCGATTTCGCCGTGCAGGCGCTTCATACCCCTGGGCACACGTTCACGCATATGTCTTACGTCTTATTAACCCCTGAAAATGATTCGAGGGCGATTTTCACCGGTGGCTCCATGCTCCATGGTTCAACCGGGCGGCCAGATTTGCTCGGATGGGATCAGGCCGCAACTCTTGCAGGGCTACAACATGGCTCGGCACACCGAATTGCTGAACTTCTCGAGGACAAAGTCTCCGTGCACCCCACTCATGGCTTTGGTTCCTTCTGTGCCGCAACCTCCACATCGGGTGATTCATCGACGATTGGCGATGAGAAAAAGTCAAACCCTGCACTGCTTCTGGATAAGAAGACATTTATAGAGCAGACACTTGCGGGTCTGGATGCTTATCCTGCATATTACAAATACATGGGCCAGGCGAACCTCGAAGGTGCCGGTCCGATTGACCTTTCCGAACTAAAGAACATGACGACTGCCGAGATAATGAAGGCAATTGAATCAGGTGCGTGGGTCATTGATCTGCGTCCCAAAGGTTTGTATGCCGCGGGACACCTACCCGGCTCGCTCTCGTTCGGAATTGATGGATCCTTTGCGACATACTTCGGATGGCTATATCCCTACGGCGAAAAATTGATGTTGCTCTCAGATAGAAAAGATGACATCACATATGCCCAGCGAGAACTGGTGCGCATTGGCATCGACCGACCAGACGGTGCCATGGTCGGAGATTTGGTCGGGACCAGCGAGCTCGCCACCAACAAAACTGTCACCTTCGACAACGTGCCAGCCGCTTTGCAGGATCCAAAGATCTTGGTGCTTGACGTTCGTCGCAATAGCGAGCGCCATGCTTCCCACATAGAAGGCACGATTCACATCCCATTGCACGAATTGAAATCTCGCCTTGCAGAACTGCCAAAGGATAAAGAGATCTGGGTGCATTGTGCCGGCGCATATCGCGCGGCCGGCTCTCTCGGAATTATGGAAAGCGCCGGATTCAAGCCCGTCCTCATCAACGAAGCCTACGACGCATGCCTAAAGGTGAACGGGCTAAAAATCATCAAGGGAATGGCTGATGCGGGCCCCGTTGCGCCTTCGGATGTAAAGGCGAGCGCATAAATGACCGAGAATATTTCGCCCCAAGATGCTTTTGCAAAGATCACGCGCGGGGATGCCTACGGCATCGACGTCAGAGAATCTGACGAATGGGTCGCCGGCCATGCTGCGGGAGTGACATGGAATCCACTAACCAACTTCAATGGCACGACACTTCCATCGGACAAGCCATTGATCTTCATCTGTCGATCAGGAAATAGATCCGCTCGTGTTTGCCAAGCACTTGCTACTACAAGAACAGATATTTTCAATATGGATGGTGGAATGCAGGCATGGACCGCGGCGGGATTGCCTATGGTTTCTGACACGGGAAATCCACGAGTTGCATAAATGTTGATTCTTGAAGGGTTGCTGCTCGGCATTGCCATTGGCACGGTCCTTGGCGTCGTCGGTGCAGGTGGCGCGATTCTTGCGGTACCTGGATTGGTGGCCGTTATGGGCTTGTCAGCCACTGCAGCCACAACATCTTCCATCGTCATTGTGGGTGCGGCAGCATTTTCTGGTGCGGCCAGACGTGTCAAATCTAATAACCTCGAGATCAAAACAGGTGTGATATTTAGTTTACTAGGCTTTCTCGGCACGCTTCTTGGGACTCGCCTGGTACCTCTTTTTTCCGATCGGTTACTAATTCTTCTTTTCGCATTACTTATGTTTGCCGCCGCAATTGGTATGTGGCGAAATCAAGTGCAGAACAGGGAACTCTCCTCGGCTTCCTGGCCATTGGTAATTCTGACAGCTTCGGGTATTGGAGTATTGACTGGTCTATTTGGTATCGGCGGGGGCTTTCTCATAGTGCCAGCGCTGGTACTGATTCTTGGGGTAAAAGTTAAGTTGGCCGCCGGTACTTCCCTAGTGGCGATCACACTTAATTCCGTAATCGCCTTCCTACTGCGTCACAACTACTGGCACCTGGTGCCGTGGAACAGCATCCTGACCTTCACTGGCGCAGCCGTCGCGGCTTCCTTCGTGACAACCCCTTTGGCGGCTAGATTGCCCGCCAAGGATTTGGCACGGGCTTTTTCAATACTCGTCATAGCTGTTGCCATTTTTATGCTGATTACCCAAGGATTTAAATAAAAAATTTTCTCTGGGTGGGCCCCGTCGGGATCGAACCGACGACCCACGGATTAAAAGTCCGTTGCTCTACCGACTGAGCTAGAGGCCCGGGACCAATCAAAAAGGTATGACAAAAGTCGTGACAAAACCCAAGACATAAGTCGATACCCGAAAGGTCTCCGTGGTGAAGTGTAAAGGGTACGAAGGGTGTCTGGAACCAATGCCATGGACTAGATAATTAGAGGCTCTCCCATACGTCCCAATTCTCCGTTTTGGAACTGTACATCAGTGAAACTTCTACCAGCCCGCCCCTTTGTGTGTAGAACGACGGAGTACGCCGCGGCAATGGATGGCGCAAGGATTCCGATGAGAACCATTTCGTGCAGTAGCCGATGGACGCTCAGTGGGTGAATGCCGTTATTTTTCCCCATTACCCTTGCGTTGTGGTCATCGCACACCATGAACACCTCCCCAGGAAGGCGTTCCATACCGGCAGCAATGATGTGGGATTCCCCTAAATGCTCTAGTGGGTGAGCCAATTGTTTACCCGCGGCAATATCATCTTGCATGTCGTAGATTTCCTCATTCAGATGCTCATGACGTTCCGGTGTTCCCAACCAGGGCAGGTCCGCGATAGCGGCATTCGTGTAAATGTTGGATGGGTCGCTACTCTTTTTGCGCCTGAGCTCATGAACTACAGATGACACAAGTTTTGTCTTTCTAGGCTGGAGAAAATCAACAACGGTTGAACGAAGTGGCCGGTGGTAGGCAAGAGTTATCAGCGCACTTGTATCTATGTACCATGTTTCAGATGCGATCGGAGTAGGAGAAAGCATTCGATGTTGAGCCCCTACTACCCGGCGTGTGGTTCAGACGTGATCTCGTCCCATAACTCATCATTGTCTTCTCGCTCCAACAAGGTGGCCAGTGGTCCGAGGCCCAAACGCTCACCCCTTACGGCATCAGTTGCGGCGCTCACTAGTCGGGCTGGATATCTGCGATTTCTAGAAGGAGTCGCCCAAGCACCATTCGGCGCATCACTGGAGTATTTTGCAACTAGGTTGCCGACTCCAAGGTCGCGCAAGGTTCGACCGCTTTCCGAATCCATCCACTCAATTGTGCTGAGGTGGTAAGTCAGCGCCTTCATTGAAACTCCGAAAGTTTCCATCAACCTAATCGCGCTCCGCCCACTCAGTGAGCCGGGTTTTTCTCCCTGGTAGGAAAGCAATGCTCTCAGGCCGTCGACTGGCATAAGGAAATAGGCCGCGAAGGCGTTCGCTCTCTTTTCCAAAACGTCATCTGAGAACATGTCACTCGAGTTCTCAGTGATGATCTCACGCGGGTCCTGAAACAGGTGATGAGCTAGCTCATGCGCAAGCGTGAAGTTCGTGTGTCCTTGCGAGAAATCCGTGCTCGCCATCAAGAGCGCAAAATCATCTGAGTGCACACAGAGTCCATCTACCTGCTCACCCCAAGGACCGAGTGCTACATGGACTCCAAAGTGTCTCTCAAACAGTTCTGGTAAATTCGAAAGGCCATCGCTTCCGAGATCAAGGGCTCTACGAACAATCTCCGCACCGATCTGACCTTGCCGCCTGGCGTCAGATTCTGTACTTACCAGTGCTTGCGAGACTTGCTTAATCTCGGATTGAGCAAGTAGCCCCTCCGCGCTGGGCTTGGAGACACCCCCATCGCCCATCCGCTCTAGTAGATCTTCGATCTCAACCAGTTGGCGGGCTCTATTCCACACCGCAATAACGTCGGCACTCTGCGTTCCGGGAGAAAGGCGATGGGCAATCTGAAGACGCTTACGCTTACCACGCCCCAGCAAGGTATCCATGTTGGTGCCAAGCGCCTCAGAAATCAGCAGCAGCTCACCAGCATCTGCTTTCCGCTTGCCGGATTCAATCTTGCTAATCTGGTCCTTCTTAAGACCAATACGAAAGCCAAGGGCTTCGCCGGACATACCAGCGGCCGTTCTGACACTCTTAATGCGTCGACCTATCTCGGTGGGTTCGGCAACTACAGCCACGGCTGCCGGCCTTAGGTCGCTGGCCACTCTAAGTTCTCTAGTCATGATCTCTTTACCCCCTACTCCGGACTGTATCAGGGTGGTGCGATAATCGCAACTATCTGGGTAGTCTTGTTGCGATATCGAGTGAGGCTCCAAGGCTGGTTACCCGCGCGTTCCCTGGATAACGGGCGGGACGCCATGATCGATCGACATCGCATTCCAAATTCAGTCCATCGGCATCCTATGGACGCAGACATAAGTGAGCAGGTTAGGCGTAAAACTCCAGGTCAGGGGCTTTCTCATTGGTCCCAGAGGCCCGGGACCAATCAAAAAAGTATGACAGATGTCGTGACAGAAGTCGTGACAGAAGTCGAACCTGACTGGAACGGTACTGAATTGTAGCGACGATTTTCAGGCTCTGAAGCCACATTCAGCCGCAGGCAAGGACGGCTATTTAGCCTGCAGATCCTCTCAAACCGTCGCCTCACTCAAAGTTCTGCAGCCAGAGCCGGGGTTGTCTTTGCGGTGTCACAACCCAAGAAGTGCCAGTGGGATCACTGCTACACCGTCGACTCTACGAAACGCTGTATCCCCTGTCGTTACTACGATCAGGTCAATAACCTCGGTCTTTGCGTTTTCCTTCAGCCAGAGAAGGTGTTTTACATCATCCGCGTCAACCGTTGGAGACAACTTCACCTCTATGCCAATTATTTTCCCATCCTCTGTTTCTAGGATGAGGTCTACTTCGTGCGCCCCACTAACTGTCCTTAGGTGCGAGATTGTTGCGCCAAGTGTTTGGGCAAAGACTCTTAGAGAAAGAGTTACCAATGACTCAAATAATCTCCCAAGAAGGTCACCCTGACCCTCGATTTTGACTACACCCTCCTCACCGCCGAGCAGCTTTTTTGCATTTAGTCCTAGTGCGCGAACTGCCAGCGCAGGATCTACGAGATGACGTTTTGGAGCTTGTGACATCTCCGATAGGAAGTTGAATCCCGGAAGCCATGCCGGAACCTCGTCCAGAATTCGCAGCATCTTCAAAACTTCGATGTGGTCCTTCGACACATGTCTACTCGGAAGGGTTTCCTCACCTGGGACCGTCATCCCTCGGATTTTTTCGTAAGACATGTTCGTAGCTGTTGCGGCTGCATAAGCGCGCAGCCACGCGAGCAGTGCGGCTGGTTTTCTTACTTTGTACCCAGCTTCTACGAAGTCTTTATTTACAATGTTACTAAGGTAGGAGCCGAGTTCTGCGCTTTGTAGTCTTGCAGGCATCTTCCGTATACCAGGAAATCCAGAAGCAGCTATTTCTTTGACGTACTCACTTAGGCCATAGTTATTAGCACTTCCCTTGATTTCCCTTTCCCCGTTTAGCAGGGATCTCAAACTGACAGTTGGTTTTACTACATCCCTTTCAGGCAGCGTCATGGGACGCATTCGTAACTCGTGAATTCGCAACGCCCCCGAGTGAACTGTTGCATCCGGGGCATACGCGGAACCGGTGAGTATGAAGACCCCATCTTTGTCCTGGTTATCTACGTTCCGCTTTACTGCATCCCAAATTGGCGCATACCTTTGCCACTCATCAACTAGGACGGGGGACTCGTTATCAAGGATTGCATCTGGGTCGGCTTGGGCGATCTGGAGTTGACTTGGGACATCCAGTCGAATGATTGTCTTGGCACGCCTCTCGCCTGTGGCTGTTTTCCCCACGCCTTTTGGCCCATCTAGGAGAATTGCCGGGATCCCACCAAGAAACTCATCCAGTTCGTCATCTACTACACGCCTTCTGTAAGCCACGGTTAACCCCCTCTCGGAAATACTCCTACGGTACCATTATCGGCATGTCTACGGTACCATTATCGGCATGTCTACGGTACCATTATCGGAACTCTTTACTCAGGAAGAACTCAACTTCACGCTCATTTTGAACTGAAATCTCACTTCAAGTTAATCCCCAAACTGGGGTTTGGAGCCCTTTGGCCCGACCATCCGAGTGCTTCATTACACCCGTTGCGCCAGAGTCGTCCCCGAGAGAGCGAGTATGGCGCTCACGATGGGGGCTCTGACGTCCGAACTGCCTGTAATTGGCGTCCTAAATTCTGACGGCTCGTATCCTAAAATTGTCTCAGAGGCCCTCGTCGCTGTGACCAAAACCTGTCGCGACGGGTGAAAACCTAGCCTGTTTTATTGGGCTGAACGCCCACGGGAAGCTCGCAGCAACCGATCCTGGATTGCTCGGGCCAAACCCTCTCCCTCAGGCGGTATCACCGCGATTTTTTCAATTCCTTGGGCATCAGCCGAACGAAGCGCTGCATAGAGCACTCGCGCGTATTCATCTATCGTTGAAGGGGAAGCCAGTCTGATCGCTCCCTTGGGGGTCGGGATGGATGAAAGCGCGATAAAGCCTTCACCCGATTCCGCCATCGCATTAAGGATTACTTTCGCTTTCGGCGAATAATGTTTTTCAAGTGAGCCCGAAACTCGTATACCGCTCTCTTCGGCTTCGCTTACATTAAGTCGCAGTGCTCTCCTCGATCATCTCTTTCGTAATTGCTCCGTGACGCAAGAGACCAGGCGAATCTCCGGTGCAATCAATAATTGTGGATTCCACACCAACCAAAGCCGAGCCACCATCCAAAATGAAATCAACGGGTGAAAGATATTGGCCAATCTCCTCTTCGACGGCCTGCGCAGTCGTAGGTGAAACCTGTCCGAATCTATTGGCGCTGGGTGCAGCAATTCCTAGTCCGCCGATCTTCTTAAACGCGTGCAGCAGGCCAAGTGCAAGCGGGTGTGCTGGAACTCGTAGTCCCACCGTGTCTTGCCCTCCAGTAATAAAATCTCTAGCGATATCGCTTCGAGGAAGTACCAATGTCATCGGCCCGGGCCAAAAATCGCGCGCCAATGAAATTGCATATCTAGGAAAATCGCTCGTCCAAGTTTCCAGACTATCCAGCCCCGGAATATGGACAATCAACGGATGGTCAGTAGGTCGACCCTTTACCTCGTATATTCGCGCAACCGCTTGGGCATTGGTCGCATCAGCTCCGAGCCCGTAAACAGTCTCCGTTGGGAAAGCGATTAAGGACCCGCTCAGCAGAGCGCGGGCGGCTTGATCTAGTGCATCGACCGTGCAGTTGGAGAGGAATTGAGAATTCGCGGGCGCGCTCATCCGAGGGGCCTGCTTGCGCCATCTCTCGAAGCATTTTGAGACAAGATACTCCTATGGTCGAAACCAAAAATGAACGCATTCGCGTTATGCGAATTATAGCCCGAATGAATGTTGGCGGCCCGGCCGTGCAAGTAAGTGGACTTATGCGAGGTTTTGACTCAAGTCGATTTGATCAGAAACTAGTGACAGGCTTCTGCGCGGCCGATGAGTCTGACTACTTAGAAACCGTGGCTACCGATGTCATCGCCACGCGTATAAAAGGTCTGGGTAGATCGATTTCACCGAGAGCGGACTTGGCAGCTTTTATACAGGTCGTGCGAGAGATTCGTGCTTTTCGCCCGCACATTATTCACACGCACACAGCTAAAGCTGGAGTAATCGGGCGAATAGCCTCGATAGTTTCCAGACACTCCTCTATACGCGTTCATACCTACCATGGACATTTACTCCACGGTTACTTCGGAAAATACAAAACCTTACTTGTCATTTTGATTGAGAGATTCTTAGCCGTATATACAACCAAGTTGTTGGCGGTGGGCAAAAAAGTAATGGATGACCTGCTTGTGGTTCGGATCGGGACTACGAAGAAGTTCGCCGTGATGCCACCCGGTCTGCAACTTGAAGCAATCCCAACGCGAGAGGAAGCGTGTAGGACCCTCGGCCTTGATCCCTCTTTGAGGTACTGCGCTTTTATCGGTCGCATTACGAAGATAAAACGACCTGATCGATTCCTTGATGTGGTCGCTTTGATAAATTCACAGAATACAGACCTGCACTTCATCGTGGCAGGGGCGGGAGACTTACTCGAGTACAGTCAGGAAAGAAGTGCCAAAGAAAGCCTGCCGGTGACTTTCCTTGGTTGGCGCGAAGATATTGAAACCGTGCTTGCAGCTTCTGATCTCGTCTTGCTAACAAGCGACAACGAAGGAACACCTCTTAGTCTGATTCAAGCCGGGATGGCCAATTTGCCGATCGTCGCTACGAGAGTTGGATCCGTAGATGAGATTGTTGTCGACGGAGATACCGGATTCCTCACCGATCTCTCGGCCGAGTCGCTTGCCGGCGCAGTCACCAGACTTGCTTCATCTGAATCTCTACGAGGCGAGATGGGCAACAAAAGCGCACGAATACACAATTAACAGGTATGGAGTCGAAAGGCTCGTGAAGGACCACCAAGATCTTTATGAAGAATTGCTTAGAGATCGAGCCAATTCCTAGCCCAAAGTTCAAGCATCACCATCGGCCACAGGAGCCCATCCCGATCGTGACCTGCCATGTGATCAGCGAGCGTCTTCTCCACTTCCTTTGGATTAAACCATCCACGATTCTTGGCCGTGGCGTCTGTTAAAAGATCAAAAGACATCTCGCGTAGTCCGGTTCGGAGCCACTCCGCACGAGGTATCGCAAACCCCATTTTTGGCCTGTCGACTAATTCTTTAGGCACCAGCGAACGGGCCACCTCTTTGAGAATGAACTTTCTTTGCTGACCCTTGATTTTGAAGTCGGAGGGCAATCTCGTAGCCCACTCAACGAGTTCGTGATCAAGCAGTGGGGAGCGCAATTCAAGACTATTGGCCATGGTTGCCATATCGGCTTTCACAAGTAAGTCCCCTGGCAGGTATCTTTGTAAATCGGATCGGAGCATCTTCGAAATATTATCCCGCGCACCTGGGCGAGCGAACTCTTCTTCAAATGCCAGTGCCAATGAGCGCGATCTAAATTCTGGAGCAAGCAACCCGTTTAGTTCCAAATCAGATCCGAGTGACATTGCGGCCCTGTATCTGGCCGCAAGAGTTGGGTGTGAATTCATTTGAGAAAGTATCCGCTTTAACTTGCGGTTGGATATGGCACCAGATTTTATTGCTGCCTTCGCGAGGGGCGATAGTGCGGCGACCAATACATTGATATTTTGCATTGCTGGGACCGCTGAATAACGGTCATATCCACCAAATACCTCATCCCCGCCGTCTCCACCAAGGGCGACAACTACTTCTCGGCGGGCAAATTTCGCGAGCATGAAGGTTGGAATGATCGAGGAATCAGCAAATGGTTGATCAAGGGTCGCGGCAATTTCCTGCAAAAGAAAGGCAGGATCCGGCGATAACTTCTCTTCAACGTGCTCGGTACCTAAATAGTTTGCAATGGCACGCGCATGGGTGGATTCGTCAAAGCGGGGATCTTCAAATCCAATCGAGAATGTCTTAACTTTGCCTGGATTGAGTTGAGTCATGTATGCAGTGACTACGGTCGAGTCATATCCACCACTTAGAAACGAGCCCAAAGGTCTTTCAGAAATTAATCTGCGTTCGACGGCTGCTTTAATCAGGACTTTAGTCTGGTCAAGAGCATCTGGAAAAGAGATCTTCTCAGTAACAGAAAAATCAGGAGACCAATATTGAAAGCTCGTCCAAGTTCCTTGCCTCCATATTCCCACCGATGCGGGAGGAAGTTGATTGACTTCATTGAACGCCGAATTCGGAGCGGTGACGTAACCGAAATTCATCACCTCGGCTACTGCCTCAGGGCGTAATGTGCACGCAACCCCCGCGGCCCGAAGTGCCTTTACCTCGGAAGCGAAGAACAGAGAACCATCCCCCGTCTTGGCATACCAAAGTGGCTTCTTCCCCGTTCGATCTCGGATGAGGACTAGCGACTGATCTCTTGAGTCCCAAATCGCTATCGCAAACATGCCGCTTATCTTCTGAACAAAATCAATCCCGTATTCCTGATACAGATGCACCAATACTTCTGAATCGCCCTTTGATCGAAACTTATGTCCTTTGGAAACCAGCGACTCCCTCAATTCCAAGAAGTTGTAAATTTCGCCGTTGAACACGAGTTGGATTGAATCGGACTCATCGGAAACGGGCTGTTGACCGGTCCCAACATCAATGATGGCGAGCCGACAAATCCCCAGAGCTACTCCTGGGTCCATATACATGCCGCGCTCGTCGGGTCCACGATGTTTGATTGAATCTAGTATTCGAACTAACTGACTCTTGTCCGGTGCAGAATTACCAACACCTCCGGCGATTCCGCACATAGTTAATCAGTCAGAGACAGTCGGGCCATTGGCGACAGACTCTCCAAATTCGCGCAACCACCCAACAGTCTCAGAGAGCGCATGTTCGAAATCGGTCGGGACAACACTTGGAAACAGTTCCTTTAGTAATGCAGGGGAGTTCTGCGAGTCCTTCACATCTCCAGCGCGCGTCTCGACATATTTAACTTGCAGATTTGGAAAATGACTCCTGAGCAAATCGATCGTGGTGTTCAATGAGATGCGATTGCCGTACGCCAGGTTGATAGCACCATCGTGAGTGACCTTGCGATCCATTCCATCCATACATATGTCCAGCACGGTCTTGATATAGGTAAAATCCCGGGTCTGTGTGCCATCCCCGAAAACTTCAATAGGTTCGTTACGCATTGCTTTCCAAATCCATTTTGGCAATACTGCCGCATACTCGTGATCTGGCCTCTGCTTGGGTCCGAAAACATTGAAGAACCTCAGAAGCGTCACCGGCACTTCATACGCCGATCCATATGCTTGCACGTAACCTTCGGCGGCCAACTTGCTAGCAGCGTACGGAGTCATCGGCCCTAGCCACATTGACTCATCTTTGGGGAGAGCGCCGTTGCGCCCATAAACAGAAGAGGATGAACTAAAGAAGACGTGAGCGCCAGTTTCTCGAGCAGCTTCCAACACATTGAGCGTGCCGGTTGCATTGACATCGTGTGTAGCGACCGGATTCTTCAGCGAGCGTGGCACTGATCCTCGGGCTCCTAGATGAAATATGACCTCTGACCTGCCAAGAGCCTTCTTCAAGGCAGAGGCGTCAACTAGGGAAACTTGATGAAAATCGCAGGCATTGGTGTCGATATTAGAGATCATTCCTGTCGAGAGATCATCGACAACCGTTACCGAATGTCCCCTTCTCAACAAATCTGAGACAAGATTTGAGCCAATAAATCCAGCGCCGCCGGTCACCGCAACTTGAGCCATGCGCACACCCTACCAAGTACTTTCCATCACTTTATGAGCGTTTTCGTAGCGAATGCTCAGGTGCGGATCTCGCTTTTTCTAGTCGTTGCTACGAGAATCGAGCCATGAAATCTACCCTTTTGAAAAGAGTCGGAATAACCGCTATTTCTGCCTCCTTGGTCGGTGGCCTGCTCTTCGCCCCGGCGAGTAACGCAGCCACAACCCCTAATCGCTACATCACCATCTCTACCGACGGCACGGTCAAGGTGACCCCGGATGCCGTGCGAATCAATGCCGGTGTCACATTCGTGGGCACGACGAGCAAAGAAGCGATGGCAACAGTTGCAACGTCGGCAGCTGCCGTTCGCGCGGCGTTTCTAGCAAATGGCGTCGCAGCAAAAGATATTGCGACACAAAGTGTCAGCATTTATCCCGAATACAGTTACACGCAAGATAAAGGTCAGGTTCTCATCGGGTACCGCGCGACACAGAACTTCGTTGTAATCGTTCGCGCTGCAGGGACTGCCGGAACAATCGTCGATGCGATAGTGGCCGCGGGCGGAGATAATCTGCAACTAAGTGGAGTCACACCCTTTGTCTTGGATTCAAGTAAAGCCATTGTTGGCGCGCGATCTGCGGCCGTGAAGAACGCAAGGTCAAAGGCTTTGTCATACGCCTCACTCCTTGGCATCAAACTTGGAAAGGTGAATTACCTAATTGAGAATTCATCTCCTGTCTCATATCCACCCATTATGTCTGTCGCCAAGGACGCAGCCGGTGCGACTCAGATTGATCTGGGCCAACAGGACGTGACCGTCTCCATCACGATTCAGTGGGCACTGCTTTAGTCAAATCCTCGACAAAACCGCCCTATTGATCCTCAATTAATGGGGCGGTTTTGCTGTGCGGAGCAATAAAGGTACGATTTGCAAGCCTCAAACGTCCCCATCGTCTAGGGGCCTAGGACATCGCCCTTTCACGGCGGTAACACGGGTTCGAATCCCGTTGGGGGCACTGGTCTCTATTTGTTGTAGTTGCGCGAGCAATTATGAATAGAGCGAGGCCTGGTAGCGCAGTTGGTTAGCGCGCCGCCCTGTCACGGCGGAGGTCGCGGGTTCAAGTCCCGTCCAGGTCGCAAGAGTTTGGTGGGGTGAATAACCAACGCCAAAATCTTGGAGGCTGGGTAGCTCAGTTGGTACGAGCGCGCGACTGAAAATCGTGAGGTCGACGGTTCGATCCCGTCCCTAGCCACTTGTATGTCTGATCGGCGTTGGACTTTGAAATTAGAGAAGTTTGGGATTCCCGCAAAGTTCTTGATAGCGCTCTTGGAGCCGCTTTGAATCACCCTCAATAAGCAGGCGCTTATCCCGACCCAATTCACCGAAAATGATCGTGAAATCTCGTGGTCGCACATCAAAGGCCCTGGCCAACTCTTTGACGACCGCAGCATTTGCCTTTCCATCCACGGCAGGAGCCTGAACGGCAACGACCAGTCGAGGTGGATCGCCGACAGTTCCGCCGACGCTGTTGCGACTGGCATTCGGCCTAACTCGAATTTCAATCAACAAGTACTGATGTCTTTCGCCGTGCCCGTATGTACATCACCAGCAACGGAATAAACAAAATCGAGCGGTGGCGGAACGAGGTACCCAAATTTACCTCGACAAGTGCGCTGATTGCCACAAGCGAAGCAAAGTACAGGGCAGAAAGCTGGAAAATCGGATCTTTTATATAGCCGTTCTTTCGAAAGCGGAATAACGAGAAGAATAGAAGCCCGTAAAGCAGCCACCAGAACAGCGATTCGTATGCGACCGTATTAAGGGCAATGCCACCTTGGTTCAAAAAGGGAATTGGACCAAACACAAAGAGAAATGCAGGTCTAAAAATGGAAAGTGGGTCGTGCAATTTTCCGGGCTTGAGAATATATCCACTTAAGGATGAGGTATCGGGAAGCGCCTTAACAGATTTCTTCACAAGACCGCTCTTCACTTTCGAGTCCCATATTTCCTGAATCTTCGCCGAAATTCCCAATGTGTTAAGGACTCTTGTAAACAAAGCCCCAGGGTGATCGAGCAGGTAGAAATGCAAAAGGATCAACGTCGTGTCACCGTGAAATGTCACCACCGTTTTTCCTTGTGAATTAGTGCTTCCTCCCTGGTTGAAATTTCCACCTGAATTTGACCCGCCACCCGAATTTTGAGGGATCGCTACCTGAATAATGGAGTCACCCGAACGAGCCGCGGTCTCGCTCAGATTAGAATGAAAAACCGAAGTGATGAGGAATTTTAGAGCGTATACCGAGGTCGTGGACGCAAAAGCAATGCATGGGATGAGGATCAAAGCAAGAGTCAGATTCATAAGCTTCATCTTCGACACACCTTGCAGTGCCCACATCACCGTAAGAATCAACACCGCAAGAACGAGACAAATCCACAGGTAATTTTTAGTGGAGAGCAATGCGTAGGAACCAAGGAAAAGGTAAGAGATTGCGCGCGTTTTATTGCCGCGAAAGAGGTAATCCAGGCCAACGATGACGAGTGATATCTCGGCCAAAATAAAGACCTCGCGCAGGCCAACCGAGGTCCACAGGAAGATCGAAGGAATAAAGAAGAAGAGGAAAATCAGCCCCTCATACCGAGTACTGCTATGTCCCCCACGTCGCCGGAGATTGAGTAGAAGAATCAAACTCAACGTGGCGATAGCAATAGAGAGGATTCTTATGGCCAAGTAATCTGGCACACCGAGGAGATTGAGTACTTTAGCTGGCAAATAGGTGATCCACAGGAATGGTTTCGGCGCAACTATCCATCCACTGCTCAACTGCGGATTCGGGTCCTTGCTTCCGTAGAGATTATTGAAGGTATATAGATACCCACTCTCATCAGGGGCAAGCGCGAAAAGCCTTCCGAGAAAGATTGCGAATAATAGGTGAGTTGCGACGAATAGCCGTCACCAACTTATTCTGAGCAACAATTGCCATACTCCGCGACGGTAGGCGCAATGCTTTAGTTGTCGAAAATGCCACTATGCCGAGCCTGACTTACGTTGAAAACGCTTTGGTGCTCCTCGAGACGCTGACCCTTCTCCGACCTTGGAGCCTGATTCTGGGCCACTGCCAGTGCCGGAGACACCTTTTTGCTTCTTCTTTTCCAAGGCCTCTAAGAACTTGGTCCGGGCGTCATCGTTGGGCTTCGTGGGCATGAGAGGAGGGTACTACCTGACCGATTGACTAGTCCTCACTTGGAACTCTAAAGAAGAAAATCAGCAACCCCAACCAAGAGAGGACTCCGATTCCCATCAATTGATATCCAAATCTGACCGGCCACATATAGATTCCGAGTGCTATGAGGCAGAAATAGGCGGCAACGAACCACAGAGTTATCGCGGCGTCATCTCCAGCAAAGCCAAGGCGAATCAACCTGTGGGAGAGATGATCTCGCCCACCCTCGAATGGAGAGACTCCCCGCCGAATTCGGGAAACTACGGCAACCGTTGTGTCGAGAACTGGAAACGCCATCAGCAGGAAGGGGATAGCAAGTGACTTACTTCGAGGTGTGATCTCTGGGTCTAATCGGATTGTGAGTACGGCAATGATGATTCCTAAGAATAATGCACCCGCATCTCCCATATAAATTTTCGCCGGCGCCCGGTTCCACAGCAAGAAACCAGCAGTGGCCCCTGCCGTCACAATCGCAAGTGCACCGACTAATACCTGCTGACGCTCGTAAGCGATCACAAATATAAATATCGAGATAACGGCAACCGTGCCGGCAGCGCCTCCATCCAGGTTGTCAAAAAAGTTGATTGAGTTACATACCCCGACAATCCAAAAAATCGTGATGGCGCCATCTAAAAACCTGTTGTGAAGCGGCGTGCCGATGGTGTGAGTTGAAATCAGAATTACTGAGACTATTGTGGCCGCCAGACTTGTAGAAGCAATCGTGGCCAGGGCTCAAGTCCCTTCAAGTCATCGACCAAACCCATCACCGCGATGGCAAGAGCGGGGATCAGAACTGAACTGGCCAACACAAAGGTCGAAAGAGAAAAACTTGGAATACAGCATGGCCGAATAAGAAACGATAAGAATTCCGATGACGATTGCGACGCCGCCCAAATAGGGCACAGGCTCTTTGTGAATCTTGCGTGGAATATTTGGAGTGTCGAATGCGCCAATTCGAATAGCGATGGCCCGCATAACTGGCGTGAGCGCCCCAACGATAATGAAGGTGACAACACCAAGGGCTAGATACTGCTTTACCGAATAATGCATCTCTTATCTAAAAGGCGTTTCTCAGTTTGCAGCTTTGGGACGGTTCTGGAGCAATTCTTTGACCTCTGATTCGCGATATCGACGATGGCCACCTAAGGTCCTGATCGAGGTTAATTTCCCTGCCTTTGCCCATCGAGTAACTGTTTTTGGATCCACGCGGAAAAGCGCGGCCACTTCGGCCGGGGTCAAAAGCACTTCTGCATCGGTAAGCCTGCTCATGTACTCGCCTCCACAGATGTCCGTTTCGCACCGATATGACAGGAAGTATCCGCCTTTGTGGCGAATGAAGCAAGAGGTATTTTTTACGTGGCCTGTTCGAAAGCCGAGACCTTGCGCCAACGCGAAACGAGTCTTTCGTATCCCCGACCTGCCGCAGATGCATCACCCGATGCCAGTCCTGCCAACGAACTTAGAACGTCTTCCACGGACGTATCTGCATCCAGGCCATCTTCGCCCTCGGAAATGAGGGATAACTCCAAGTAACCGGCCAGTCCTCCGTAGTCCAACTCTAAAAAGGACTGTGAGTGAAACACATCTAGCCAATTTCCAAGTTGGGCAATTTCCTCAGCAACTTGGCCATCACCAAATGCCGTTTGAACCACGGCGTGCGACTTTTCACTTCGGATTTTTGCATTTGCAAGGGATGTGCGGATCACTGTGAAGGCGCCCTGGCTATCTCGACCCCGAACGCGCTCTTCGGGTGAGAAAAGCGAGAACCACCTTGGTGGAATAATCCATGTCTGGGTAAGAACATGAGGAACTTTCTCTTCGGCAAAATCAATTCCTGATGTAATGACTTCTTCAAGTCCAGCTGGAATGAATAGTGAACTCACCGTTGTCGGAAGAGTAGTTTTGAATTCCTCCATGGCTGCCCAACAGCGGGTCGCAGTCGACCATGGACATACATAGCGAGCGCCATCGATATCTAGAACATGTGCACCGTCTGGTCGCAGTGCCGGACTTTCAGGAAATACAACTCGGCGCAGTGCAAGTTGTTGCTCTTCTAGATTGGTATTTTCAGGTAGCCGCTATCCCAGACCAACGAAGGCGATCAGCTGGATCAAATGCGATAAGTGGTTCGTAGACCCGCAACGATGCAACATACGGTGTCGGGCGCATAACCCTTAAGCCCGCGGGATGTAATTGCCCTCAGCAAAGGGATCGTCATCATCACGATCTTTTACCGGGTCAGGCTCTCCGTGAAGTTCTTTTGCCAATCGATCCAGATCCATCTCATGGGATGAATACTTCAAATCTCGAGCAACTTTGGTCTGTTTGGCTTTTGATCGGCCGCGCCCCATGACGTGACCTCCTTACCTATGTTCAATCAGAGAGGAAGGTTATCGTGCCCGCCCCCGAGGTTCCAAAGTGGCCCGCCTTGAACTCGGGGAAAAGCGCTCTTTGAGGCCAAAATACCCTGCCACCTGGAGAAAAAGACTCAAACCCATGGTCGGTAGGCGGAAGCGGTGATCGCCAATGGTGCCAATGGCCGTGAGCCAGGCCAAAAGGACAGGTGCTCCAGCCAAAAGGCACAGCTGCCTCTCAAGACCGCCCATTTTCCAGAGCCACCGAAATCCGAAAAATAGCAAGCCCAACCCAGACAGGAACCAGAGCCATGAGACTGCTATCCCAAACCATCCGTAAACCAATTCGTGACCTTGTTTGGTGGTGTCCATATTCCTGATCGGATCAATTTTTAACCATGGATTTCTTGCCATAGTCCCATTGGCTAGCGGGCCGTACCAGGGAGACCAGAAATAGAGCGATTTCTTCAACGTCAAAATCACAGTCTTCCCCGGATTATTTAAGTACCAAGAGATTGTGCATTTCACTAACTGACTGTCAGACACCGTCAATGCCGGCGGAGTCGGTGCGCATGGAACGCCGCCCGTGTTCCCGTACCCTCCGCTTGCCTTATCGCCAGCACCTAGGCTCATCGTAACTCCAAGGTTTCTTGAGATAACCGCGCCATTGCTAGCACTAGCATTCCTGATCACTAAAACCATTGGCAGGATCATCATCACGCACGTTCCTAAAACGACGACGGTCACAAAGTGTTTCCACGAATGGTGGAAAATCCCCCAGCAAACGAAAATAAAAAACCCCATTACTAGTCCTCTAGGCTGCAAGAAAGCCGAAAAACTCTGAATTATTCCGACTAAGAGCAAGGTTTGAACTAAATTTGACCAGTTTTTTTGCCGTTGCTCATAGCGGATGATCAACGCGACCGAACCCAACATGCATGACGCGACCAAACTTTCATAGCCGATCGCCAATGAACTAAGAGAAAGAGTTGGATTAAGTCCCAGAATCAGGGCCAAGGGCATAGCAAGTTTTGAAAGGCGAGTCTTTCTTATTCGCTCGACAAAGAATGCACTAGTCGCGAAGTACAGAATTGTTTGAAAGAAAGTGATTAAGTAAATCAATTTGGAGGCGCTCACGAGAGAAAGAATCCACAACAAAATCGGATACCCGGCTGGCCAATAAACGAGAATGGATTCTTTGGAAGAAAGTCCCGACTTGATTAAAGCGTCGACTCCCTTGAGGTAACTCTCACCATCAGCGCCGAGCCAACCACCACTCTTAACGGTCAAAATAAGAACAAGCTTGGCAGCTAGAATTATGCAAGAAACTAAAAAGATTCCTTTTTTCAGCTTCTGATCTTTAAAATTCGCCTTCTGCCTTGCCCGTTTGGCCATGTTTCCCAAGTCCTACTTTCGATAAGCCCCGACAAGAGATGCTCGATGGCTAGTTGTATCAGGGAAGACCCCGCCAGCCACCCAAGCTCGCATGCCACGCGCCGAGAGTGTTTTTAGTGCTAGGTCGGCCGACTCAGGGGATATGACGGCAATCATCCCCACCCCACAGTTCCATGTACCTTCATAAGCGCCCTGCTGGATGCCTCCAAGTGCGGCCATGAGCTCTGTGGCGAGAGGGAGCGACCAGGAAGAGCGGTCGAATTTGGCGGTCAGAGCAGGGGGGATCACTCGAGCGGTGTTATTTGCCAGCCCTCCGCCGGTTATATGAGCGAAGGTTCGTAGATTGGGACCAAGGGCCTTGATCAGAACTAAGCAATCGCGCGTGTAAATCTCAGTCGGCGTTAACAGTTCCTCGCCCAAGGATTTCCCAAGATCTTGATAGACATGGCTGAGGTCAAGTTTTTGAGTGCTGAGAATGTGTCTAATAAGAGAGTATCCATTGGAATGGAAGCCGCTCGCAGGCATTGCCAACAAAAGATCGCCACTTCTCACTTTCTCCGCACCCAGCAAATTGGGAGCATCAACAACTCCCGTAGCGGCGCCAGCGATATCAAATTCGTCCTCACCAAGCAGACCGGGATGTTCGGCCGTCTCGCCCCCAATAAGGGCGGTGTTCGCCTTGACGCAACCAGAAGCGATTCCTTTGACGATCTCGGCAATTCTTTCCGGGATTACTTTGCCGACAGCAATGTAATCGGTCATGAATAGAGGCTCGGCCCCGCAGACGACAAGATCGTCAACAACCATTGCGACAAGATCTTCGCCGATAGTGTCGTAGATTCCCATTTGACGCGCGATCTCAGTCTTGGTTCCCACGCCATCTGTGGACGTGGCAAGAAGCGGTTTTGAGTAGTTCTTCAAAGCACTTGCATCAAAGAGTCCGGCGAATCCGCCGATCCCGCCCACAACCTCGCTTCGAGATGCCTTGGCGATTGAGGCTTTCATCAACTCAACAGCGCGCTCACCCGCATCAATATCGACACCCGCATCGCGATACGTCGCCACTACATCACTTCCTGTACTGGCGTGATCTCCAACCGCATCTTTCCTTCAGACATGTCTGTGGGAATCGAGATTGGGTATTGACCAGTAAAGCAAGCTGAACAGAGTTTGGATTCGGCGATTGTGGTGGCTTCGATAAGTCCTTCAAGAGAAACATAACCAAGCGAATCGGCCCCGATGGATCGGCGAATTTCCTCAATCTCCAGCCCACTGGCGATCAACTCTGCACGGGATGCAAAATCAATTCCATAAAAGCAGGGCCACTTAACTGGTGGGCTGGAGATTCGCACGTGAATCTCTCGCGCCCCTGCCTCACGCAACATTCGCACAATTGCACGCTGAGTATTGCCGCGGACAATCGAGTCATCAACGACAACGATTCGCTTTCCTTCAATAACATCTCTCAGCGGATTGAGCTTGAGACGGATTCCCAACTGGCGGATAGTCTGGCTGGGCTGGATAAAGGTGCGCCCTACATACGAATTCTTCACGAACCCGGCACCATATGGAATTCCCGAAGCCTTTGAGAACCCGATTGCTGCTGGTGTACCTGACTCAGGAACAGGAATCACCAGATCCGCCTCCACGGGATGTTCAGCAGCCAGACGTTCTCCGAGGGCAACCCTTGTAACGTGGATACCGCGACCGGCAATGGCAGTATCTGGTCTTGCTAGGTAGACGTATTCGAAGAGACAGCCTTTGGGATCTTGAGTTGCCCAATGTTGCGAACGAATCCCGTTCTCATCAATTGCTACAAACTCTCCAGGTTCAACTTCACGTACAAAAGAAGCACCGACGATATCCAAACCTGCAGTCTCGGAGGCGACCACCCAACCGCGTTCGAGTTTTCCAATGACAAGGGGACGAACCCCGTGTCGATCGCGGGCCGCATAAAGCGTGTGCTCATCCATAAACACCAGAGAGAAGGCTCCCTCTAACAATGGAAGCACTGCCATCGCACCGGCTTCGAAATTCTTTTCATCCTGCCCCGCAATGAGGGCCGTCATCAATTCAGTATCAGTAGTGGCGCCATGGTCTTTGGGATTTGAAGCCGCGCCTTGGCGCTGGAGATGTTCGGCAAGATCCCCGGTGTTTGTGAGATTGCCATTGTGAGCAAGGGCCAACGTGCCGTACTTTGTCGGACGCAGTGTTGGTTGCGCATTAATCCAAGTGCTAGAACCAGTTGTCGAATAGCGACAGTGTCCGATCGCCAAGTCACCCTTAAGGGATTCGAGATCGCTTTCATTGAAAACCTGTGACACAAGGCCCATGTCTTTGTAAACGAGAATTCTTTCGCCATCGCTAGTGGCAATACCTGCAGATTCCTGTCCACGGTGTTGCAAGGCGTAAAGCCCGTAAAAAGTTAACTTCGCGACTTCTTCTCCCGGTGCCCACACACCGAATATTCCGCAGGCATCTTGTGGCCCTTTGTCTTCAGGAAAGAGTTCGTGCGTAAGCAGTCCATCCGGTCGCCGGGTCAATGGTTCTATCCTACTTTCTATGAAGAAATCAAGCGCAAATCCAAGGGCAAGGGCTTGGCCGACAATGAGAACAGGGAGAGCATATCTGCCATCGGGGATAGGCGCGAAAGCAAATAGAATTCCTTCCAGCGCCAGGGACATCGCGATCGCTGGGAGCGCCGATCTCCTACTCCGTTTTGAAAATATCGCCACCCCAAGTTGCACCACAAGCCAAAGTCCGGCAAATGCCGTGATTGGGCGCAGCGCGTTCCACGCACGCACGTATGGTCGAAATGTCGAGACGACCTTTGGAGCAGCGAACGCAATTCCTTTATTCGGAAATTCAATAATGCTATTTATAAACGGGGGGTGCGTTGCACGAGTTGTTGGAATCGGCAGCAAGTAGGCATTTCGAGTGGCGTGAATCTTAAATATACCCAACGCGTCAGATCGGAATATCTGCCGCCAAATGCTTGGAACCAATTTGGTAGATTTGTCAACTTGTTCTGCGGAAAACTGAAGACCATTCAGAAATGTGCACCCTGACGCGTTGTTCCATTGAGAGAGCGAAGCGACTTGCTCCATTTCGTGTTGTGAGGTCTGCGAAATCACTCCAGGTTTCGTCGCCCAAGTGCAGGCGATGTCGGAGCGCATCCTTCGGATACACGGAACTCACCAGAGAGCGTTCGCCCACGGTCCACGTTGTAATCATTGAAAAAGCCAAGGCAATCACGACCGATAGTAAACCGATTTTGAAAACTTGGGCCGTTCTGTTGAGGATAAACAAAAATAGGAAAAAAACAAATAGCGTCGCGATCCCATTCGGTCGGTAAGTAGCCAACACAACACCAAGAATGAGATGAATCCATTCCGATTTCATCAGTCGGGTCTTAAAGTTGGCCGTTTTGACTGTCACAGAAAGTACCAATACAAGACCGGCAGTCATCGGAATGTCATGCCACAGAGTGATCCCCATCGCACCCACTCCGGGGGTGATTAATAAAAGTGCAGTCGTCAACTTAGCCGATGATGTAGGCAACGCGATTCGGCAAAAGTAGGTGACAGTGTACGAAAGAATAAGGACGCAAGCCAAAGTGCCGAGCGCGGGAACCCGGCCACCAAGCGTTATAATTTCAAGCGTCAGAGGCCACACCGCAGTGTAAATATTCGAAATATCTCCAGATTTGGCCTGATCTAGCGCTCCAAATGAATCACCACTGTAGAAGCCGGGGTAAAAGAGACCCCACCAGATAAGAGAGGTGTAAACGAATAGGTATTTTGAATTCACTATCGCGAGAAAGGATTTCTTCATCCTTGCCTTCTTCTCAGCCTCATCCGAAGCGTAACCAAGAGCACGACTATTTTCACGGCGTCCATAACCGTTATCCCTTTTCCTTCTTCCCTAGTACGCGGCGAATAACCGATGGTCACTTCCCAAGGTACGTACCCAGCGCTCCAAACTTTTGCCGCGATCTCAGCCTCGGTTGTGAAGCCATGAAGTTTCAAGTTCAAGTCTCGCCACAGAGCTACTGGAAGCAATTTGCCACCGCACATAATGTCTGACAAGTAACGATTGAAAAGCAAACCGAAATAGTGTGAGAGAAATTTGTTTCCCATGACGTACCTGTAGGTGAAAGATGATTGGCTTGAAAACTTTCGTATTCCAAATACGACCTCGGCCCTTCTGTCCACTACAGGCTGGAAAAGTTGAACAAGATCGCTAACGTCAAGTTCCAGATCCGCATCAAAGATCACCATATGCGTTCCCGTGCATTCTGGTATTCCGGCAATGATTGCAGTGCCCTTGCCGCCATTTTCTTTTCGAACTAATTTACAGCGAATACCGCCATCTATAAGAATTTCATTTAGTCTTATCGCCGAACCGTCACTGCTTCCATCATCGACGACGACAACCTCGTGAACAAATTCTCGCGGTAGATTGGTCAATCCTTTCCCGAGCTCCTCGACGGTGCGGGCCTCATTGAAGATTGGAATGAGAATTGAAAGGGTGGTCATATAAGCACCTTAAGTGGGAGGTAGGCGGATAAGTCAGCCCTTATGCCAGATGCGTGCACTTCGCCTAACTTCATCGCTTCTACCCAGGTCCGAGTTCCCTGAGCTAGATCAAGCCACGTTTGCGGGCTCATTTCGATGGTATTTGGGGGAGTACCACGAGTATGGATCGGGCCCTCTCCGCATTGGATAGCCGCATACGGGGGAACACGTACTTCGATAGCCCTACCTGGAGCAAGTTTCGCTAGTTGCGGCAGAGTGGCCTTTACCGTTTCGCCAATTGCGTCATCGCGCATGTGTTATCCGAACAATCTAGGAATTGTGTCCTCATAAGCAGATCGCAAATCATCAAGTGCAATTTCTGCATCGTTAATCAAAAGCGAGCGACCGCCGGTCACACCAATCTTGGTTAAGGCAATCTCATATTTCTTTGCGATCGCCGCGATCTCGTGGGCATTCTCCCGTTTCATCGCCACTACAACACGTCCTGGAGTTTCACTGAATAGAGGCCAAAGCAATATCGCCTTCTAGCAAGATCGTTGCTCCTACATTATGGCGAAGAACCATCTCGGATAGCGATGCCGCAAGACCACCTTGACTGAGATCGTGAGCAGCCTCAAATACTGGTTGTCCCGTCCAGGAGAGCCTCGATCAAACGCATTTCTCGCTGCAAGTCAGCTATAGGTGCGATGCCTCCACGTTGGTGATGCATGTACGCCCACTCGCTGCCTGCAACATCTTCATGGGTCTCACCCAAGAGATACAAATCCAAGCCCGCCTGATCAAATGCCATCGGAGTGCGAGTTCGAACATCTTGAATGACTCCAAGCACTCCAATTACTGGAGTTGGCAAAATTGCAACGTCGCCGGTCTGGTTATAGAAGGAAACGTTTCCACCTGTCACCGGAAGACCCATCTCCAAGCACCCATCGGCCAGACCACGAACGGTCTCGGCGAATTGCCACATGACACCTGAGTCTTCTGGCGAACCGAAATTCAAGCAGTTAGTCACGGCAAGGGGCTTTGCACCCGCAGTTGCGATGTTGCGCGCAGCCTCTGCAAGGGCAAGCTTCGCCCCCTCGTATGGATTCAAATACGACCACGATGCGTTCGCGTCCGTTGAAATTGCAATTCCCAGTTGGGTTGATTCATCAACCCGGATCATGCCTGAATCTTCGGGCTGTGCCTGGATCGTGTTTCCCTGCACATACTTGTCATACTGCGAAGTGATCCAGGATTTATCGGCCATATTTGGGCTCGACATGAGCTCAAGCACCGCAGAACGCACCTCTGCCGCCGTTTTTGGCATAGGTAGAGACAATATCTGGGCATTCACCCGGTCGACGTACTCGGGCTTAACGAAGGGACGATTGTAAACCGGGCCTTCGTGCGCCACGGTACGTGGTGGAACGTCGACGATTATTTCCCCGTGCCATGTGATTATCAGTCGATCACTTTCGGTCACTTCACCAATTACGGTTGCAGTTACATCCCACTTCTTGCAGATCTCCATAAAGCGCGCGATCTTCTCTGGTTCGACGATGGCGCACATTCTCTCTTGTGACTCGCTCATCAAGATTTCCTCAGGCGACAAACTCGGATCGCGGAGAGGCACATCATCAAGGGCAACCTTCATCCCCCCAGTACCAGCCGATGCAAGTTCGCTCGTGGCGCAGGAAAGTCCTGCTCCACCGAGATCCTGAATGCCGATAACTAAGTCCTCGGCAAAGATTTCAAGCGAGCACTCAATGAGAACTTTCTCAGTGAAAGGATCACCAACCTGAACGCTCGGACGTTTGGTAGATCCACCTTCGCCAAACGTTTCGCTGGCAAGAACTGATACGCCACCGATCCCGTCGCCTCCGGTTTTCGCACCGAAAAGTACGACCAGGTTTCCGGGCCCCGTAGCCTTTGCGAGCTTGATTTCATCGTGGCGCATTACGCCAACGCAGAGGGCGTTCACCAGTGGGTTGCCTGCATAGGTCTCATCGAAGACAACTTCGCCACCAATGTTTGGCAATCCAAGACAGTTGCCATAGCCACCAATGCCAGCAACTATGCCTGGCAAGACTCTTCGCGTATCGACCGCATCAGCGGCACCGAATCTCAAAGGGTCCATGACAGCGATAGGCCGAGCACCCATGGTCAAAATGTCGCGCACAATCCCGCCAACACCGGTCGCGGCACCTTGGTAGGGCTCAACAAATGATGGGTGGTTATGGGATTCAATTTTGAAAGTTACTGCATATCCCTGGCCAACATCGACAACCCCGGCATTTTCACCAATTCCCACCAGCAATGCATCAGTCTTGGGCGCTTTCTCTCCGAACTGACGTAAGTGCACTTTTGACGATTTATACGAGCAGTGTTCACTCCACATGACCGAGTACATCGCCAATTCACTAGACGACGGGCGTCGGCCCAGAATCTCGCGAATTCTGGCGTATTCGTCTGCCTTTAGGCCAAGCTCGGCAAAAGGTTGCACGCGATCTGGTGTGGTGGCAGCAATTTCAACTGTATCTAGCGACATCTACTTGCTCACCATCTGGCTAAGAATTGAAGTGAAAAATCCAAGTCCGTCGGCACTTGGTCCTGTCAATGGATCAATTGCGTGCTCTGGATGTGGCATTAATCCAACAACATTGCCTCGCTCGTTGGTAATCCCAGCAATCATGTTTCGGGAACCGTTTGGATTTTCGCCAACATATCGCGCAACTACTAAGCCTTCCCCTTCCAGTCGAGCAAGAGTCGCATCATCGCATTGGAAGGATCCCTCGCCGTTTTTGAGAGGAATAACAATTTCATCTCCGACTTGATAACTCGATGTCCAGGCCGTCAAGTTGTTCTCGATTTTCAATGTTTGATCCGAGCAGAGGAAATGCAAAGCGTGGTTTCTTGTAAGTGCGCCAGGGAGTAAGTGAGACTCACATAAGACCTGAAACCCGTTACATATTCCCAATACGGGCAAACCAGATTTCGCCATTTCAATAATCGAAGACATCACGGGGGCAAAACGTGAAATCGCGCCGCATCGCAGATAATCGCCGTAGGAAAAACCGCCAGGAAGTATGACGGCGTCTACGCCGTGAAGATCGGAATCTCCGTGCCAGAGGGCGACGAATTCTGCTCCAACGGCGCGTACCGCACGCGCTGCATCGCGATCATCCAGAGAGCCAGGAAAGGTGACGACACCAATCTTCACTTATTTCTCCACTCGTACAACAAAGTTCTCGATTACTGGATTTGCGAGCAATGTTTCGGCTGCTTTCGAAACCTCGGCAAGAATGGCATCCGTGGCCTCGCCATCTATTTCAATTTCAAATCTTTTGCCTTGCCGAACCGATGTGGCGAAGGTGAATCCCAGACGAGGAAGCGCTGCACCAACGGCCTGACCTTGGGGGTCCAAGATTTCAGGCTTCAACATCACATCAACCACGATCTTTGCCATTTTCGAGTTCTCCCTTATTCAGTGGAAATTAATCCTTAAATGGTTCACCGGTGAGTCGCAGATACGCATCGCGATATCTCTGGGCGGTTTTTTCAACGACATCATCTGGCAACTGCGGCGGTGGAGATTCGCGATCCCACCCGCTTTCAACAAGGTAATCCCGGACAAATTGCTTATCAAATGATGGCTGGGTGCCACCAGGATGCCAGGTTGCCGCATCCCAGAACCGGGAGGAATCAGGCGTCAATGCCTCATCTCCAAGGGTAATTGCCCCATTTTCATCTTTTCCAAATTCAAATTTGGTGTCGGCCAAGATGATGCCGCGCGTCTTTGCGAAATCGGCAGCAGCCCCATATAGAGCAAGGGTCAGATCACGAAGTTCCTTAGCTTCGGGAACAAACTCCTCGGCCTGTTCGTAGCTGATGTTGATGTCATGGTCTCCAACTTCGGCCTTTGTCGCGGGAGTGAAAATGTCCATTGGAAGTTGAGATCCATCAAGCAATCCGTCGGGCAGGGCAATGCCGCAGACGGACTTGGAAACTTTGTACTCACTCCAGCCGCTTCCAGTCAGATATCCACGAGCGACGCATTCAATTGGCGACATAGTTAGAGGTCGAACAATTACGGCTCGTCCGCGGACTTCCTCGGGCACATCAGTGCTCACAATGTGATTAGGGACGATGTCCTTAAGTCTTTCAAACCAGAAAAGTGAAAGTTGGGTGAGTACCGCACCTTTGGTTGGAATGGTGGTTGGCAGAACCCAATCAAAGGCAGAGATTCGATCAGATGTGACCATCAAGAGTTGACCCGAATCGTTGGTGTACAAGTCCCGCACTTTTCCGGTGCGGAGGTGACTCCATCCCGCAATAGCTGGTGCGGGCGGTGGCCCTGCTAGTCCGAAACCGCTCATCGAATTACCCCCGGTGTGTAATGGGCCGCAGAAGAATTGGCCGTAGTTACTTTTTCAATCCGCTTGAGAACTCGTTCGATTTGTTGACACGCATCACCGGTGAATTGAATCGGATCGCTGATGAGATTCTCGAGATCACCTTGGTCAAGGGGGAAACGAGGATCATCTCCCAAAGCTTTAAGCAATGAGTTGCCTTTGCCTTGGCGCATCTCAAGTACCGCCTTGGTCGCATGCTCCTTAATAATCTCGTGCGCCTCTTCGCGGCCAACTCCAGCTTTTATGCCGGCCATCAAGATCTTTGTGGTGGCAAGAAATGGGAGATATCGCTCAATCTCGGCCGCAATTACTGCGGGAAATATGCCGAATTCGCTGAGAATCGTCAGCATCGTCTCCAGTAGTCCATCAATCGCGTAGAACGCATCGGGAATTGCCACGCGGCGAACGACGCTGCAGGAAACATCGCCCTCGTTCCACTGGTCTCCAGCCATCTCCCCAGCCATTGAGGCATATCCGCGCAATAAAACGGTGAGGCCGTTGACCCTCTCGCACGAACGAGTGTTCATTTTGTGAGGCATGGCGGACGAGCCAACCTGGCCGGCTTTAAAACCTTCGGTTACTAGTTCGGCGCCAGCCATGAGACGGATGGAGGTGGCCAGAGAAGAAGGTGCGGCGGCTATCTGAACCAAAGTAGTAATGACGTCATAGTCGAATGATCGCGGATAAATTTGACCAACCGAATCCATCACCCGATCAAAACCTAGATCTGCGGCGATCATCTCTTCGAGTTGTTGATGTGCCTTGGAGGAGCCGAGAAGATCGATTGAATCCTGCGCCGTTCCCACAGGACCTTTGATGCCACGAATTGGAAACCGCTTGAGCAAGGATTCCAGGCGTTCGTGTGCAAAAAGAAGTTCTTCCGCCGATGAGGCGAAGCGCTTTCCCAACGTTGTAATCTGCGCCGGTACGTTGTGGGATCTCCCGGCGATTGGCTGCTCGGCATACTCCGCCGCTCGCTCACCAAGACGGGCAAGGAGTGCCACTGTCTTGTTAGCAACAAGTTGTAGGCCGTTTCGGATTTGAAGTGCTTCGATATTTTCCGTCAAATCGCGACTTGTCATACCTGCGTGAATTATCTCGTGACCTGCGAGTGCGTTGAATTCTTCAATTCTTGCCTTCACATCATGGCGCGTAATTTTCTCGCGAGCGTCGATGGACTCGAGATCGACAACGTCAATGACTTTCACATAATCTGCGATCGCTGCGGCAGAAACCCCATATCCGAGCTTGGCTTGTGCCCTGGCAACCGATAGCCAGAGTCGACGTTCAGCAACAATCTTTGCCTCAGGCGCAAAAATTTCACGCATCTGACCTGACGCATATCGACTTGCGAGGACGCTCACTGGGTTATTCTCCCCCATTTAGTTGCCCTTCTCTGCCACCGCGGCGTTGAGCGCGACATCATTGCGGTAATAGGAACCGTGCAGTTTTATCTGACTTATTCCTCTGTAGGCACAATTGCGAGCCTCAGTAAGGTCGCTTCCAATACCCGTAACGCTGAGAACGCGTCCACCACTTGAGACCAAGCCGTCATCGCTGGTACTCGTGCCCGCATGAAAGACTTCCACACAGTGAATATCTGGCAATCCCGTGATGGGATCGCCCGTTCGTGGAACGTCCGGATAACCCTCTGAAGCAAGAACAACCGTAACCGCGGACTCATTGCGCCAGGTGAGAGAAGCGGACGCTAAGTTTCGCGTGGCCGCCTTGTACAGCAACGTCGCCAAGGGAGTTTCAAGTCGCGGAATCAGAACTTGCGTCTCAGGATCGCCGAAACGGGCGTTGAATTCAATAACACGGATCCCATGATCTGTCAGCGATAGTCCCGCATAGAGCAATCCAACAAAGGGCGTGCCGCGCGCGGCCATCTCAGCAATCATCGGGGCAAGAACTTCACGCTGGGTCTGTTCCACAATGTCAGATGGCGCCCAAGGAAGTGGAGAGTATGCGCCCATTCCGCCAGTGTTAGGGCCTTCATCATTATCGCGCGCACGTTTGAAATCCTGCGCCGGTTGCATTGCAATGATTGTCTTTCCATCCGATATTCCGAAGAGAGATATCTCAGGGCCGTCCAAAAATTCTTCAATAACAACTTTTTTGCAAGCTAGAGCGTGGTCCAGTGCCTGTTGTCGGTCTTCGGTGACCACGACACCTTTACCTGCTGCAAGACCGTCATCTTTCACAACATAAGGAGCTCCAAGGAAATCCAGGGCTCTTTCAATCTCGTCGCGTCGAGTGCAAGTAAAACTTCGGGCGGTATGAACGCCAGCATCATTCATAACTTCTTTCGCGAAAGTCTTCGAACCTTCAAGTTGAGCCGCGGCCTTGGATGGACCAAATGTCGCAAATCCAGCGGCCCGCAACTCATCAGCTACACCGTTGACCAACGGCAGTTCTGGACCGACCACAACAAAATCAACATCGAGGTCCTTTGCTAAAGCCACTATCGACTCATTGCTTGCAATATCGACAGGATGAAGCGTGGCAACTTCCGCGATTCCAGGATTACCTGGCGCACAGTGCAATTCGGTTACCGCAGAATCGGCTTTTAGCCCAAGGGCCAGCGCGTGCTCCCGACCGCCGCCACCAAGGAGCAGGACCTTCATGAGAGGGCTCCTTGCAACGTCGCCTTCACTTGAGGCCATTCTGCAATGAGAATTGAGTAGTACATGGAGTCTCGTGAAGTCCCATCAGCGCGCATTCTGTGCGATCGCAGCGTCCCCTCGTATTTTGCGCCGATGCGAGAAATCGCCGCTTGGCTTCTTTTATTATCTGCATCGGTCTTTAATGTCACACGGAAGACGTTCTGAACTTCAAACGCCTCGGTCAGAAGTAACAACTTAGTTTCTGTATTCACGGCAGATCTCCAAAATTCTCGCGCATAGATTGTGCTGCCGATTTCAAGAGTTCGATCATGGCGGGAAATATCCATAAGCGAAGTCATGCCGACGACTCTGCCCGTTTCCAGGTGAACAACAGCAAATGGTTCACGAGTACCAAGTTTGAATTCATTCAAGTATCGATCGACGATCGATGACATGTCTTCGACCGCACGGGGGGTCGGCACGATCATCCAACGCCAGGCTTCATCATCATTACCCAGAACATCGAAGAGTTCTTGGCTATGGCGGGCTGCAAGCGGCTCGAGTCGAACCACGTTTCCCACCAATGTATCCATCCTTAGACGAAATCCTTCACAACAATAGTTTGGTTGCGTCCTGGTCCTACTCCAATTGCGCTCATCGGAGCCCCAGAAATCTCTTCTAAATACTTTACGTAGGCCCGGGCATTCACGGGAAGATCTCCGAGGGAACGAGCGTTTGAAATGTCTTCAGTCCATCCAGGCAGAAATTCATAAATTGGCTTGGCATGGTGGAAGTCTGATTGAGAAGACGGTAGTTCCTCGACTCTCTTCCCATCCACTTCGTAGGCGACACAGACAGGAATCTTCTCCCATCCTGTAAGCACATCGAGTTTGGTGAGGAAGAAATCGGTCAGCCCGTTTACACGTACCGCGTATCGGGCAATGGGTGCGTCATACCAGCCACATCGACGGGCACGTCCAGTTGTGACCCCAACTTCTCCGCCAATACGACGTAGTTTTTCGCCGTCTTCATCCAAGAGTTCAGTCGGGAAAGGGCCAGAGCCCACTCTCGTTGTATATGCCTTCACGATGCCGATCACGCGGGTGATTTTGGTAGGTCCTATTCCAGAGCCCGTGCAGGCTCCTCCTGCCGTTGGGTTACTCGAAGTCACAAATGGGTAAGTGCCGTGGTCAACATCCAGAAGAGTCCCTTGCGAGCCTTCAAGTAGAACGGTTTTTCCACTCTCAAGGGCTTTGTTGAGAAGGAGCACAGTGTCGGTGACATATGGTCTCAGGATCTCGGCGTAAGCCAGGTACTCATCCAGAACCTCTTGCACTTCGATGTTCTTGCGATTGAAGACTTTGATCAGAATCTGATTCTTATCTCGAAGCGCGCTTTCAATCTTCTGTCGCAGAATTGAAGGATCAAAGAGGTCTTGCACTCGGATACCGATGCGGTTGATCTTGTCGGCATATGCCGGACCGATTCCACGTCCCGTAGTTCCTATCTTCGAATTTCCAAGAAAACGTTCAGTCACCTTGTCGATAGTCCGGTGATAAGGCGTAATCAAATGCGCATTAGAGCTGATGACTAATTTGGAGCAATCAATCCCACGTTCTGTAAGGTCATTGATTTCTTGAAGTAAGACACCGGGATCGATAACGACGCCGTTGCCTATTACCGGAACTACGTTGGGACTCAAGATTCCAGAAGGAAGAAGATGGAGTGCGTATTTCTGATCCCCGATCACGACGGTGTGGCCGGCGTTGTTACCGCCTTGATATCGAACGACGTAGTCGACGCGATCGCCAAGTATGTCGGTGGCTTTGCCCTTGCCCTCATCGCCCCACTGAGCTCCCAGCAGAACGATGGCGGGCATAGGTCAAGCCTCTCTCTAGAAAGATGTCTTCAAAAAATTAAGCGAGTAAGGAGGTACCTGTCGAACGAAGATCGTCACATCCGTGCTTTACCCGAGCAGCCATGCCGGCCTCTGCTGCTTTACCCCAAGCGCGGGGATCGTAGGCCTTCTTATTGCCCACTTCTCCGTCAATCTTGAGAACGCCGTCGTAGTTTTTCATCACGTGATCAACCACTGGTCGTGTGTAGGCATATTGCGTGTCGGTATCGATATTCATTTTGATAACGCCGTAATCCAGGGCTTCGCGGATTTCGCTGAGAAGCGAGCCAGAACCACCATGGAAAACCAGATCGAAAGGCTTAGAGCCGGCGGCCAGACCCATCTTCGCCGCGACTGCATCCTGCAATTCCTTAAGGATCTTTGGCTGCAGAACAACATTGCCGGGCTTGTATACGCCATGAACGTTTCCGAAAGTAGCGGCCAACATGTATCGGCCACGCTCGCCCAGGCCCAAGGTTTCAGCAGTCAAAATTGCGTCTTCAGGTGTCGAATACAACTTGGCATCATGCTTCGCCTCAACCCCGTCTTCTTCTCCGCCAACAACGCCAATTTCCAATTCCAAGATTGTTTTGGCGGCGACGGACTTTGTCAGCATTTCATCGGCTATGGCCATGTTCTCTTTCATGGAGACAGCCGAGCCATCCCACATGTGTGAATTGAAAAGCGGTGCCTTGCCGTCTTTAACGCGCTGAGCTCCGAAATCAAGAAGTGGTCGCATAAATCCATCCAGTTTCTCTGCTGGACAGTGGTCAGTATGCAGAGCAATATGAACGTTGTAGTTCTTTGCGACAACATGGGCAAACTCAGCGAGGGCAACTGCGCCATCGACCATCTTCTTCACGGTCGAGCCGGAGGCGAACTCTGCCCCACCCCATGAGAATTGAATGATTCCGTCTGAATTCGCCTCTGCGAATCCACGAAGGGCGGCGATCAATGTGGAAGAGGAGGAGACGTTGATCGCGGGATATGCAAAGGCGCCCGATTTGGCGCGATCGAGCATTTGTGAATAAATCTCAGGGCTGGCTATTGGCATTTTGACTCCAAATGGTTGAGCGCGAATGTAATTCTCTCATCTAGCGCGCCATTGGGCCCGATTGGAGGCTTACGCCCTATCCCACCACATAATCGCAAGAAGAAAAAATCGCCATACGGGGAGGCTCCATATGGCGATCATTTCTTCCGTTTTGCCCCTATTTAGTGGCCCAGCGTGTGGAGCATTTTGGAGAGCAGGGCGGCTAAGCCGCTTATGAGTGCCGGGTTGGCAAGAATCTTCAAGAAAGCACTGAGGAACGCGATCAGGCTCATATCTTCCTTTCCGTGTAGTGGGATCAATCAATTGAAGCGAAGTCTGATTGACCAGGTTCTCCAGCAACCTGCATGAGCCCTTGCTTTGTGAAAAAAGGGCAGCGGTGCATGACTACCTATTCACAGGCATGGAAGGTAATCTCCTCAGATCATGAGCCACGAGACACTTGAAAACCTACTAACCGAAACTCGCACATTTCTACCTAGCGATGAATTTGCCGCCGAGGCAAATGCCCAGCCATTCATTTACGCCCAGGCCAACAAAGACCGGATTGCCTTCTGGGAGGAGGCAGCCGAACTCCTTCAGTGGGATAAACACTGGGATCAGGCACTCAACTGGCAACCTCCCTACGCCCAGTGGTTTGTAGGTGGCACGCTCAATGCATCCGTGAACTGTCTCGACCGCCATGTCAACGAAGGCAGAGGAGATCGAGTCGCCTTCTACTTTGAAGGCGAGCCAGGGGATAGCCGCACCATCACCTACGCCGAATTACTCACAGAGGTCAAGCAGGCCGCCAACGCCCTTATCGAACTAGGGGTAAAGACCGGTGATCGCGTCGCGATCTACATGCCCATGATTCCGGAAGCGGCGGTCGCCATGTTGGCTTGCGCTCGCATCGGAGCACCCCACTCTGTTGTCTTTGGCGGCTTCTCTGCCGAGGCATTGTTATCACGAATTCAAGATGCCGACGCCTCCCTAGTCATCACAGCTGACGGTGGATTCCGAAAAGGGGTTGCGTTTGCGCTCAAACCGGCCGTTGACGAGGCATTGCGTGGCCAGACAAAAGTCAAGAAAGTTCTCGTCGTTAAACGAACGGGACAAGAAGTCGCATGGAATGACGAACGCGACATCTGGTGGCACGACATCGTGGGAGGCCAAAGTTCTGAACATGTGGCCGAGAGTTTCGATAGTGAACACCCGCTCTTTATTCTCTACACGTCTGGCACCACGGCAAAGCCCAAAGGAATATTCCACACAACTGGCGGGTATCTCACCCAAGTCGCATTCACCCACCGGATGGTTTTCGATCTCAAGCCCGAAACAGATGTTTTTTGGTGTACTGCGGACGTTGGATGGATTACTGGCCACTCATACGTCGTGTACGGTCCGCTCATCAACGGCGCCACGCAAGTTATCTATGAAGGCACCCCGGATACGCCTCATAAGGGCCGCATTTTCGAACTTGTCCAGAAGTACGGCGTCACAATCTTGTACACCGCACCGACTCTGATTCGCACCTGGATGAAATGGGGCGAAGAATTTCCCCTCGCGCACGATCTGTCTTCTCTGCGCCTGCTTGGCAGTGTTGGTGAGCCGATCAATCCGGAAGCGTGGATGTGGTACCACCAGGTGATTGGCAAGGGTCGCTGCCCAATCGTCGACACATGGTGGCAGACTGAAACTGGAGCCATCATGATCTCGCCGCTTCCGGGAATCACCGCAACCAAACCTGGATCTGCAATGCGCCCACTTCCTGGCATCAGTGCCAGGGTCGTCGATGAACGCGGAAATCAGGTCGAGAAGGGCCACGGAGGCTACTTAATTCTCGACCAGCCGTGGCCATCAATGTTGCGAGGTATTTGGGGCGAGGCCGATCGATACCAGGACAGCTACTGGTCGAAGTTCGACGGCATTTACTTCGCAGGTGACGGCGCAAAACTCGATGAAGATGGGGCCATCTGGTTATTGGGTCGAGTCGACGATGTCATGAACGTATCGGGGCACCGCATCTCTACGACTGAAGTTGAGTCGGCTCTGGTCTCTCACGAAGCTGTCGCCGAAGCAGCGGTCGTCGGAGCCGTTGATGCCATGACCGGCCAAGGCATCGTTGCCTTCGTAATCTTGCGTGCGGGGGCCGTCCAAGTAGAAGGTGACGAACTAATAAAGGAACTTCGTGACCACGTTGCGAAAGAAATTGGTGCGATAGCACGCCCCCGCCAAATCTTGATCGTTGCAGAACTTCCCAAAACACGCAGTGGGAAGATCATGCGGCGACTTCTCAAGGATGTCGCTGAAAATCGAGCTGTCGGAGATTCAACGACCCTTGCAGATCCCAACATCATGAAACTCATTTCGGCTGGATTAAAAAAGACTACAACCGAGGAATAGATCCAAGTTTCTTCTCGATATTCACACGTACTTGATCTAGTGCGTGTGGCATCTCCTTTTTCATCTCCGCGTATATCTTGCTCTGGGAAATAGCGCTCTTTGCAAACGACCAAGGCGACCAGAGTGCGACCGTAATCAGTAGATAAGCAAAAATCGTCACGCGTAAAAGTTCTAGAGCGATGCCGGCGAGCGAATCAATAAAACGAAGTGGTCCCCATAGAAGACGCGCCCGAAAGAAGCCTGCCAGCATTCCAAGAAGGCGCCGTCCAATTTCAGCGAAAAGGAATATTGCGACAAATACGATCAGGAATCTATTTAAAGAACTATGTACTTTCGAGGTTAGATTCAAGCCAATTCCTAGACCCAAAATACCGCCGCCGATGTAGCCGACGGTAGAGAAGAGCGACTGCAAGAAACCTCGACGAAAACCTGTAAAAGCAGCTCCGACAGCTGTCAGGATCAGAATTGCGTCAACCAACATAGGTCTAACTTACGGTGAGATGAAGATACTTGATGACCAAATCGCGCAACTCTTGTTCGCTGTTCAGCACGCCAATTTTCTTGTGTACCACAACTCCATCTTTGTCGATGAACCATGTGACAGGTACACCCATGCCAAAGAAACCTCGCGAGCGAGCATCAGGGTCCACGATAATCGGCCAAGTCATTCCGTTATTGACCACAAAATCTGCGCCATCGCTTTTCTTTGCTTCTTCGACATCCACCCCGACCAAGCGAACTATCGATGAATTCTTCGAGTAGAAGGAACGAATGATCGGAATTTCATCCTTGCAAGGAGCACACCAAGACCCCCACACGTTGACGAGCAGCGGCCCCCGCATCTGCGAAAAGCGGATGGTCGATTTTCCGTCCAAGCAAGGAAATTCCAAACCGCCAGTCGATGGGCCAAGAGGAATTGATTCACAACCCACCACCGCGCCCAACTTCGGTATGACAGATGATTGAGAAGAACACCCGGTTAAAACGGCCAGCGCCACCAAAATTAAAGTCAGCACCGTAAAACGTTTCGTATCGCGTTTCAATTGAAATCCGAATCGTCTTTGACCAAAGCACGGGCGAGCACGGGATCCATCTCGCCAATTCCAACAGAAGGGCACAACTTCGCCAAGGGGCAGGCTCCACAAGCCGGCTTGCGAGCATGGCAGATCCGGCGCCCGTGCCAGATCATTCGCTGAGACAAATTGGTCCACTCCTCCTGCGGTATCAACGCACCAACCTCGAATTCCACCTTGACCGGATTTTGCTCCGTCGTCCAGTGAAAACGTCGGCTCAATCGACCGAAATGCGTATCTACGGTAATGCCTGGCACTCCGAAAGCGTGCCCCAACACAACATTTGCCGTTTTGCGGCCCACCCCAGGCAGGAGAACCAATTCTTCAAGAGTGCCAGGGACTTCTCCGCCGAAATCGGTGACGATCTTCATGGCCAGACCTTTGATGTTCTTGGCCTTGGCTCGGAAGAAGCCCGTTGAGTGGATCAGGGTCTCGATCGAGTGCAAGTCGGATTGCGCGAACTCCCGCACGTTTCGATACTTCTTAAAGAGGGCCGGAGTGACCGTATTTACGCGCTTGTCAGTGCACTGCGCTGAGAGCACAGTCGCCACTAATAGCTGCAAGGGGTTGGCGTAATCGAGTTCGCAGTGAACATTCGGGTATGTCTGGGTAAGGATTTCGTACATGGCTCGAGCCTTCTTCACCGAGCGCGCGTCAGCCACCACGCGACGAAGATTACGCGTCTAGGGCTCAAGGGGTGAAACTTCCAGCCTTTTGCTAGTAAAGTCCCCCCCGTGACTCAAGATGAAGCGATCGTTCGCCGTGCCCCACTGTTTACTGCCCTAGATGATGATGCTGCTGCCTCTCTGCGTGCCACGATGGAGACCGTCAGGCTGGCCAAGGGAGCAACGCTTTTTTCTGAAGGCGACCCAGGCGAACATCTCTACGTCATTGTCGAAGGAAAGTTAAAACTCGGAACTTCAAGTGGTGACGGACGAGAGAACTTGCTTTCAATTCTCGGACCTGGCGAAATGTTCGGCGAACTTTCACTCTTTGATCCAGGTCCCCGCACATCCACTGCGACAGCGGTGACCGATGTTCGCCTGCTAAGTCTTGGACATGATCAGGTCATTCCTTGGGTTACCCGTCATCCTCAGGTTGCCCTTCATCTCCTTGCACGTTTGGCTCAACGTCTCCGTCGCACAAACGAAGTTGTTGGAGATTTGGTTTTCTCTGATGTTCCGGGTCGTGTTGCTAAAGCACTCATTGATCTAGGCGAGCGCTTTGGGAAAGAAACTGATGAGGGACTCTATGTCCACCATGATCTGACTCAAGAGGAGCTTGCACAACTTGTCGGAGCATCGCGTGAAACCGTTAACAAAGCCCTTGCAGATTTTGCCAGTCGAAACTGGATACGCCTCGATGGTCGCGCAGTACTGATTGTCGATGTTGACCGCCTAAACAAGCGCGGTCGCTAACTAACTTCTTAGTTCAACAGTTAGTTCAATCTCGACGCATGAATCCATAGGCAATTCAGCAATTCCTACCGCAGATCTGGCATGTTTTCCTTCTTCACCCCAAATGTGCAGGAACAATTCGCTTGCGCCGTTAACCACGGCGGGCTGATTTATGAATCCAGCAACGCCATTGACATAGCCGACAACACGAACAACTTTCACGATGTCATCAACGTCGGCAACTGTCGCCACCGCACCAAGGCAATTGAGGGCACAAATCTGAGCCATTTCCTTGGCTTGCTCGACGGTAACCGCGGCACCAACTTTTCCCGTTAAGGAAATCTTGCCTTCTACTAATGGCAATTGCCCGGCCGTGAAAACAAGATTGCCCGTGCGAACTGCTGGAACATAAGCAGCAATAGGTTTGGCTGCTACGGGAAGTTCTAATCCCAACTCTGCGAGTTTTGCACGCACGTGACTCATTTGATCTCTCTTTTCATATAAGCAACTAGTTGATCGCCTCCGCCAGGTCCTGGAATTACCTGGACGAGTTCCCATCCGTCTGATCCCCAATTATCAAGAATCTGTTTTGTGGCGTGAGTTAGCAGTGGCACCGTCACGTATTCAAATTTCATGGGCTTTCTCCTTTATGCCAGGGCGGCTTTTACAGCGGATGAAACAGTAGCGCCGTCGGCCCTACCGGCAATCTTTGGTGACAATACCTTCATAACCAATCCCATTCCCGCTGGACCTGAGGCTCCCGTTTCAGCAATTGCATCGTTGATCATCTGCGCCAATTCAGCATCACTAAGTTGAGCGGGCAAATACCTGGCAATAACCTCGCCTTCGGCACGCTCTAGAGTGGCCTTCTCCGCGCGATTGCCTGCATCGAAGGCTTCAGCCGCCTCACGGCGCTTCTTCGCCTCGCGCGAAAGAACGGTGATGACTTCGGTATCGGTCAGTGTGCGTGCGCTCTTACCCGACACCTCTTCGTTGGTAATAGCCGTAAGCACCATACGGATTGTTCCTGAGGTGATTTCATCACGTGAGCGAATGGCTTCGGTAAGGTCTTCCCTGAGTCGTTCTTTGAGTCCCATAGGGGTATCTTCTCATGAGATTGAAGAGGCGAATTTGGAATAAGGAGATGCGATGTCATTCGTAGTGCGAGAAGCCGAGATTCCAATCCTGCCCGAGGGACACGAGCCCATTCGAATCGTCCACTTCTCGGATCTGCACCTGACTCCTGCTTGCACGCGCGAGATTGCTGATATCAAGAGTTTCATTGATCTCAAACCAGATCTGGTCATAAGTACCGGAGATTTTCTGGGGTCCATCGACGCGGTACCTGTTGCGCTAAATGCTTTGGATCGGCTCCTTGATGTACCCGGACTTTTTGTTTTCGGTTCCAACGATTACTACGCCCCCAGGCTAAAGAATCCACTTGGCTACCTCATGCCGGATAGCGGGAAACGAATTCACGGAGATCCTCTGCCTTCACACGATCTTGCCGAAGGGCTTACTAAGAGAGGCTGGCGAAACCTAAATTTTTCGCGGACTTTGCTCGAGATCAAAGGAACTACTATCGAGGCCCGTGGCACCGATGATGCCCACCTTGAACGAGATGACTACTCGCTTGTGGCAGGTGAGCCCAATCCCGCAGCCGATGTTGCAATCG
The DNA here is from genome assembly GCA_963750855.1 of uncultured Actinomycetota bacterium. Classification (GTDB taxonomy): domain Bacteria; phylum Actinomycetota; class Actinomycetes; order Nanopelagicales; family Nanopelagicaceae; genus QYPT01. Next base: position 56,296 of record CAVVSA010000005.1, read on the forward strand.
GAGTCACGCACGCGCCTTACAAACGCGTGCTTGACGCAATGGGTGCCGACGGACTCGCAGCGATCTTCGCCGGGCACACCCATGGGGGACAAGTTCGTTTGCCGTGGATTGGCGAGAGCCGAGCCCTTACGACCAACTGTGATCTTCCAACGTGGCGGGCAAGAGGATTGACGCGTTTCGGAAGAGACCCTTGGCTACATGTTTCTGCAGGCATGGGAACCAGTCCCTATGCGCGAATTCGCGTGGCTAGTCCACCTGAAGTTTCAGTCGTGACTCTCGTGGCGACTAAATAATCAGTCAATCGTCCCCGACCGAAGCGACCACGGTTCTTCCTCAAACGGTCGCGTTCCATCTACGACATAATCGGCAAGTTGCATCGGTGATGTCTCTGAAATATACCGAGCCTCTCTTGGTTGCCAAACTTGCTCCCATGCCGCAATTGCACGTTCGCCTAGCGAGGTAGCTCCGTCTCGTTGGAGGCCCCTCTCCAAGCAAATCGTTGGGAGGGTTTCAACCCAAATCAGCACGTCGCCATTCAGGGGGAGTGCAAAGCTGAAACATCTTTCTATTATGACGCCGCTTCTAATACTCAAATGTACTGGCCGACCGAGTTCACCTCGCGGAAAGTCAAAGGGGCGAATCGAAAATTCGCGGGAACCCAAATTGATAGGAGTCAGCACTTCATCTTGAAACCGTGAATCGTTGAAGTCGCCCCACGTGATGTCGTGATCATGCGGCTCGAAATAATCATCGCCGTGTAATACTGTAAATCCTTCCAACACCTTGCCCAGAAACATCGCTAGGGCAGTTTTCCCGGAAGCCCCTCGACCGTCGATCATAATTGTGAAGTACTCACCGTTCTTCGGCTCTCTCCCGTGGGTAAGTGCTTCAAAGGTGATCATCAAATCACTCTAGCAGGCACTACTAGCGCCACACCTGGGCGCCAATAAATGTGGTCGGGGTGACAGGATTTGAACCTGCGACCTCGTCGTCCCGAACGACGCGCGCTACCAAGCTGCGCCACACCCCGCTTCGTGAATACTACTTCGTAAACTCAGCCGCCAATAGTTCTGCGATTTGCGCTGTATTGAGTGCTGCTCCTTTGCGAAGATTGTCACCGCAAACAAACAAGTCAAGCGCCATCGGATCATCGATGCTCTTTCGCACCCGACCAACCCAGGTCGGATCAGTCCCCACGGCATCGGCCGGTGTGGGGAACTTATGGTTCTCGGGGTCATCCACCAACTTAACGCCGGCGGCATTCTCCAAAATGTCTTGCGCGGCTCTGCGGGATGGTTCTTTGGCAAAAACAGCATGGACCGTCAGTGAGTGAGTCGTCATCACTGGCACGCGCACGCACGTTGCCGCCACTTTAAGGTCCGGCAAGCCAAGAATCTTTCTGGACTCGTTGCGTACCTTGAGTTCTTCGGATGAATAGCCATCGGGTTGAAGCGAGCCTGCCCAGGGAACAACATTGAGAGCCAAGGGGGCGGGAAATGGTCCAAAGTCTGAAACGTGCAATCGAACATCACCGGCGTTGGTGCCCGCATCGGTTCCTGCAACTGCTTGAATCTGGGCTCTCAAAGTGTCAATACCGGCTTGGCCAGCACCCGATGCGGCTTGATAGGAGGAGACAACCAATTCCTTCAAACCGTACTCGCGATGCAGAGCGCCCATTGCCACGATCATCGAAAGTGTTGTGCAATTTGGGTTGGAGATAATTCCACGTGGTCTGTTTTTCGCCTCTTGCGGATTTACCTCGGGTACTACCAACGGAACGTCCTTGTCCATGCGGAAAGCGCCCGAATTATCGACTACGACGGCGCCTTGTGCGACGGCAATGGGTGCCCAGATTGCCGAGATTTCATCGGGCACATCGAACATTGCAACATCGATTCCACCGAAAGCCTCTGGTGAAAGTTCCATCACGGTGATGTGTTCGCCGCGGCAGAGAAGCCTCTTGCCCGCACTGCGGGCCGACGCGATCAGACGGATCTCGCCCCACACATCTGGACGTTCAGAGAGAATGCTCAGCATGACGGTGCCCACGGCACCCGTGGCCCCAACGACAGCAAGGGATGGTTTGCGAGTCATCGTCCGCTTCCCCCGTATACAACTGCGTCGCCCGGTTCGCCATCGAGTTCGAAGGCAGTATGAGCCGCTCTTACCCCGCGTTCCAAATCAGCGGCACGGCACACGATGGAAATACGAATCTCCGATGTTGAAATCATCTCGATGTTCACTCCTGCCTCAGACATCGCGGCAAAGAAGTTTGCCGTAACGCCCGGGTGCGAGCGCATTCCCGCGCCAATGAGCGAGAGTTTTCCAATTTGGTCATCGTATTGAATTGATGCGAAACCAACTTCTCCTTGAATTCGCTGCAACGTTGCGGTTGCATTCGGACCTTCACTCTTTGGCAGAGTAAAGGAAATATCAGTCAATCCAGTGGAGGCCGCAGATACGTTCTGCACGATCATGTCGATATTGATATCAGCATCTGCAATCGCTTGGAAGATGCGAGCGGCAACGCCGGTTCTATCGGGAACACCGACGATGGTGATCTTGGCTTCACTTTTATCGTGTGCAATGCCAGAGATGATTGCTTGCTCCATGATGTCTCCTTCGGGTTGGTTCTTGACCACCCACGTTCCTTCGTTGGTAGAAAATGATGAGCGGACATGAATTGGCATTTCGTAGCGTCGTGCGTACTCAACGCAGCGAAGATGCAGAACTTTCGCACCGCTCGCGGCGAGTTCCAACATTTCCTCATACGTAACAGATTTCAATTTTCGTGCTGTTGGAACCACTCGGGGGTCAGCGGTGAAAACCCCGTCAACATCTGTATAAATTTCACAGACATCGGCATCAAGGGCTGCGGCCAAAGCAACGGCGGTTGTGTCCGAACCACCGCGGCCGAGAGTCGTTATGTCTTTGGTGTCTTGGCTAACGCCTTGGAAGCCCGCGACGATTGCGATGGCGCCCTCTTTGATCGCCTCTTGAATTCGCCCCGGACTCACATCAATGATCCGAGCTCGACCGTGGGCAGAGTCGGTAATAACCCCTGCCTGGCTGCCGGTGAAGGACCTGGCTTCGTGGCCCAAATTCGAGATAGCCATTGCCAGCAGCGCCATCGAGATGCGCTCTCCCGCGGTCAGGAGCATGTCGAGTTCTCGCCCGGTTGGCATGGGGGTGATCTGGTTGGCCAGATCGATCAATTCATCGGTCGTATCACCCATGGCGCTGACGACGACAACGACCTGATTTCCGGTGCGCTTTGTGGCGACGATTCGCGCGGCTACGCGCTTCATACCCTCGGCATCGGCTACGGAGGAGCCACCATATTTCTGAACGATCAGACCCATGGCAACATTCTGAACCATAATGCTAGGTTGCGGTAGTTTATATCAAATAATAAGACGGCAAACCGTTCGAATAATGAGACTTTTAGTTCTCTACGGTCCGTCTTCCCTCAAAAGCTCTTCCCAACGTCACTTCATCCGCGTACTCGAGATCTCCGCCCACGGGAAGGCCGCTTGCCAGGCGAGAGACCTTAAGACCGAGAGGCTTGAGGAGTCGGGCCAGGTAGGTGGCCGTGGCCTCTCCTTCTAGGTTGGGATCGGTGGCCAGAATGATTTCAGTGACCTGCGAATCTGCCAGGCGGACCATGAGTTCGCGGATGCGGAGTTGATCCGGGCCGACGCCGTCGATGGGGCTGATTGCGCCACCGAGGACGTGGTACTTGCCGCGGAATTCGCGAGTGCGCTCGATGGCGATGACATCTTTGCTCTCTTCAACCACGCAGATGGATGTGTTCTCGCGTCGTGGGTCGCGGCAGATGCGGCACTGAGTCTCCTCGGAGACGTTTCCGCACTCGGTACAGAATTTCACGCGCTCTTTAACGGTACGGATGGCATCTACCAGGGCCGCCGCCGTTTCGCTCTCTGACTGGAGAATATGGAAGGCGATGCGCTGGGCACTTTTTGGCCCGATACCGGGCAGGCGACCGAGGGCATCAATGAGATCTTGAATCGCACCTTCATACATTCCACTCATCAGCGCGGTCTCTCACTGATGAACTGAGCGCCAAGTTCCTTGGCAAGGAGAGCCTGTCCGGAGAGCTGATCGGCATCAGTCGGAGATTCATCCACTCGCACCGCACGAGCGGCCGGGGTATTTGGATTAATGGAAGGGTCAACGACAACTTCGATCTTTCGATCTACCCCTACAACATCAATGAACGATTGTCGCAATATTTCGTCACTCGCCGACCGAATAAATGAATCGCGTGCACCTGCATTGACTATCGCAATAGTGATTGCCGTGTCATCCAAAGCCAATACCTGCGCACTCGTACTCAGAAGCGACCACGTAAGCCGACGACGCTTTTTGACGTCCTCAATGACATCGGGCCACAAACGACGAAGCGCAGCGACGTCTGCGACGCCCGTTGGTTTCGCGATCGATGTCACGGGCACGAGAATCTCCTCATCGGCCGAACTTGACGTAACGTTCTCATCGGGAGACGTTGGTGATTTCTCAGTCGTCTTAATCCTTGGAGTAGGTGAAGAAACTATAGGCGCTACAACCGATGGGGTCGGGTTGCTCATGGGCGCTAGGTTTTCAGCGCGCTCAAGTCGTTCGATGCGGGCAAGTAAGCCGCGGTCTGAATTGTCGCCAACTGGCAGCAACATTCGCGCACAAATTAATTCCAGCATGAGTCGCGGCGCTGTCGCCCCCCGCATCTGGGTCAATCCCTCTGCGGCAATATCCGCGGCACGCGACAGACCAGCGGAGCCAATTCGTTGGGCTTGGTTATTCATTCGCTCGAGTTGATCATCAGATACTTCACGCAGGATTGCACTTGCTCCACCAGCAGGCAGGGCATCGACGATCATCAAATCGCGCAACCGCTCAAGTAAATCTGCGGCAAATCGGCGGGGATCATGCCCGGATTCAACTATTCTGTCGACGCTCTTAAACAATGTGGCGCTATCTCTTGCGGCGAGCGCATCGATGGCATCATCTAGTAGTGCGCTGTCCGTGAAGCCGAGCAGTTGAATCGCGATGTCATAGCTGACGCCATCTTTTCCGGCGCCAGCGAGTAGTTGGCCGAGGACTGATTGGGCATCACGGACTGAACCACCGCTCGCGCGTACAACCAGGGGAATAACTCCCTTTGCCACTTTCACGCCTTCGGCATTGCAAATCTTTTCGAGGTTGGCGGCCAAAATTCCAGGAGGGACTAAACGGAACGGATAGTGATGAGTACGCGAGCGAATCGTTGAAATCAATTTCTCTGGCTCGGTAGTTGCAAAAATAAAAATCACGTGAGGTGGTGGTTCTTCAACAACTTTCAAAAGCGCATTAGCAGCGCCCGGTCCGAGCTGGTGCGCCTCATCGATAATGTAAATCTTGTATCGGCTCTGTACCGGAGCGAAAAATGCTTTGTCGCGTAAATCGCGCGCGTCATCTACAAGACCGTGTGTGGCGGCATCAAGCTCGATGACATCTAGCGAACCGGGGCCGTTGGCGACCAAGTCCTTACACGACTGACACTCGCCGCAAGGATTCGGTGTCGGACCTTGCTCGCAGTTGAGGCTGCGAGCCATGATGCGAGCACTCGATGTCTTTCCGCATCCTCTGGGGCCAGAGAAGAGGTAGGCGTGATGAGTACGCCCAGATGAAAGGGCATTAGAAAGAGGAATGGTCACATGTTCTTGGCCGATGACGTCGGCGAAGAGGGACGGGCGGTACTTGCGATAGAGCGCTAAAGACACCGCTATCCCCTTTCTACCTATCTAATAAGAGGACCCCTCGTGCACCCACTAGAGCGGGCCTACCCTTGCTGCCTTCCAGCCCTGGGGGAGTTCAGCCCGATAATGCCGCACGAGGGATCTGGCGCCAATCATAGTTAGAGCAACGCTAGAGTTCTCCACGGAGGATTCGCATAGCGGCCGAGTGCGCACGCTTGGAAAGCGTGTAAAGGGCAACCTTTCAGGGGTTCAAATCCCCTATCCTCCGCCATTTTTGCCCCGTGTGGATAACTTCCTCAAGGATTCTTGAGACTTGCCATCCTCACGCATGACCACAGACTTCAAACCGCTCAGACTCCCAGTCGCATTTTTCTCCGCAATGCTCGCAATCTCGCCTTTACTGTTCTCAACTCCCGTCAACGCAGCAATCGGTAGCCCTAAAGCGCCCAAAGCCTTATGTCGTATTGAGATCGACAATGCACATATCTCAACTTCACTCCTCAAGCATCGCCAAATTAAATACGTAAAGCTAAATGCCAGATCCATATGCAACGTACCTCAACAACGGGTCACATTAACTCTGGAAATCTACAAGACCGGTCTCTTCGGCAATCACCTTGTAGGGCGATTCAAGACCAAAGAATATCTTCCGGAATCCTCCGGCTTGCGAGTTGAAATTAAGGATGCATCTGAGAGGTGCAAGAACAACGAAATAACAAGCTACTTTGGAATCGCTTACGCAAAGGCGATTATTGGGGGTAAGTGGCAGTACGCAGGCCGAACTCGATCCAAATCAATTACCTCCCTTAATTGTGGCACTTGAGTTAATATTGACTTGTGAAAATTCAAAGCGATGTCTTCGAAGAGACCTAAAGAGTTCAAACTTAGGTGGATTTGGGAACGCGGTTCACGAGATTGGAAGCGGGTGCACGATATGGCAGAAGTTGATCTCAATGACGAGACTTTAAAGCGTTTTGCCGTCTTCCATCATCGATTTGATCCAATAACTAATCATTTTACTTGGTTTGGAATTATCGCCTTCGATAATGAGCGCGAATTTAGTAAATACTTCAAAGCCGCGTGTGAGGAACTTGATGCACGTCATGAAGCAAATGAAGCCCACTATAAGGAGCAGTTAGCTGGTCGAATTCTTGAGCCCGCGTCAATACAAAAAAAATTTCCGGGCCATTCAGCGTACCGAGAAATAGGCGCCCCTTAATTAGTTGTCAGTCCTTATGAAAAGCTCGCACAAAGCGAAGCAATCCTCTTGATGATGGCCAAAACGAAGTGGGACTCTGGCGTTAAACTCACTTTTGAAGCCGGGTGCACACGCTTGGAAAGCGTGTTAAGGGCAACCTATTGAGAGTTCAAGTCCTTCATCCTCCGCTGTGTCATCAAGGCGCTTTTCGAAGACAAAACCATGCTCCAACGAGTCCGCCAATCAGAGGGTTGTCGGGCAAGAAAACTCTTCCCCACGGTTCCGCGGGCAAAGATTGAGCACCAATTTACGAAGCTGGGTCTGAAATTGAAGGACGTCGTCCTTGCTATGGGTAAATTAGGAAGAAACCTACGGTGAATTAGATCTCGACGCCAATGTACTTGGTCTCAAGGAACTCGTGGATGCCGTCGAAGCCGCCTTCGCGACCAAGGCCACTCTGCTTCATTCCCCCGAAAGGTGCAGCCGGATCTGAAATGACACCGCGGTTGATTGCGACCATTCCAGATTCCATCGCTTCGGCAATGCGGATGGAGCGACCTAGCTCGCCAGAGAAGACGTAGCTGATCAGCCCGAAATCGGTGTTATTGGCTAGTGCGATTCCCTCTTCGTCGGTATCGAAAATCACGATCGGTGCAACAGGTCCGAAGACTTCGTTCTTCAGAATTTCATTGTCGCTCTTCACGGTGATTACCGTTGCGGGATAGAAAGCACCTGCACGATCTGGAACTTTTCCGCCCGTCATGACCAATCCACCTTGCTTTACAGCCATATCGACTAGTCCGGCGATCTTGTCGCGCTCCTTGATGGAAACGCTCGCACCAAGGTTCATCCCCGCTTCAAGCGGTGCTCCCATGTGAAGGGTTTCCATGGCCTTGGTCAATGCAGCAGTGAATTTCTCGGCGATCGGCCGCTGCACATAGATGCGGTTCGCAGCAGTACAGGCAGCGCCACCGTTTCGCATCTTGGCGACCATGATTCCTTCGACTGCCTTGGTAGACATCTGCATCATCAAATACGAGCACAGGTGCGTTTCCGCCAAGTTCCATTGAGCAACGAATTACTTGATCCGCCGCTTCGTGAAGTAGGACTCGACCAACTTCGGTAGATCCAGTGAAAGAAAGATTCTTAACTCGTGGATCGTGCAACATCTTGCTAATGATTGTTCCGACAGGTTTTGGAAGGATTACGTTTACTACACCCTTAGGCACGCCAGCTCGTTCGAGAATGTCGACGATGTAGAGAGCGGTTAACGGCGTCTCTCCTGCCGGCTTGAGAATGACAGTGCAACCTGCAGCAAGGGCTGGTCCAATCTTTCGAGTTGCCATGCCTGCTGGATAATTCCATGGAGTTATAAGGAGAGAGACACCGATGGGTTGGTGCGTGACAAGAATTCTCTTATCTCCACTGGGGGACTTGCGAAAATCCCCGGGAGTGCGTACTGCCTCTTCGGCAAACCAGCGGAAGAACTCAGCGGCGTAAGCAACTTCGCCCTTTGCATCGGAGAAGACTTTTCCATTCTCTCGCGAAATCATCGTCGCGATCTGATCGCTCTCAGCGGTCATGATCTCAAATGCCTTACGCAACATCTCGCTTCGAACTCGTGGAGCAGTTTTGGCCCACGCGGGGAAGGCACGATGAGCGGCGTCGAGCGCGGCTTCAACTTCGACCTCTCCAGCTGTGGCAACTTCGGCAATTACTGATCCGTCACTGGGGTCATAAACTGGCATAGTTCCGTTGCCGTCAACCCATTTTCCATCGATATATAACTGTGTACGCATGCCCTGAGCATACCCGCACTGATTTCCCTCTACCTCCCAGTAGCGGTCTTGCCAGCATCGGCAAGGGCGTCAACAAACCCAGGGCGGACAATCTAAGATGGCGGAGTGATCAGCACCACTCATTGCTCGCATCTTTCACTTTTGTCTGGGGAGTAACAGTGCCTAAATCTTGGACTGACGATGCGCCGGCACCGGTAGCGCTTCAAGAGCATGCCCATCTCAATGATCCGATTGTCTACAAAATAAAGAAAGCCCTACTCGGGAACCCACTTAACCGACACACCCTCGGGCATCAGAGGCTGGCAAAAAGGTACGCCCTAGGCATCCTCTCCTCCGACTGCATCTCATCGTCGGCTTACGGCAGCGAACAGATTTTGATTGCCCTTCTGCCCGCCTTTGGATTGGCCTCGTTCGCGTTGATGATGCCGATGACCGCGGTCATCATTGCAATCTTGACGATCATCACCTTGAGTTACCGGAACGTCATTGAGGTCTACACAAAAACAGGCGGGGCCTACATCGTTACGAAAGACAATTTCGGACCAGTCATGTCGATTATTGCCGCCGTTGCCCTGATGCTCGATTACATCGTCACAGTGGCGATCCAATCTGCTGCCGGAGTTGCAGCGATCATTTCAACATTCCCGTCGCTGCACGCGGGCAAGATTTATATGACCGTAGGCATCATCCTTCTGATCACCTACGGAAATCTCCGCGGTGTCAAGGAGGCAGGCAAATCCTTTGCGATGCCTACCTACCTATTTATTGGTGGCATGGCAATCGTATTCATCACTGGCCTTGTCAAAGCATTTACCGGGACATTGCCAGTACTGGCAACAAATCTGCCAGGCGCAAAAGAGATGGGCCACGCCCAGGGATTACTTACCTTTAGCGCCATTTTCATTCTGCTTCGAGCTTTTGCCAATGGGGGATCTTCTCTCACCGGACTCGAAGCCATTTCAGATGGCGTCGCATTATTTAAGGTCCCAGAAGCACAAAATGCCAGAAAGACTCTTGTAACAATGAGTGTGATCTTGGGAACGCTGGTGATAGGCGTCTCCTGGTTTGCCCAACGGATCCACGCGATGCCATACAACAGCGGAACGCCGACAGTAATCTCACAAATTGCCAAGGAATCACTTGGATCCAGTGCAACCGGAAGAGTTCTATTCGTTTTTGTTCAAGGCGCGACAATGTTAATTCTCTTTGCGGGCGCTAACACCACTTACAACGCCTTTCCGATTCTCTGCAATTTTGTTGCGACCGACGGATACTTACCCCATCAATTAACCAAACGCGGCCACCGTCTCTCTTTTTCAAACGGAATTATCTTTTTGGCAAGTTCGGCGACAGCCTTGGTTCTCATCACAGGAGCCGCAGTAGATCGCCTCGTTGCTTTCTACGCACTAGGGGTGTTTACCGGTTTCACCCTGGCTGGATTTGGCATGGCTAAACACGCATACACGCACAGACTTGGTAATTGGAAACTCAAGATGTTCATCAACGCAATCTCCGGCAGCGTTTCAGTGATTGTCGTTCTCGTATTCGCCGTCGTTAAATTCACTGAAGGTGCATGGTTGGTCATCACCATCGCGCCAATTGCTGTAGTACTTCTACTTCGCCTAAACCGTCAGTACAGACGTGAACAGGCGGCCCTAAATTTTAGAAGTGAAGAATCACGAGCCACCTCCATTAGCCGCCACGATGTGACCATTCTCGTCGACAGTGTCGACGTGGCAACAGTTGGGGCGGTTCGATATGCACGAAGTCTCAACCCACATAATCTGGCCGCGGTTCACTTCGTTATCGATGACCAACGTGCCGAGGACATCCGCAAGGCTTGGGCCGCAGCGCCAGCGCTAGATGACGTAACTCTCGAACTCATTGACTGCCCAGATAGACGCCTTCCTAACGCGGCAATGGACTATGCCGTTAGAGCGACAACATCTCCGGATGTGGAATTAACCTTGCTCTTACCTCGTCGTTCCTACACCCCGATTTTGGGCAAATTGCTCCATGACCAAACGGCGGAAGAAATTGCCCGGCCGATCTCGCAACTTTCTCGCGTAGTAGCCACCATCATTCCGTTCGACGTTGCAAAGATTATTTCGGGACAGAGCGTGGTTATTCATGACAGCCACGTTTCAGGAGCGACGAAGGTTGTGCAGGAGGTGCAGGCGAAAATCCAGGCGCGAAAGATCGAACCGGCGAGCGCAGTCTCTTTCATGAGCCATGAACCAGTTAGCCACTATGCAGAAAATGTGATGCCGATTGGCAAAATCACTTGGCGAAACCGAGCTCACGTGAAAGGGCGAGTCACATCGATTAAGACCGCTCCACGAGGTTCTGCGCCGATCGTCGAGGTAGAAGTCTGGGACGAAACAGGCGGTGTAACACTTCAATTCTTGGGAAGACGGGAGATTGCCGGTCTCGACGTTGGATCTCAATTGTTTGCTGAGGGAATGGTCGGAGAGACTAATGGTTCCCTAACGATTCTCAACCCATCTTATGAGCTCGTAATTTAAAACCTGGCGGTGGCGGTGGGATTTGAACCCACGGTTGAGTTTCCCCAACACACGCTTTCGAGGCGTGCTCCTTTGGCCGCTCGGACACGCCACCAGGAGCGAGGATACAGTAACTAATTTCCTTTTCGTTGCCCCTGAAAAAATGACTGAAGCAATTGGGCGCACTCGGCCGCCAGAACCCCGGAGATCACTTCAGGCTTGTTCAATGTTCGAGGATCCCGCAATATGTCCCAGACCGATCCAACCGCCCCCGCCTTCTCATCCCAGGCACCGAAGACGACCCTGGGAATTCGTGACTGAACTATGGCGCCGGCGCACATGGCACATGGTTCAAGCGTGACCACCAAAGTGTGATCCTGTAACCGCCAACTTCCGAATTTAGTCGCAGCCTTTCGAATCGCGACAATTTCAGCGTGGGCTGTCGGGTCATGCTCCAATTCGCGCTCGTTACTTCCGGTGGCGACCACTTGAAGATTGCCATTTAAGATGACGGCGCCTACTGGAACATCGCCACTTGAAATCGCTGCTTCTTGTGCAACCTTGATGGCCAATGCCATCGCTTCCTCAAAACTCATACTTCTAATTCAAGTAACTCTCGGAACTCTTCACCGAAACCAAGGCGGGTGGCAATTGCATCTAGTTGCTCGTCAGGAAATAACTCGGCGTCATCGCATAGAGCGGAGATCTCCATGTGGTTCATGCCCAGATCGGCCAAGATATCCAAGTGACCTACGGGAATGGGCTCGTCCTCTTCTGTAGGAAAAGGAAGATCGGCCAACTCGATGAAGTCTGAGGCAACTTCGTAATCGAACGCGCAAGTAACATCGCTGAGGAACATGCTGATGTGGGCGCCGAGAACTCGGATGATGATGAAGAATTCTTCATCGATTGCAATCAACGCTACTGCCCCACCATTGGTGCGTTGGCTCTTCAATCGATCAATAATGTGAGCCAGATCATGCGGATTGGGCAGTTTGGCGAGATTCCAGCGTCCCTCTTCATGCCAAGCGGCTACTGCGACATCAACGTTCTCACTCATCGTCGCCTCCGTTTCACTTACCCTTAGGTTGCATCTTGACACTCATTTCTTAAGAAGAAAAGACCTGTAAGGTATAGAGCGTGAAAGTCCACGTCGCTAATCACCCGCTCATCTCGCACAAATTGACGGTATTACGCGACGAAACCACAGACTCGCCCACCTTTCGTCGCCTTGTCGAAGAATTAGTGACACTCCTCGCGTATGAGGCTACACGCGAGGTGCGCACGAAAACCGTGACCATTAAGACACCTGTTGTGGTTACGCAAGGCGAGAAGATGGCGGATCCACGCCCAGTTGTTGTCCCTATTTTGCGAGCGGGTCTTGGAATGCTCGAAGGAATGGTGCGCTTGGTTCCCACAGCCGAAGTTGGTTTCTTGGGAATGGTCCGAGACGAAAAAACATTATTAGCTAGCACTTATGCCAACCGGCTTCCCGATGACCTATCGGGTCGGCAGTGTTTTGTACTCGACCCGATGTTGGCAACCGGCGGAACACTAGTGGCCGCACTCAATTATTTAATCGATCTGGGTGCCACCGACATTATTGTCATTTGCATCATCGCTGCACCCGAAGGCATTGCCTACATGGAGAAGGCATTCGAGAACTGTCCGGTACCAATCACGGTTGTTACAGGAGCACTTGATACAAAGCTAAATGAAAATGGTTACATCGTGCCGGGTCTGGGTGACGCGGGCGACCGACTTTATGGAGTTGTTTGATATGGCATCTACTAGTCCTGGGTATGGCATCACAATTCGTGTTGAAGGCGCGCCTTCAGCACAGCCTGTAGCAGAAGCGACGGCGGCAATTACAAAAGCTGGCGCCACAATTACCGCCCTTGATGTCGTCGAGTCTCTACTAGACAAAGTCGTTGTCGACGTCACCTGCGACACGATCAACGCTGATCACGCCGAGGAAATCACCAAGGCCATCAGCGCCCATGCGGGACTAACTGTTCGAAAAGTCAGCGATCGCACCTTTCTTCTCCACCTCGGTGGCAAACTAGAAGTCCAGTCAAGGGTGCCTCTGAAAACCCGTGACGACTTGTCTAGGGCTTACACACCAGGAGTTGCTCGCATCTGCCAGGCCATCGTGGACGATCCAACCGATGCCCGTCGCCTGACAATCAAGAGAAATACGGTGGCCATCGTTACAGATGGGTCAGCCGTTCTTGGCCTTGGAAATATCGGACCCGTTGCAGCCCTTCCTGTCATGGAAGGAAAAGCAGTACTTTTCAAGCGTTTTGCCGATGTTGATGCTTGGCCAGTTTGCTTGGATACTCAAGATGTCGATGAAATTGTTCGGACGGTTCAGTTAATTGCCCCAGTGTACGGAGGCATCAATTTAGAAGATATCTCCGCGCCCCGTTGCTTTGAAGTTGAAAGACGCCTGCGCGAACTTCTCGATATTCCTGTTTTCCACGATGACCAGCATGGAACCGCAATCTGCGTGCTAGCGGCATTGACAAATTCTTTGAAATTAGTGAAGAAGAACATTGGTGATTGCAAAATTGTCATCAGCGGAGCCGGAGCAGCTGGTACGGCGATCGCAAGATTGCTCACTATCAGCGGAGCCAAGAACATTATTGCCTTTGACTCCAAGGGTTCGATTAACAGTGGCACGGTCACGAAGGATCCGATGCGCCAATGGTTCATAGACAACTGCAATCCCAACGATTTCGTCGGCAAGCTGACCGAGGGAATCATCGGAGCGGACGTATTCATCGGGGTCAGCGCCGGAAATATCTTGAAGGAAAGCGACGTCGCGGCGATGGCTAAGGATTCGATCGTATTCGCCCTTGCCAATCCAGACCCAGAGATCGACCCATCCATCGCCCGTAAATATGCAGCTATCGTTGCCACTGGACGCAGTGACCAGCCAAATCAAATCAACAACGTATTGGCCTTCCCCGGAATCTTCCGCGGACTTCTCGATGCAAATGCTCACATGATTACGGATGAACTACTCGTAGCATGCGCGGAGGCCATCGCAGGGTGCGTCTCTACAGAGCAGCTCAACACATCATTTATTGTCCCGAGCGTCTTTGATCCAAATGTGGTCAAGGCCGTTGCCGCGGCGGTTAAGCAGATCGTTTCCTAACGAAACGACGCTTTAATCAGTATTCGTTGGCGATGAATAGTTCTTGTGCTGGGAACTTCGTCAAAATATGAACTCCGCCTTCAGTAACAACTACTTCTTCCTCAATGCGTGCTGCAGAAACTCCATCAGAGGCAGGGCAGTAAGTCTCAAGGGCAAAAACCATGCCTGCTTTGATTTCAATGGGGTTTTCTAGACTATTTAAGCGCGAGATGATGGGCCTTTCATGAAGCCCAAGACCTAGGCCATGACCAAATTGAAGTCCGAAGGCGGCCAGCTCGTCGGTGAAACCGAAATCTTCTGCCTTCGGCCAGACCTTTGCAATCTCATCGGTGCCAACACCAATTCGAACGGTGTCTATTGCCGCATCCATCCACTCGCGCGCCTTCGTATACGCATCATGTTGACTTGCGGTTGCGCTGCCGACCGCGAAGGTGCGGTAATAGCAGGTGCGGTACCCGTTGAAAGAATGAATGATGTCAAAGAAAGCTTGGTCCCCCGGGCGAATTATGCGATCGGTGAAGTTATGGGGATGGGGATTGCAACGATCTCCGGAGATCGCGTTGATAGCCTCAACTTGATCCGAGCCCATTTCGTAAAGACGCTTGTTGGCAAGGGCAACAATTTCATTCTCTCGGACACCCGGTTTAAGAACGTCCACAATATTCTGATAGACGCCATCGACCATTGCAGCCGCTTGGTTCAAGAGCATGATCTCGTCGATTGATTTGATAACGCGTGCATCCAGCATGTACTGCTGAGCGTCGACAACCTTGAGACCTTGGCGTTGCATCTCAAAAAGGAAGGCCGGTTCCACAATATCCACGCCCACGGGTAGATCGGCCACTCCCGCCTCGACAAGCAGCGACTTGATCTCTTTTATGGCCGACTCCATAAGCCCGGCAGAAGGCGCAACAGCGCCCCTCATCCCTAACATTCCGGGACGGTTGTTCTCCTCCTTGAGCCAGGGCGAATGCAATTTGTGGTGACGCACCGCCGAACCGAAATCCCACAACATCGGCTCGCCACCGTCGCGAGTCAGCAATGCATAGCGCGTCATCTTGTCACCCAAGGCACCACCGATCCACGTCTGAGTGGTATATCGGATGTTATAGAAATCAAAGAGCAAGAAGGCGCCGCAATCACTGCTATTGAGTGCATTTTTTGCGCGGCCAATTCGGTACTTGCGAAGTCGGTCAAAATCGACACGTGCCTCGTAGTCGACACCCATGTGTCCTGGAGCAGATAATGGCGCTTCCTTTTTCATGACTACATGCCTCCCACCGACCTAGATACTTTTTCTAAAAATCACTTTCGAGTCCGTCTGAGATCGTAACATTCTCAGATTTGAGAACCATCCCAGAGGCAGCGGCTTGTTCAAGCAACAGCACTGAGAAATCCATATCAACGTTACCGTGGCCAACAGCCTGTTGGACAATTTGATGTGTAGCCGAAGCAATAGGCATCGGCACTTCTAGCTCACGCGCGACAGCAAGTCCAAGATCAAAATCCTTGCGCAGGAGAATTGGCGTGAATGTAGGTGTCATATCAAGATTGACAAAGGCCGGGGACTTGTAACGCGTGAAGATAGATCCCATGACGGAATCATTGAGAAATTCCAAGAACGCTGCACGCGGAACGCCAGCCTTCTCTGCAAAGACAGTGATCTCAGCCATTGATTGGGTGACAACCCCAAGGAAAATGTTGTGAGCAAGTTTGACTAGTCGGGCCAAGTCGCCCTCTCCGGCATATGTGGCTGCTTTAACGATATGAAGGAGGATCGGTTCCACTTCCTCAAATACTTCTTTCGGACCCGAAGCAATCATGGTCAACTTGCCTGCTTTGACAACTTTCCCGTTTCCAGAAACGGGAGCCACCAGATACTTGGTTCCGCGGTCTGCTGCGGCTAAACGAACTGCCTCGGATGCCTCAACACTGACCGTTGAGCAATCGACAATGATCTTCGGTGCGACCTTCTGAGTTAATACGCCGCCATTACCAGTCGTAACTTGGAGCAGGTCAGATGATTCAGAAACCATCGAAAAAACAATGTCGCACTTTGCTAATTCAGAGATCGTATCGACGATCTCTGCTCCGTACGCGGCCAGCGGTTCGGCCTTTGAACGAGTCCTGTTGTAGACGCTAACCTTGTAACCTGCATTCAGTAGCCGAGAAATCATGGCGTAACCCATACGCCCCGTGCCAATCCAGCCAATAGTTAGATTTGAAGTATTTGTCATGTCAGTTCTCCTGTTGAGTCTTGGCTGGTGGGCGAGTCATTGTGGATGCGCCCAGGTAAAGCCGGGCAACTTCGGGATCCTCGAGAAGCGTCGCTGCAACTCCAGTAATCCGAACAAGACCAGTTTCGAGAATGGCGCCTTGATCGGCTGCTGCCAACCCAGATCTCGCATTCTGTTCTACCAGCAAAATAGTGCGGCCCGCGGTCGCTAATCCTCTAATCGCTTCAAAGACCAAACGGCGAGACTTCGGATCCAAACCGATTGAAGGTTCATCAAGCAAGATGAGTTTTGGGTCAAAGATCAAAGTGCGAGCAAGTTCTACTTGCTTCTGCTCGCCTCCGGATAGCGAACCGGCATGCGTGTTGCGACGCTGGGTGACAATGGGAAAAATGTGCGCCGCTTCTTCGATGCGATCTTGAACTACTTTCCGGCTTCGGATGAGGTATCCGCCCATCAACAAGTTGTCCCACACTGTCATCCCCGGAAAAAGCGAGCGCTCTTGCGGTACATGGACGATTCCTCGGCGCAAATTCTCTTTGGGTGTGTGCCCAGTAATGTCCTGACCTTCAAAGACAACGGTTCCCTCTTTAGGGGCCAATAGTCCAGAGACAGTCTTAAGCACCGTAGATTTTCCGGCGCCGTTTGGACCGATAAGGCACATGACGTCGCCCTTGTTGAGCTCGAGGTTTACACCCTTTAGCACCATGCCAGAGCCATACCCGGCGATTACATCCGTGATCTTGAGCAACAGTTCAGTACTTGAAGAATCAATTTTCATTTTCATTCTCTCCTCAATCGCCAAGGTAGGCATCGAGCACCCGGGGGTCAGATTGGACTGTTACAGGATCTCCGGCGGCAATTGTCTTGCCGCGATCAAGAACAATTACTGGGTCACAAACTCGCATCACGAAACTCATATCGTGTTCGACGATCAGGAACGTCACACCTGCGGCGTTGTATGAACGGATGTGTGTAGCCATGGTCTCGATCAAGATCGGGTTCACGCCAGCGGTTGGCTCATCCAACAACACCAGACGTGGCTTACTCATCAGGACCGAGGCAAATTCGAGCAGTTTGCGCTGACCCCATGAAAGTTCGCTTGCGTATAGATCGGCCACATGACTGAGCTTGAACTCATCGAGGAGCTCGGCTGCTCTTGTGCGATCGTCGGCTGTAATTCGACGGCCGAAGAGATTCTTCCAAGTCCCACCGCCGGCAACGACAAGGTTTTCTTGAACCGTGAGATCTGCAAAGACACGCGCCTGCTGGAACGTTCGGGTTAACCCCTTGCGATACAAAGTACCCGGGCTCTGACCCTGAATTGATGTGCCAGCGAACTCTACTTTGCCGCTATCAGAGGGTAAGTAACCTGTAATGAGGTTGAAGACCGTGGTCTTTCCTGAGCCATTGGGCCCAATAAGCGCTGTAATACTACCTTCCTCGACAGTGAAGGAGCAGGCGTCCACGGCCGTAAGTTCGCCGAATTTCTTCGTCAGATTATCGACTCTCAGTAGAACGCTCATGAATTGCCCCCTCCCGTGACTATTGGTGTACTGCTAATTCCGCTCATATTTCCCTGCTTGGCAAGTGAGGCAAGACGACGCTTGCTAAGTACCGTGGGAAGAATTCCGCGCGGCAGAAGAAGCATGATCAGAAGGAATATCGAGGCATAGGCGATCAAATAGATTTGGCTTCCACCAACGTAGTAGGCAAGTAGTTGCTGAGCCGGCATCAAGATTGCTGCACCCAGCACCGGTCCCCACACCGTGGCGCGACCGCCTAGGAATGTCATAAGAACAATGGCGATCGTGATCAATGGGTCAAACGCGAACTGAGGGTAGATGAAGCCTAAGTAATAAGCCCAAATTCCCCCTGCCATTCCGGTGATTCCCACGCTCACTGCGAATGCCATCACCTTCACGGCAGTGGTACGAACACCAACTCCGCGAGCTTTGTCTTCATCGGCACGAATGGACGTCAGAGCCATACCAAGTTTGGTCCTCGTGACGAAATAGGCGATTCCCATTGCGAGGAGCAGGAGAGAAACCGCCGCGAAATAAAATGGCTGTTCAAATATGTCCAACCGGAAAGGGGCTCTGGATAAACCTGCGCCTTGGGCGCCGCCGGTCAGGCTCTTGAGGTTATATCCGAGAGTCTGCGCAACGAAGAGAAGGGTGATGGTAACAATGGCGAAGACGTCCGCTCGAGTCCTCATAGCGATCAATCCAATTGGAAGAGCCAGAATGGCGCATCCCAATCCAATCAAAGGCATGATGAAAAATGGCTGCCAGCCGTTTGTTAACAAGTGCGTACTCTTGAAAATTGCCGCCATCGAGTAGGCACCGATTCCGAAGAATGCCGCATGACCCAAAGAAGGGTACCCAGCAAAACCGCCGATGAGATTCCATGAGACTGACATCGCCGCGTAGAGCACGGTAAAGAACATCATGTTCCATATCCAGTGCTGCGGAAATAGCTGCGGCATCACGATCAGGGCTACGACAAAAGCGCCGCCACGTGCCAAGCCAATGCGGGTAAAGAAGGGACTTGCCCCTTGTTTAGATAATTTCACAGTGCACCTCGCTCAACTCGACCGAACATTCCTTGTGGACGTATGAGCAAAACCAATAGGAGTACAACAAAGAACGTCATTTCCGACCAGGTAGGTGACCAGGTAACCGCGGCAACGGATGATACGACGCCGATTATTACGCCGGCGAGAACGGCGCCACCAATCGAACCGAGACCACCAAGTACGACTACGGACAGCAATCTAGAGATCAAGTCGTAATGACTTCCCGAGTTAAACGGGAAGAGGAGGCCATAGATGGAACCGGAGGCCGCTGCTGTCGCGATCCCGAGTCCAAACCCGTAGGCCTTGACTCGATTTGAGTCAACGCCGAGCAGAGTTGCAGATTGCGGATTCTGAACCGTCGCGCGAATTGCCCGACCAAAGCGTGTCTTCTGCAGAATCACATAAAGAAGTACTAGCAATGCGCAGGAGACGATAAAGCCGTAGAGGCGAACAGCGGATACAGAAAATCCTCCGACATCAAAAGCCTTGTTGGCGTACGAAGTATTAATGCTGCGATAGGTCGTGTGATAAGTGATGGACAAAATACCTTCAACGAGCAATGCCAATGCAAATGTAATAAGGATTGAGAGCTCGGTGGCATCTTCACGCCGGAGTGGACGGAGAAATAGCCAGTGGCCGACCATCCCAATTCCAAACATAAGTGGCGTGGTGATAAGAACGGCTACGAGCGGGTCGATGCCAAATTGGGTGAAGAGGGTAAAGGCGAGGTAAGCGGAAGCGATAACAAATGCTCCTTGCGCAAGATTTACAACCTTCATCACACCAAAGATCAGCGTCTGGCCCGAGGCCATTAAGGCATAAACCCCGCCTGTGAGAACACCCAAGATCACACCTTGGATCAGCGTATGCATACTCATGCCTCCTAAATTCATTGAGCGATTGGTTTTATGGTGGGTCCAGCGCAATACGTCGCCATTGCACTGGACCCACCGATCAAACGGGTCCTACTTTGCTATCAGCCAGCCCAGTTCGCCTTTGGTGCTACAGGAGAAGCCTGTGCGATAGCTGCTGGATATACCGGCATGAGCTTGCCCTTCTGCCATTGAACCAGCAAGTAACTTCCTTGAGGCTCTCCAATTGCATCCCATGACAAATTGCCAAGGACGGTTGCCCACGTTCCAGAGTGCAAAGTTGAAATTATCGTGGCGTTATCAACTTTGCCTGTCTTTGCAGCGACAAGTTCAAGAACTTGACCTGCGGCATACGCTTCAACGGAAGAGTTGTCGATCTTCGACGCATCGACCCCATATTTGGCGGTATACGCCTTTATGAAATCGGCACTCCCTGTTGCTGTGCTGCTTGGGAACCAGTCACCGGAGGAGAAGACTCCTTCAGTATTGGCCGCGCCAACCTTGCTTGGGAACTCAACCGGTGAGTTAGCGCCATTGCTCATGTACAGCCACTTTGGATTGTAATGAAGTTGGATGAGGGCTTTAACTTGCGCATAAGCATCCAAAGTTTGAGTACCCGAAACAATTACATCTGGTTTCCCTGCAATTGCCTTTGCCATAATCGGAGTCATATCGGGGGTCTCCGCGGGATACGTTCCCGAATAGACAGTTTTAATACCCGCTGCTTCAAACCGCGCCTGTATGTTGGCCGCAATTGGCTGGGCAAATGGATCATCCAATGATGGATACGCAGCCGTTTTAGGTCGCTGTGCAGCAGGAAGAGCCAAGATGTAATCGGCAAAGACATCGCCTTGCTTGACGATTGGTCCTGGTTGAATGAAGAAGAGGTTGCCCAACTTCTGAGCGAACACCTTTGGTCCGCCGCCGGCAGATTCAATAAATGCGTACTTGTAGCGGTCGGCAACCTGAGAGGCCGGAACAGTCAACAAGCTCGAGAACGGTCCAAAGACGAGATCAACTTTGTCCCGGGTGATGAGGTTCTGATAATTGGTAACAACCTGTGTTGGACTGGAAAGGTCATCAACAATCTTGAGAACAACTTGACGTCCAAGAATGCCACCCTTTGCATTAACGGTGTCAGCCCAGAGTTCGTAACCCTTTTTTACAGCCGTGCCTGGGTCTGCAAAGTCACCAGTGAGTGAGAGGGAAATACCGATCACCAACGGCTTGGTGCTTGCCGTTGGGGTTGCTGTTGGTGTGGAGGCCGAGCATGCGCTCAGAACAACGAGAGCGGCGCCCACAACGGCGACAAGAGGAGTTCTCTTGAACCACCGTTTAGACAATCGATTGTTATTCATTCCGTTACCTTCCTAGTACGTAGATACGAACAATGAATGTGTCGAATCGTGGACGCTGGGGTACATACTCGCGTTCGACTTTGCCGCGGTTAGTGATCCTTCACCTACAGGGAGAAGGCAACAACTTTGGACTGCTGGAACCGTAGGTCAGGAAAATGCCGCCGTCAAGGGGTGCACCCCCGGTGTTTGTAACGATTACGCATCTTTTCATCTGAGCAGTCGTTGGTTTCATGAGGGTAATCACCTATTGTTGCCGAAATGGTTAGCACTCTTGCCGATGTCGCCGAAGCGGCAGGCGTCCACCCCGGCACCGCCTCCAAGGCACTTAACCCGGAATCGCGACACTTGGTAGCAGCTGAGACAGTCAAACGTGTTCTCGAAATCGCCACAAAAATGAATTACCAACCGAATTCCATGGCTAGGGGTCTGCGAACAAAGCGCTCGTACACCGTCGGATTCATGGTCCCGGATCTCATCAACCCTCTCTTCCCGCCAATTGTGCGAGGCGTTGAGGAAGTACTTGGACCGGCTGGGTTGAGTGCACTTATTGTGAATACCGATAATGACCCAAAGAGGGAGATGCAGCTCTTTGATACATTGGTGAATCGTCGATGTGATGGCTTCATTCTTGCAACCGCGTTTAGAAATGATCCTGTCGTTAAAGAGATTGTGAAACGTAAAATCCCTGCCGTCCTCGTTAACCGTCTTACCGAGACGCAACTCTTACCTGCTGTAGTGGGTGATGAAGCGATCGAAGTCAGAGAGGCCATCGACCATTTGGTCAAGTTCGGCCATCGGCGCATTGCTCACGTTGCGGGGCCGCAGAATCTGTCGACTGGCTACATCCGTTTGCGTGCTTTCAAAGAGGTAATCAATGCCGTTGGACTGGCGGAGGTAGATTGTCCAACCGTTGTCTCAACCGGTTATAACGAAAGCGCGGGCATGGAGGCGATTGCCAAACTCCTCGCTCAACCAGGTCCAAGACCTACTGCAATTCTGGCTGCAAATGATCAATTGGCCATTGGCGTGCTCGACGGCCTCAAGACCGCCGGGCTGGATTGTCCCCGGGATATATCGGTTATTGGATTCAACGACATTCCAATGATGGACCGAGTTCATCCAACCCTCTCTACTTTTGCACTTCCAAAGCATCAGATGGGAGTAGAGGCGGCGGAGATTTTGCGCGCATGGATTGAGGGCGATACCGCGCCAGAACCGAAAATTGTCTACTTGCGATGCCCTCTCGTGATCCGGGAATCAACTGGGCCTGCGCCTGCTCACTAACCGCTCGCTGTTCGCAAGCACGCCAATGTATGTCATAAAAATTCCGGTAATCAAATAAGCTCCTACATGCACGCCCTTCGATGGCAAGAAGATATCGAATACCAAAGATCCAAATAACTGCCCACCCACGCTGAAGAGCGTGAAAGTAAGTACACCTAGATGCTGAACGACCGTCGATGCAAACGCTATGTATACGATCCCGGTCACGCCACCTACGTACATCCACCAAGGATTCAATATCAGTGGGGATAGGTGCGAGTGATGAGTGGCAAGCCCCCCGATAAAGAGCAGCAGCAATAAAGCTGTCCCAGTAACGAAATTCAAGAATGTTGTTGCAAAACTCTGTCCAGAATGCTCGTTCACCTGTCCATTCAGGGCGCGTTGCAGACCAATTATCCCACCCGAAATTATTCCTAAAACAACTGCTGCAATCGACAGACTCTTAGTATCCAATCGATCCCAGACCGAAATCACTACCGCAATTACGGTAAGGACTGCAGCCGAGACTCTGCGAGCGGAAATATGCCGCTTGCCTCCACCGGTAAGTCCGAGGCGATCAACGAGCAAGGAAACAGCAGTCTGGCCAGAAATCACTGAGACCGAATAGATTGCGACACCAATTAACGGGACAATGTGCGTCTGAAATGCAATCACTGTCCCGCCAAGTGCGCCCCCGAAAAGTCGCCAGCGGGGAATCGCACCCGCCTTAACCGCGGTGCGAGTCCTGCGCAGACCGTTTCTGATTCCCTCGTGGAAATAGGTGATCGCCAACAAGACAAGTAGGCCAGAGCCAAAGGAAATGCAGGCCGCTTCTAGACTATTTTGAAGACGAAATGCCAACTCTCCGTTTGCGCGAGACTGCACCGCAACAAAAATCCCGGACAATGCCGCCAATAGATCCAACCGCATTAGGGATGAGTTCCTCCAAATTCCCGCTTATCGGCGACCCAATCCATAACAGCAAAAAGAACTCCCGATATAACAAATGTTAAATGGATAGCGATTCTTCCGATGGTGCCCTGGCCAATAACGTCTTTGCCAGAAAGTTCAATAAAATCTTTAAGCAGTTCAATTACCGAAATGGCTACTAAAGAACCTATAAGTTTGATTTTCAAACCAGAGAAATCTATCGTCCCCATCCAGTGAGGTCGATCCTTCGAACCCTGCGCTACATCAATTCTGGAGACAAAATTCTCATATCCAGCAAACACCACCATCAAAATTAAATTTGCCAACAAAGTGAGATCCACCAATGACAGCAGACTTAACGTGAAAGCATGGGAGTCCAAATTAGCTGTGTGCCGTGCCAAAGTTATGAATTCAACTAGGAACCTGTAACCAAGAAGTACTAAAACACCAGCCAAGCCCAGATATAGGGGGGCAAGCAACCAACGTGCTCGAAAAATTGTCACCTCTAAAAGGTGTGCAACTTTATTTGTCATACAGGGACTTTATCTCAATCCTCCAGTTGCGTGAAAGTTAATTTCCTAACGCAAAAGTCGTTGCAAGCCATTCCTCCTCAAGTTGAGCTTGGCCCGCTCGAACCCCTTCCAACTCCTTGTCGATTTCGGCTAGTCGAACAGGATCGAAGGCAGCCGCTTCTTGAGCGAGTAGCAGGGAAGAAACTTTCTCCGAAATTTTCTCCAACTGCCTTTCGAGCCTGATGAGGTCCTTCTTCAACTGTCTCTGGGAGGCGGCGTTGGAGATTTCCTTTTTTGGAGTCTCGCTCTCATTCATAAGTGCGATCATCGCCTCGCGCTGTTCCAAGTACTGATCCACTCCTCGCGGCAGATCGCGGAGTTGCCCATCACCAAGTAACCCGACGAAACGATCGCATACACGTTCAAGGAAATATCGATCATGCGAGATCACCAGAATCGTTCCGCTGTAGCTGTCGAGCAAATCCTCCAGTTCCGTCAATGTCTCAATATCGAAGTCATTCGTGGGTTCATCAAGCAATAACACGTTAGGGCTATCCATCAACAGACGCGTCAGTTGCAGGCGCCGTTTCTCCCCTCCAGAGAGATCCCCGACAGGCGTCCATTGAGATTCACGATCGAAGCCGAGACGTTCACACAGCTGAGATGCCGAGAGTTCCTTCCCGTTACCTAGTTCAACTCGATTTGCAACATCCTCTACAGCCTCAAGAACCCTCCATTTAGGATTGAGTTCAGCCAAATGCTGTGTCAGAAAGGCCGGTTTTACCGTTACACCCTTGACTAATTTTCCGGCTGCTAACTTGTTTTCACCAACTAAGGTGCGAAGCAAAGTAGTTTTGCCGGCACCATTGATGCCCACAATTCCAATTCGGTCACCAGGTCCAACGTTCCAATAAACGTCATCGAGGAGTTCCTTCTCCCCAGCCTTAATGCGCGCGTGGTGCAATTCATAGACTGTATTTCCCAGACGATTTCTGGCGAAACGCAGAAGTTCTGTTCCATCTCTTGGCGGCGGCTCGAAAGCGATGAGCTCGTTGGCCGCATCCACGCGAAACTTTGGCTTGGAGGTACGAGCCGGGGGACCGCGCCGCAGCCATGCCAATTCCTTACGGATAAGCATGTTTCTGCGACCTTCGAGGACAGAGGCCTGTCTGGAGCGTTCGGCTTTGGAGAGCACATAAGCGGAATAACCGCCGTCGTACTCTTCGACTTTTCCGTCCACGACTTCCCAGGTGCGATCGGTTACGGCATCCAGAAACCATCGATCGTGGGTGATGACTGCAACGGCGAGTTCTTTTCGTTGGTTCAAGTATCGAGATAGCCAAGCAACCCCTTCAACATCCAGGTGGTTCGTTGGCTCGTCCAAAAGAAGAAGATCCACATTGCTTATAAGAAGTTTGGCCAAACCTACTCGGCGACGTTCTCCACCAGATAAGGCGCTGAATTTTCGATTGAAGAACTCGTCGGAATGTCCGCCGAAGAGTCCGTCAAAAACTTCCCTTATTCCTGGTTCGCGAGCCCATTCATGTTTTTCTTTGTCACCCAATACGACTTCGCCGACCGTCGCGGAAGGATCGGCGACATCAACTTGAGAAAGTAATCCAACTCGAATGTCATTGGTGCGGGTAACCCGACCGGCATCGGGTGGTTCGATGCCTGCCATCACTCGAAGGAGGGTGCTCTTCCCCGATCCGTTTCGACCAACGATGCCGATTCGATCGCCTTCGGAGATTCCAAGGGAGACTTCATCCAATAAAGGCCGAATATCAAAGGCTTTGGAAACCCCTTCAAGATTCACCAAGTTGCGCGCCATAAGAGGAGAGTCTAACTAGGTGCACGCACCCCTATAGTGCTCTACCGACTACGTGGTAGCGGACTCCAGACCATTTTGATTCATCAGTTATGCCCCGACCATCCAGAATCGTCTTGATCCCCGGCAGATCACTCGGTGCCAGGTCGCGATATTGAGCATGATCTGCTTGAACAATTGCCGCATCTACGGCTTCCCCATAGTGATACGGAACAAATCCGTAATGTGAGAGTTCGTCATCGGTATACATCGGATCGTGCACCATCACGAGGGCACCAAGCTCAATCAATGCCGCGACAGTGGGAAATACGCCCGAAAATGCTGTCTCTTTTACGCCTCCGCGATATGCAGCACCAAGAACCGCAACGCGTTGACCTTTCAGATCGCCGTGAATCTTGGCAAGCGTGTTGACCACGTGTGAAGGCATGGCGGCATTGGCGCTTCTCGCTGCACTTACGACCGTCGCCGAAGGATCATTCCACAGGTAAAAGCGAGGATAGATAGGGATGCAGTGTCCGCCAACAGCAATACCAGGTCGGTGGATGTGCGAGAAAGGTTGCGAATTGGATGCATCAATGACTTTCTGGACATCAATTCCATTAACTTCGGAAAAAAGTGCGAATTGATTTGCAAGGGCAATATTCACATCGCGATAAGTCGTTTCGGCCAATTTTGCTAATTCGGAAGCCTCTGAGCTTCCCAGATCCCAAACGCCGTTGCCTTGAGCTAAGTCAGGACGTTCATCAAAATCTAGAACTTCTTGGTAGAACTTCACACCGTGGGCACCGCTTGCTTCGTTAATCCCACCGACCAATTTCGGATACTTTCTAAGGTCTGCAAAAACCCGACCGGTAAAGACTCGCTCTGGCGAAAATACTAGATGAAAATCAACTCCTGCTTTAAGACCAGACAACTTCTCCAATGCCGGAGCGAATCGATTCCGTGTCGTTCCAACAGGCAACGTGGTCTCGTATGAAACGAGCGTGCCGGGCTTTAGCCCCTTCCCAATCGATTCGGTCGCGGCATCCATCCACCCGAAATCAGGGATCCCTTCTTTGTCTACGAATAACGGAACGACTACGACGACGGCATCGCTTTGAGCAACAGCCGAAGTCGTATCGGTGGTTGCACGCAGTGACCCGCTCTTGACGACCTCTGCAAGATAGGCACCTAGATGAGCCTCGCCGGGAAAGGGTTCGACGCCAGAATTTACAAGTTCAACCGTCTTCTCAATAACATCCGCGCCGATAACGGAATGTCCCTTACGAGCAAACTGAACTGCCAGGGGTAGACCAATTTTTCCTAGGGCGACGACGGTAATCTTCATCAATAAGTCCTTATCTGCTACTAATCTATTTCTGTCTGACGAGACTTGCCAAGCCATCATGGGTAGAAACCAGTTTATCGCCTTGGCGCTCCCATGAATATTCATCAAGCATGGAGTCAGTTATTGCGCTCGTGAACCGGGCCCTTTCGGCCACGATTTGAATGAACCGATCTGCGAGTTCATCAGCAAGGCCAGCGGTAAAAACAAGGCCATTGCCTTGAAGCAGAACTTCCTCCGCCATTGTCTTCACGTCGCTCACGATGATCGGAATTCGTGCATGCAGATACTCGAAGTATTTCGTGACCAGTGAGATCTCATGATTTGGATAATGCAAAATCGGGATGACTCCGCTTGTGGCGTCGGAGGAGAATGTCGAGACATACCATTCTGGAACATAAGGATGAACATGGACTCGATCAGCTACGCCTATCGACATCGCATGTGCTTGAAGTTTCTTTACAAACGGAGCCTCGGGATTAACAACCAACCCAACGTGGTGGCCCTTGGCCTTGACCAACGCATCAATCATTGCGTCCAGGCCGCGCTGCGGCGCCGCGGCACCAACATAAATATGGAGGGGCACTTCTGGTGCCAAGCCAATTTTGGTGCGGATGGTCTTCTTTTTGGGGTCAATTTCGGGTTGAATCCGCCTCGGCGCATTGAGCACAACAGTCGGCCGGGTTTTCAATTTATAATCACTAGCCAACATCCCGGCAATTGTTTCCGAGACCGTCATCACCGTGTCTACCCGTTTGATCGAACTTCCCTCCAACAAACTCATGGCACTCTGCCACACTGGGTGCTTTCGATGCACTCCTTGGATGTATTCGTGGGCATCATAGAGAATTGCAACTTTCTTTCCTCTTGCAGCAGCCCTCTTCCTGGCTCGCAAGGCTAAGCCAAGTGTGTCGCAGTCATTTGCATGAATAATGTCTGGATCAATCTGATCGATCATCTTCCCGAAGGCATCTTCGGTATCTTGGAGAATCGGCCAGGTGCGATACAACATTCTCGGTGACATCGTTAAAAGGCGAGGACTAGCCCAACGCCAAAAAAGTCGATCCGTCGTGAATATTTTGCACCCATAGCGAACAAAACGTTTGCCGCGCGGAAGATATCGGTTGCTCAAATCGAGTATTCGGTTGAAGGGAAAAAATGGCGTTACCCGCCTCTTTGCATAAGTGCTCACTACTCGCGCTCGGAGAATTCTAAATCCGTTGAGTTCCTCGGATTTTGGAACTGACCCAATCAGTCCGGCAAGAAGAGTTACCTGATAGCCGGCTGCGGCAAGGGTTTCGGCAGATTTGAGCACACGGGAATCTCCCACAGCGTTGTTGGTGACGATTGAAACAATATGAAACGCGGCGCGATCTTCGGAATTCATAACCTTCAATTAACTTGATCTCGGAATCATTACCGTGGAATTAGAATTTGCGCTTTCGATAATCGCCTCAGCAACTACAACGGTGGCAAGGCCTTGCTCCATGGTCACGATGTCAGATGGTTTGCCGAGAACGGCATCTCGGAAATGTTCATGTTCCATCCGGAGGGGTTCATGTTTGGCGATTGCGTATCGGATGACGTCGCCTTCGCTCACCCCTCGGAACTGGGCGATCTCGTCCCACCCTGAAGTCACAGTTCCATTTGCATAGAAAGTGAGATCGGCAGTGAGTGTGTCAGCAACAAAAGCACCCTTCTCGCCAGTAAGAATTGTTACGCGTTCTTTGAGCGGGCTGAGCCAGTTCACAAGGTGATTGGTAATAGTCCCATCAGCAAGAGTTCCAACCACAGCGACCAAGTCTTCATGCACTCGGCCAGTTCGCAAAGCTGTACGCGCAGAAACTGATGCGTATAGCTGTCCTGTAATCCATGAAGTCAGGTCGATGTCATGGGTTGCGAGATCTTTCACTACTCCGACGTCGGCTATGCGTGCAGGAAAAGGACCTTGGCGGCGTGTGACAACTTGGTAAAGAGAGCCGATCTGTTCGAGTCTGCGCCTGGCTTCTTGGAGAGAAGGGTTGTACCGCTCGATGTGCCCGACCGCCCCCACCAAGCCAGCATCACCAAATGCTTTTGTAAGTTCCTTTGAAGTTACCGTGTCATGCGAAAGCGGCTTCTCCACCATTGCGTGTATTCCTGCCGCGGCAAGCTGCCTACCTATTTCAAGATGATAAATAGTTGGCACTGCGACCATCGCATAATCAATGCCGAGCGCGATGAGTTCCTCAACCGATGCAACGACGGTTCGGCCTTGCGCCACGCCTTGTGCATCTCCGGCTGGATCAGATACTCCAACAAAATCCACGCCAGGAAGCGAGGCCAGAACTCGGGCATGATGGCGGCCCATCATTCCTAGACCAACTAGGCCCGCTCGCAAATTGCTCACGATTTAGGCGCCTGCTGCGGCTATTGAGTTGATAACAGAGACAACAGTCTCCAAATCCGCTTGCGAGAGGGATGGATGTACAGGAATAGATAGAACTTCTTTTGCCGCGCTAATCGTATTTGGCAGGTCGAAGGTCAAGCCAAAAGAGGGTAGACGGTGAACAGGAATCGGGTAATACACGCCATTTCCAACTCCGCGCTTGGTCATCTCTGCACCAAAGGCATCGCGGTCATGTCCTACGACTCGGATTGTGTATTGGTGGTAGACGTGAACCGCCCCGGGTGCAACGTAAGGGACTACCACTCCCTTGAGATTCTCATCGAAGAATTTCGCGTTTGCCTGTCGCTGTTGCGTCCACTTTGCCAATTTTCGAAGCTGTACGCGGCCGATTGCAGCATGGATATCTGTCATACGGGTATTGAATCCGATGATCTCGTTCTCGTATCGCTTCTCCATTCCTTGGTTTCGTAGAAGGCGCGACTGCCGGGCAATCTCATCGGAGGCAGTGGTAATCATTCCACCCTCACCCGAGGTCATGTTCTTCGTTGGATAGAAGGAGAAGACGCCGGCATCACCAATCGCACCGGCAGGCACCCCGTCAAAGGAAGCCATATGTGCCTGAGCGGCATCCTCTATGACAAGTAGATTGTGTCGTTTGGCAATCTCCATAATCTCAGTCATTGCTGCTGGTTGACCGTAGAGATGGACCGGCTGAATCGCCCTAGTTCTAGGCGTAATTGCAGCCTCGATGGCCCTCGGATCGATATTAAAAGTCCGCGGGTCAATGTCTACGAATACGGGTGTGGCTCCCGTTAATGCAACCGAATTTGCTGTGGCCGCAAAAGTGAAGGAGGGCACGATAACTTCGTCCCCAGTATCCATGCCAATTGCTTCTAGGGCCATGTGAAGCCCAGATGTTCCAGAGTTCACTGCGATGCAGTGTCGATTGGCGACAATGGCCGAGAACTCACTTTCGAAAGCGGCGACTTCTGGGCCTTGCGCCAACATTCCAGACTGGAGAACCCGGTCTACCGCTTCACGCTCTTCGACGCCTATTAATGGTTTAGCTGCTGGAATCATTGTGCTCATTGATCTACTTCCGCGAGAGTGTTTGCGTCACGTTGAATATAACGTGCGCCGGTTTTTGGACACGTAAATTTCCCGGCGCCATCATCGGTCAATGGTACGCCGGCCCTTCCGACCCATCGAATTCGCTTGGCTGGAACGCCTGCAACAAGTGCGAATGCGGGGACATTTTTAGTCACCGTCGAGCCGGCTGCCACCAGTGCCCAAGCGCCAATTTCAACAGGTGCGATGCAGACACTGCCTGCGCCGATGGATGCACCCTCGCGAATTGTCACGCCAGTTGCTTCCCAATCACTGCCACTTTTCTGAGAACGATCTGGGTTGACCGCACGCGGATATTCATCATTGGTCAGAATCACCCCCGGGCCAATGAAGACCCCGGCTTCGAGTACCGCAGGTTCATAGACCAGGGCATAATTTTGGATCTTGCAGTTATTGCCAACAATGACGCCAGTTCCGATGTATGCGCCACGTCCGACAATCACATTTTCTCCAAGGACGCTATCTTCCCTGACTTGTGAATAGTGCCAGATCGAAGAACCCTCGCCGATTCGGGCACTTGCTGCCACGTCCGCGGTCTCATGGATTCTCGCTGGAGGCCCTGATTGCATGGGGCAACCCTACCTTTGGGGCTTGCTTAATCGCGCAATTGCCTTGGCGACGAGGTCGTAACTTGCACCACTGCGCCAGAAATCCACCTGCGCTTCGGCCCTTGCCCGTACCTCTCTATATTTTTCGGGATTCTCAGCCCAGGAATTGAGGATTCCAGCGGTCTGACCCGCCGCCAATTCTGTGGTGTCGAAATCAACCGTGGCGCCGGCTCGCGTGGAAACTATGACCTCTCGTGGGCGAGGCAAATCAGTTGTGATGACAGGAATTCCGCACGCCAAATATTCGCCGATCTTTGTCGGCCACGCTCGTTGAAAGGCCGGGGTGTTTTCTAGAAGCGAAAGTCCTACCCACGCGCCGGCCGCATATTTCCAAGAATCATCTGGCTTGAGCGTCCCATAAAAATGCACACGAGATGCTGCAGGGGAATGCTCCTTCCACGCGAGCACTTGCGCCATGTCTTGGCTAGCAATAGTTCCTACGACATCCAAGTGCCAATCTGGCGCCAATTCGAGGGTACGCAACATCGACCACAATCCGCGCGAGCCTCGGACATCGCCGACGTAAAGTGCACGGGGAGTTGGATCTGGTTCGTGCACGGCGGGAAGGAATCGAACATCTGGTGCGTTTGTAATTACGAGTCGGTTCTTTGCGACCAAGGGGCGAACCCAATCATCAACGACAACAGTCACGTCAGCACGCGACGTGGCGAATAGGGCGATTTTGGCCAGAGCAATGGCAAGAATTTTTGACAAGCCCTTAGCCCAGGCGCGATCTTCGATAAGCAACCGGTAATCCTCGCGCACATCAGCGACCCATGGACGTTTACGAATTAATGTGCTCGCCCATATTGCGATTGCCCCCTCTGGATCCGGCGTGAAAAGCACCTTGCCTCGTGCCCGCCATGGCAGCAAAAACGCGTTTGTAACTCGCGTGAATCGAGAACCTTTCGAAACAATATGGAATTTCACTCCCTCCGGAACATCAAATTTGTTTCCAGAACTAAATAGTTCGACACGTAGTCCAGCTGAAACACACGAAGCCATGACACGCTGCAATCGCGCATTTGATACATCACGGCCTGCAGCGAGAATGCTGACGTCATATCTGGCCATCAGTGAACTTTCGACATAACGTCAGAGTAGATCCCGCACAGAATATTCGCGTCACGTTCCCATGAAAGTTCGGTCTTAGCGGCCTTCACGTTCTGTAGTAACTCAGAATGTCGCAAGATCGCCCTCGAAATTGCATCCTTCATTGATTTCGGATTTCCCGGCTCGTAAAGTTCGCCAATGTCATATTGCCGAACTACCCCAGCCAATTCTGTGACGTCGGTTGCAATCACGGGAACGCCTGCATGAACGGAGTGGAAGAGTTTGTTGGGCAGGGCAAGACGGTGGGATTCAAATTGATTTGAGTGCGTCACGAAAACAAGACCGGCATTCTGCATCGCCGTAGTGACTGCTTCAATTGGTTGGGATGCCAAGACCTCTATGCCTAGCTTTCTCGCCTGCGGCACGTGACTTGCCGACCACTGATTCTCGTGGTCGCCCATCCAGCAAATCGGAATCGAGATCTTCTGCGCAACATCCATCGTCACTTCAAGCTCTCGGTAGGCATCAATCCTTCCCGCATAAATGATTCCCAACGGTGGGGTCGCAACTCCATCCGATTCATCTTCACTTCTAGGAAAACTATTCCGGACTACAAAAACTTTCTCGTGGCCACGTCTAGTTCGCATCAACTGCGCAATCGATTCTCCCACCGTAATTACTGCCGCAGCCTTGCCTCCTAATCTTGACTCCAACACAGCTTCGCGCCGGTCGATAATTGGAGTCGGACGATATTGGCGCTGACGGCCCAACCACCATTCGTGGCTGTCATATATGAATGGAACGTCGTGTTCCTCTGCCAGCCGAGCCCCCAACTCAAGGGATGTGAAATCGTGCGCATGAACAACTCCGAAGGTGAGAGGGGAGGCGATCTTGTATGCGCCTTCGGCCCAAGTTTGGAAAGACCTTTTCCTGTGCAACGGCAGAAGAAACCATCTGACCAATCGCAGGTGTGGGGATAATTTCTTCGTTGTTAAGGAACCCATCGCTGATGGACGCAAGCCCGATCCACTGGATGCCGAGAGAACCGAGATTCCTTTTGGCGCCTGGAAATCTAAGGGGACATTTCGGCCCACAATCGTTATGTCGTAGCCGTCATTGACCAGACATTCAGCCTCACGCAAGACACGTGTATCTCCCGCCACGGAGGTCGCTACCAGCATAAGAACAGTTCTTGGCCTCTGGTGGGTCGTCACAAGAGATAAAGATAGTGCCTACCAATAGGCTTACCCCATGTCTCAATGGATCCAAACAACTTCAGACTGGCTTGTGACCAATCATTTTCAGGTTCCGCTCTTCATATTGCTCATTCTTCTTGCATTTGCCGAAGCCGCTGCCTTTATCGGTTTCGTATTGCCTGGTGAGACTTCCTTGTTGATCGGCGGGGTTCTCGCCCATCATAAGGTCTGGCCCTTATGGCTCTTCCTACTCTGCGCCATCATTGGGGCGATAGCAGGCGACTCGGTCGGATATGAAGTGGGAAAACATTTCGGGCCACGAATCGAAGTTTCGAGAATGGGCCGATTTGTCGGCCCTAAACGATGGCTACTTGCCCAACGAATATTCGACAAGTACCACGGTGGAGCGATTTTCTTTGGTAGAGCGCAGGCCCTGCTTCGAGCCCTAGTCCCCGCGTTGGCCGGGATGAATAAAGTTCCGTACCGAACTTTCTTGAAATGGAATGCCGCAGGTGGGATCGTCTTTTCAACAATTGTCGTTCTTCTAGGATACGAATTTTCAGACAAGTTAGCCAAAGTCGAACACGCATTGAAATATTGGGCGATTGGTTTCTTAACAGTGGTCATAATTGTCTTTATCTACATCAAGCGGAAAGTTGAGGCAATGATTGAAGCGGAAGTGGAATCGGAGTAACCTGCGCAAGTGTCCAAGGTCAGCCGTCGTGGTTTCCTCTCGGTTCTAGGCGCCTTAATTCCCTCCGTTTTTATGAACAAGGCAGTGGCCTTACAGACATTTTCATTCGCCAAGACTGGCGATCCCAAATTGGGTGCGCTACTGGGAGAGTCGAAAAAGATCAAGGTCGGTCAATCTCAGATTTACTCCGGACAAAGTGGCGGGCAGATGATCGAAGTAATTCTAACTAGAACAAAGAAAGGACTAGTAGCACTAGACGGAACCTGCACACATCAAGGTTGTACGGTCGGTCTGGACAGAACTCAGAAGAAAATAGTCTGCCCATGCCATCACTCAGTCTTTAACCCTGCAACGGGTGCGGTAATCCTCGGACCAAATGGAACGTCGAAGAAATCTATCGCACCTCTCAACAAGTACACGGTCACTGAGAAGGCCGGAAAGATGTATATAAAGTAGAACTGTCAGTTCAATTCAAAGGATTCTCCGCTTTTAGGAATATAAACACCCCAGTGCAACTCGCTGCGCAAGCGATCCGCAAGGGCTTTTTCAGAATCAGGTTCTCCGTGCACAACAAAAACTTTCTTCGGATTCTTAAGGTCTCGCATCCAGGAAATCAATTCATCTGAGTCTGCGTGAACAGAAAAACTCTCTATCTTCACTATGGCCGCGTGCACCGGGATCCATTTGCCGTGGATTTTCACCCGCGGCTCGCCTTCCTCCAAGGAGCGCCCTCGGCTTCCGGCAGCCTGATAGCCAACTAGGATCACTGTATTTTTTGGATCGGGCAACATATGTGCCATGTGGTGGACTACACGACCACCAGTACCCATTCCGCTTGCCGAGATGATGATGCTCGTTTCCGTGATGTCGTTGAGGGATTTGGAATCCTCGACAGTGCGCATCTCGGCAAGATTGCCAGGATCGAAGGGGTCAATCGCTCCCCACTTCTTAGCGACCCCGTCACGAAGTTCAGGCGCATCCTTCTCAACAGCATCCCTGTAGAAATCCAACGCAGTCAGGGCCATGGGTGAATCCACGTATATGGGTATGTTCGGAATAGCCCCGCTGCCGATCAACTCTCGCAATGCCATCAAGATAACTTCAGTCCGATCCACCGCGAAGGCCGGAATAAGAATGGAACCACCTCGTTTTATGGCAGCGTTTATTTCATCAGCGAAGGCCCGCGGGTTTGATTCATGAACTCGATCACCGTAAGTGGATTCGGTCACCAAAGCATCCAGCACCATGGAAGGGGCTTTATCTGGAGGCGAAAGCAAGGGATGACTGTTCCTACCCATGTCGCCGGTGAAAAGGATCTCCTTGCCATCGATTTCCAGAAGAACATAGGCCGATCCCAAAATATGCCCGGAGGGCAAGAATGTAACGGAGGCGTCGTCGGTCAGATTTGCACGTGATCTGAAAACAACACTCGAAAAGTGATCAAGAGTCTTTTCCACATCCTCCACGTCATACAGGGGAAGAGGAACGGAATGCTTGGAAAATCTCTTCTCGGCTGCAAATTTCGCATCTTCCATCTGCAGCTTTGCTGAATCTCGAAGTATCACCGTCGCCAATTTGATCGTGTAATTCGTTGCGTAGATCTTCTTCTGAAAACCTTGCCTCACGAGAAGTGGCAAGTAGCCGCAGTGATCCAGGTGGGCATGCGTCAGGACTATGGCATCAATGCTTGCTGGATCAATGGGGAACGGATCCCAGTTCTTCCTGCGATCTTCTCGCAGCCCTTGAAATAGTCCGGAATCCACCAAGATTTTCGATTTTTCACTGGCAACGAGAAATTTGCTGCCAGTCACAGTGGTGGTCGCACCTAAGAAAGCAATGGTTACCATTCCCATGAAGTAAGACTATTCCTCTACTTCACATAAAAAACCCCCTCTGTTAACCTTCCGTAACTAATATCGGCTGAGACAATCGCTTCGAATTGATTGGGAGATTTGATGAACCGCAGAAGAATGACTTTGTTGGCCGTGGCAACTCTTGCCACAATATTTATCCAACCAATGGCCCAATCTCAGGCAGCTGGAACTCAGCACCCCGGTCACTCAAAGTTGTCCAGCTTCTATCCGACTGTAGGTAAATCAACTTCGACGGCGGCATCTGTTGCGGCAGGGCTAGGACCGGTGACATATCAGCCAGGCGGGACCATCATCGCCGAACCCAACATTTATGTGATTTGGTACGGCAACTGGGATGCGAAAAGCTGTTCGGCGCCAAGTGGGACTTCCTCCACCCCATCGATCATCAACGACTTCCTTGGTTCGCTTGGGGAGTCTGACTGGAACAAGATCAACACCACCTACTACCAAAAAATAAATGGCGAGAAGACGTTCGTGCAACCAACTGCAGAAGTTGAAGGGTGCACAGTTGATAAGCGGTCACAAGGCCTCACCCTAGACGCTAATACGGGACCTCAAATATCTGATGTCGTTGAACACGCTCTTTCGACTAAGGCGCTGAAAACTGACCCAAATGGCGTCTACCTAGTGCTCACTGCAAGCAATGTCATTGTCGCCGACTTCATGACTCTACTTTGTGCATACCACTGGATGTATGACAATGCGCAAGCCACAATTAAGTATGCGTTCATCGGTGACGCTTCCACAAACTTGGGCCAATGTGCACCTCAAGTTTCAAATTCTCCAAACGGGAACCCTGCGGCCGATGCCATGGTTTCAGTTATCGCCCATGAATTTGTTGAGGCAGTCTCAGATCCGACCGGAACATCTTGGTATGACCAGGCCGGTTTCGAAAATGCAGACAAGTGCGCCTGGAATTACGGAAAGGCATCAAAGACGACAAATGGTTCTTTTGCGAACATGACTCTTGGTCAGCGCCAATACTTGGTTCAACAAAATGTCGCTGCCAACACCAATACATGCGTGCTTTCCCTTAAAACAGACCAATAGATCACGCCTCAGGTACTCACAAATGTCGGCTAGCAATCTCGCTCTTTTCACCATTTCCTAGGTAAAGTAGGCGTCAATCCGCCGAATTTACCTAGGAGATTAAAAGAGTGGTTGAACCCGCATCCGTTATTGTCTCGATCCGCGACCTTTCCCGCTCTTTTGGAAGTGTCCGAGCCGTAAACGGCGTGGACCTAGACATCTACGCCGGCGAATTTCTCACTCTCCTGGGTCCTTCCGGCTCAGGAAAAACAACAGTTCTTCGCATGATTGCTGGCTTCGAAAAACCAGACACTGGGACCATTGAGTTAGATGGCAAGGATGTTTCGCAATTGCCACCGTATGAGCGCGATGTCAACACAGTTTTTCAAGATTACGCGCTCTTCCCGCACATGGATGTCATTTCAAATATCGAATATGGCTTGCGAATTCAAGGTATCGAAAAGAACGAGCGCCGTGCGCGAGCCGAAAAGGCGTTGGAGCAGGTAAGACTGGATGGTTACGGAAGTCGCAAGCCGGCGCAGCTTTCAGGTGGGCAGCGGCAACGCGTGGCGCTTGCTCGAGCCCTTGTAAATCGCCCTTCCGTGCTGCTGCTTGATGAACCGCTTGGCGCCCTTGATCTCAAACTGCGTGAACAGATGCAGATTGAACTAAAGGAATTGCAGCGCGAAGTTGGGATTACTTTCGTATTTGTCACACACGATCAAGAAGAGGCATTGACCATGAGTGATCGCATTGCTGTCTTCAATCAAGGAAGGATCGAGCAATTGGGGACTCCGCGTGAAGTTTATGAAAACCCCCTAAGTCCCTTCGTTTCGGAGTTCGTGGGACAAACCAACAAAATCGTCCTTGATAACAAACACGTCAATATCCGACCCGAATTCATCACAATCTCTAAATCGAAGAAATATGGAGATCGCACGGTGACGGGCAAGCTCCACGACGCAATCTTCGTCGGCGCGATCACCAGGTACCTCGTCCATACCGACCTCGGGCAGACCATAGTTTCGACTCAGCCCGATGGGGCAGTTGCCGTCGGGGATTCCGTTGTGCTTTCTTGGGAGTCCGAAAAAGAATTCCTGGTGAATTAAATTCATCAGGAGAACCACGTTCAATCGCTGAACGCGGGCTGTATAGAGGGAGGTACAGATGCGTAACAAGCGTCTGTTTTCGCAGATTGCTGCTGCATCTGCAGTAGCACTTATCCTGGCCGGCTGTAGTTCAGGCAGCCAAAGCGCATCAAAGACGACTCTCCCTAAAGTCGACATGATGAAAAGTCTTGGCACTGGAGAAGGTCAAGTAAATATCGTGGCTTGGGCTGGCTACGTTGAAAACGGATCAAATGATCCGAAGGTCAACTGGGTCAGCGATTTTGAGCAGGCCACCGGTTGCAAAGTTAACGTGAAGATTGGTTCGACATCAGATGACATGGTTGCTCTGATGAAGACTGGTGAATACGACGTCGTGTCCGCATCGGGAGACGCCTCACTTCGCCTTATCTATGGCGGAGACGTTGCCCCAGTCAACACGGCATTAGTGCCTAATTACGCTGATATTTACTCAGGTCTGAAGAATCAGCCGTGGAACTCGGTCGATGGTGTTGCATACGGAATTCCCCATGGCCGCGGTGCGAACTTACTGGCCTACCGAACCGACATCGTGAAGCCTGCCCCGACATCATGGGGAGCAGTCTTCGATCCAAACTCACCGTACAAAGGCAAGATCACTGCATATGACTCCCCCATTTATATTGCAGACGCAGCGCTCTACTTAATGAAGACGCAGCCCGATCTTGGAATCAAATATCCATATGCACTAGACCAGAAGCAATTTGATGCCGCAGTTGCGCTTCTAAAAGTTCAGAAGCCGCTTATTGGCGAGTACTGGGGCGATTATCTCAAGCATGTTGCTTCCTTGAAATCGGGAGGAACAGTTCTCGGAACCACTTGGCAGGTCAACATCAACTTGGCGCAGAGTGAAGGCGTCAAAGTCGAAGGTATCAAGCCAGTAGAAGGATCCACTGGATGGTCGGACACATGGATGGTCAGCAGCAAGGCAAAGCACCCCAACTGCGCATACATGTGGATGGATCACATCGTCTCACCCAAGGCCAATGCGGCAGTAGCCGAATGGTTCGGTGAGGCACCATCCAATGCCAAGGCTTGCGATCTGACTTCCGACAAGAACTTCTGCACGACCTATCATGCAGCCGACGAGGCCTACTGGAAGGACGTCTACTACTGGAACACCGCAACGCAGACGTGCTTGGACGGACGCACTGATGTGAAATGCGTGCCTTACTCAGAATGGGTCAAAGCCTGGTCCAGCCTGCGTAACGCTTAGTAGTGAACCGGGTGTGGGGACTCACCCCACACCCGGTTTTTTAATTTGAATTTCCAATCAGTGAGAGAGAAGGCAAAGTGAAGGGGTCTGTGGCAACATGGATGCACAAGCGTCCGCGGGTTCGCCTTGCCGCCCTTCTTGCCGCGCCAACTCTTTGGTTAGTTGTGGCATATTTAGGAGCACTGGGTGCGCTACTCGTAACAGCCTTCTTCACCATTGATAGTTTTACCGGCAATGTCATCGCGAAATTCAATCTTGGCAATTTCCATGACATGCTCACCGACCCCGCATACCGAAACGTCGTCCTTCGCACGTTGGGAATCGCGATATCCGTGACGCTCATCTGTGCAATATTTGCCATTCCGATGGCCTTTTTCATGGCAAAGATCGCTAAACCTAAGAGCCAGAGAATCCTGGTGGCACTTGTTCTCACCCCTTTATGGGCTTCTTATTTAGTTAAAATCTATGCGTGGCGCACAATGTTGGAACCGCGCACCGGCGTGATGGATTGGATCCTGGGGCCAATCGGAATTCACTCACCAGGATTCGGTGGGCCCGCAATCATCATCGGCCTGTCCTACCTATGGCTGCCTTACATGATTTTGCCTATATACGCTGGCCTCGAACGACTACCAAATTCTTTGCTTGACGCTTCGGGGGACCTCGGCGCGCGAAACTTCTATACATTCAGAAGAGTCATCTTGCCGCTCATATTTCCCAGCTTGGTGGCGGGATCCATGTTTACCTTCTCACTCACTCTCGGGGACTACATCACCGCACAGATCATCGGCGGCAAACTCCAAATGCTGGGAAATGTTGTCTACCAAAATTTCAGCATCAATCTTCCTTTCGCAGCGACTATCGCAACTATTCCGGTAGCGATCATGGCCATCTATCTCTGGCTCGTGCGACGTACCGGTGCATTGGCTAGCCTGTAAATGACAATTTCAAATCGCGCCAGGTACGCGCTGATGTCTCTCATGGGAATCGGCCTCGCGTTCATCTATGTGCCACTCTCTGTCGTTGTGATCAACTCGTTTAATAGCAGTCGCACCTTCAGTTGGCCGCCTTCGAGTTTTACCACCGAGTGGTGGAGCAAGGCGATCTCCAATACGGGGGTTCGAAAAGCACTGTCCTGGAGCCTGGCAGCCGGCTTCTCTGCGACCTTCATTGCCTTATTGTTGGGTACATCCTTGGCTTTTGCAGTAAGCCGATACAACTTTTTCGGCAAAGACATCATCTCTCTTCTAGTTGTTCTGCCGATCTCTCTGCCCGGGGTCGTAACCGGTATTGCCTTAAGCAACGCTTTCAACCAGCAGATCGGCCTTTCAACGGGGCTGCTCACTATCGTCATCGGGCACGCAACCTTCTGCATCGTGGTCGTCTACAACAACGCCCTCGCCCGACTTCGCCGAATGGGAACATCACTGCAAGAGGCATCCATGGACCTGGGCGCAAATGGCATCACCACTTTCAGGTTGATTACCTTGCCGAACTTGGCATCCGCACTCTTCGCGGGCGGACTCCTCGCGTTTGGCCTCTCCTTCGACGAAATTGTCGTGACAACCTTTACGGCTGGTCCTGGAATCCAGACACTGCCGATATGGATTTATAACAACCTTTTCCGCCCAAATCAGGCGCCGATCGTCAACGTTGTAGCAGCGACGCTCGTCGTCGTCTCGGTGATCCCAATTTACTTATCGCAACGATTAAGTCACGATTCAACCAGCGGCGGTCGCTTCTAAAGGAGATCAAGATATGAGACTTTACGGGACCTATGTACCTGATGTTCTATTCGGCATTTGATCCAGAGGATATGCACAAAGCTCATGCCGTTTACGTCGGCCAGATCCGGATCGTAGGTTCGCTCAAAGGAAAATCGGGAAGCTTTGTGGTCAATGACATGGGTACCTTTGTTGACGGTGTCGCGACCTCCGAGTTATCGATTATCGCGGACTCAGGGACGGGCGAACTTGCAGGAATAAGTGGTGTGGGCGAATACGCCGCCGATCAGAAAGGTTGCACGTGGGAAATGGAAGTTTCTCTCTAGTTACCATTTTGTGAAAGGGATGAAGCGAGGCATCCGAGCCGCGTACTCAGCATATTCTGGATATTTCAACCTCAAGTACTTCTCTTCGTAAACTGATTTGAAATAGAACAATACATACAAGCAAATCACAAAAAAATATTTGATAACGCTGCCACTATTCAGAGCGATACCTAAAGACAGAAGGAGAACGCTTGAATACATCGGATGGCGCACATACCGATAGAGGCCGCTGGTGCTGAGCACTCCATTCTCCTTTGGGATTGGAACAGCCGTCAGAGATCTGCGCAGACTCGCTGCAGAGATCAAAACTCCAATGATTCCCAACCACTCAATGAAACTGCCCATAAAAATGAGACGATGGGCCTGCGGGCCGAGTTTCTGGTCAAGAAAGACGATTAACGCTAAAAGTACCCCTTGGATAAAAACGTACGACCACGCCTGTACCTTGTTAGGTCTCTCTGGCGTGACTCTCATTCAAGATAGATTACCCCCATGGCTATTTCGCTGGTTGCAATCCAGGAGTCACCGAGAGATGCAGACCTTGCACTTTCGTGGGCGCTGGCCCTGTGGGGCGATCACTATCCCAACTATTCACCCCAAGATTGGGCTGATTTCTACAGAAAATCGGCTCGGGCAAACTATGAATCGTGGGAGGGTGAAGGCCAAGAACTTGTTTTTGTCGCCAAACGAGGCATGGAGACCGTGGGAACAATCGGGCTAGTTGATTTCGACGAACTGGAGGAATTTCGTCACCTTTCGCCTTGGATTGCAGCCTTTATCGTCAATCCCGAAGTACGCGGCGAGGGAGTAGGAACAAGAATTCTGACCTTGCTTGAGGAGAAGGCGAAATCGCTGGGAATTGAA
The DNA here is from genome assembly GCA_963750855.1 of uncultured Actinomycetota bacterium. Classification (GTDB taxonomy): domain Bacteria; phylum Actinomycetota; class Actinomycetes; order Nanopelagicales; family Nanopelagicaceae; genus QYPT01. The sequence continues at coordinate 98,855 of CAVVSA010000005.1, forward strand.
GTCCTCCATCTCTGGACCGAGGATCAACGCGACTTTTATTCCAAGCGTGGATACCAACTACTAGCATCGACCAAACTGGGGCTTCTAGATATCGATGTAATGCAAAAGAGACTGGAACCAAATAGAAAAACCTGACCATCAGTGTTGATGATCAGGTTTTTCGAACCAATTAATTACTCGTGATCTAGATGAACATAGGCAACTTCCTCAATTGCCTTGGGATTCTTAGAACGCAAGTAGAAGAGTGCACCTATTCCCAATACCATCCACACGGCCATCGCGTAGGCTGAGTACGTCAATGGCGCTGACAATGGAACGATAAAGCTAAGACCTGGTATTCCAGTGAATCCAGCAGCACTGAAGAAGCCTGGGATCAAGAATAGGATTCCAACAATCGGTACCAGAATATGCACAATTGGGTGCCGTTCATCCTTCCGGTGTTTTGAAAAATACCCGATGCACGCGAGGTTGGCCACGATATATACGAGGACGACGATGATTACTAATCCGGTAGCAACAACACCGAAGGCGACCTGTGGAGTGTACTTTGCTCCCAGTCCAACCCCGATAATCAACCCAAGAATTAGCTGAAGAATGATTGCATTCCGAGGAGACTTGAACTTGGGATCCAACTTAGCAAGCGAGCGAGGGAAAGCTCCGATTCGACCAAAGGCAAAGGCTGTACGCGTAAAGACGTTGGCACCAGCATTTGCATTTGCTAGCGTCGAATTGATGATCGCAAAAAGCACCAATACCCAGAACAGTGTTGAAACGCTCTTTGCCAGCCCATCCCATGGGACGCCGTTGTTGTAACTTGAGAAACCCTTGAACTTGTCTGGACCGTATGCCACGGTGGCGGCATAGGTGGTAAAGGTGTAGAGCACGCCAATGGAAATTGTGGCGATCATGATCGCGCGAGGAACATTTCGTCGTGGATTTTCGGCTTCTTCAGCCAATGGCGCCGCCGCCTCAAAACCCGAAAAAGCCAGGAGCGTAAAGACCGAACCCGCAATTACGCCTGACCACCCCGAGAATCCGGGTGCATTTGCGTGAGCCGTGGTGAAGACAGAGAGCGTATTAGCGCTGCCCGCCTTGATAACCAAGACAACTGCCAGAACTGCAAAGACGGTAATCTCAATGAAACCCAGCCACGTTCCGACCTTGGCCGAAGTTTTGACTCCACGCCATACAAGAGCAGAAATAAGAAGGGTCCCCACAACGGTGAAGATCCACCATGCGCCAATGGGGAATGACTTCTGCTGGGAGTTCCATTCGCCTGCGGCGGTGTAGCCCAGTTGCAACATAACCAGCGGAACGATGAGGATCTCAACAGCCGAATAACCCCAACCGACTAGAAAACCAACCCAAGGTCGGAGTCCGACTGCGCTGTAGGTCGCTACCGAACCCGCCGCCGGAATGTGCTTGGCCAACTGTCCAATGCTTGAAGCGGTGAAGAGAATCCCAATGAAGGCCACGATTACGGCAAGCGGAAGCGCTCCACCAGCCAAGGGCGAACCGAATGGAATTGATGCTGCGATGGCCGCACCAGGCGCCATCGAACAGATTGACTGAAATACGACCTCTCGTAATCCAATGGCATTACGCGCAAGACGCGGGGCTGTATCGGAATTGCTCAACTTTCTCTCCTCTTCGTAGTGGGAAGTGGTGGCACGTACGGTTGTTAGAGTTTGAGCCCCATTGCTCTTTCTCTAAGACTTGAATGCATACCTGAATATGCATGCGATGCTGGTAACAAATTCTTCGCCGCCTTTATCACAACGCTGAAATTGGCATCAACGACGTTGGCGATCGGTGCCTTTGTGATTTGCGAGAGCAATTGATATGAATCCATCGGATGCAATTTGTACAGTTCTTCAAACCACCGCACCAATTCAAGTTGTCCGATTCGCCATGAATCCTCCATCGGGCGCGAAGAGCCAACAGCCATGAAGTAATCGTCATTCTCAATTCGTGGCCATGCCGGGCCGGCGCCCTTTATTAGGTCAATGATAATTATTGAATTCATTGCGCCTTCCACGGCGGTGCCGCATGCCTCGCCCTCACCTTGACGATAATGGCCATCACCAATCGAAAAGAGGGCTCCATCCACATTCACTCCTAAGTAAATGGTCGAGCCAGCACGAACCTCGGGGGAATCCATGTTGCCTCCGAAACGCTCAGGCACAAGGCTCGATCGAACTTCCCCACCTGATGGTGCAACGCCAATGGTGCCTAACATGCATTCAATTGGCAGATCCACTGTGAATTCGCCAAACCGCGACTGGAATCCCACGGTATTCCTTGTCGTATCCACGTCGTAGATCCACGTGGTGTCGGGAAGCGGATCCTGCAAAGTTGCAGTTCGATCAGTTGAGGTCAAACCTCCGAAGAAGGGGATTGTGCTTGATACCCCGTATCCCCTGGCTGGCTTCAAATCCACAATATGAATCGCCAACGTGTCGCCGGGTTCTGCGCCTTCGACGTAGAAGGGGCCAGTTTGTGGATTCACATGATGTAGGTCGACCTTTTCCGATGAGAGATCCTTGACGCTTTTTATTGTGTTATTGAAAGCATCTTCCGTCCACAGTTTCAACGCAGTCCCGGGCCTGATTCGCTTCACGGGTTTCGCCCCGCCAAAAGTGTAGGAAAGCTGGTCAAAGGTGGGGCTAAATTCAAGAATATCCATGGTCAATTCTAAGGTTCGAGCGCGGTGCCAATTCAACTAGACACCCTTGTAACGGGGTCTGAAACGGGTACGGACTAGTAGGAAGGTCTCGGCCCAACTTCCGTTTCAACCCATCTCCGTTAGCATGCCTGCATGCTTTCTAAAGGCAGAGCACGAATCGACGGCTTGCTCGGTTTAATTGCCGTCAGTGGAGGTTTGGCGCTAGCGCAATTCCTTGCTTCGCTTAAAAGTAATTTGAACGCACCGGTGGTGTCGATCGGGAACCGCATTATCGATCACGTGCCAGAACGGGTTAAGGAATTCGCGATCAGATCATTCGGGGTCAATGATAAGCAAGCATTAGTAATCACGATCTACTTGGCGGTCTTGATCTTGGCCGTAATCATCGGGCATCTCTATTTCTCTGGGAAGAAAAACCAGGCAACTTCTGTAGTCGTACTCATGACCATCATAGGAGCGACTTCTGCCATCTTTGATGCCAACTCCGATCTGCTCTCACTTCTTCCGTCATTGGTTAGCGGTGCCATTGCTCTTTGGATTCTTCGTTTACTTGAGAGCCGCACCACGGCCACTGATGCAGAAGACGGAACGCTAAATCGCCGTGAACTTCTCAAGACTGTCGGATTTATCGCTGCAGGTTCGGCTGGCGCAGTTTTCGCCGGCAATTTCTTCCATACTCATGCCAGCGCGCAATTGAAGAGGTTGAATATCGTTTTACCTAAAGCACTGAGGTTCTTGCCACCTCCACCAAAAGATCCAGCGTTGACTACCCCCGGTCTTTCAAAACTATTCACGCCCAATAATGAGTTCTACCGAATTGATACGGCCATCACCGTGCCGAATATCAACGTCGACACCTGGCGGCTGAGAATTGATGGCATGGTAGATAACCCCGCCGAATTTACCTACAAAGAACTGACAGATAGACCCGTTTTCCAACTTGATGACACCATTGCTTGTGTATCCAATGAAGTTGGCGGAAACCTGGTCGGCAACGCAAGATGGCTTGGAATTCGCCTTGATGACTTGATCAAGGAAGCCTCGCCGTCGGGTTCGGCCGATCAGGTGATGGGACATTCGATAGATGGCTTTACCGCTGGTTTTCCACTTGCTGCTCTTGATGGACGAGACGCAATGATCGCAATAGGAATGAATGGAGAGCCATTGCCAATTGATCATGGCTTCCCCGCACGGATAATTGTTCCCGGCCTGTATGGCTACGTCTCGGCAACGAAATGGCTCACACGAATCGAGATCACGCGCTTTGATCGAGCCGAAGGTTACTGGGTTCCTAGAGGTTGGTCTGCACAGGCGCCTATAAAGACTTCGTCAAGAATCGATACACCTGCCATCGGAAGTTCGGTAAAGGCTGGAAAGCGGGTGATCGCAGGAGTCGCATGGGCGCCAACGCGCGGGATCTCCAAAGTAGAAGTCCGCGTTGACAAAGACCCTTGGCGCACTGCGACTCTTGGACCTGCACTTGCAAAGACCACGTGGCGGCAATGGTGGATCGATTGGGATGCAAAACCTGGAATGAGAACGATTACCGTGCGCGCGAGCGATGGAAAGGGAGCACTTCAATCAAGCAAGAGTGTCCCTGTGGCTCCCAATGGTGCAGAAGGTTGGCATACAGTAGACGTGACCGTTCAATAGGTACGTGTCACCGTGCCACCTATACGTAGCCTAGTCAGCGATTTCTTGGACGAATTTCTTAAGCCAAGTCTTGAAGCTCGGTCCTAAATCTTGGCGCTCAACAGCAAGTCTCACGACAGCTTGGAGATACCCTAATTTGTCTCCCGTGTCGTAGCGACGTCCTGAGAAGATAACTCCATGGACGGGTCCACCCCTGTCAGGACGTTGTGTGAGCTCCTGAATTGCATCTGTTAATTGAATTTCCCCTCCGCGGCCCGGCTTCGTAGATCGCAATACATCAAATATCTCGGGGGTTAAGAGGTAACGGCCGATCACAGCAAAATTACTTGGCGCACTTTCAACGGGCGGCTTCTCAACCAACCCAGTTATGCGAACGATGTTCTCAAATCCGGGGGTTGGAGCAATCGGCACGATTGCTGCTGCGCCATAAAGGGATATCTCACTAACGGGCACTTCCATCAGGGCCAAGATGGCGCCACCGAACTTCTCATGTGCGGCAATCATGCTGGGTAAAATAGGATCGCGTGGATCGATGAGATCATCACCAAGGAGAACTACGAATGGTTCATCCCCTACAAATGCGGCAGCGGTAAGTACCGCGTCTCCAAGACCGCGAGGATGCGCCTGTCGGACATAGTGCATACGCGCCATCTCTGTTGATTCTCGGACCGCAGCTAATAGATCAAATCGGCCCTTCTCCTCCAGCATGTCTTCGAGTTCGGCTGCACGATCGAAATGATCTTCAAGGGCTCGTTTATTGCGCCCAGTTACCATGACGATTTCCGTTAACCCTGCGGCAGCAGCCTCTTCCACCACATACTGAATCGCCGGCTCGTCTACGACAGGCAACATCTCCTTGGGCATCGCCTTTGTCGCCGGAAGAAAGCGCGTGCCCATACCTGCCGCGGGTATTACTGCTTTTCTAATCACGCCCGTGGAATCGATATTTGGCATGCGCTCACGCTAGCGCAAGAGTAGTGAGTAGTCACCATCGCGATCGAGCAGATTTTTCTGACATTTTGAGTAGTTCGCGGAGAGTCAACTTCTCTCCACCTTTCTCTAATTTTCGACGCTCAATTTTAGTTGCTAAAGCGAGGAAGAGTATGGCAGTTGTCAGCGCATCACCCAGGGCGTGGTGAGGAGAATAGACGGGTAATTTCAGAGCCCTTGCAAGAAGTTCCAGTGACGGCTCGTGCTCAATATCGTCTTCAATAACTTCACATTCTCTGGCAAGACTGGCCGTATCAATCAAACGTTTTGAATAATCTAAATCTAGGTTTTCAAGACGCTCCTTGAGAAAGGCGTTCTCAATCCAGGCAGCATGTGCGATCACAACCCGACCTCGCAATAGATTGGCAAATTCGGGCATTACCTCCTCAATCGGTGCTGCGTCAGCAAGATCAACGGCGCGAATACCGTGTATACGAATTGACGTGGCAGTTGGATCTAGTTTAGGGCGAACCTCCCGGTAGTAGTTCGCCTCGGTAATAATCCGTGCCGACTGAACCTGAACAGCTCCAATGGAAATGATCTCATCTGTCTTGAAATCCAAACCTGTGGTCTCGAGATCGATTGCGCAATAATTAATTTCTCGCCAATTGGAATCGAGATCCGAGTTGGCCCGACGATTGAGTTTTTCAAGCCAACTCAAGTGACTCTCGATTCCCACTCGCTCTGGATGCGGTTTTGGATTGCCGCCACAGCCCTGAACGACTCACGCAGATGCCTTCTCGTCAGCGAGTCAAGATTCTGCGGGGATATCCAACTAGAACCCGCTTTCCCACTTCGAATGGAGATGATCTCCTGCTCAAAAATAAGTTGGTAGATATCTTCGAAGGCATTGGCAAGGATTTCGGCCTCGTCTTCCTTCAATGTACCGCTCAACGCTGCGCGTTTGAGGCGGTCAAGGGTTCCTCCACGGACATCTCCTTGGGCGATTGCCAACCACCGCGCTAGTGATGAAATGGGAGTCAGGCCTCCTTTCTTCAGATCCAATTCACCTGAGTGCTCTCCCGATTGCTCAACGACAAGGCCTCTGACAAAACCGACGGGAGGTTTCTTGGCAAGGGTGAATCTAAGAAGCTCTGAAAGAAAATCCCGGCTCCGGGTAGTTGCTCGAATTGTGTCCGTGATAGTGCGGCCAAGGGTGAGCTGAGTTAGTGGCTGGCTATCGGCCGCTATCGAAGAGAGAAGGAGTGCACCTGCGCGCGAAGGGTCCGAAAGCCAACCTTGGGAGATATCGATCCACGCCGATCGAGAGCGGCTAAAGAGTGGGTTGTCTGCATTGGCGCCGTTGGGACATCGGTGGAGCGAACATCTCTCCATGAGGTTGAGCACCTGCTTTGCACCATTTTGAATTTCATCTGAAAGATCTACCGAATTCGGTAAATCGGCCCAAACTATCGCAGTGTCGACATCAGAGATGGGAAGCGGCTCGCGTCGGGCCATCGACCCAAGAATGAGCCAGGAATGCGTTATCGGGCTTTCGATTGCATCGGTTAGATCCAATACACGCGTGAGAATCGCCCCGACAATTGCTGACATGAGCGCGCCAACGTGGAGCGCCGGGATACCAGTGTCATGTAATTCCACAAGCGAAGGAAGTAGTAACTGGGATGCAGCCGAAAGTTCGTCGATACTTTGCGAAGCTTCAATTGCTGCACGAATCAAGAGCGGATTTCGCAGTTCCACTGAGGAAAGATCCATCGCCCTAACTATGCCAATGGGCTTTTCATGTTCGTCGACCACCACAAGGTGATGCACTCCCGCTTCAACCATGAGAAGGAACGCAGCAGCCAACGTCGTATTATTTGGCACCATAATCACAGGCGAGCTCATAATTAAATGAATTGGGTCATCAATGCCTACTTCGCCAACCCCAACTTTGCTCCGGAAATCACGATCGGTCACAAGTCCCAGCTCGGTCCTTGATTTGATGAGCGCGCAAGATTGCTCCGCATCTGTAATTGCCATGGCGACTTTGCGGACTGAATCTGTCTCATCGCACCAAACAATCTGGCGCATATAGCGTGTGACATTGGATTGGGTGTCGGACAACAAAGCATTCGATGTAAGCCGGTGCCGTGTCACGACCGTGCCGAAGTGATTGAACTGAAGTGAACTTGAGTCACGGACTATCGTTCGGGGGTCTGGTAGTCGATAGCAAAGAGTTTCCTCCGCAGCACGCACCGAATACTGTGGCGGAAGTCCCGTTAAAACTGAAATGTGCCCAAAGGCATCTCCAGGTGCGAGTTGATCGATGACACTTCCGCGATCAAGGACTTCAACCGAGCCTGTTCGGACAATGTAAATGTGATCCAGAGGAGGGGAGCCGGCGCTAACAATTACTGCCCCATTGCCGAAGTACTCGACTTCCACTTTACTGGCCAACCGCTCGATATCGTCGGCGGTAAGGGCATCGAAGGGTGACTGCTTAGCCAAGAAATCCGAGAACTCTTGCACGGTTAGCCTCTCTTAGAGAGATTGTTTGTCTTCCTGATTTGTACTATCAAGGTAACCAAAGCGAGAAGAATCATGAAGGAAATCACGCCAATTACTATCAAGTAGACATCACGCGGGGCATGATGCGCGGCTATCAATATATACAACTGAGGTGTTATGAAACTGACGGCCGCCGCCCAGGCCCACTTCCGAACCGCCTTCCAATCCCGTCGAACGACGCTCACGGTCAACCGCGCCGTAGCGATCCCATACGTCCACGAGGTAATAGCATCAATGACAAAGAAAACAATGGGGTTGACTCCGTATTTGCTAAGGGCCTTCCAGACTACGAAAGTCGCCACTACCGTGTAAAGCAATACGGTGCTCGCCCACAACCGCTCCACAATGATCGTCTTGCGCGTCCGTGGAGCGGCTGGATCTTTCGGTTTTTTGACCACGGAAACAGAGTATAAGAAGTTAGACTCGACAACTATGTCCGAGATCCTAATTGAGGTGAGTGGCCTCACTAAGAAATATGGCGAATTCGTAGCCGTTGACAACATTGACTTCCACGTGCGAAAAAGCGAGTCTTTTGGCTTCCTCGGACCCAATGGAGCGGGCAAGTCCACGACGATGCGCATCATTGCCGCAACGTCTCAGCGTACATCTGGCAAAGTTTCGGTCTTGGGCAAAGACCCAGAAATCGAAGGTCCTCAGATCCGTGCCCACCTCGGGGTAGTTCCTCAGCAGGACAATCTAGATCTCCAGCTCACTGTGACTGAGAACCTTTACATATACGGGCGATACTTCGGCCTACCTGACAAATTCATCCGCTCGAAAATTGACGAACTGCTCGAATTTGCCCAACTTGAGGAGAAGCGCCATGTAAAAGTAGATGCGCTCAGTGGAGGCATGAAACGACGGTTAACCATTGCGCGAGCCCTAGTAAGTGAACCAGACATCCTCATTCTTGATGAACCGACAACCGGACTTGATCCTCAGGCTCGGCATATTCTCTGGGATCGCCTCTTTCGTTTGAAAGAAGATGGCATCACTCTTCTTCTCACAACGCACTACATGGATGAAGCCGAACAACTCTGCGATCGCCTCATGGTCATGGATAAGGGTTCGATCATGGCAGAAGGAACTCCCTTCGATCTCATTAAGGAGTACTCCACCAAAGAAGTTCTGGAAGTTCGGTTTGGATCAGACCGAAACGCCTCACTTGCTCCCGAAATGGAACAACTCTGCGAGCGCATTGAAGTCTTGCCTGATCGCATTCTTCTCTACACCGACGATGCCGAAGAGGCGCTAGATAGGATCATTCGCGCTGGGCATCATCCCAAAACGTCACTCGCCCGGCGCAGCTCGCTGGAAGATGTTTTCTTGCGGCTCACGGGCAGGAGCTTGATCGACTAATGGGACCCTCAGCTAACACACGCAAAGTTCCGAAATTCGGAGCGCGCTACATCCTGGAGGCGCGTATCCGAACGATGTCCAAATTCGTCTGGATTATTCTGGCAGTCACGATCCTTAATCCACTCCTCTATCTCATTTCAATAGGCGTCGGAGTCGGCAGTCTCATCTCCCACAACGTCGGTCCCCACGGTATGGATGGTGTTTCCTATTTAACCTTCATCGCCCCGGCTCTATTGGCGGCAAGCGCAATTCAAGCCGCGCAGGATGAAGTCACCTTCCCAACCTTCCAAGGCTTTAAATGGAGCAGAATCTTCTACGGGATAAACGCCACTCCCCAAAGCGGTTCCAACATCGCAGGCGGCGTCTTTCTTGCAGCCATGGCACGCACAATCCTGGGCGTTGCGGTCTATTCCACGATTTTGTATTTCTTTGGCGCAATGAATTCGCCTCATTCATATCTTGCTATTCCAATTGCCATTTTCTCCGGTGCTGCATTTGGCGCTGTCATGCTTGCCTTTGCCGCATACACGGAGAATGAAGACAAGTTTTTCACCATCGTTGGTCGATTCATCATCGGTCCGATGTTCCTATTCTCAGGTACGTTCTTTCCCATCACCAATATGCCCCTTGTCGTTCAGTTTTTCGGCTGGATCTCACCGCTCTGGCACTCGATAGAGCTAGGCCGATATGCAACATATGGCCACAAGATCAGCACAACAATGGTGGTTGTTCACTTCACATATCTATTGGCGATGTTGGTATTCGGGCTCTTCTTCGCATTCCGACAATACTCACGTAGGTTGGAGCGATAGTGCTTACCTCACTTGCGGTGGCCATTGCCGAGACTCGAGCGGGCAAAATGGGCGATCGGTACTACGCCGGGCGATCGCGAGCGGTTCTTCAGCGCAGTTTCGTCGCCTTCAAATCTTCCACATGGATCATCATCGTCTCTGGTTTTGTCGAGCCAGTTCTCTATCTCTTCTCCTTCGGTTACGGAGTAGGCAAATTTGTTGGGAACATCGATGCCGGGGGCGGCAGAATGGTCACGTATGCCGCCTTCATTGCACCAGGTCTGCTTGCTACAAGTGCAATGAACGGCGCAATCTATGACTCAACCTGGAACGTCTTTGAAAAGATGCACGAGACCCGTCTCTACCACGGCATGCTCGCCACTTCGCTTGGACCGCTGGACGTGGCATTGGGCGAAATCGCTTGGGCACTGCTTCGCGGATTGGTATACGCCGTGGGTTTTATGGCTGTTGTCGCACCTTTGGGTCTTATCCCAAGTTGGTGGGGGATTCTCGCCATACCTGCCGCCGTCCTCATTGCATTTGGGTTCGCATCCGTCGGAATGGCGATAACGTCGTATTTCAGTAGCTATCAGCAGATGAACGTCATTCAAATCGCAATGATGCCGATGTTCCTGTTTTCCGGATCCTTCTTTCCAATCAGCGTCTTTTCACCCTGGGTGCAGAAGATTATCGAGGCGTTTCCTCTCTGGCAGGCAATTCAGCTCATTCGTGGGCTGACTCTTGGTGTGATCAACGTAGGACTTCTTGGGCACATCCTCTATTTCCTAGTAATGATCGTAAGCGGGCTCTATTTCACAACGAAGCGGCTCGATGCACTTTTTATGCGTTAGGACTTGACATACCTGACGTGAACCACCGAATCGGAAACGACCGGGGGCAGTTCCACATACCCGGCCAACTGCGACGCAGGGTTTGAGAATAGCTTTTCCCCAGCATTCAACTTGATTGGGATTCGAGCAACGTGAAGTTCATCCAGTAGGCCCGCGTTCATAAATTGCTGAATCGTGTACGCGCCGCCACCAACCCGAACATCCTGGTCCCCGGCCGCATTGCCTGCCAATTCAAAGGCTTCTCTAATTCCACCGGTAATAAAATTGAAAACGGTTCCATTGCCCATATCCAGAGCCTGTCTCGGGTAGTGCGTTAGGACATAAACGGGGTGCCTGTAACCAGGACTTGGGCCCCACCAACCTTTCCAATTCTCATCGGGCCATTCACCCCGAATCGGCCCGAACATATTTCTTCCCATGATGGTTGAACCAATGTTGGTGAATCCAGCTTCAATGAAATCATTATTGATGCCAACCGTTCCATCGGTCTCCCCGTGCCATCTCCTGAACGACTCTGTTTCGACTGCCCAAGAGTGAAGAAGTTCTCCCTTTTTACCAAGAGGAGAGGTTTTGGATTGATGCTCGCCCGCCATGAATCCATCTTCTGAAACTGAGATATTCAAAGCCATGAATTTCGTCATGTCACACTCTCCGCGATTGTTGGGCTAATTTATAGATTTCAAACCATAGAACACTTCCGAATCCGGCTGCAAGAACCAAAATCCATTGCGAGAAGTCGAGATAGGCCAGGTTGAATGCTTCACGCATGATCGGGACGTTCACCAGAAGAGCCAACATGCCAATTCCGCCACCAATTACCCATTTGATTGTTTTGTTCTTGCGCTCTCGGAAGGTCTGAATAATTGAAAGATGCTGCGACCGATTGACAAGAACAAGGGCGATATTTCCGAGCATGAGCGTGCCAAAACTCAAGGTCCGGACTAAATCATCGCTCTTACCTGAATTCAGCGCCCATAAATACACGGCAAGCACAAAGACCAGTACCCCGAAACCTTGGGCTATCGAGAATCCCAGACTGTGCTTATTGAATATCTTCGCATTAACCTCACGAGGTTTGCGATTCATAATGTCGGGATCTGCTTGCTCGGATTCAAAGACGATGGAGGAGGCCGGGTCAATAATCAATTCGAGAAAGGCGATTTGCGCTGGCAGCAACACGAGCGGCCACTTGGTCACGAAAACTGGAATAAGCGCCATGCCAAATATCGGTACATGGACGGCAATTATGTACGACATGGCTTTCTGTAGATTTGCGAACACTCCGCGACCTTGACGGATTCCTCCAGCAATAGAGGTGTAATCGTCGTCGGTGATTACCAATGATGCGGCCTCCCTTGCGACGTCGGTACCGCGCCCACCCATCGCAATACCAATATCGGCGGCTCTAAGAGCCGGAGCGTCATTGACCCCGTCACCTGTCATGCCGACTACTTCGCCATCGAGCTTGAGTGCACGAATCAACCTAAGTTTCTGTTCGGGGACCATGCGAGCAAAGATGCTTACGCTCTTAATCCGTTCAGCCAGTTCAAGATCGCTCATCTTGCCCAATTCGGGACCGGTTATCACTCCTGCTTCGTAGTTGAGTCCAACTTCTTTGGCAACCGACAAAGCCGTCCCCGGATAATCGCCGGTAATCATGACGGTACGAACACCTGCGCGCGCACACTCGGCGACAGCCTCTGGAACGCCAGGACGAACTGGGTCATGGAGATGTACGAGTCCAAGATATGTGAATGCAAGTTCACTGGGGGAATCGGGCATTTCGGCATCACCGCTGAAGTTCGCCTTTGCCACGCCGAGCACGCGAAATCCGCGCTGCGTCGCATCATCAACATCTTTTATTATGGCTTCAACTTGTTTCTCATCCAAACGACAAAGTTTGGCGATAGCTTCTGGAGCCCCCTTAGAGGCCGCGACATAACCGTCATTGCTTCGCCAAACATTCGACATCGCCATGAACGCGCCAGTTATCGGGTATTCACGAACTAATTCCAAGTTCTGTTCATACTTGGCGATGGCGTGAAATGCCTTGTCCATTGGATCAAATGGATTGATTGGAGAGGCAAGCAAAGCCGTTTGAGTGATCTCACGATAGTTATCCGGAATCGGATCACCATTTAGTACCAGCAAATCTCCGTCAATCTTCAATTCATGCACTGCCATCTGATTCATGGTGATGGTGCCGGTCTTATCCACGCAGATGACGGTGGCCGAGCCAAGGGTTTCGATAACCGCGGCTCTACGGGCAATCACTCCCTTCTGAGACATACGCCAAGCGCCGATTGCCAAGAAGAGCGTCAGTACAACGGGAAACTCCTCGGGTATAAGAGCCATCGATGCGGCTATGCCCGCGAGTGAGCCTTCAACCCAATCGTTTCTTGTCATTCCGTAAATGACAACGACCGAGGCGGCTGCAACAAGTGCGCCAATGTAGATAACGCGGACGAGACGGTCGACTTCTTTCTGGAAATGTGTCCTCTCTATTTCGATACCCTGCAGTGCTGTGCCAATCTTGCCCAGTTCAGTTTGGGATCCCGTCTTTTCAATCACCGCTCGGCCATAACCAGTCACTATCAAGGTGCCCGAAAACACAGGATCATCAACGTTCTTATAGAGAGAGAGCGACTCGCCGGTCAGCATGGACTCATCGACGCTGAGATTGGATGTACTAATGAGTCGCCCGTCGGCAGGAACTCGATCACCTTCACTGAGTATCACCAGATCACCTCGGACAACATCTCGACCTGGAATTCTTGTCTCGATCCCATCTCGAACCACCAGTGCCCGGGGAGAGGAAAGATCACGCAGTGCCTCCAATGCTTTTTCACTTCTGCTCGACTGGTACAGCGAAATGCCCACCACAATGAAAACCGTGAGCATGAGAACTGCCGCATCCAGTGGCTCAGACACAATGAAGTTGATGAGACCAGCAGCGACCAGCAGGGTGAGCATCGGCTCACGGACCACCGCAATGAAGCGTTGCAAAAGGTTTCTAGGTTTGGCACTGGGAAGAACATTAGGCCCGTCAACAAGGAGGCGACTCTCAGCCTCACCCGTAGTGAGCCCAATTGAATTCACCCAATCAGTGTATTACCGAGCCTAGGACGTTCCGTAGGAGTGTGAGGGAGATCAATCAAGCGAAGAATGGAGGCATAAATGAACAGCAAATCGTTGATTTCCCCTCATTGCTCTGCTTGACTCCTCCGATGTCGACCAAACGTTTTGCACTCTTGTTAGTAACCATGGCGACCACGATGGGATTGCTTTTTGGGGCAATTCCAGTCGTGCAGGCAAAGACACTCGTTGGAACACCCTGCAAGAAAATAGGCGCGATCACAGGCAATGGTCCCGGTGGAAGTGTCATATGCAAGACAAAAGGCAAGAAGAAAGTCTGGCAAGTCCTGCCCCGTAAGAGCACAAGTCAACAGGGTCAACAAAATAATCCTCCAACACCGTCAAATTCTCCGCAGCCAACCGCGGCACCAACTCAAGACTGTGCGAAACTTCCAGAGTTCACTGTCGATTTCATTGATCCCAGTTATGTGCGAGATGTCACGCCGATCGGAGAACAGACGGGGACCGGCGGTGTCATTGCGGTTCGTTCCTATATTCACCCTAAGAGTGAATTCCTAGGTAAGGAATTGCCGATATACGCCCCTGTCGATATGACATTGAATTCGGCAAACTACTACAAGGTTGCGGGTGCATCGGCTAGTTACCAACCCGAATACTCGCTGTACTTCGACGCTGGGTGCGGGATCTCCGTAAAGTTCTTTCATGTTAAAGGCGTAGTCGGGAAAGTTGCCGGCGTTGTCCCAACCGAGCCAATGTCATCAAGTGCGGGGCAACCTGTTACGCCAACGCGTATAAAAGCAGGAGAGCAAATTGGATGGTACAAACTTGGAGAAAATAGCGTCGCATTTGATTTCTGGGTAGACAACGAAGCGCATACAAATGATTTCATTGTCGCCTCGCACTTTTCATCGAGCAACGCCCTCCATAGTGTCTGCCCTTACGATCTTTACACTCCCGCTAAAAGGGACGCGTGGCTGGCAAAACTCGGAGCACCCGGAAGCGACCCCGTACCCGGAACTTCTTGTGGTGTAGTCACAGAAGGACTCGCTGGAACCGCCGATGGAATGTGGTTCATTGGCCAGGACACGCTTACCGACCATCTGACCTACGATGGCGCATATCAATCTCAAATTATGTTTTCCACGGATCCGAGTGGATTGGTGCGGATCGGTGGCCTGAACTCTTCGGGATCGCCCACTCAGATGATGGTTAACCCACAATCTTCCACGTGGATCAAGCCATCTGATGTGCTCGTTGGTTCAAGTCACTGTTGGTCCAATGACACTCAGTCCGTCGCTGTGACCGTGACGAGCAAGACGACCATGTCTGTCATCGTCGGAGCAGGATCCTGCGCGGCGCTTCCTGCGACTTCGACCGGGAAGACCTACTACCGATAACTAAGCGAGCGTGGCGTTCTTAGGAAGCCACACCGCACTACCCTTCACACGAATTTCCCGAGTCGCTATGGTTTTGATCGTGAAACACCGATGCTTGCCAGTGCTAGTCCTTATTCTTGCGCTGACAGCAATACCTTCCGTGGCGCAAGCCAAAGGGATTTCAGGCACTATTTGCGCGAAGAGGGGAGCCACCAAGAGTTCCGCAGGTACAAAATATGTGTGCACTAAGACAAGTAAAGGATTGACCTGGACGAAGGCAGTCACCTCTTCACCGGCCCCATCAAAGTTGAAGCAAGCAATAAGTGTGCTCGCCATGAAAAAGGTGGACGTTACGTCAGTGAAAATCTCAGGGCCCTTCACCTCCAGTTCGGGTCTGCCCGTCGATTTGCAGATAACGACACCTCTTACTTGTAGCGTGCTAGACAGTGCCATTTTGATATTGCAGACGGGTACGTGTTCAGTCGTGGCGAATCAGCCAGGTAATGCTAAGTACTTGCCTGCTCAACCCGTGTCTTTCTCTTTTGACATAACGCCACCCACAATAACTTCAGACAATGCCCTATTTGACGAGGTTCAAACTTTCATTCGAGTTCCCAATGGCACGACTTATTCAGGCGATACGGCAGAGATTGGGCTAACAGCAGTCTCCGAAGATGCCACCGCCAAAGTTTGTGCCGATGACCCATCGAATTTGGGGTGCATTTCCCAGAATGGTTCTGGGGTAGCCGATCCCACCTCTGAGACGCGGTACGTTGAATTCTCATTTCACGTAAAGAATTTGGATGCGAACCCACTACCTACCATCTCGTACCAACTCCTAACGAACGGAGTTTTGCGTGACATTGATTCTGGGGTAACTCTTGAAACTCTGAACAGTCTTACAGTTGGACCAAATGAGTCGGCCGATGGTTCTCTGTATGGCGTTATTCCCAAAGATCTCAAACTGGACGACGCTTATCTGGTAATTAACGAGGGCATCACAGATTCCTCAGTCAGGCTTTTGCTTGCCCTCCAGCAATAAACTCAACTGTGATCCTCTGTTCTGGCCGTCGTTTTTCAACGCCAACGACTTCAACTAGGTAATCCTTGTCTGCTTTCGTCAGCGGAGACTGGACAATGCTTCGCGGCCACAGGTGATGGGCTCGAACGACATCAGCCTCGATGGCGTACACGACGGCAGTCGCCTGCAGGCCAAACCAGGCGAGAAGCCCCAGGACAACGCCGAAAAAACCGGCGATAGCTTGAGAGTGTTTGAGTACGTGGTTAATGAATATTCCCGCCACACTAAGAAGGATTTGCCAGGCAACGCTTGAAACTATGGCACCGAGTATCAACTCCCGGGTTGCGACAACTTTGGCAACCGCAATTCGAAAGGCCGCGAAGAAAAGACCGCTACCAATCACAATTGAGAGAGCGGTAGCAAAGATTTCAACGAGCACTCCAGTAAGGCCGAGCATCTGGCCCGCCCCCACGAGCCATGCCGCACCCGTGGTTACTACAGTTCCAACCCCGAGCAATCCGAGCAATCCGAAGGAGCGCAGGTAGTTGGAGGGGAAACCGGGCCGATCGACTTTAGGAACGCCCCAGAGAGTGTTCTGCGTATTCTGCAAAGCGTTGGCGAGGCCTCGTCCGCCGAGAATTGCGCCGATAATTCCGATAATCAAAGCTGGCGTCGAGTGTCCCAGCGACGAGAGTCCAACCTGGGAACTCAATTGCGTGCCGATGATGGGGAACTCGGCCAGCGCGGAAGATTGGATGCTGGCTTGAAGCGATGGATTACCTTTAAGCACCAAGCCGAGAATGCCTGACAATGCGAGCAGCAATGGGAAAGTTGCTAAGAAAGCGTAGTAAGTCATCAAAGCGACTAGATTGCCCGCTTGGTCGTCGCCGAATTTCTTAATCACGGCATATGCGAATGCAGGAAACCGATGCCGTTGTTGCCAAGCATCGATTTTGCGGACGTTCGCATCAATTGGGTTCATGGATGACTCCCATCACTTACGAGAGATCCTAGTACTTGGCTTTGACTAGGATTCGATAATGAACTGGTCAGAAGAGATATTCGCAAACACGCTCTTCGTAGATGATATTGAAATTTCGAGAGCCTTCTATTCCCGCATTTTCGAGAAGTCGCCCGTGTTTGAAGACAAGAATTCCGTCGTTTTCAAGTTTGGAGAATTGCTAATAAATCTGCTTTCCCAAAGTGAAGCACCTTCTTTGATTGGGCCCGCCAAAGTCGCCTCGAAGAGTAGTGGCTCCAGATTTCAGTTGACTATCCACGTCGACGATGTCGATGCGCAGGCCCAACGACTAATACGGTTAGGCGTTTCATTGGTAAATGGTCCGATAGATCGACCGTGGGGAAGTAGGACAATTCTCTTCGCCGATCCAGACGGACATCTGTGGGAGTTGGCGCAGTAAAAGAAGACAATCGTAAAGTGCGCCCGGAGGGACGACGGTGGGCAATGGGAGTCCATCCTAACTTTCGTTTAACTATTGAGGGTTATACGTGAAGACGCAACATACGTAGACAAAGTATGAATCGCTATATACCGTTTCCTACTCGGACACCCACTCGGTCTCGACTTTCGAAGGGAGAAATCTATGACATCCGACGAACTTGATGGAGTAGTCGTGGCCCCGAATAACCATAAGGTCATATTCGAAAATGACCTAGTGAGGGTGCTCGAGACAACGATTGTCGCAGGTGAAAAAACGCCGCTCCACACACATCTCAGGCCGACCGTCATGTATGTGCTGTCTGAATCGCACTTCGTGCGGCGTGATGAAGGCGGCAACACGATGGTCGACACTCGAGCTATTCCGGACTTCATTCTGCCCAAAGTTCTTTTTGCTGAATCGACTCCCAAGCACACGATTGAGAATACAGACACCAAGGATCTAGTGGTGATTGGCGTTGAAATTAAGAATGGTCACCTTTAATGAATCGGTAAGCGCAACGGATTCAAAAGACATCTCTCGCCGAAGTGAAATACTGGAGAAGTCGAACTTGTGCGCCTGCGAGGACGAAGGTGGGCACTGGGAATCCCGATTCTCATTGTGCTGATGGAAGGCCCAGCAGAGTATTGCCAAAAGAATTAGGAAGGGGTCCTAGGTCTTCACCCAAGACCCCTGCTCAACATTCTTCACTCTTTGATCAATGCCACCAGATCAGCAAAGATAAGTTAAGACCGTGGTGTGAGCGACGGGGATCGAACCCGCACCTTCGATTTGGCAGGCAATGGGACCCGTTAGTTGACCGAGTCCCATTGCCTGCCAAATCGAAGGTAGGAAGAGTATGTCAGAAATTGAAGTTACAGAGAGTAGTTAAAAGTGCGCCCCTAAAACCAGAAGTATTTGAATTATGTGATAGTTCTATCTTTTCTCGAATATCGCCATGGCGGCATTGTGTCCGGGAATACCGCTGACTCCGCCTCCGCGAATTGCACCAGCACCACAGAGAAAAATGCTCGGATGATTGGTTTCAACTCCCCATGACTCCGCTGTTCCATCTTCCCGAAACGGAAATGAGAGATCTTTGTGGAAGATATTTCCACGTGGGAGTGATATGGACTCTTCAAGATCTAGAGGGGATTTAGTCTCAATACACAATGTTCCATCGGAATTTCGCGCGAGACACTCCTCAATTGGATCAAGTAGATATTTGTTGAGTTGCCTGAAGAGTCGAGAAGTTACCTCACTCTTCACCCCTTCGTTATCCTCGTCGAAGAGGGATGCTGGAGTGTGAA
The DNA here is from genome assembly GCA_963750855.1 of uncultured Actinomycetota bacterium. Lineage (GTDB taxonomy): Bacteria > Actinomycetota > Actinomycetes > Nanopelagicales > Nanopelagicaceae > QYPT01. The sequence goes on from CAVVSA010000005.1 coordinate 117,938, forward strand.
TTCCAAAGAGCGTGAGAGTCTGATATCCGGCATCAACGAGTTCTTGTGAAAGGATGGACGAGTCAGTCAAGGTGTGACAGTACATTTCCGCAGGAATGACATCCGGAATTTTGCCTGCTGCGCTCTGCTTGTAAGCTCTTTGCAGATCGCTATATCTCTCGTCAACATGAAAGGTCCCGGCGAAGGCAACCTTGGGATCTACTCCACTTTTTAATCTTGGCAATTTTTTCAAAAGCATGTTGACCTTTACTTGGCTTCCTTCAAGAGAGGCGGGAATAGCCTCGTCCATGAGTTTTGCCAAAATTTTGGGTGCGCAGTTTGCGAGTACAAAATTCGCCTTGTAGGTCTCTCCAGACGCACACGTTACGAGAAGATCCTTCGAGATGGAGACGACATCTCTGGATGTCTCGAAACTTACGCCAAGAGACTTTGCCGTAGCTGTCAACTCTCTAACCAGCTCCCCCATTCCACCTTTAGGCACCCGCCACTCACCGGTTTGATTTCCTACTAAGTGATAGAGAAAGCAGCGATTGGCTGCTAAGTCATGGGCATCAGCAAACGTTCCGATTAATCCATCGGTAAGTACTACACCCCTGATCAGGTCGTTAGAGAACCTCTCCTCAATTACCACTCCGATCGGCCTCTCAATTAGCGACTCCCATATCTCATGATTGACCGCATTTTTTAGTTCACTCCGGGTGGGAAGCTTTTCAAGCATTGTTGGGGCAACTACTTGAGCGAAGTGGAGCACATCAGTGTAAAAAGATTTCCACTCGTCAAATTCTTTGGATGAGCCAGTTAGTGAATCGAAACTTTGTGCCGTCTCAGAGTTCCAATCGGTCGACACTAGAAGCCCGCCACCCACTTCTGGCGTATAGGAGGCAACTCTTCGCCCCAGGGTCTCAAAGGAGAGTCCTAAGTCATCAATAATCTTTTGAGGAAGTAGCGAGACCAGATATGAATAACTGGAAAGTTTTGCCTCATACTCAGGAAATGTCTTTTGCGAGACTGTAGCGCCACCTAGAGAATCTTCTCGTTCGAGAATATGAACGCCCATTCCCGCTCTGGCTAGATAACATGCTGCCACTAGTCCGTTATGGCCCCCGCCCACGATAACGACTTCGTATTTTCTATTCACTTCGCAAGTATGGCAACCGATTGAGAACAAAAAAAGTGCGCCCGGAGGGACGAAACTGGGCACTGGGAATCTATCGTTACATTGCTCTGAAATTCAGAGGTCCTCCGCAAAGGTCATTATTGTTGTCACAATTTCGCCGAGAACACGTACCGAAGCCGAGGGGTCTCCCGGTATTTCCAATCCGTGATCAGCGCCGGGAATCTCCAATATTTGCTGACCGCTAGATTTCGCGATGTTACCGTTCCAAGCTTCATCAGACGTCCCACCTATTAGGAGCGTTTCAGCTCGAATATCTTTTAGCGCGGCAACAAGTTCGGGGCGGTGGAGAAGCGGCGTGAGCCAAATCCCCGACCATCCACGCTTTGCGACGGACGGTAGGGCGAGCGAACCTAAGGACTTGCCGACGACAAGTGGATTATTGTCGGACGCCGCATTTAGAACTGCTTCTACCCTCTTTATCACGGCCTCGTCAGAAACGAGGTCCGCGGGTTCCCACCACACCTCTTCTATGGACCAACCCTGAACGAATAATGCTTCGCGTGAGTAATAGAGAACGGGGTGGTTCGGAGAGTAGGCACGCCCAGGTAGTAGCACGGCCAATCGACCATTTGTCCCTTGATAGAAAGTCACCGACCGAGCGTATCCATGCGAAATGTATGGTCAAGGGCGTTTACATGAAAAATCAAACAAATATGTGCGCCCGGAGGGACGAAACTGGGCACTGGGAGTCAATCGTTCTTCTAACCTAAAAAGAGCAAGTGGGTAGTAGGTTCAGAAAGTGAGGACTTGTTCATGATTGACAAAGCGCAACTTGATATTGCTCTCGATGTTTCAGTCGGTGACTGGATCAGAGAATCCTTAGATCCATGGGTAGCTTTTTCTGAAATCCCGGTCACTATTGGAATAGTCATTCCTAAAGGGTTCGAGAGTTATGTACTGGTTCGTCACACCGGCACAGGTGATCACCACGGAGAACTCGGAAATGAAACCCTCCAGACGCTAGTAGAGATACTCTCCAATTTCACAACTACCGCTCAAGATTGCTTTTTTGCATTATGGGAGGGGTATGGATGGATGCACCCGGGAAGTATCGCGATTTATAAACCTTCTCAGCACCCAAAACTTCATAGATTTTTTAGACCAATTTCGATCAGGTTCGGCGCAAGGAGGTTTAGAAGGAGAATACGATCGCAAGTTCAATCGCTCGATCACTTAGAGTCGCACACTTTGCCGGAAGGGATCATGAAGGCGGAACGATTTAAACTCCCTAATCGCGAATATCTGCTGATGCGTGGCCCGTTATCAGAGGCCTATAAGATCGGTTGGACATTTTCCGACTCAATCTTCGTCAAATGGCGAAGACCTCCTGGTTTAAATACGAAGGGGTCTTTTTAATGTCCAGAGTGCTGCGCGAATCCAAAAAAGTGCGCCCGGAGGGACTCGAACCCCCAACCTTCTGATCCGAAGTCAGAAGCTCTATCCGTTGAGCTACGGACGCCAACTGCGTAATGATACATGCATAGGGTCATGAATAACTAAGCGACGAAAATCAACCCCAATGCAAAAACCCCATAAAAAACGAGGGACCAAGCCAGCCGGCCCGATGTGAACCGTTTCGTACGCATGAGTAAGAGTAAATAGAAGATACCAATGATCGTAATAACTCCCGAAAGTAGAAGCGGTCCGTCAAAGTGCCAAGGAGTAAATAAAATTCCTAGGCCTGATGGGACTGTGGCCTGGATCATCATGGCCCCGCTGATATTCGCGAGCGCGAGAGAGGTCTTGCCTTGCCTCACCCAGATAATCGCATTCATTACTTCGGGCAATTCGGTAGCTATGGGCGAGAGCAACATCGCAGTCACTGAGGCAGATAATCCAAGTTCTGGACCCGCCCATTCAAGTTGGGCGACAAACAATTGGGATGCAACGAAAATGATCGCCAGGGTGGCTACTGTCTGAATCAGAACGGCCCATCCGGTGGGTGTCTCTCTTTTCGGCTGCAGTTTCAGTGGCTCTAGATCGATGCTGGAGTGAGCCGCCGAGTCAGCTCGCATCTCCTTGAAGAAATACACCCCGTAAGCGGCAAAAAACAGTAAACCGCACCAAGGTTTGAGGGCGAAGGCAACTAGTCCGAGGACTACTTTCACAAAGAATATCGATAGGAACCATTTCTGATCCGTCGGAAGCCGACTCAAGTCGACTTCATCTAGAAGCTCGCGCTTGCTGTCCCCACCAGCGGCTGTGAGGGAGTGTTTCCGTCTTATCAGCATCCACCCCGTAACGCCGTAGGCAATCGTGGCAAGCACGAGTGGGCCACCCATAGCTGCGCCGACGCCAATGTCCTTCGATGCATCAGAGTGGCGCATAGTTACCGCGACAAGTGTCACCACGCTCTCGGGCAGTGCGGTTCCGATTGCAGCGAGAATGGTTCCGATGGCCAGTGTTCCCATTTTCAAACGAACGCCTAGCCACTCAACCGCATTCACAAACCACTCACATGCCAGATAGATGGCAACTGCACAGCCGACAAGAAGTGCAATGTGAATTATTGTCATAGGGTCTTTTCTATTTCGTCCGCGATCACACGATCTTCAGGCAATTGCGAACTGGATAAATCGGCGATCACACGCTGACGATCTTCGACACTTCGATTCTGACTAAGTTTGTATTTCGCCTCGACTTTAGTAACGTGAAGAGTCACCGCGATAATTCCGTGCAGTTGCGCTTCGAAGTATTTCGGTTCAGCCTCCGAGACATGCCATGGCTCGGCCCTCTCCTTTTCGTGGAATTCCGTCAGCTCGGATACGATCTGACGCAAAAGTTCTACGTCCGCACTTACTTCAACGGTGCCACTCAAATGGATACTTTGATAATTCCAGGTCGGCACCACTTTATGATCCGTGAGTTTTCCCTCGTAGTTCGAGGGAGAGACATAAGCCTGGGGACCATGGATGATCGCCAAGCCTTTGGCTCCTGGCTCTATGGATACCCATTGCGGATTCGCCTTGGCCATGTGCATGACGAGGCGGCCGAAATTTGATTCACCGATAGCTGTTGTATCCCAGAGGGCCGGCATGAGGGTGGCCACGGGAAGCCCAGTCGCATCAGTTGTCACCAAATCGGCAGCGCGAGCGGAGGCGACAAATCTGGTGATTTCTTCCCACTCGCTGACCTCAAAATGCCTGGGAACGTACATTTGATGATTCTGCCAGTTCGACGATTGCCCTGGGCAGGGTACTTGACAACGACGTCAAAATGATGTCATCATGACGTCATGAAGATGTCAAAGTTCATCGACCTGCTCTCGACGGACCTGAAGGCCCTCGGGAAACTAGGTGGCCCAGACCTTGAAACCGCCGTTTCGCGCCTGATTCCTACCCTTGAACCCGTACTCCGAACGCGGCTCTTGGAAGCCCTGACCGAAATTGCCGGTGAGTTCAAAGATCAGCTCCCCGGAGCCCGGGTCGAGGCAAGGCTGGCCGGAGACGACGTAGAACTTGTCTATCTGCAAGATGACTCCGTAACTAGGGAAACGCCTGCGGAATTGAATGCGCGGATCACTCTTCGACTTCCCGAAGATCTGAAGGCTCGGATTGAGGACGCGGCAACCAACGAGGGGATCTCCCTCAACTCCTGGCTATTGAAGGCAAGTGAACGAGGAAGCCTGGCCGTAACAATCGGCAGGAGGCAAATAAAGGGGAAGGGAAGAAGTTAATGAAAATAAATGAATCCTCCAACATCTGGGTAGAAGAAGTCTTTGACATAGAAAATCCAGAGGTTTCGATCTCAACGGTTGCCAGCGATGTCACCATCAAAGAGTCATCCGACGGAAAATGTCACGTGACTATCTATGGGAAGTCAGACCCCTCCCAAGATCTGGCAGAAATTGTTCAGATCTCCTCGGGAAACAGATCACTCTCAGTCCGAGTGGACAGACGAAACACAGGCTTTCGCGGACTCTTTGGTGCCGGATCCCCCGAACTCTTGGTTGTGGTGACCGTACCCAAATCAACGGAGTTGAAAATCAATACGGTCTCAGCAGATATCGAAGTTATTTCTACGGTCCGCACTATCGACATTGGAACCGTGTCCGGCGATATTGTGATCCGCCATAACCCGGCAGGTGCATGCAACCTTAAGACGGTATCTGGAGACATTTCAACAACGACTTTTTCCTCATGTCAGTACGCGCTCAAGAGCATCAGTGGAGATATCAAGGTTCTCGTTGCCCCAGGTCTTGAAGTCGATGTTGACGGCAAAACGATAAGTGGAGATTTAGCTTCCGAAATCTCTCTGAGTGCCGGCGATAACTCTTCCTCTGAAAATTCAGAACTCGTAACAATCACTACGTCCACCGTCAGCGGCGATTTCACTTTAGCCAGAAATTGATTTGGAAAGGAGAAGAAAGTGAATAAGAATCGGAAGAATTCAGTAATTTCAAGCCCTGAAGCTGAGCATCTTGGATGGAAGAAAACGGTGATATAGATAGACAATCCCAACACCGATTAAGGCACCTACCAGAATGTCAGTTGGATAGTGGATTGCCGCAACCACCCTCGCAACTCCCGTGATCAGGGTTAACAGAGCAAAAAACGCGGCCGCTCTTTTGTCGTAGTAATAGATGGATGCGACCAGCGCCGCCATGAATACGATGTGATGAGATGGCATTCCGCCGTCCGCGCTGTGTGGCACGAGTAAATGCACTCTCGAATCTGCGACAAAGGGCCGCTGGCGCACATAGATCGCTGAAATCGTTTCCGAAACCACGACCGCGATTCCGAGTGGGATCGCAAGAATGACGACACCCTTCTTTACGAGATTGATTCCAAATTCCCTCAAACCGCTTTTTATGGGGTGTACCTTGAGGATTTCGATCACAAACCATAGAGCAGCCAGCAATATCACGATGTAGACGACGTCATTCGAACAAATACGGATGAGGGATCTATGGTGCTCGCCCCAGCTATTCAGGGACCTAACTAATGAGGAATCAATTGACATCTGAGTATTTTCACACAATTTTCGGCCGTTATATGACAACCTGCCCGCTTAAAGGTGAGATTCCTCGTGAATTAGTTCTAGCGGCTTTTCTGGGAAGTCTCCGGCCAGAAGCGGAGCCAACAACTCAGGAAGTCTTCGAGGAGTGAGGTGTTCAGGCGTTTGAATCAGCTCCTCGAGAGTCCACCATTTCTGGTCCAGAGTCGTCTCACGTTCAAGATCGGAGAAACCAGAAATATCTACGTCAAAATGGGCGACCCTGGAGAAGAACCACGTCTCCTTGGCATGGAGGAACACACCATTAAACGATAGAAATACCTCTCGGTTCCAAATATGCGGCCCGAGAATAAAATCGACCAAGCCAGTCTCTTCCGTGACCTCTCGACGAATTGCCTCCTCTGGCGTCTCGCCCGGTTCAATACCGCCGCCAACGGGACACCAAAATACATCGGACTTGTTTTGAGGATCTTGGCCCTTAAAAAGAAAAGTCCGATCATTCTCGTCCACAAGGAGAATTCTTGAGGCATGACGAATTCTGGGAACCTGATTCATTTGGCAATGATCTCCGAATCTGGATGATTCGTAAATGGAGTCATCTATTAGAATCTCCGAATAACCCGCGTTGATACCTTAAGGAATAAACATGCCCATCACGACACTTGATCCACGAACGGCCTTGATCGTGATTGATCTACAGGAGGGCATTCTGGGTCTGGCCAAAGTCCACCCAGGAGATGAGATCGTGACGAACGCAATTCGAATCATTGAGACTTTTCGCAAAAATCGCCTACCTGTAGTTCTTGTAAATGTAGCTGGCGGCGCGCCAGGAGGAAATGAACAGGGACCTGCTCGAGGTACGAATCCTGCAGGAATCGCGACGAGCATCGGGGTTGAGTCGACAGTGCGGCAGGCGCACGCACATAGCATCACCAGAATATTTCCTCGATTGGGCGAAACCGGGGCAACTGAAGAAGTAATTTCCTTGCTGAAAGATAGGAGCTAAAGATGCAGTACGCATATCTCGGCAAATCAGGTCTCAAAGTCAGCCGCATTGCCCTTGGATGCATGAGCTTTGGCGACACTTCTAAGGGTTTCAACGAGTGGGCTCTCAATGACGAGCAGGCCGAACCTATCTTTCGCCAAGCGGTGGATCTGGGAATTACCTTCTGGGATACAGCCAATATCTATGGAATCGGCACTTCGGAAGAAATCGTCGGTCGTGCAATTAAGAAATATACAAAGCGGGAAGACATCGTTCTGGCCACTAAGGTGAATTTCAAAATGCACGATGGCCCAGGTGGTGAAGGGTTGTCACGAAGAGCGATCCTGGAACAGATCGACGCCTCCTTAAAGCGTCTGGGAACTGATTACGTGGACCTATATCAAATTCATCGTTTTGATCCGAATACTCCGGTAGATGAAACCATGGAGGCTCTTGACGATGTGATCAAGGCAGGAAAGGCGAGATACATCGGTGCATCGTCGATGTGGGCGTGGCAGTTCTCGAAAATGCAGTACGCGGCCGATCTGCACGGGTGGACGCGGTTCATCTCGATGCAGAACCAATACAACCTCATCCAGCGAGAAGAGGAACGAGAAATGTTCCCTCTCTTAAGGGATCAAGGCGTCGCAAGCATTCCTTGGAGTCCATTGGCAAAGGGACGACTTGCGCGACCATACGGCACTCACACTCATCGCTTTGATCACGACCCCACTGCTGATCGCAACTATGGCGCCGGAGATAAATCCATCATCGACGTGGTCGAGGAGATCGCAGCCCAACGTGGAGTCCCGATGGCGCAAATCTCGATTGCATGGGTTTTGAAAAATCCAATCGTGACGGCCCCGATCGTCGGACCCACGAAGGCACATCACCTCACAGATGCAATGGCCGCGTTAGATATCACGCTCACGGCACAAGAAATTGAGAAACTTGAAGCGCATTACACGCCTCGTTCACCATCTGGATACGCGTAAGTCCTAGCCCCTACGGAGCCAAGGAATTCCCATGTGGTAGTTAGTCAATAGCTCGATTCAGATAAACATCCCATTCTTCTGCTGTTACCCATCCGCTGGAATAATAAAGTGGCTTTCCAGCCGGCGAAGCGCAGAGCAGACCAGTCTTCGTTCCAATAGATCCGAATCTAGCCAAAACATCGGCAAGGAGTGTTCCTGCATAACCTCTGCGTTCAAATCTCGGTGGCGTCGCCATGCACCATAGTGCGACTGCATCGTCAACAAGAATCGTGGTTACCGTGGAAACGACTGTGCCGTTAACGGTTAACATCCAAATATCCACCCCTGAGTTTGGATCTTCTGCCGTCGCAAACAAGAACCCATAAGTGCCCGATTCAACGTTGAACGATTCTTCTAGAATCTGAGCAACAGATTCGGCATCACCGCTCGAAGCCAATGAGACCCCTTGATTGAATTCCGTGACGTGGGAAGTCAATTCCTTGGTCATAAGCGTGAACAGAGTAATTTCTTTCCAGGCACTCGAAAGGTCATTTGCTAGCCTCTTGCCATTCGATGCTAGGAACAAAACCGCAGGTACGCGCATTACTGATATTGCCTCTAGCGTCTCGTCCAGAACATCTGGATCATCTTCATAAACCATTGCCATATTGACCGCGGCCGACGAGATGCCAGAAAGGAAACGCCATGAACCTTGCTGAACCTGATGATCCATGTCGGAGGAGACCGCCCAAGAACCTAAGGAAACTCCCATTTGTTCCCGCGCTTTCGAAATGTCTATTCTGCTCACGCTTCTCCTTATTTCGAGGAATCGAATTTTTCACGCATCCAGGCAAAACCTGATTCCCATGCAGGCTCAACTACCGAATTGTGATCTTTGCCTTTGAGGACGCTTAGTGTGGATTCAGAAATCTCTTGGTGCAACCACTGAGCATGTCCCACTGGCGCGATGACGTCGGAATCACCCGCCCAGAGCTGAACTGGGGAACGAATATCTGCCGGTGAAAATCCCCAGGGCTTCAAAAACGCCAAGGAATCTTCCAAAATCCCTTCTGGACCTTGTTGGAATGAATACTTGCTATTAACAGAGAATGCTTCAATCCACTCATCGGGTAATGGATTTCTAGAAGCATTATTAAAAATGGATTTCAATTTCGCAAAATCGTAGGTCGACCACTGCGCTACGAATTGCGAAATCTCATCTTCAAAATTCTTAAGGTCTTTCTGAGAACTTTTCCACTCTTGTACATTCGATTCATCCATACCATCATAGAAATCAAAATGGGACTCGACGAAGGGCGCCATTCCAGCGACCACAATCGTTCCCACGCATCGATCCTTAGCTGAACTAGTGGCAGCGAGAGCATGCGGACCGCCGCCCGAGTAGCCGAGCACTCCAAATCTTTTAATTTCGAGAATGTCGGCAACGTCCAGATTGATGGCACCGACATTGAAAATGGCTCGCTGCGGGTGAGCACTCGTCCTTCCATATCCAGGACGAACGACCTCGATTATCCGGAAATGGTGGAGATCGGCTTGTTCTCGCAAGATTCGGGCAAGAGGCCCTGCTACCTGTGTGGCATGGTGGAAAAAAAGAACATCTGAACTATTTCCATAATCAAAATAGGCAACATCCTGACCGTTGGGACGAGTGATGAGCCTTTCTTCCATATCGAAGGTTAGTGCCACCCGCTCTGATTTCGGTGGAAGTGAGTACGACAATCAACTTTCGAAACTAATCCTCAAAGGGGGCGAAAATAAAAGTTCGACCCCTCAAGTGAAAGGCGAGAGAGGTCGAACTCGTGCGGCCGAAGGTGTCCTGTTCCACGACATATGTCTCTGATGTGTCCAGACATATGTCTCTCCTACCTCTTTAATAGGGGATGTCTGAGAAATCCCGCCCTAATTCCAAGTCGCAAGTCATTATCTTGAGCGTTCTCCATGATGGGCTCACTCCGACGCAGGCGGGCCTGCGTTTTGGGATGAGCCGGCGGCAGATCCACCGTCTCCTGGCCCGCTACAAGGCCGGCGGGCTTGAAGCCCTCGAGCCGCGATCGCGCAGACCCAAAAGCAACTCGAGGGCTCTCTCGCCACGAGTGCGAGGTGAGATCATCGCTTTGCGTCGTGACTTACTTTCCCAAGGCCTGGATGCAGGCGCTGCCTCGATTGCCTGGCACCTGCAAGAAAAAGATCACCGCTCACCGGCGCTCTCGACTATCTGGCGCATCTTGCGAGGCGAAGGTCTTGTCACACCCGAACCCAAGAAGAGGCCCAAGGCCTACATCACCCGCTTTGAGGCGGTGCAACCGAATGAGACCTGGCAATCAGACTTCACCCATTGGCGTCTTGCCGATGGACGTGATGTTGAAATCATCAACTGGCTCGATGACCATTCACGGTTGCTACTGCACTGCTCTGTCTTTACAGCGATCACCGGCAAGATCGTCATCGACACTTTCAATGAGTGCCGAAACCAGTACGGCACGCCCTTTTCAACACTGACCGATAACGGCCAGGTTTATACGGCCAGATTCACTCAAGGCAAGAACGCCTTTGAGTATCTGCTTTCAGAGCTGGAGATTATTCAAAAGAACGGATCCCCTGCCCATCCGCAGACCCAAGGAAAGATCGAACGGTTCCATCAGACTTTGAAGAAATGGTTATTGGAGCAAGAAGTGGCGGCAGATCTCAAGGAGTTGCAACACCAGCTTGATGAATTTCGAAGGATCTATAACACCCAGCGGCCTCATAGGGCACTTGAAATGAAAACTCCACAGAGTTGCTACGAGGCAACTATCAAGGCGACTCCCAAAGAAGCTAAAGACAAAGAGCACTACCGAGTTCGACATGACAACGTCGATCAATTCGGAAAGATCTCCCTTCGCAGGGCCGGAAAGATGCATCATTTGGGAGTCGGAATCAAAAATCAATTTAAAAAAGTTTATGTCGTTGTTGACCACTACAAAGTTTCGGTCGTGGAGAAGAAGACGGGAGAGGTCCTTTCTCAGCACATCATCGAACCAACCCGAACTTACTGGACAAACTTTTTGGTGGATGAGGAAACCAAGAGATCGAGGCGACCAAAGCAGAAAGAGTGACATATGTCCCGAGACATGAGAGACACATGTCCCGAGACATCACACTCGTGCGGCCGAAGGGATTCGAACCCCCAACCTTCTGATCCGTAGTCAGATGCTCTATCCGTTGAGCTACGGCCGCTGGTAAAGCAGGTGAATCCTACCTGCTTTCTAGAGCCCTCCCAAATGGAGCAATTCTGGCCGCTCTACTGCCTTAACTCGAGGCTTTCCGAGAGGTTCGCCCTTGGCAATCTCGGCAGCATTTATCTTCTCCCAATGTTCTTGAGTGACGATGCGATGGCCAACAATCAAGTCGGAGATATCGCCCTTCTCCTTCGGCTGTGACGGCAAATCTTCAATGAGCAATTTAACAACATCACTGGCATCGCTTTTGTTCGTGCCGATGACGCCGGAAGGCCCGCGCTTTGCCCAACCGACCGCATAAACGTTCGTTCCAACTACGCGACCATCGACGTTCTCGACTTTGCCTCTCGCGTATGGAACCCCGTGTATCGACGTTGCTTCATAACCGATAGCCGAAATGACAAGTCCACATTTGATTGTTGTGGTCTCTCCGGTAGGAACAACTTTTCCGTCTTCAATTCTATTAATTCCAAGCACAATTTCGTCAACTCGGTCGGTACCGTGGATTTCAAGCGGGGCAAGGAAGAATTTGAATTCCATGGTGCGATCACGCCCCGAATTGTCGGTCTGAGTAATCAGCTCCATTGCCGCCAAATTGCTTCTCACATCTTTTTCAGCCCCATCGCCAACTCTTGCAAGTGCCGTTTGAATTTCGGCGGCGTCGATGATGACGTTGGTATGTTCAAGTTTTGGCAATTCGCGAAGTTCTGGAGCTGTGAACGCTGCATGTTCTGGACCGCGGCGAGCGCAGACTATTACCTTGCGGATTGCGCTTCGGCGAAGGACCTCGAGTGCATGATCTGCTGTATCCGTCTCATCGAGTTCGCTTGGCTCAAGTGCCAACATCCGGGCAACATCCATAGCGACGTTTCCCGCGCCAATAACAACAGCCGTGTCACAGTCGACAGGCACGACGAGGTCTTTGTAATCAGGATGGCCGTTATACCAAGGGACGAAGTCAGCCGCTGATAGTGACCCAAAGAGTTCTTCCCCTGGAATTCCGAGCTTGCGCCCAAGGGATGACCCCGTCGCAATGATGACCGCGTCATACCTATCTATTAGGTCAGTTGTGGCGACATCGGTTCCAAGCTCGACATTGCCGAAGAGTCGAAAATTTCCGGCAGTGGCAACCTTCTCGAAAACCTTGGAGACGGTTTTGATTTTGGGATGGTCGGGGGCCACACCGCTACGGACCAATCCCCAAGGAGTTGGAAGGCGCTCGATCATGTCGATGGCGAAGGCCTTCTCCTCAGTTGCCAGGTTCTGTAGCGCCTGCGCCGCAAAATATCCGGCTGGGCCGGCTCCAACTATTGCAATCCGAAACGTTGCCACAGAGCGCACCCTCCTCGTTTTGCTACCGGAGCAGGCCTGCCACGCCGGAGCACTCGCGAATTCTATCGGCAGGCGAAGATGGCATTGCCAGATGCTTGGCTATGTTCTTGGTCTCTCTACCGAACCTGCTTTAGAAGTTGCTCTCGTCATATCCAGGGAATCGATCTTGCTTAATGGCCACTCCCGCCTCCTTCAGGGCTGTGCCGATACTCGAAACCATCGGCGCAGGTCCTGACAGATAGACAACGTGTTCATGCGCAGTTGGAGCCATCGAGAGAATCTTCTCTGCAGTGACCGGTTCACCAATAACGAGTTTCATCGTGAATCCTGAGTGTTTTTGAGCCAGGTCTTCCAATTCTTTTTGGAACGGCACTGCATCGGTACGGTTGAAATAGAGCAGGGTTGCATTCAACGGCTTGGCGGTCGCGGCTCGCTGCAAGAGAATGCTCCGAAAGGGGGTGATTCCGATCCCCGCCGCGACCAACGTCACGGCGGTGTCATCGGCTTCTTCCCAGACGAACTTTCCACCCAAACTATGCGTGGTGATCTTGTCGCCGGGCTCCAGAGCATTCAAGGTCGTCTTGAAAGGACTTGCCGATATCCGTGTCGAAACATTGATGGTTCCCTCTACTGGCGCCGAGGCAATCGTGAACCAGTGTTGATTCTCTTCCTCGGTGCCTCCTGCCTTTGGAAGAACATAAGCCTGACTCTGACCGGCCGTCCACTGCAGGTCTTTTCTTTCAAATACAAAGGTCCGCACGTTCTCAACTTCGTCATGTGCTGATATCAAGGACAATTCGACTAGAGCTTTTTTGCTTTCCATCTTGCCAATTTATCGCGCAGGTAGGGCTATGTACAGAAATCGTTGGCGGAGACGAGAGGATTTGAACCTCCGAACCCATTTCTGGGTTACCTCATTAGCAGTGAGGCGCACTCGACCGGGCTATGCGACGTCTCCGAGTACTTGGGGAGTTTACAGGCAATTGACTGGCTAAATACCGTGCGAATTGCGCTGCATTGCTACCGAGAGGCGGCGAGTACCCTTGACCAATGAGCGAAAGAGCGACCACCAGCAAGCGAGCACATGATCCAACGCCATCGGATGCCTATGCCGAGTTGATGAAGACAGGATGGGCAGAGTCACCTCTTCATGGAGTTTCTGCTGCGCCGGCTGTGCCTTGGTGCGTTGCCAGACGTGATTCACTCTCTGAGGCCTTCCCTGGTATCCGCTTCGTGATCCCAGCGGGCAATTTCAAAGTCCGAAGCAATGATTCCGATTTCAACTTCAGACCGCATTCCGCCTTTGCCTACTACACCGGTGTCGCGGGAGTCGAAGCAACTGCCGACGCGGTCTTCGTCATGGAGCCAACCGGTGCAGGACACAAACCACTTCTATTTATCCATCCCCGCTCGACTCGCGATACCGATGCCTTCTATCGCGATGCACGTTACGGCGAACTCTGGGTGGGACGGCGATTTACGACCGAAGAGGCAGAAGCGCGATACGAGATCGAAACACGACGCCTCGATCAGATGACTGAGTTGTTTAAGGCAAAAAAGGAAACACTTGTTATTCGCGGAGAAGATGATTCCCTCGACGGCAAGATCAAAGTTCACGATCGTGAAGCAGAATTCTTGACCTTCGTGTCGGGGGCTCGCATGATCAAAGACGAATACGAGATCAATGAAATGCAAGAAGCGTGCGACACAACCGCCCGCGGCTTTGCAGACATGGTCCGAGTCCTTCCTGCCGCGGTAAATACTCCCCGTGGCGAGCGTGTTGTTGAGGCTGCTTTCTTCGGACGATCACGTATCGAAGGCAATGACACTGGCTACAACACGATTGCCGCCTCTGGGTCGCACGCATGCACGCTTCACTGGATTCGAAACGACGGCGATGTGAAACCAGGCGAATTGATTCTCATTGATGCCGGAGCAGAACGCGATTCTTATTACACGGCAGATGTCACGCGCACACTTCCTGTCAGTGGCAAGTTCTCACCCGCACAGCGATCTCTTTACATGCTTGTCTATGAAGCGCAGAAGGCAGGCTTTGAAGCCGTAAAACCGGGCGCTGACTGGACTGATATCAATGAAGCTTCCCAACGAGTTCTCGCGCAGGGCCTGGCCGACATGGGAGTACTCACCATCAGTGCCGAAGAGTCGCTCCAGCCCGAGATGGGTCTTCACCGCCGTTGGACTCTTCACGGAGTCAGCCACATGTTAGGACTTGATGTTCACGACTGTTCGCAAGCCAGAAAAGACCAGTATGCCGAAGGAACTCTCAAGGTTGGAATGGTTCTTACGGTCGAACCAGGGCTCTATATCCAGCCAGATGATGAACTCTTCGCGCCGGAATTCCGAGGTATCGGCATCAGAATCGAAGATGATGTTGTTGTTACAGAAGATGGTTGCAGAATCTTAAGTAACGGTCTACCGCGTCATCCGGATGACATCGAAGCATGGATGGCCTCGCTACTGAACTAAATGAATTCCAAGCCAGGCCGCACCAAGTCCAAGCACCAGCGATAACAGAAGGTTCGTGGCTGCTTTTTTGTACTGCTTGAGCTCAAAGGCAAGATATAGGTCAAGCATGAACGTCGACCAGGTTGTAAAAGCCCCCGCGAAGCCGATTGCGACCAACGCCTTGAGGTTGTCGCCGGATCCAATACTCAGACCAATCACAAAAGATCCCAGAACGTTAATCACCGTAATCCCAAGCGGGTATTTCAAGATTCGTCGCAGATATTGGTCAACCAAGAATCTGCTTGGAGCTCCGATGGCAGCTCCACACACGACCAATAAGAACTTCATGCTTGAGCCGCAAATATCTTGCGTGCAACCGAAATAACAATTGCGACAATAGGAAGACTCAGGACCAGTGTCTCCATCAAGTAGAGAAGCCCGCCACCCGTTGAATGCACGGTCTGAAAAGCAACGGCAGAAAATGTGGTGAGTCCGCCGCAGAATCCCGGCAAGAGAAAGTGGCGCATCGAATCGCTGCCATGATGCTCCATAAGAACTAAGAAGAATGAAGCAAGTGCCACGCCTAGAAGATTTGCTGTCAGGGTTCCCGCACGATTTTCATTAAATGCGATCGAAAGACCCCAACGAAGAAGTGAGCCGAGAATTCCGCCAAGTGCGACCCAACGAGCGGCCTTTAGAATGGCGTCGCCTTCTTATAAACGCCGCGGAGCAAACTGCTGACGACGCTGATGATCAAACTTGCCCAGAGAGCAGTCCAGAAATCTTTAATGTCCAACTTCGTGCTCCACCTGGCGGTGAGTTCAAGCATTGCTGCATTGATGACCCAAATGAAGAGTCCGAAGGTCACCAGCGTTACCGGAAAGGTGAGGACCTTAATGATGGATCCGAGCACGGCATTAATGAGACCGAAGAGCAGGGCCACCCAGAGGTAGGTGCGAGCACCTCCGTGGACGGTGATGCCGGGAACTATCGCAGTTGCGGCCCAAATTGCTAACGCTAAAACCACCCAACGAAGGATCAATCGCATGTACTAAACAATACCCTCGCGTTTGCTGATTTTGCTGCCCAACCACCGAAGTGGATCGTATTTCACGTCTACGACGCGCTCTTTCATGGGGATGATCGCGTTATCGGTGATTCGAATGTGCTCAGGGCAGACTTCGGTGCAGCACTTGGTGATATTGCACATTCCCAAACCATGCTCGGTCTGGGCCGTCTGCTTTCGATTGCGCAATGTGTCCAAGGGGTGCATGTCTAGCTCTGCAATGCGGATAAAGAAACGAGGTCCGGCAAAGGACTTCTTGTTCTCTTCATGATCGCGGATAACGTGGCAGGTGTCTTGGCAGAGGAAGCACTCGATGCACTTGCGAAACTCCTGGCTGCGCTCGACATCTACCTGCTGCATCCGGTACTCGCCAGGTTTGAGATCTTTTGGCCCCTCGAATGCGGGAATCTCCATCGCCTTCTTGTAGTTGAAGGAGACGTCGGTGACAAGATCGCGGATGACCGGAAATGCGCGAAGGGGAGTCACGGTAATCGTCTCGCCCTCTTCGAACATGTTCATTCGGGTCATGCAGGCAAGGCGTGGCTTTCCATTGATCTCCATCGAACAAGATCCGCATTTGCCGGCTTTGCAATTCCATCGAACAGCCAAGTCTGACATCTGTGTTGCTTGCACACGATGGATGATGTCAAGAACGACTTCACCTTCGTTAGCCTCAACCTCAACATCTTGAAGCGCACCGTCTTTAGCGTCTCCGCGCCAAATTCGAAGTTTGACCATCTTCTTGATCGCGCTCACTTGGTACCACCTTCCGCTGCGGACATTTCTTCTGGTGTTAAGTACTTCTCGAGTTCGTGCGGATCAAAAAGGTCGAAGAGTTCTTTAGGCATGCTTGGCAATTTTTGAGTCACGACTGTGACCTTCGAACCGTCCCATGTGGAAATTGAATTCACCTGGCGCCACTTTGCGTCCATCTTTGGGAAATCATCGCGGGTGTGCCCTCCACGTGACTCCTCTCGCTGCAGAGCAGAACGCGCAATACATTCAGAGACAATCAACATATTGTCTAGATCGTGGGCTAAGTGGAAGCCTGGATTAAATTCGCGGCCACCGGCAGCCTTTACTTTCGTAGAACGCGCTCGAAGATCGGCCAATTTTACAATCGCCTCTTCAAGTTCGGTGCGGGTGCGAATAATTCCTACGAGATCATTGGTGACTTCCTGCAACGCCGCATGAAGTGTGTAAGGGTTCTCATCTCCGTTGCCAGTAAATGGCGCATTTAGACGATCGCTTGCAGCTTTAAGCGTTGCATCACTGACTGAAACGCCCGTGTTGCCCTTTGCGTATTCGGCCGCGCCTGCTCCAGCGCGTCGGCCAAAGACAAGGAGATCGGAGAGCGAGTTGCCGCCCAGACGATTGGAGCCGTGCATTCCGCCGGCAACTTCACCAGCAGCAAATAGTCCCGGCACGCCGGCAGCTGCCGCGGTATCTGGCTCAACTTCGATTCCACCCATCACGTAGTGGCAAGTTGGGCCAACTTCCATTGCCGTTAGCGTGATATCAACATCTGCCAATTCCTTAAATTGATGCCACATGCTCGGCAATTTCTTCTTGATTACATCAGCGGGCATCCGCTTGGAAACATCGAGGAACACTCCGCCGTGTGGCGAGCCGCGCCCTGCCTTCACTTCGGAATTAATTGCACGGGCAACCTCGTCGCGCGGCAACAATTCCGGTGGGCGACGGTTGTTGGCTTGATCGGTATACCAACGATCTCCTTCGGCCTCATTGTCGGCGTACATTTCTTTGAAGACTGCCGGGATGTAATTAAACATGAATCGTTTGCCTTCAGAGTTGGTAAGGACGCCACCATCTCCACGCACCGACTCAGTGACCAACAGTCCGCGAACGGATGGCGGCCAGATCATGCCGGTTGGATGGAACTGCACAAATTCCATATCTTTCAAACGGCCGCCAGCTTTAACGGCAAGAGCGTGACCGTCTCCTGTACCTTCCCAAGAATTACTTGTCACTTTGAAAGATTTTCCGATTCCGCCGGTAGCTAGAATTACTGCAGGGGCTTCGAAAGCAACTTCATTTCCATTCTCACGCCAGTAACCGTAGGCACCGGCAACTTTGCCACCTTCTTTAAGTATTTCGGTGATTGTTAATTCGGCAAACACTTTGATAAAACTTTCGGCGTCGCCATGTTCGCGCGCGTCTTGTTGCTGCATCGCAACGATGCGCTGTTGCATAGTACGAATCAATTCAAGGCCCGTTCGATCTCCAACGTGGGCTAGACGAGGGAATTGATGACCGCCGAAGTTTCGCTGACTGATTTTCCCCTCGGCAGTGCGGTCAAAGAGGGCGCCCCACGTTTCAAGTTCCCAGACTCGATCGGGTGACTCTTTCGCATGAAGCTCTGCCATGCGCCAGTGATTGAGAAACTTTCCACCGCGCATCGTGTCGCGAAAGTGCACCATCCAGTTGTCGTCTGAATTGACGTTTCCCATTGATGCAGAAACGCCACCTTCGGCCATAACCGTGTGCGCTTTTCCAAAGAGGGACTTGCAAATGATGGCCACGCGAAGACCAGCCTCGCGTGCTTCAACGGCGGCCCGAAGCCCAGCCCCGCCTGCCCCAATAACTACGACGTCGTATTTATGCTTCTCTACATTGCTCATCTATGGCTCCCAATATTGGTCTATTAAAAGAAGTAAAAGTTCGTGATCGAACCAGCTGCGACAAATCGAACATAGACATCGGCTAGAGCCACACCAAATAATGAAATCCAGGCGAAATTCGCGTGCTTGTGATTAAGAATGGAAACCCATGTCCACAACTTGTAACGCAGTGGGTGTTTGGAGAAATGCTTCAAACGACCACCAATGGTGTGGCGACAGGTGTGGCAAGAAGCCGAATAGAGCCAGAGCAGCGTCGCATTTGTGAGCAACACCAAAGTGCCAACACTCATGTGGCCCCACTGACCTTGCGCATTGCGAAAGGCCAAGATCGCATCAATCGACAAGATCACGTTGAAGACAAGACCTGCAAAGAAGAACCATCTATGCCCGTTCTGCAAAATCAACGGAGACTTTGTCTCCCCCGTGTACGTCGAGTGAGGTTCGGCAACTGCACATGCTGGTGGTGACTGCCAGAAGGAGCGGTAGTAAGCCTTGCGGTAGTAGTAGCACGTCATTCGGAAACCGAGAGGGAAAATCAGAATAAATAATGCTGGTGACACAGCCATGCCAAAGAGGACGACCGTTCCAAAAGGATGTCCTAGTAGCGAACCATTCTCAGGGCAAGCAGACGTCAAGCATGGCGAATAGAAAGGAGAGATAAGAGGTTCGGCGAAGTAGTTCTTCGCCTCAAAGGCCCGAAAGGTCGCGTAGACAATGAAAGAGGCGAGCACGGCCACGGTAATGGCCGGTTGCAGCCACCATCGGTCGGTGCGCAAAGTGCGCTCTGAGATTTTGGCTCTCGTACTTGAGAAAACTCCAGACATGCAGCAGCTCCTTTTGGCCGGCCTCGAGCCGAGCGCGTTAAGGAGAAGTTAAGCGCCGTGGGGGGACCCTGACTAGCCATACTGGTAGGTATGGGTTATGAAATAAAGCACACTGGGGCAAAATGGCGGAGGGCGAGGTGTTCTGTTCCACGACATAGTTGACGGCTGTCCTGAGACATAGTTGACACTCTGGGATGTCTCATAATCAACGTCCCAATTCCAAATCCCAAGTCATCATCCTCAGCATGCTCCACGATGGACTGACTCCTACTCAGGCCGCGGTTCGCTTTGGAGTCAGCAGGGCATGGATTTACAAGCTCCTTGCTCGCTACAAGGCCGGTGGATTAGAAGCGGTATCGGCACTTTCGCGAAGACCGCAGGGCAACTCACGGGCGATCCCTGATCCCATCCGCCACGAGATTATTCGTCTGCGTGTGGACCTATTGGCGCATGGCCTGGATGCTGGGGCGGCATCGATTGCATGGCATCTGTTGCAATTAGATCTCTATGCACCTGCGCTTTCAACGATTTGGCGCATTCTTATGGCTGGCGGACTTGTCACCCCGCAACCCAGGAAGCGGCCCAAGGCATACATCACCCGCTTTGAGGCGGTGCAACCGAATGAGACTTGGCAATCCGATTTCACCCATTGGCGCCTTGCCGATGGAAGGGATGTGGAGATCATCAATTGGCTCGATGATCACTCACGATTGCTTTTGAGTTGCACTGTCTTTGATGCAATCACGGGAAAGATTGTGATCGATTCCTTCAATAAGTGTCGAAGTCGGTATGGGACGCCCTTTTCCACGCTGACCGATAACGGCAACGTCTACACCGCACGCTTTGTTGGCGGCAAGAACGGCTTTGAGTATCTGCTCTCAGAGTTGGAGATCGTCCAGAAGAATGGATCTCCTGCCCATCCACAAACGCAAGGAAAGATCGAGCGATTTCACCGCACCCTCAAGAAGTGGCTCTCTGAACAACAGGCAGCAAATGATCTTCTGGAATTACAAGCCCAACTCGATGAGTTCCAGAAAATCTATAACACCGCCAGACCTCACAAAGCACTAGGGATGCAAACACCAAAAAAGTGCTACGAGGCAACGGTGAAGGCAAAACCAAAAAGCGCCAAAGACAAGGAGCATTTTCGAGTCCGCACCGATGTCGTCGATGAGTTCGGCAAGGTCACATTGCGCAGGGCCGGCAAGCTTCACCACTTAGGGGTTGGCCGAGACCACGGCTTCAAGAGAGTGGCTTTGGTGGTCGATCACTACAGCGTGATCGTCGTGGAGACGAAGACTGGGGAAATTCTCTCCAAACACGCCATAGAACCAAGCCGGGACTATTGGACCAATCTCCTGCTTGATAGAAACGTGAAACAGACGCGGAAAAGGAGGAAAAAGTGAAAACTATGTCTCGAGACATCTGTCTACTATGTCTCGAGACATCACATGGCGGAGGGCGAGGGATTTGAACCCTCGAAGGTTTCCCTTGCCGGTTTTCAAGACCGGTGCACTCGGCCGCTATGCGAGCCCTCCGCGGCGTAATCTACATGACAGCAGGGCTAAGCAGGTAGTTGAAGCAATTCCTCAAGGATTATCGCAACTCCGTCATCGGTATGCGCAGGCGCGACATCTTTTGCGTGAATTTTCGCATCTGGATGGCCATCTGCCATGGCATACGATCGACCAGCCCATGAAAGCATTGAAATATCGTTGGGGTTATCCCCGAATGCAACGCTATCTTCGGCTGAAATCCCTAACCTCTGCGCCATAATCGCCAGCGTCGAACCTTTGGAGACGCCAAGCGCGGAGATTTCCAACAACGAATCATGTGGGTTTGAATGTGTAACGGTTACAAGTCCATCAAGTTCGCGATGAGCAATGGCCAGCATTTCATCTGAACTCAATTCTTGTGCCGAGCAGCGCGCCAGCAATTTCAAGGCCGGAGCAGTCATTATTTCTTCGATAGTTTCGACGCCGACATTATCCAACCCGACATCCCAACGAGGTATGTAGACCTTCTCACGGTGGAAGTAATCGGCACTCTCAACTGAAAAAGATATTTCCGGGATTGAAGATCTCAGTCTCTTTACTGCCTCCAACTGTGCCTCAACTGGAAGCAACCATTCCTCTAAGACTTTTCCCTCGTGCAGGTCATAAAGCATCGCCCCGTTGCCGCAGATGGCAGATCCGATTCCGAAGGCGTCCTTAATCTCGGGCATCCATCGTGGTGGTCGGCCGGTGACAAAAAAGATTTCGATGCCCATCTCGTGGGCTTGTTTGAAAACGTTTATCGTTCTTTGAGAAATATCCCCATAGTGAGCAACGATCGTGCCATCTAAATCAGTAGCAATGAGTTTGGGGCGACGGCTCACACCAACTCAAATCTGGTCATTCCTAGGAATGGCTGAAGAGCAGCGGGTACATTGACTGAGCCATCTGCATTCTGATGGTTCTCAAGAATTGCAACGATCATCCGTGTTATGGCCACCAATGTCCCATTCAGTGTTGCCACTGGTTTAGTCACCTGGCCATCCTTCATTCTGATATTCAAACGGCGGGCTTGGAACTCCGCACAGTTGGAAGTGCTTGTAACTTCCTTGTACATCCCTTGTGACGGTATCCACGCTTCGCAATCAAATTTGCGGTTGGCACTTGAACCAAGGTCACCCGATGCCACATCGATCACGCGGTAGGGGATTTCCATGGCGTTAAGGAAATCCTTCTCCCACTGAAGAAGCCGCTGATGCTCTGCCACGGCGTCCTCTGGCTTGCAGAAAGAGAACATCTCAACCTTGTCGAACTGATGCACGCGCCAGATACCACGAGTGTCTTTACCGTAGGTTCCGGCTTCACGACGGAAGCAAGTTGAATAGCCCGCATAGCGGAGAGGCAGTTTCTCTCCATCGAGAATCTCATCCATATGGAAAGAGGCGAGCGCAACTTCACTCGTTCCAACCAAATAAACGTCATCTAGTTCTAGGTGGTAGACATTCTCCGAAGCTTGACCGAGGAAGCCTGTTCCCTGCATCGCTGGAGGGTTCACCAAAACTGGAGTAATCACTGGGGTGAATCCACCCTTAACTGCACTAGTAATCGCGTAATTCACCAGGGCGAATTCAAGAAGCGCGCCCACGCCAGTTAAGTAATAGGAACGAGATCCCGCAACTTTTGCGCCGCGTTCTGTGTCGATGGCACCGATTAACTCTACCGAGTTCAACGTGATCCTTTGGCTCAAACCCCTGCTTTGAAAAGTCCCGCGGGGTGCCAATGTGTTCTAGAACTACGAAATTTTCTTCTCCACCAATCGGTGCGGCAGGATCGAGAACGTTAGAGAGTAGAAGTGCAAACTCGTTTGCACTTGCTTCGGCTTCGGCCCTTCGCGAGTCCGCGGCTTTCACTTTCGTGGAGAGTTCCTTTGCCATCTCCAAAAACATTGGTCGATTATCAGGACCAGCCTTCGCAACTTGCCCCGAAAGTAGATTCTGCTCCATACGAAGAGTTTCGAACTCGACAATTGCCGTACGGCGAATTTGATCTGCAACTAGTAGTCGGTCGACGATTGTTGGGTCTTCCCCTCGCCCGATCTGAGAAGCGCGAACTACATCGGGATTCTCACGAACATATTTGATATCGATCATATTGCCCGCCCATGTCGTACGTCGTTCAACCATTTTCTGGATTCAGAAAAAGACTCATCGCTCATGTTCTTCGGAGTGGTCGGCGCGATTTTGTCGGCACGGGGGTAGGAACCCAGGAATCGAACATCTTCGCAAATTCTACGAAGGCCAGTGAGGGCATCGCCCACTCTCGCTTCATCGATATGACCTTCTGCATCAATGATGAAATGGTAATGACCGAGTTCGCGACCAGTAGGTCGGCTCTGGATGAAAGTCAGGTTGACTCCGCGAACAGCAAACTCTGTCAGCACTTCTAATAGAGCACCGGCGTGATCAATCCCAATGAACGCAGCAAGGGAAGTCCGATCATGCCCGGTTGGGGACGGGTGGCTACCACGCTTGGATACGAGCACGAAGCGAGTAACCGCGCCTTCGTTGTCGCCGATGTTCTCGGCAACGATCTTCAACCCGTAATGCGCAGCTGCTATTGGAGCTGCGATGGCCGCATCAAAGTCTCCTCGTGAGAGTGCTTCTGCTGCCGCCGCCGTCGATGCGGTGGCAATGATTTCGGCATTTGGGTAGTTGTTGGCAATGTAGGTCCTGCATTGAGATTCACCGTGGGGATGGGTTGCAATGCTACTGATGACAACGGTCTCAGGCTTGGTCATCAGCGCGAATGAAACTGGAAGTGTTACTTCCCCGGCAATGACAAGCGGATCTCCACTCGCCAATTCATCCAGCGTGCGCGCCACAACTCCTTCCACGGAATTCTCGATGGGGACAAGGGCAAACTCAGCCTCGCCTTTTCGAACGGCATTCAGCGCCGCGGTGACATTCGCGTAAGGGACTAACTGATCGGCATCTGATGTGATTTTTTGGAGCGCTGCCTCAGTAAAGGTTCCCGCAGGTCCTAGATAGGCATATGTGCTCATTGGCTAAGAATAGCCGAGCACCTTCCGAGCCTGAGCCGGTTTATTGGTTATCACGACGTCGATGCCGTTTTGGGCACAGAACTCAACATCACTTGGTTCATCCACTGTCCAAATAAAGAGGCGTTTTCCATTTTCTTTGGCGAAGGTGATGATCTCAGGTCGTTCCTTAATCATTGCAATGCTTGGCCCAAGGGTCTTGGCCGAGGATCGTTTTTGGAGAATTCGTCCCCTCGTGCCGTCCAGAAGCATCACCGTATTTCGCTCCTGATTGCGGAAAAGACTCTCAATGGCAAACCAGGAGAAAGACATCAGAGAAATCTCTATGGCGGAATCAATAATTTGATCGTTGTATTTCTTCAACTCTTCGAGAATTACGGACTCAATTTTGCGCCCAGATGGCACGGGGTGCTTTGTCTCGATGGCGAGGTCTTTCTTGAAGGTGATGGCCATTTCCAGAAAGTCGGTAAAGCGCATCACTTGTGAATATCGATCTTGGACTTCATCGAATGTGAGGGCGGCGATATCGCCGGTGTTGCCAGCCATTCTCTCCATTGTTGAGTCATGCCACAGAATTGGAACGTCGTCCTTAGTTAACCGAACATCGCACTCGAAACCGTCAGCCCCTTGATGGATAGCAGCCTCGTAAGCTGCGCGTGTGTGTTCTGGAAAATCAATCGATGCGCCACGGTGGGCATAAATCTTTGGACTCGTGTGCGGCATCTATCTGGCTCCGTATTCCGTGAGAATCAATAGTAAATCTTCAGATGGGGTATCCACCAACTTTCCGCCGGTAAATCTCTCATCGAGAGTAACTTCCATCGTCTTCTCAAACGGAAGCCGATTATGCGTCGTAATATCCTCTCCCAGATCGGCTTCAGCAAGCGATAGTCCTATCAGTTCGCCTTCAAACACATCAACGGCGAAGTGTAATTCACCCAGAGGAAATATCGAACGGTTCTTTACTAAGGCTCTGGATGGCAAAGTTAAGAGAGAATTGAACTCACTCTCGGTTATGTACATTGTTGTATGAGCAATCGTCAGAGGACCATCTCCACCAGTTCTAACTTTTTGCCCTAACTTAAAGACAATTTCCTCTCCTTCTTCTTCAACGCGACGTAATCGGAGGGTTGAATCATTTATGTAGAAGTCGTTAACGAGAAACTTTCTAATCGGGGTCAAGCCCGCCGTGTC
Source organism: uncultured Actinomycetota bacterium (assembly GCA_963750855.1). Taxonomy (GTDB): domain Bacteria; phylum Actinomycetota; class Actinomycetes; order Nanopelagicales; family Nanopelagicaceae; genus QYPT01. Next base: position 143,344 of record CAVVSA010000005.1, read on the forward strand.
GCCCAGATAGAGATAGCGGCGCTCTCGTTCAACGTGCGCATACTTCATGTTGGCAGCCACGGTTAAGAACCTCCGAATTCAGACTAGGTCGGAAGTAGAAGCGATCTTGGCGAATTCTCCATCGAACAGGCTCGCCACAGTTGCGCGCGTGATTTCGTCCGCTGAGATCACAACTCCGTCTGGGCCAGTGGCATCAAAGGTGTGCATTGCATCGGGAACGAATATGACGCCATAACCCAAATTGCCAGCCATGCGTGCGGTGGTTTCGCAACACATGTTCGTCTGGATGCCAACAATCACAATTTGATGTATGTCAGAAGACTTCAACCATTGGTCAAGATCTGGAGTTCCGTAAAAGGCAGAGTTGACCGACTTGGTGACTGCGAGATCGGGCTTCACCCGCTTAACGTATGGCTTGAGAGCGTTTCCAGGTTTTGAAGGGTTGAGGACGCTCCCGGCGGAAATCGAATTGTGCTGCACAATCACAATGGGTCGCCTGGATTTCTCCCAGACATTTATGATCGTTTCAATGTTCTGATCAGCATCTGGATTGTTGCGCTTACCTATGAAAGATTCATCGTCGAATCCTTCTTGCACGTCAATAACGATAAGGGCAGATCTCTTGTCAATTTCGTTTGGCCCTGTCATCAAACACCCCCGACATTTGTCATATCACCCTTGTACTCCACCAGTGCAGGCCGCACCGAATTCTGGCGTCTGCGGACCTTGCAAGTACGCTTGCAAAAAGACGGGTAAACGCGGATCCTGAGGGCTCTTCATTTTTAGTTGCGCCCCCCATGCGCTTGCAACTACAGGAGAGGGAAGACCAGGAAACGGACTCAAAATCTCGTAAGGATGCGCTTTTGCTTGTTCAGTCAAAAAGGCAATCTGTTTCTGTGGCAAGTTTGGATCGTAAGTGATCCAAACCGCACCATGTTCGAGTGAATGGACACCTCGCCAATTGTCTATGGGTTGCGTGTAGGTTCCACAATTAGTGAAATCGGATGAGTGATCACCGCCCATTGGCGGAACATGTAGAAAGGAATCTCGTTTAGTTGTGTGATTTCTCGTAAAGCCAGCGACAGTCTGCACCCCAATGATCGGATCCTTCGCTGCAGATGCAATACGAGACTTTTCCTTCTGTCCTGAAACCAATACTGCCGTCACCGATCCGGCGAGGACAAGAAGTACAGCGGCGCCAATGCCGTATATCCAAAACATACTGCGGCGATCTTCTAAGTGCCTTATCTCCGCTTGCATTCTCTGAATTGCTTCTCTTTCAATTTTCTTCTGCTTCCGAGCCTCCGACATCACGTCTCACCTTTTACTCTACGATTTATTTTAAGGGGATGGGGATTCTTTCACCCCGCAGAGTTTGCGTCTAGAGTACCTCTCTTACAGTGATGACTCGGGAGCAAAATGTGAAAGCAAAGATTCTCCTCGTCGGAATAGATGGGCTGATACTTCAGGACTGCCCTCAATTCAGAGCGCGCACCTATGTTGAAATCTCTCAAGGACTCTGGACATTTCACAGACGCTGACGATGGACGCTCCGACCCTTTCTGGACCGGGTTGGTCGACCTTGCTTACTGGTTCCACACACGCTCAACACGCTGTCGTCGACAACCGCTTCTCCGGTCATAACCTGCTTTATCGGCCAGACCTACTGAGTCGTGCGTACTATCAAGATCAGTCAACCACCACTTTTGCTGCCGCAGGTTGGCCACCTTTGGTGGATCCGGCCGGAGTCGGACCAGTCATCCATGAGCGACGAGACCAAGCACGCGCAAACCTGCATCGTGTCATCGCACGCGATGGCGAGACTTACGGGTACGAAAGAGTGGATGCCGAAATCGCAACAGTGGCAGTCTTCGCGATGGAAAAGTTTGGACCTGATGTGAGTTTTGTCTACTTCTGCGACGCGGATGAAGCCGGACACAGCTACGGTGTCGTCGGTCCGCAGTATGTAGAAGCGATAGGACGCGTTGACTCTCATCTGACGCGCTTGCACAACGCGATAGAACAACGTGTCGGTAGATACAAAGAAGAGTGGTTGATTGTCCTGACCACCGATCATGGACATGTTGATGAAGGAGGGCATGGAAGTGATAGCCCGCAAGAACGAGCATCATTTGTGATTGCAAAAGGGATGGGCCGAGATAACCCCAATTGGCCGGCGAACTTTGCGCCAGAAGACCTTGCTGCTCTCATACTTGACGAGCGGGCATAACCAGCGAACCATGGGTTCAACATCAACGGGAAGGCAGACTACGTGCTCGCATTGTTCAAGCCAATCGGTGCGCCAGGACTCGAACTAACTCAACGCCCAGAACCGCGAACCGGGGATCGCGATGTGAAGATTCGCGTCATGCGCACGGGAATATGCGGCACCGATTTGCATATTGAGTCATGGGATCCATGGGCAGCAAAGACTCTTAAGCCGCCGATGATTCCGGGCCATGAGTTCTACGGAGAAGTCGTGGAAATCGGCTCTCAAGTGCGCGATGTCCAGCTCGGCGCTCGAGTCTCAGGCGAGGGCCACATTGTGTGCGGGAACTGCCGCAACTGTCGCGCGGGCCGTAGACAGATGTGCATCCGCACCTCTGGTGTTGGGGTCAATCGCGATGGCGCCTTTGCCGAGTTCATTGTTATTCCCGAATCCAACGTCTGGGTCCATCCGCACGACATTGATCCAGATCTTGGCGCCATTTTTGATCCATTTGGCAACGCAGTACACACGGCTCTGAGTTTCCCATTGGTTGGAGAGGATGTTCTCATAACGGGAGCAGGCCCGATTGGACTCATGGCCGCCGCCGTTGCCCGACACGTCGGCGCACGGTTCATCGTGATGACCGATGTTTCCGATCCGCGCCTTGATCTTGCAAAACAGATGGGCGCCGACCTCACGGTCAATGTTTCACGCTCTCGTATCGCCGAAGCGCAGAAGACCTTAGGAATGCAAGAAGGATTCGACGTCGGATTTGAAATGTCAGGACACTCGAGCGCCTTGCCGGAGATGATCAACAACCTCAATCATGGAGGACGTGTTGCAATGCTGGGATTGCCGACGGCGCCGATCGATGTCGACTGGGCAAAGGTTGTCACACACATGATCACGATCAAGGGAATTTATGGTCGAGAGATGTACGAGACATGGGTGGCGATGAGCGCAATGTTGCAATCGAGCAAATGGCTGCGCGATGCGCTTTCGTCCGTGATCACCGATCGCTTCCCCGCAACACAATGGAAAGACGGCTTTGATGCCGCTCGGGCGGGAACAGGTGGAAAAGTCGTACTCAATTGGGAGAACCTCCATGTATGAATCGATGAAAGTGCAATTGCAGCAACGGCTGGATGAAATCGAAGAGGCCGGGCTATTTAAGAGAGAGCGTCAGATCGCCTCACCGCAGTCCTCTCACATCAAAACTGGGGGTGCAGAGGTACTGAACTTCTGCGCTAACAATTATTTGGGACTAGCCAATCACCCCGCCATCATTTCTGCCGCAAAGAAGGCGATGGATGATTGGGGCTTTGGCCTTGCAAGCGTCCGTTTTATTTGCGGCACGCAGAAACTCCATGTCGAACTGGAAGAACGGGTATCAAGTTTTCTTGGAACCGAAGACACCATCTTGTTCTCTTCCTGCTTTGATGCAAATGGCGGCGTCTTTGAAGCACTTTTCAGCGAGGAAGACGCGATTATTTCTGACGAACTCAACCATGCCTCGATCATTGACGGCATCCGTCTTTCAAAAGCAAAGAGATTCCGCTACAAGAACCGGGATATGGAAGATCTAGAGGCTCAACTCATCGCGGCAAAGGATGCAAGACAGAAGGTCATAGTCACGGACGGGGTCTTCTCCATGGACGGCTACATTGCACCTCTTGAAAAAATATGTGATCTGGCAGATCGCTATGACGCACTTGTCATGGTCGATGACTCTCATGCCGTCGGTTTTATGGGAAGGCATGGGCGCGGAACACCAGAGCACGCCGGTGTTGAAGATCGAATAGATTTTGTAACAGGAACATTTGGCAAAGCACTCGGAGGAGCATCCGGCGGCTACGTCAGCGGGCGCAATGAGATCGTCGCTCTCCTTCGACAGCGTGCCCGTCCCTATCTTTTCTCAAATTCATTGGCGCCAGCCGTTGTTGCCGGAACTCTCATCGCCCTCGATCTTGTCACGACCGGAGAAGAACTCCGGGAAAGCCTACGTCGAAACGCCCACCTGTTTAGAAAGCGTATGACAGAGGAGGGTTTTGAATTATTAGAGGGCGAACACCCAATTATCCCCGTGATGTTCGGTGATGCGAAAGTGGCAACAAAGGTCGCCGACAGGATGCTGGAATTAGGCGTTTATGTGACCGCTTTTAGTTATCCGGTGGTTCCACAGGGGAAGGCTCGAATTAGAGTCCAACTATCGGCGATTCATACCGAAAATGACATTGAGGCTTGTGTCAAGGCCTTCCTTGGTGCGCGAGAGGGGAGACGCACACCCGTTAGAGGGTAGATACCCACTTGTGTCGTGGACATCCATAGTAGGAGGGAATTTACCGCTCCCGCGGGAAACGTCAAGGCCGCTGCACGCAAATCATGATGGTTAAAAGCTCAACGGCTATTGGTACTTGCTCTCTTTGATCCAAAAGTTCACGATTTATCGTTATAGAGAGCGCGAATGAGTGACCTTGGCTCTGGAGCAAATTTGGCTCGGATCTGCTGATTTACTCCCAAACCCTGGACATGCTCACATATGAAGAAGTATCTATACCGCCCTCGTATCGTTCCTTGCAGAACTCAATGGGACTCAGTGATCAAAAAAGCAGTCAACTAGTGCGGGAGCGAAAACTTAGGGCAGACTGAAGTCATGAGATGTATCCAAAAGTGGGCCTTCCGTCTATTCATATTTACTATTGTCGCGGGCATCCTGACTTCCTTTGCAAGTCGCCTCTAGTACATGTAACTTCACAATACTTTTAATTCAGAATCACCAACCGAATAGGGATTTAACTCATTGCCCTCTATTGTGCATAAGCCACCGCGCGAAGTTAACTATCTCTGGACCTCCACGAGTTGTCGCGCCATGTCGGTTAACTCTCCGACCTGCCGTGCCAGAATGATCCACACCTCAGCAAAGAGCAATGTCGCCGAAGCCTTTCTTATTGAACCGCACGTACTGGGAGTCGCAGCAGATTCGTCGTCGTGCTAAATACAGATCTCGCCCACCCGCACTCTCGTACCGCAAGCCGCACAGAATTCGCAGTATGGATAATGTGCTGTTGACTGAATAGGAAGGAAGGTTAAACTAATGTCGCCCGCACACTAGGGAATGGAAGGGGTTAACAACGACCACGGACAAGTCAGGACCGAAGTTCTCCCGTGAGGCCACCGCACTATTCCGCAGCCCCATAGAAACGCGGATATTGGCAAAGGTAGTTTTGGACGAGAAAGTATCATCAATAAGCGAACTAGCGCGTTTTGCCGGTGTTGGTAGTGAAGTAGTAAGTCGAGAAGTAACACGCCTCGAGCATTTAGGTTACGTCTCTACCTCTACCCAAGCCGGAAATACGCTTGTGACGAACCAACTTCGAGGCCAGGATGTAGGGGCCATCACCACACGGCTAATGAGCGCAGTTGGACCCGTGATTTTAGCACCTCAGATCTTTGCCAAATTGGAGGGCCTTGATCGACTCTTCATCATCGGATCTTGGGCAGCACGCTACTTAGGATGGTCAGGTCCCCCACCAGGTGATATTGACATAGTTCTATTGGGCGATGTTAAAGAAGAGCAGGCAAATCGTGCGGCAAATGCACTTGAAAGTGCATTAGGCATTATTCTAGAAGTTCAAATTTTCCTTATAGAGGCAGAAAATTGGGACGATCCCAACGATTCGTTCTGGATCGGCGTCAAAACTAGACCATTCATTAACCTGAGCCCTGCCCTGCGCGCCGCGCAAATCAGCAATTTGGCCTCCACACTTAATGTGGCGCAAGCATGGCGCACCATATTCCGACTAGTCACCCATACCTATCACCACACACGATCCATTCAGCGCCACCTGTTTTTGCTACTTGCTGAACGGAAGGTCGGCACCAGTTCTCCGAACCCACTTACGCCTTTACAGGAGAATGAAACAAATTTCGACCAAGTTTTGTCGCCTGGGGGACGGATAAGGGATCGAGGAAAAAGTACAAAAGAAGGATGTAGGCGATGAGAACGCCCGCGGTCGCTAAAATCCACCACCCATGAAGGAAAAGTTCGCCGGCGAACAAGGTTCCAACCAACGCCACGATAAGTAATCCCCGCTCAATCCAATGAAAACGGACTCGGTTGAGTCGATAGGTCCAAATAGAAGAAACTGCCAATACAAGCACGATGTACGGGGCACTGACAGCGAGATTATGTACCGGAAGACCCTTGCTCTTGGTCCACAACAGCACATGCATCGGGTGAGGCGTTTCCAAGAAGCGCACGACCAACCTATAGAGAAAGTCAAGGATAATTAATCCAATGATTACGCCTGCAATTTGAGGTAGTTCGTTGACGAGAAAGAAAAAAGCAACAACGCAGGCCAAAACAATAAGGATTACGAAGCCACCGTCAAATAGTTTGTACTGTGACTTCCACGCCGATCGCGGAAGGGAGTACGAAGCGTGCTTGATTCCCAGCAAGCGTCCCGTGACCCCCGTTGTGCGACCTAGGACTGCTAATGCAACTACAACCGCCCAAACAGAAAAGGATAAAAGACGCATCTTCATGCTCACGTAACGACGCGTGGGAACCGAATGCGGAGTGGCATGCGAAGTGACCGTCGCTGGATCTTGCTCTTTTGGTGGCGGCTGCGCCAATCTGTCCAATCTAGCCAATTCAGCCAATCTTTCCAATTCTGCCTTTTCGTCCAATTTCGAATCGTATCGGGCCTTTTTAATGGGATCGGTAAGGTGTTCATAGGCCTCTTGGATATCAAGAAATCTCTCATTGGCCATCATTCGCACTTCCGTTAAATGTTCCGGGATTCGATCAGGATGCAACTCCAAGGCCAACTCTCGGTGGGCCCTCCTAATGTCTTCCAAACTGGCAGATTGCAAGAGACCTAGTACGTCGTAATAGGTGTACTCCGCCAACTATTTACCACTTCCTAGTTGTCGCTTCTCGATTCCAGGTAACATCTTAGCTGCGGAAGATATGGTCTCACCGAGGACAGCCCTAACAACTTTCGTCGCAAGTTCGTTTGTGGATGCAAGGGCGGCTAAAAATGAGTAATCGGCGTCGTCAGTGCCGATCGTGAGAATTGAGATGCCACTAGATTTCATTCTTGTCGCAATCGCCAACGCACCAGGCATATTCGTCGTTGCTCCATCCGTAATTACGAGGACCGATCTTAGGGTGGTAGTTCCTTCGCCCAGCCTTCCAAACGCGGTATCTAGCGCAGGAGTCAGATTCGTGCCTCCCGACGCTTTTATCCCTCCAACCGATATACGAATCGATGCCAGCTCGGAGGTCGGAGCAGAAATGTGTTTGGCATAATCGCTAAAGCAAATGATTCCAACTTCATACCCTTGGCGGAGCGCTGACTCAGCAAAATCTATAGCTCCCTTTTTCGCTTGGTCCAATTTGTCACCAACCATGCTGGAGGAATTATCAATGATCAAGTAAACAAAAGCCTCCTGAAAAGTTGGAGGAAGTGGCGAGACTTCTTGGAACGCCCCTCCAAGAGTCTTCACAACTAGCTTTCCATCATCGCTCAATCGAAGCAACCTTTTGCTTTGCTGAGGCACCGCCAGGGTGCCGTCTTTTGCTAGCCGGACGATTCGCTTCTCTTCTGACATAAATTTGAGTTTATTCTGCTTCCGTTCTTGATGGGAGAGATGAGGGCGGCGTGATTGCTTGGCGTGCAGATCGTAAGTGTGCCAAGTTAAATAAATGAAATTAATGCAAGCAGTTGAATTTCTCAATGACAAACCAGCGGCAACTTCTCTAGCACCGCGCTTAATAATCTCGCTCATTTTAAGACTCCCCAAGGACATATCAATCAATTCTGGCAGATTACACACTGGGTATCGGCTTATCAAGCATTCGATTTAACTGATCCCGGACAGGAGTGCCTAGCATTTTTCGCCGAGGTCCATTAGTCTTTTTTAAATGTGAAAATAAGTATTCAAATAGGGAGCTTTCGTGGGCGTTTGGACGGGAAAATGTGACGCATGTGATGGAACGGGGAACTGCCAAGTTTGTGAGGGTATAGGAACAAACGGAAATTCTTTTCCGAAGATTGTAAGCGATGTAACGGCAACGGAAAATGCAGCGTTTGCAATGGATCGGGTAAACATTAAAATGACACGTGCCCCTTATTCTTGTTTGAAAAGTTTGGGGCTATCAAGAACCCATTGAGCCAAGTGCTCGGCATCTGCTTCGGGATATTGTCTCGCGAGGCCGTGCAGTGCCTTACACGCTATGTCGGGTATTTGGCAAACCTCGCCAACCATAATCGCTGCCTCTTCGTAGAGGCGGGTTGCCGTGAAGTCGTACTCAGGGCAATCTCTTCCCGAGGTCTACCTGGGCGCTGGTCTAATGCGCAGCCAGTGCCAGGTCCTCCCTGGCACGAATTCCGCAGTAGTCTGGGAACATCATCTCGGGTAAATAATCTCCACCTCAACTTGCACCCAGAACAGGTCAGTTGCTATGGCGCATATTTCGCCACAAACGATATGCAGCTGTCCGGAGTATTTGTCTCGCCGCGGTTCATCGATCCAGGTGTCTTCGTAGTCGTCATACTGTGCCCCTATCAATCCTGGCGCACTCCTTTCATAGCCCACCTCATTCAGAGACTCTCCTATAGGCCCCGAAACACACCGCTAAGCTCGTGTTCTCTACCTGATATTGAAGCGTCTGGCCGGTTAAGGTCATGCCCTCGGCATTCGGAGTCTCGGCTGGGGATAGGTGGGTTACTGCGCCCTGTAAGGCATCGTTTTCTGTGTTCATGTATCTCGATTATGCAGGTCCACCGACGAAATGCACTCGACGCCGTAGTGAGCCTGGCTCCTATGGCGAAGAAATCGCGACAAAAGAGCCTTTCGGTGTATTACGTCTTGCATACCAAATGACACCGTTAACGTGCATGTCTCGCCTAAGCAACCGGGGGCCATGAGAGAATTAATCCTAAAACCGCTTTTGTGAGCGCGTATGACGCACGCACCCACCTTTGAATAAAAGTATACAGGGAGATACTTTTATTCCAACTTTGTGGATCAGCTCTGGAAAACCATCTCAGCCCGAACACTGATGGTGATTGCGAGGGAGCGGGATGGGGGCAAACTTACAAAAGCATCTGAATTATGA